>CAISEB010000023.1 GCA_903884235.1 uncultured Pseudomonadota bacterium
ATACCGCGCTCGACAATCGATCGCCAACGCACAAACCGCCGGCAAAATCACCGTCGCGCATCGACATCACGCCCCGACATCGCCAAACTTGTACGCATGACCATGAAGATCCAGTCCTTCATGCATAGTGCAGGCTAGAGTGACTCGGCCGGCGCCTGCCGGAGCGAGCCGGAGAGACCGATGACCACCGCACCTGCCACGCCCCCGGCGTCGCGACGTCGTCCCTGGGCGGAGCCCTGGAAGGTCAAGGTCGTCGAGCCGATCCGGATGATGGATCGTGCCGCGCGCGAGCGGGCGCTTGCCGCGGCCGGCTACAACACGTTCCTGCTGCGCTCCGAGGACGTGTACATCGACCTGCTCACCGACAGCGGCACGAGCGCGATGAGCGACTGGCAGTGGGCGGGCATGATGATGGGTGACGAGGCCTACGCCGGCAGCCGCAATTTCTACAACCTGGAGGCCGCGATCCGGGAGCACTACGGCTACAAGCATGTCGTGCCGACCCACCAGGGGCGTGGTGCGGAGAACCTGCTCTCGCGCATGCTGATCAAGCCAGGCCATGTCGTGCCGGGCAACATGTACTTCACGACCACGCGGCTGCACCAGGAGCTGGCGGGTGGTCGCTTCGCCGATGTCATCGAGCGGGCCGCGCATGATCCGGCCGACCAGGGACCGTTCAAGGGCAACGTCGACCTCGTCGCGCTGGAGGCGCTGGTCGCATCGGTCGGTGCCGCGGCGATCCCGTATGTCTGCGTCGCCGGCACCGTGAACATGGCGGGCGGCCAGCCCGTGTCGATGGCCAACATGCGCGGCCTGCGCGAGCTGACGAACCGCCATGGCATCCGCGTGATGCTCGATGCGACGCGGGCGGTCGAGAACGCCTACTTCATCCAGCAGCGCGAGGCCGGCTATTCCGGGACCAGCGTGGCGGCGATCCTGCGCGAGTTCTGCTCCTACACCGATGGCTGCACGATGAGCGGCAAGAAGGACTCGCTGGTCAATATCGGCGGCTGGCTTGCCCTGAACGACGACGTGCTCTACGAGGAGGCGAGCAACCTCGTGGTCGTGTACGAGGGGCTGCACACGTACGGCGGCATGTCCGGACGCGACATGGAGGCGATGGCGCGCGGCATCGTCGAGTCCGTGCAGGACGACCACATCCGTGCGCGGATCGGGCAGGTCGAGTACCTTGGCCAGAAGCTGATCGACGCCGGCGTGCCGGTGGTTCGCCCGATCGGCGGGCATGCGGTCTACCTCGACGCGAAGGCGTTCTATCCGCAGGTTCCGCAGGACGAGTTCCCCGCGCAACGCCTGGCGGCGGAGTTGTACCTGGATGCAGGCATTCGCGCGATGGAACGCGGCATCGTCTCGGCAGGGCGCGATGCGGCCACGGGTCGCCACCACTACCCGGCGCTGGAGCTCGTGCGGCTGACGATCCCGCGGCGCGTCTACACGCAGGCACACATGGACCTGACGGCGGATTCAGTGATCGCGGTCCACGAGCAGCGCGCGGACACGCGCGGGCTCCGGCTCATCTACGAACCCCGCTACCTGAGGTTCTTCCAGGCGCGATTCGAGCCGCTTGCCTGAGCCGACCGCAGGCTCAGGGCGCGACCGCCTTCGCGCCTGGGGCCACGTGTGTCTCGGCAGGGGGTTCGGGCGCACGCAGCAGCGCGCCATTGACCTCCTCGACGATCTCGTCGATCACGCCGTCACCGTAGCCGCTGTGGATGCTGATGACGTGGCCGTCGCGGCCGACGATCACCATGTGCGGGTACCCGTCGACGCCGTACGCCTTCTGTGCGCGCCGGTCCTCGTCGTTCGAGAACAGCACCGTGAACGTCTTCAGTACCGCGACGCTCGCGACGAACTGATCGCGGTCCTCGCAGTTCACGGCGATGACCTGGATGTGACCCTTGCCCGCCCGCTGCAGGCCCTCGAGCACTGGCAGCTCCTTGCGGCACGGGGCGCACCAGGACGCCCAGAACGAGACCACCACGACCTTGCCCGCGTGGGCGGCGAGGTTGACGGGCTTGCGGTCCCGTCCCCGCCCGACGTAGTCCGGTGCCGGTTCGCCGACCGCAGGAGGCTTCGCGGCACCGGCCGTGGCTGCGGTGCCGGAAACCGCGAGGCTGGCCACCAGCATCAGGAGTGCCGCCGTGCGGAAGCCTGGTCGCACCTTGCCTCCCGATGGTGATGCGTCGGGCGATGGCCTACTTGCGCGCGGCCGCCGCTTCCTGTTCCCGCCAGCCCTTCCACGCCTCGTCGATGAGGTAGGCATGGATATCGTCGACGTCCTGCTCCGAGAGGATGTCATCGAAGCGCTCCATCCCGGTCGGCGCGACGGCACCGTGCAGGACGATGTCCTTGAACATCGCCTGCAGCCCCGGGTTCAGCTTGCGCAGGTCCGGCGTCACGCTGGTCCCGAACGTATGGCAGCGCACGCACTCCTGGATCCACTTGATCTCGCCGGCGCGGATGTGGGCTTCGCTCGCGGTCTGCACCGGCGGCTTCTCGAACGCCGGCACGACGAGCGCCGGTGGCGCCGGGACGAGGCCCCCGTCGAGCTTGAAGACGATGATGCGGTTGACGTTCTCGTACCGGGACGCGGCGCTGCTCTCCGGCGCGGGTCCGACCGTGATCGCGGCGCCGCCGTAGCCGGCCTGCACGGCGACGTACTGTTCGCCGTCCACCGTGTAGGTCATCGGCGCGGCCATGATGTGGGTGCCCGTCGGAATGACCTTCAGCACGGCGCCCGTGTCGGCCGCGTAGACCCACAGTTCCCCGCTGCCGCGACCCTGGAAGACCAGGTTTCCGGCCGTGCTCAGGATGCCGCCGTCATAGCCTCGCATCCCGGACGACGTCTCGTGTTCCCACACGACCTTCTGGGCGGCCGGGTCCCAGGCGCGGATCAGCTCGCGTACCAGCTTCTCCTTGCGCTCCGCCTGCAGGGTCGACAGCTCAGGCAACGGCCCGTAGAGCTCTTTGAGGTCGGCCGCGACGTAGGTCTCGTCCGGCATGATGCCGTTCAGGGTGAAGAATCCGTCGAGGTACTTCACGGTGCCGCCGTTGTGGGCCATGTCGACCCACACGTTCGGCACGTCGATGACCGGGATGTAGGTGAGGCGCGTGTCCGGGCTGTACGACATCGGCATCCACGTGTGGCCACCGGCCCACGACGGATATACGTTCTTCGGGGTCACCGACCAGTCCCCCTGCAGCGTCCGGATCGGCCGCCCGGTCTTCATGTCGATGCCGCTCGCCCAGTTCACGTAGGTGTAGTTGGCGGCCGACAGCAGCTCGCCGCTCGCCCGGTCCAGCAGGTAGTAGTAGCCGTTCTTCGAGGCCTGCATCAGCACGTGGCGCGAGCGGCCTCCGACGGGCACGTCGGCGAGCACCATCTTCTGCACCGCATCGAAGTCCCACTGGTCGTGTGGCGTCGTCTGGTAGTGCCAGGCGAGCCGGCCGGTTCCTGCGTGGAGCGCGACGATGCTGGCGGTGAACAGCGCATCGAAGCGCGACGGGCCGACCTCGCGAAGGTCGTAGGGGGCGGCATTCGCCGTGCCGAAGTAGACGAGGTCGAGGTCCGGGTCGTAGGCGAAACCATCCCATGCGGTACCACCACCGCGGATGTCCGGCCCGCGGCCCGCGTCCCAGGTGTTGTCGGCGAGCTTCAGTTCCGGGTTCTCGAAGCGCTTGCCGGGCGCTGGCGGCACGGTATAGAAGCGCCAGCGGAATGCGCCGGTTTCCGCGTCATACGCCGAGACGTAGCCGCGCACGCCGTTCTTGCCCATGTCGGAGCCACTGTTGCCGATCACGACGAGGCGGCCGGCGATGATCGGCGCGCCCGTGCTGGAGTACGGCTCCTTGTGGTCGACGATGGTGTCCTTGATCCACGCCACACGGCCGGTGGCGGCGTCGAGCGCGTGGAGCCGACCATCGACCGAGGCGACGTAGACACGGCCCTTCCAGACCGCGACGCCACGGTTGACGAGGTCGCAGCAGGGGTTGCGGGCCGCCTGGTATGCCGCCTTCGGGTCGTAGCGCCACAGTTCGCGACCGGACTTCGCGTCGAGGGCGTAGACGTAGCCCCAGGTGCCGGAGGTGTACATCACGCCGTCGATCACGATCGGCGTCGCTTCCTGGCCACGACGCGGCGCGCCGAGGTCGTACTGCCACGCGAAGCCGAGCCGGCCGATGTTGCCCGCGTTGATCGTCTTGAGCGGCGAGAAGTACGTGCCGTCCTTGTCGCGGCCTCCGGTGTACCAATTGCCGGGTTCGCCCGATGCGGCGCGCAGTCGCGCGAGGTCGAGGGCACCGGCCTTCGGTGCCGGACCCGCCGAAATGCCCTGCGCGACCAGCAGCCCGCTCGCCACCACGGCGGTCAGCGCCGCCTTCCAGTTCGAAGTCCCCACGGATGCTCTCCTCAAGTCTCGCGCCGCGGTCCGACGCAGCTAGATCGTCAGCAGTTCCTCGCAGAATGCCCCGAAACCACGCTCACGGTCCACGAAATGGATTTCGAGGATCCAGTGGCGGGGGCGACCCTCGCCATCCGGTTCGCGCAGCAGCGTCTCATTGCCGGTGCGGATCGAGAAGCGGCGCGAACCGTCGCGCGGTTGCTCGTGCGGGAAGTGCCCGACGAGGTGCCCGGCGGTCTTCGCGCCGAATTCCCAGCCGAAGTCCAAGGCGAGGGCGTGCACGTAGTCATAGAGGGCACCTGCCGTCAGGTTGGGCATGGCCTCGTAGAGTTCGCGGCCGAGCGTGAAGGCCGCGCCGATGTCGGTGACGATCTGGCGCTTGCGTGGGTCGGAGCCGAGGACGTAGGTGCGACCGAAGTCGGCCTCCCACTCGCCGAAGACCGGACCCAGGTCGACGACGACGAGGTCGTCCTCCGCGACGCGCAGGTCCTCGGCGTCGTCATAGTAGCTCAGCAGCGTGTTGCGGCCGCAACGCACGATGCGGCGGTGCCAGTGGCGGCGCAGGCCGTGTCGTTCGCGCGCAAGGGCGTCGATCTCGCGGCTGATTTCGCTCTCGAGGACGCCCGGCCGGATGAGCCCCGCGGACGCCACCTCGGCGAACAGGTCCGCCGCCGTGTCCTGCGCGGCCTTCAGGTTGCGTACCACGTCGTCCGTCACGATTTCCTCCGCGACCGCCGGGCCGCGGGCGTACTATCCATCACGGCCGCCCGGCTGCCAATCCCGGCACCTTGGCGGTGGCGGCTGTCCCCTCGCCAGTCGCATAATCCGGCACCCGGCGAACTGGATTCAATGGAGCACGCGAACATGATGTGGTGGGGCTGGGTCCTCTTCGGCGCGATCCTGCTGGCGCTCGAGCTGACGCTGATCGACGCGCAGTTCTACCTCGTGTTCGTCGGCGCGGCGGCGGTGATCGTCGGCTTCGCGGATCGCCTCGTCGTCGGCATGACACCCGAGGTCCAGTGGCTGGCCTTCGGCGTGCTGTCCGTCGTCGGCGTGCTCGGCTTTCGCAAGACGATCTATGCGAGGATCCGCGGCGAACCCACGGTCGCGCGGGAGACCGGCCCGATCGGCCATGAATTCGAACTCCCGGAGACGCTGGCGCCCGGGGCGAGCTGCCAGGTGGAGTTCCGCGGCAGCCACTGGACCGCGACCAACGGCGGGTCGCACGCCCTCGGCGCGGGCACGCGCGTGCGCGTCGAACGCATCAACGGCCTCGCGCTCATCGTCGCGCCGGCCTGATATCAACGGAAGGTGATCCAATGGATGTCCTGATCGCAATCGGTGCAGTCGTCTTCCTCGTCGTCCTGGCGATCGCCAAGACGCTGCAGGTGGTGCCGCAGCAGAACGCCTTCGTCGTCGAAAAGCTCGGCAAGTACAGCCGCACGCTGCAGGCCGGCTTCCACATCCTCGTGCCGTTCATGGAGCGCGTGGCCTATCGCCACAGCCTCAAGGAGCAGGCGCTCGACGTCGCCGAGCAGGTCTGCATCACCCGCGACAACGTCCAGGTCGGCGTCGACGCGGTGCTCTACATGCAGGTCCTCGATCCGCACCTGGCGTCCTACGGGATCACCAACTACGGCTTCGCGATCTCCCAGCTCGCGCAGACGACGCTGCGCAGCGAGATCGGCAAGATCGAGCTCGATCGCACTTTCGAGGCGCGCGGCACCATCAACGCGAACGTCGTCAGCGAGCTCGACAAGGCGTCCGCGGCGTGGGGCGTCAAGGTCATGCGCTACGAGATCAAGAACATCACGCCCCCGAAGGACGTGCTGCAGGCGATGGAGAAGCAGATGCGTGCCGAGCGCGAGAAGCGCGCGGTGGTGCTGACCTCGGAGGGCGAGCGGGACGCCAAGATCAACCAGGCCGAAGGTGACAAGCAGCGGGTGATCAAGGCCTCGGAGGCGTTCAAGCAGCAGCAGATCAACGAGGCCCAGGGCCAGGCGGAGGCGATCCTCTCGGTCGCGCAGGCGACTGCCGAGGGCCTGCGCCAGGTCGGCATCGCGATCGCCGGCCAGGGTGGCGCCGAGGCGATGCAGCTGCGCATCGGCGAGGAGTACGTCAAGCAGTTCGGCAAGCTCGCCAAGGAGTCGAACACGCTCGTGCTGCCCGCGAACCTGTCGGACATCGGCTCCGTGGTCGCGATGGCGACCAGCATCATGCGCCGGCCGCCGGGAGGCTGATCCCTGGCGTCAGGCCTCGAGGCCCTGTTCGGTCAGGTATTCGTCGTAGGTCCCGCGGAAGTCCGTGTAGCGGCCATCTGGCTTGAGCTCGATGATGCGATTGGCCAGCGTGCCGACGAACTCGCGGTCGTGTGAGACGAAGATCAGCGTGCCTACGTACTTCTCGAGCGCGATCTGCAGCGACTCGATCGTTTCCATGTCCATGTGGTTGGTCGGCTCGTCCATCAGCAGCACGTTCGGCTTCGTCAGGATGAGCTTGCCGTAGATCATCCGGCCCTTCTCGCCGCCGGACAGGACCTTGACCGACTTCTTGACGTCGTCACCCGAGAACAGCAGCCGACCGAGCGTGCCACGCACGAGCTGGTCGTCGTCGGCCTTGCCGGTGTACTGGCTCATCCACGAGAACAGGTCCATCTTCGCTTCGAACTCGGCCTGCGGATCCTGCGGCATGTAGCCAGGCTGCGCGTTCTCGACCCAGCCGATCGTGCCGGTCTGGGCATGCAGCTCGCCCGCGAGGCAGCGCACCAGCGTCGTCTTGCCGATGCCGTTTGGCCCGATGATCGCGACGCGATCGCCCGCCTCGATGGTGAAGGTGAGCTTCGCGAAGATGTCGCTGTCGGTGCCCGGGTAGCGGAACGTCAGGTTCTCGACCGCCACCGCCGTGCGATACAGCTTCTTCGCCTGGTCGAAGCGGATGTACGGGTTCTGGCGCGACGAGGGACGGATCTCCTCAATCTTGATCTTCTCGAGCTGGCGCTTGCGGGATGTCGCCTGGCGGGCCTTCGACGCGTTCGCCGAGAAGCGACGCACGAACTCCTGCAGGTCCGAGATCTTGTCACGCGCCTTGGCGTTCGCGGCTTCCACGCGCGCACGCGCCTGGACCGAGGCGAGCATGAAGTCGTCGTAGTTGCCGGGGTAGATCTTCACCTGCTGGAAGTCCAGGTCGGCGATGTGGGTGCAGACCTGGTTCAGGAAGTGACGGTCGTGGCTGATGATCACCATCGTCGCGTCGTAGTTGTTCAGCGTCCGCTCGAGCCAGCCGATCGAGTGGATGTCGAGGTTGTTGGTCGGCTCGTCCAGCAGCAGCACGTCCGGCTGCGAGAACAGCGCCTGCGCGAGCAGCACGCGCAGCTTGAGCCCGGGTGGTACTTCGCGCATGGGCCCGTTGTGGCGCGCCTCCTCGATGCCGGCGTCGATCAGGATGGCGCCGGCGCGGGCTTCCGCGGTGTAGCCGCCGTACTCCGCGAACTTGCCCTCGAGTTCCGCCGCGCGCATGTAGTCGGCATCCGTCGCGTCGGCATTCGCGTAGATCCGGTCGCGTTCCTGCATCGCGTTCCACATCTCGACGTGGCCCTGCATGACCACGTCGAGGACGCGCTCGTCCTCGTAGCCGAACTGGTTCTGGTTCAGCTTGCCGAGCCGGGCGCCGTTCTGGAGCATCACGTCGCCCGAGGTCGCCTCCAGGTCCCCGCCGAGAACCTTCATCAGGGTCGACTTGCCGGCGCCGTTCGCGCCGATCAGGCCGTAGCGGTTGCCGTCGGAAAACTTGACGGTGACCTTGTCGAACAGCGGCTTGGCGCCGAACTGCACCGTGAGACCGGAGGTGGAGAGCATTGTCGTCTGGAATCCAGGCAGGAGGGCCCGTGGGCGGCCGCAGGACGGTCCGGTTCCCTGGGCATGAGCACCGCTGGGCTCCCGGTCGTCCGGGGCCACGAGCGCAGTCCGAGGGCGTCGGGGGTGCCGGCGGTGACCCTGTGAGGTCCCGGTCGGCGGCGCGATTCTAGCCGAGGCGAACCCCTCGCGGGGGACTGCTTGGGACGGGGCCCCCGATTCCTCAGGTCGACCGGCGCCTCGCGCGAGGCGGACGGGTAGGCGCTGGGGTCGCCGGCTGGGCCGAGGCGTCCGGTGCGCCGCCGAGCAGTGCGATCAGGCGGGTCGCGGTACGGCCGAGCGGCCGGTCCAGCCGATGCACCAGCATCGGCGTAAACCGGTACCGGGAGCCGCCGACGTGGCGCGGCTCTCGCAGGGATCCGGCACGAAGTTCTGCGCCCGCGAGGTGTCGCGGCATCCAGCCGAAGCCGAGTCCCATGAGCAGCGCCTGGTTCCTGGCTTCGAACCCGGACAGGTAAAAGACCCGTTCTCCGCCGAACATGTGGCGATCATCGCCCTGATCGGACTAATCTCGCACAGAAAGCTCGATGTGGTCATGAAGCGCGGCCAAGCTAACCGAGCCCTGCGACGCCAGCGGGTGGGCCGGCGCGGCACACAGCACGCACTCGAGCTCCGCCAGCGCCGTCGCGTGCAGTTCGGGGCGCGCAAGGTAGTCCTTCACGGGCATCAGGTCGGCGGCATCCTTGTCGAACCGGAACTGCACGCCCCCGAGGAACTCGACCATCACCTGGACGCGCCTCGGAACCCGCTCCTCGCCGAGCCGGCGCCGCGCGGTGAACGTGGGCTCGAGCGGCAGGATCCCCTCGCCGATCACCGTGAGGCGCGGCTCGAAGCCGGCGATGAACTGCTGCGCCACCGACGCGACGCGACCGGCGTGGGCGAGCACTTGGGGGCCTTCCGCCAGCACGGCCTCCCCTGTCGGGGTCAGCTTGATGCGGTAGCCGGTCCGGTCGAGGAGAGCGATGCCCAGCTGCTGCTCCAGCTTGCGCACCTGGTAGTTCACGGCCGACTACACCTTGTGCAGGTGGGTCGCCGCCGCCGCGAATCCGCCGTGGCGGATCACCGCATCGAGTGCCTAGAGCGCGTCGAGGTCCGGCCTCATGACGTGCTTACTTTTTGATCTTGTTGCCCGACTCTAGGAGCAGGACGGAGAAAATGCACGCGGCCAGCCGTGCCCTTACACTACGCAACCACGCCACGCCGGAACCCGATGTCGAACCGTGCCCTGTCGCTGCTGTGCCTGATGCTGCTGTGGATCCCCCCGGCGGCCGGCGCCGGCGCGCGCGTGGAGGTGCCGGTCGGAGGCACGCTGCGCGAGGCCCAGCTGCATGGCCTCAATGGGCCGGCGCGTGCGCTGTCGTCGTTCCGGGGCAAGCCGCTGATCATCAACGTCTGGGCGAGCTGGTGCGGCCCGTGCCGCTCTGAAATGGCCTCGCTCGAACGGCTGGCCTGGCGTGACGACGCGCACCGTTTCGCGATTATCGGTGTCTCCACGGACGACTACGTCGACAAGGCGCGCGCCTGGCTCAGCGATTCGAACGCGACGATCTCGCAGTTCATCGATGCCGATCTTGAGATGGAGACCATGCTCGGCGCCTCGCGGCTGCCGCTGACGGTGTTCGTCGATGCCAACGGCCACGTTCTCAACAAGGTGTACGGTGCCCGTGAGTGGGACAGTCCGGAGGCTTTGCGCCTGATCGCACAGGCCTTCGGAACCGGGCCGAAACCGGCTGCGGCGCGGGCGCGATGAAGCCATCACCGCCACCGCCGGGATGGATCGAGCGCCTGTACAGGACCGGCGTGGGGCTCGCGATCCCGCTGACGATCGTCGCCGGGGTCGTCCTGCTGCTCACGGCGCGCGAGCAGCAATCGGCGGCGAAGGCGCCCGTGCATCGCGACGAGGTCATCGTGGCGCTGCCGCTCGAGGATGCGCGCCCGACGATCGAGCTGCGCCCGGCGCGTCCGGCCTGCACGCCCGCTGCCGCTCCGGGGCGGCGCTGCCCCGCGACGCCGGAGGTTCGGCGCTGAATCCCCGGCAGTGTCAGGGTCGTCCCGTCCCGGGGCGGCGACATGGGACCGGCGCGACGCGACACCGCGCGACGCAGGCTCCCGCGGTCCCCTGTAGTGAGTGCTTGATGCAGACGTTGCTCATCGTCGACGACCGGGCCGACAACCGAAAGCTGCTGAGGCTGTCCCTCGGGCACCGTTACCGCATTGTCGAGGCCGAGGACGCGGCGACCGCGTGGGGCCTGCTGGTCGCCCACCGTCCGCGTGGCGTGATCCTCGACGTGATGATGCCGGGCGGCATGGACGGCTTCGACCTGTGCGCGAAGATCCGTGCCGACGCCGATACCGAGATCAAGGGGACCTACGTCCTGCTCCTGACCGCCCGCGGGCAGGCTGCCGACCGCGAACGCGGTCGCGCGGCTGGCGCGGATGATTACGTGGTGAAACCCTACAGCCCGCTTGCCTTGCTGCAGACCCTAGAGCAGCGGATCGGAACGTGAAGGCGGCGCGCGTCCCCCGCATCGCGGTCGTTGCCTGCCTCGCCGTCGCGTATGCGGCGGTAGGCTGGGTCACCGAAGCGATCACGCACCTGTCGATCTACGGCATCCCCGTCTGGCTGCCTGCCGGGCTCGCGCTCGGCACGATGCTTCTGTACGGCACGCGCGTTTGGCCCGGCGTGTGGCTCGGCGCATTCGCGATCACCTCGTACCGGCTGATCGGGCCGCTCGGGGATGCCCACTCGCTGGTGTCGTCGCTCGCGACCGGGGCGCTGGTCGCCAGCGCCGCATCGCTGCAGGGCGTGTGCGCGGTCTGGCTGTCGCGCCGGTATGTGGAAGCCGAGCTGCTCCTGGACACGCCGGACTCGGTGCTGCCGTTCGTCCTGCTCTGCGGGCCGCTCGCCTGCCTGATCAGTTCCTCATGCGCCCTTTCGGTGCTGTATGCCTTCGGGCGCATCGCGCCGGCCGTCCTGTTCGAGAACTGGTTCTCGTGGTGGGCCGGTGATACCGTCGGCAGCGTACTGGGCGCGACGATCGTACTGGCCGCGATCGCGCGACCCGCGGCGCTGTGGCGTCCGCGACTGACGACGGTCGGATTGCCGTTGTTGATCGCGATGGCGTTGACGTTCGCCGCGTACTCGGTGACGGCATCACTCGATCACCAGCGCACGCGGCTGGAGTTCGAGAAGCAGGCGACGCTGCTCGCGAGCGCGCTGCGCACGGCACTTGAAGTCGCGCAGGATGCGTCGGACACGATCGCCTCGTTCGTGCGCCTGAGTCCCGATGCGGATCGCGCTGCGTTCGACGCCTTCTCGCAGGATCTCTACGCGCGCCACCGCGGCATCCAGGCCATCGAATGGGTCCCGCGGGTCGCGCGATCCGAGCTCGATCGCCACGAGCGGGCGACGCGTGCCGAAGGTTTCCCCGACTACCGGGTGTTCGAGAAGGACGCGGCCGGGCGGCGCGTCCCAGCGCAGCCGCGAGACGATTACTTTCCCGTCCGGTACGCGTACCCGCTGGCGGGCAACGAGCCTGCCATCGGCTACGACGTCAGCTCCGAGGCGACACGCCGGCAGACGATGGAATTGGCACGCCAGCGACGCGCAATGACGGTGTCGCCGCGACTTGCCCTGATCCAGGGGACCCGCCATACGGATGGGGTGCTCGCGTTCCAGCCCGTGTTTCCGGGTGGCCGTGCGGCAGGGCCAGAGGCCCCCCTCGGCTACACCCTGACGGTGCTGCGCATCGACGAGCTTGCCCGCACCGCACTCGCGAATCTGCCGCACGACCAGATCGCCTACTGCATCGAGGACTTGGACGCACCCGAGGACCTCGCCGTCCTGCATCTCGTCGGTACGCCGACGCCGGATCGGTCCTGGCGAGCGGTCACCGTGTTCGAGTACGGCGGGCGACGCTGGCAGCTCAGCTTCGGTCCGACCACGGACTACCTGCAGACGCACCGGGTGTCGTACCTGTGGCTCGTATACGGAGCGGCGCTCTGCACGGCGCTGCTGCTGTGCGCATTCCTCCTGATACTCACTGGCCGCACGACCCGGATCGAGACGCTCGTCGGGCAGCGGACCGTCGAGCTCGATCAGGCGCGAAACAGCGCCGAGCGCGCGAGCAACCTGCTGCAGGAGGCGGTCCGGAGCATCACGCTCGGCTTCACGATCTACGACGAGAACGACCGGCTGGTGATCTGCAACGACGCGTACCGCGCGTTCCATCCTGAGCTCGAGTCGCTGATCCAGCCTGGCGTCAGCTTCGAACACCTGGTCCGGACGTCCGGAGAGCGGGGCAACCACCCGCTCGGGGACATGGACGTCGAGACCTGGGTCAACCATCGCCTGCACCGGCATCGTCATGCGGACGGCGTGCCGTTCGAGATCAAGATGGGCGATGGCCGCTGGCTGCTCGTCGTCGAGCAGCGAACGCCGAGCGGGTTCGTCGTCAGCAACCGAGTCGACGTCACGGACCTCAAGACGGCCAACGCCGCCGTGCAGGACCGCAACGCCCAGCTCGACGCGCTCTTCCGGCTGTGCCCGGACGGCTTCGTCGCCTTCGATCCCGAAGGACGCGTGCGATTCGCGAACCCGGCGCTGCTGACGATGACGGGACTGCGGGCGAACGACGTCATCGGCTGCGGCGAGGCGGAACTCGACGCCATGCTGCGCGAACGCACCGAGGATCCCGAGGTGTTCGAGGGCGTCGCCGCCTATTTCGGCGACGGCGACGAGGTTCCACCGTTCCGGCGTCTCGCGATGAAGTCGCCCAGCGCCGCGATCCTGCAGATCGTCGGGATCCGCAGCAAGTCACCGACCGTCCCGCGCCTCCTCTACCTGCGCGACATCACCCGGGAGGCGGAAGTCGACCGGATGAAGTCGGAGTTCCTGTCGCATGCCGCGCACGAGCTGCGTACGCCGATGACCAGCATATTCGGGTTCAGCGAGCTGCTGCTGCATCGCGACTTCGACGCCGCGACGCGGCGTGAGCTTGTCGAAACCATCCACGGCCAGACTGCATGGCTCGTGCAGATCATCAACGAGCTCCTCGACCTCGCGCGGATCGATGAGCGCCGCGGTCGTGATTTCGTGATCGCCGAGATCGACGCGGTCGCGCTGGTGCGCGAAACGCTCGCCGGGCTCGCGCTCGATCCGCAGACGTGGCCGGTCGTGGCGAATATGCCAGAGACGCCGCGGTGGATCCGCGCCGACGCGGCGAAATCGCGCCAGGCGCTCACCAACGTCCTCGGCAACGCCCGCAAGTATTCTCCCGACGGTGGCGCGATCGAATTGACCATCGTCGAGCGCGCGGGGCGCCTTGCGGTCGTCATTCGCGACCACGGCATCGGCATGACGCCGGAGCAGGTCGCGCGGGTGGGCGAGCGCCTGTGGCGGGCCGACACGTCCGGCCTGACGCCCGGCACCGGCCTCGGCATGGCGATCGTCAAGGAGATCCTCGCGCTGCACGGCGGGCAGGTCGAGATAGCCTCCGAGCTTGGCGTGGGGACCACTGTCACGCTCTGGTGGCCGACCGCGCCGACGGCCGGCCACGGAAGCCGGGAGCGGGCCTAGAGCATGAGGCGGATGATCCGGGCGTAGTCGGTGGCGGACATGGGCAGCGGGCCGGAGGCGTTGGAATTGTTGGTCTCGGCGAGGTTCGCGATCAGCTCGACGTCGATCACGCCACCGCACAGCTCGAGCATCGTGCCGATGTTCGCGCCAGCGACGAACTCCGCGACGGACCCGACCAGCGCCTGCGCCGCCGATTCGTCCCCGACGTTCCCGAGTCGCGACGGCCATGCACTGCGCGCGACCTCGGCGAGGGCCGCGTCGACGCCGCGTCCGTAGTATTTGAGGACCGGGCCGAGGAACACCGCGTTCGCGGCGCCGTGCGGCGCCTTGTGGACGGCTCCGATCGACTCGGCGAGGCAGTGCACCGGGCCGACGTCCGAGTTGCCGAAGGCGAGCCCCGCGAGCATCGATCCGGTCGCGAGGTCCGGCAGGTGCGCGGCGTCCATGAACGCGGGGCCGTATGACATCACGCGCAGGATCTGCACCGCGGCACGCAGTCCGAGCGCGCGCGACACCGGGCTCGAAGCCGGTCGCAGGTAGGCCTCGAGTGCATGGGTCAGCGCGTCGGTCGCCGCCGCCGCAGCGACCCGGGGCGGCACGCTGCGCAGGAAGTCCGGGTCCACGAGTGCGGCCGTCGGGACCAGGCGGGCGCCCTTGATGCTGATCTTGCGGATCGGATGGGTGGCGCCCAGTACGGTGACGCGCGTGACTTCGGAGCCGGTCCCCGCCGTCGTGGGCAGGGCGTAGACGGGCAGGGGCTGGATCTCGAATCGGTCGAAGCCTTCGTAGTCGACGACGCGTCCGGGGTTCGTCGCCCCGAGCGCGGCTCCCTTGGCCGCGTCGATCACGCTGCCGCCGCCGATCGCGATCACCGCGTCGTGCTGGCCGGCGCGCAGCAGCGCCGCGATCGCCTCGGCCGTCTCGACATACGGTTCGCCCGGCACCTCGTTGCACACGGGGGGCGCCTTGCCCGCGGCGCCGAGGCGCGCAAGCAGGTCGCGCAGCGCGGGGGCCTCGCCAATGCGGGGGTCGACGACCACCAGCGGGTTGCTGCGTCCGTCAGCGGCGAGCAGGCGCGGCAATTCGTGGCGACAGCCGGTGCCGACGAGGATCCGGGCGGGGGCGAGGAAGCGGAGTTCGGAGATGGCGATCGGGTCCACGGGCGGGTCCTCGGGTCTGCGGGGCGCCAATGTTAAGCCACGCCGCGGTTCCGCTCATCGGCCTTTGCCGGGGGGTGCACCTCGGCGTGCATGGCGACCGCCAATCTGGCACCGTTCAGGCCGGATGCCAGCTGGTCGGCGGAGACGATATGAGTGACCCGGACATGGAAGCCGAGCGGCCGGAGCCGGTCGTCGTGCCCCACGCCGAGCTGTCGGCGGACGCGCTGCGCGGCGTGATCGAGGCATTCGTGCTGCGCGAAGGTACCGAGTACGGGAGCCGCGACGTCGAACTCGACGCTAAAGTGGACGCCGTGCTGAGGCAACTCGACCGCAAGGAGGCTGCGATCGTGTTCGATCCGGTGTCCGAATCGATCGACATCGTCGTCCGGCGCAACCTGCGGAACATCGCCGAGTGAGCGCGGACGCGACTACGCCACGCTCCTTCGAGCGCGCACCCAATCCACTGAGCTCGCGCAAGCTGCTGCACACGAAGTGGACGGCGGTCGCGCCAACCCGCCGCGAGAAGCACTTTCTCGTGACCCGGCTCGTGACGCCGGACGCGCCGGGCACGCCGCTCGTCCATGTCGAGATCGAGGCGGTGCACTCGAAGCGGGTCCGGGTCATCGCCTGGCGTGAGCTGCGCGATGCTGCCGCCTGGCGCCAGGGGTGGGTGTGACGAGGTTCGCCGAGCTGCGCAGCGCCGCGACTGCCGTGGGCCTGGCCTGGCGGGGGGCCTTTGCGATCGCCCGCACCGATCCGGACATCCGCCTCCCGGACCAGCGCGCGGCGCGGACCGTCGTGCTGCTCGGGTTCGTCGGCGCGGGGCACTGGAGCGCGTTCGCCGCGTCGCCCGAAGCCACGGACGGCGAGCCGAATCCGCTCGATCGCTGGTCCAGGCGCGCCATCGAGGACCTGGCCGGGCGCTTCGGCGCGAAGGGGCTGTACCCCAACGATGGCCCCCCCTGGCTGCCCTTCCAGCAGTGGGCGCGCCGGGCCGAGGGGCTGCATGCCTCGCCGCTGGGCATCCTGATCCATCCGGCGTGGGGACTGTGGCACGCATACCGCGGCGCGCTGGCGCTTGCCGACGCGTTGCCCGACGAGGCCATGCCCGGTGCGCCGTCCCCGTGCGACGCCTGCAGCGGCAGGCCGTGCCTGACGACCTGCCCGGTGGGTGCCGTCGCGCCGGGCCGCTACGATGTGGTGGCCTGTCGAGCCCACGTGCGGTCCGAAGCAGGCCGGGATTGCCTCGAACTCGGCTGTCGCGCGCGACGCGCATGCCCGGTCGGGGCCGAATATCGCTACGTCCCTGCGGAGGCTGAATTCCACATGCGAGCCTTCATCCGCTGACGGACGCAACCCGGACGCGCGCTCGGGCACGCTCGCCGGCAGCGTGACAAGGGGTAGCGGCTCGGCGTATTAATGGCGACTCGGCCGTTCCTTGGTCGACCGTGGGCGCGGTGAATGGAGTTCGAGGGGCGAGCAGGGGAGGACCGCTGCCGATGAGCCAGGTCGTGGCACTGGTCTCCGGTGCGCTGCGCTACAAGCTGGCCCGTGAAGGCGTGGCCTCGCTATCGGCCGTCGAATGGCACCTGCTGCACGTCAGCCAGTTCATCGACGCGATCGAACACGAGCGCCTGCAGCGGATGCTGTCCGACAGCCCGCTGGCCGAGCTCATGTCGCTTGCCGATGGGCTCGATGCGATCGAGGCCCCGGATGCGGCGATCGCGATCCGGGTCGCCGTTGCCGGCATCAGCCTGACGAACACCCCGGGCGAAGGATCACGGCGCGCGGCCGCGGTCACCATCATCACGGCGAGGCTGGTCGAGGCGATGAAGGGGGACCAGGCGATGATCGAGCGCAAGCTGCTCGACTACGCCTTCCGCCAGCCCGAACTGATGGGCGAGCAGGAGTCGCCTGCGTGAGTGCGGCCTAGCTCGCGGCCCGGCGCGGGAGCAGGCCCGCGAGCGGAGCGCGCGGCAGCCCGTCCGGCAGCGAGCCCTGCATCAGCAGGCCGGACAGCACGGCCGACACCGGCGTCGCACGCCGCGCGATGCCGAGCAGCGCCCCACGCAGGAACCGAGCGGGTGGGGAGTCCGTCGTGTAGAGCCCCACCACCGCATTGGTCGCAAGGTAGAGCGGCAGCGTTGCCTTGCGGTGTTCGCGATCGTAGCGATCCAGGAGCGTCGCGGCGCCGATGTCCCGTCCGTCGGTGGCCGCGGCGCACAGCAGGCGGGCGAGCGCATCCGTCCCCACCAACCCGAGATTGAAGCCGTGCGCCGTGACCGGGTGCATGCCGACGGCCGCATCGCCGACCGCGGCGTAGCGCGTCGCCGTGAACCGGCCCGGATAGACACCCACGAGCGGGTATGCGAAGCGCTCGCTCTCGAGCGTCATCCTGCCGAGGCGCGACAGGAATCGACGCTGCATCTCGCGCTCGAATTCCTCGGCCGGCAGGTTCTTGAGCGCGGTGATCTCGATGTGCCGGAGGGTGACGACGATCGAGGCGCGATTCTCGTTCAGCGGCAGGACCGCGAGCGTCTGGTCATGCCCGAACCATTCCGTCGCGATGCTCTCGTGCGGCGTTTCGAGGGCCATCCTGCAGACCAGCATTGTCTTGCCGAAATCCCGATGGCGGGCCGGGATGCCGATCGCGCGGCGGGTCTCCGAAAAACGCGTGTCCGCCGCGACTACGAGGCGGGCTTCGAGCACCCGCCCGTCGGCGAGCGTGACCCGTCCCCGCGTGCTGTCGGTCGTGACCGCACTGACAGTCGCACCGGCCAGCAACGTCACGTTGGGCTGGTCGCGGACCTCCTCGAAGGCGGCCCGACGGATGTGGTGGTTCGCGATGAGGTAGCCGAGCTCCATCGCACCCCGGGCAGTCGGGCTCACGTCCAGGCCGTCCGGCGACAGCCCGTTCAGGACGCGGGCGGTGCGCAGCGGCGCGAGATCGGCCGCCGGGAGCCGGTCCCAGACCCCCAGGTCCCGGAGGGTGCGGGCGGAGCGCTGGGTCAGGGCGATTTCCCGGCCGTCGTAGGCGGGGGCGGCGAGGGTGGCGGCATCCAGCCGTTCGACCAGCCCGATCCGGAGTCCGGAATCGCGCAGGGCACGCGCAAAACAGAGGCCCGCGGGTCCGGCACCGACGACGACGAGATCGAACGACAGGATTTCGACAGTCATGGCATGGGCCCTCCAGTGCGGACTTTACCGAATACGCCCCGGGGCTTGTTTGAGTGAAAACCGATCCCATTCAGCCTGCAAGAAAGCTGTCATTTTTGCGTGGGTCCGGGATAATCCCGCGCCCATGCTCCACAGTAGGGAAAGCCGCCCGATGGCCACGGCGATTGAGGACTGGAAATCCGACCTGACGGCCCGCCTCGCAAGGGTGATGCCGGAGCCGGAGGCCGAGCTGTACCTGCCGCTGATCGAGGAGATCCGCGAGCTCAAGGCACGTTCCGGCGCGGTCGTGGTCGCGCACAATTACCAGGTTCCCCAGATCACGGCCGGGGTCGCCGACTTCACGGGCGACTCGCTGGCGATGGCCCGCTACGCGGCCAAGACCGACGCCTCGACGATCGTCGTGTGCGGCGTGCGCTTCATGGCCGAGACGACCCGCCTGCTGTGTCCGACGCGCAAGGTGCTGCTGCCTGCGGTCGACGCCGGCTGCTCCCTCGCCGACTCGATCAGCGCCGCCGACGTTCGCGGGCTGCGCGAGCGTTACCCGGGCGTACCGATCGTCGCCTACGTCAACACGACCGCGGCGGTGAAGGCCGAGGTCGACATCTGCTGCACGTCGGCGAACGCGGTGGAGGTGGTCGAGTCGCTCGCCGCCCCGCGCGTCATCATGCTCCCGGACCGCTTCCTCGCCGCGTTCGTGGCCACGCGCGTCTCATGCGAAATCATCCCGTGGGCGGGCGCCTGCGAGGTGCACGAGCGGTTCACCGCAGCGGACATCGCGCCGTTCATCAACAGCGACGTCGTCGTCCTCGCGCATCCCGAGTGCCCCGAGGACGTGCAGAAGGCGGCGAGCTTCGTCGGCTCCACCACGGCGATGTCGGACTACCTGATCCGCACCAGCCCCAAGCGCGCGCTCCTCCTCACCGAGTGCTCAATGGCGGACAACATCACCGTCGCGCATCCTGGCATCCACTTCGAACGGCCGTGCAACCTGTGCCCGCACATGAAACGCATCACCCTCGAGCGCGTGCGGGATTCGCTGCGCGACGGCACCACCGAGATCCACATCGATCCCGCCCTGGCTGAGCGCGCGCGCACGCCGCTAGACCGGATGCTGGCGCTGTAGCCATGCCCGCCGGCACCCCCATCCCGGGAGACGAGGGCGTGCTGATCGTCGGCGCCGGAATCGCGGGGCTGTGCGCCGCGCTTGCCGCCGCGCCGCGCCGGGTCACCATGCTGTGCCCGGACGAACCCGGCCGCAGTTCCTCGAGCTGGCTCGCCCAGGGCGGCATCGCGGCACCGATCGGGCCGACCGATTCGGTCGACATCCACGTCGGTGACACGCTGGATGTCGCCGGCCATGCGGCCGATCCGATCGCGGCCGAGCGCGTGATCGGCGGAGCGAGCGAGGCCATCGACTTCCTGGTCGCGGCCGGCGTGCCGTTCGACCGCGACGGAGCGGCGTGGAGCCTGCATCTCGAGGCAGGTCACCGCCGACCGCGAGTCGCGCACGCGCTCGGTGATCGCAGCGGTGCGGCAATCGTCGCCGCGCTGTGGGAACAGGTGCGCGTCGCGCCGCACGTGGAGGTGCGCTGCGGGTGGCGCGCGGTCACGCTCGCGACGGACACGCGTGGCGCGGTCGTCGGCGTCCATGCGCTCGACGCGGGTGGCCGCACCGTGCTGGTACGGGCCGCCGAGACGGTGCTCGCCACCGGCGGCGCAGGTCGCCTGTTCCGGTACACGACGAACGGCCCGTGGGCCGCCGGTGATGGCATCGCGATGGCCCTCGCCGCAGGCGCGCGCACGGCGGCGCTCGAGTTCGTCCAGTTCCATCCCACCGCCTTGCGTGTCGACGCCGATCCGCTGCCGCTGCTCACCGAGGCGCTGCGCGGCGCCGGGGCTCGGCTCGTGACCGCGCGCGGCGATTTCGTGATGGCGGGGCATCCGCTCGGTGACCTCGCGCCACGCGACGTCGTGGCGCGCGCCGTGTGGGACTGCGCGCAGTCCGGGGCCGACGTGCTGCTCGACGCCCGCAGCGTGTTCGCGTCGGCCGCCGGCGACGCGTTTCCCGGTGCGCTGGCGCTCACCCAGGCGTACGGCATCGACCCTGTACACGAGTTGCTGCCGGTCACGGCCGCGGCGCACTACCACATGGGCGGCGTCGTCGTGGACGACGCCGGCCATGCGACAGTCGACGGGCTCTGGGCCTGCGGCGAGGTGGCCTACACCGGCCTGCACGGCGCCAATCGACTCGCGAGCAACTCGCTGCTCGAGGCGGTCGTCTGCGGGCGTGCCGCGGGTGCCGCGATCCTGCGCCGGGCTCCGCTAGTGCGCGGCCCCGCGCGCGAAGTCGAGATCGACAGCGGTACCGACGTCGAGGCCGCGCCGGCCTGGCAGGCGCTGCGCCTGCGCCTCTGGAGGGCGATGGGGCCGGTGCGCGACGGCGCGACGCTTGCCACCGCCATCGCGGAAACTCGTGCGACGCTCGTCTCCATTCCCGCCGGCCAGCGCGTGCTGCGCCAGCGACATGAACTCGCGCTTGCGATGCTGCAGGCGGCCGTGAACCGCGAGGAAAGCCGCGGTGCGCACTTCCGACGTGACTTCCCGACCCGCGACGAGAGCAGGGATGGCCCGCGCGCGGTCTTCCCTCGCGCGGTTGCCTGAGGCGCAGGCGGCGCGGGACTCAGGCGACGGTCGTTCGCGACCGGATCGCTGCCTGGGGACCGCGGAGGTCTTCCGCTACCGCTGCTAACCCCAGAGCGCCGGGTCCGGGACGCTCATCCTGCCGGCATCGAATCGGATCGGGGCCGCGCGATCGAATTTCTGCAGGAGCGGGCCGTCCAGGTCGATGAAGCTGCACGCCTGCGCGATTAGGAAGGCCGGCGCCATCGCGAGCGACGTGCCGCACATGTTGCCGACCATCAGCCCGAAGCCATGGCGCGGCGCTTCCGCCTGCATCGCAAGCGCCTCGGTCAGCCCGCCGCACTTGTCGAGCTTGATGTTGATGTGCGCGTATCGGCCCGAAAGCATCGGGAACGAGGTCCGGTCCTTGCAGGATTCGTCGGCGGCGAGCGGGATCGGAGAGGAAAGACCGTCGAGCGATGCGTCCTCGCCACGCGGGACCGGCTGCTCGACGAGCTCGACGCCTGCGGCCAGGAGCCCGGGCAGCAGGCCCTCGAGCTGCCCGCGAGTCCACGCCTGGTTCGCATCGACGAGGATCCGCGCGCGCGGGTGCTCCTCGCGCACGATCCGCACGACGTCGAGGTGCCGATCCGCATCGAGCTTGAGCTTGAGGACCGGGTAAGCCGTCGATTCGCGGGCCTTGCGGCGCGTGTCGGCCTCGTCGCCGAGACCGATCGTCAGCACGGTAGTCACGGGCCCCGGAGCCGCGAGGCCGGCCGCCTGCCAGGCGCGCCTGCCCGTCTGCTTGGCTCGCAGGTCCCACAGCGCGCAGTCGAGCGCATTGCGGGCGCCGCCCGGTGGCAGCAACTTGATGAGCGTCGCGCCGTCGATGCGGTCGTCGATTCGATCCGCGACCGAGCGCACCTGCGCCGCCATACTTTCAGGTGTCTCGCCGTCGTAGTCGACGCCGGCCGCCTCGCCGCGGCCGATGTGGCCGGCGCTGTCGGTCAGCGTCACGAGGATCACGGGGATGTGCGTGATGGCGTCGCGCGAGGTCGCGAACACCTCGAGCATCTCCCAGCGCTCGATCTCGACCGACGTGCGGATCATGACGCGAGCAGCCGCGCCGCGATCGGCGCGACGCCGCCACGCATCGGATCGCACACCGGGAGGCCGAGTTCGGCCTCCAGCCGCGCGCGATACGCGACCCACCCCGCATCGTCGAGCGACGAGGAGTTGATGCTGAGGCCGACGCAGTGGATCGCCCGATTGGTGAGGCGGCCGGCGCGCAGGTAGTAGTCGATGACCTCCGCGAGAGGCGGGATTGGGTAGTCCGGGAACTCGTCGATCGTCAGCCGTTCGGGGGCATGGCACAGCACGATCGCATCCGGCTGCGAGCCATGCAGCAGCCCGAGCGTCACGGCGGCGTAGGCCGGGTGGTAGAGCGAGCCCTGGCCTTCGATGACGTCCCAGTGGTCCGGCGCCGCGTCAGGCGAGAGATCCTCCGCCGCGCCGGCAATGAAGTCCGAGATTGTCGCGTCGATCGGGATGCCGCTGCCCGAGATCATGATGCCGGTCTGGCCGGTGGCGCGGAACGTCGCCTTGGCGCCCGCCTGGCCGAGCGCGCGGGTGATCGCGAGAGCGGTGTACTTCTTGCCCAGTGCGCAATCCGTCCCGACGGTCAGGACCCGTCGGCCGGTGCGCTTGCGACCGGTGGCGCAGCCGTGCGCGAGTCCGGGATGGCGGACGTTGACGAGGCGCGCGCCGCCCGCGGCTGCTGCCGCGACCAGGCGCGGGAACGACTCGAGCCGGGTGTGCAGGCCGCTGACGACGTCCATGCCCGCGAGCAGGGCCGCCTCCAGGTCATCCTGCCAGTGGGCCGGCAGCGCGCCGCCGAGCGGCGCGACCCCGATGATGATCGAGCCGGCGCCGCGCTTCGCGGCGTCGGCCGGGGACATGCGCGGGAGGTCCAGGGAGACCGTGCCGTCCGGATGCGACCATTCGGCGAGCACGTCCTCGCGGCACCAGTCGCGAAGGCCGAAGGCCGTCTTGCAGTCCGGCTTCAGCTTGGCATCGCCGACATAGAGAAGGTAGGGCTTGCGGAGCACGAGCATCGTCGGAATCCTCTGGCGCTGTTCCCGGCCGTGCCGGAGATGCGCGAATGGTACACGGACGGGTAGCCGCTGATGAGAGTCCGCTGTGCCCCGCCGCCCGAATCGCGGTAGATTTCACCGACGGACAGGGACGCCGTGGGGGGGGTAAATGAGAACGATATTCCGCGCGCGAATTCCGGCGCTGCTGCTAGGGCTGCTTGCATTGGCGGCCCACGCGACCCCGCCCTCGATCGAGGCATTCGCGGCGCGCCCGCCGGTCGAAGGTGCATCGATCTCTCCCGATGGACGCTACCTCGTCTTCATCCACACGGATGGCTCGCGTGCCGCGGCGATCGTCATCGACCGGCAGGCTTCGAAGGGGGAGCGCAAGGTCGTGATGGGCGAGCCGGATGGTTTTCGCTTCCGCTGGTGCCGCTTCGCCACCGATACGCGAATGCTGTGCAGCTTCCTCTCGTTCGCTCGCTATCACGAATTCGCGTACCCACTGACGCGACTCGTCGCGGTCAACGCGGACGGGACCGAGATGAAGGTCCTGGTCCAGAATTCCGATGCGGCGCAGGGCGAAGGGCAGGACCGCATCATCAACTGGGACCCGGGCATCAGGGATACGGTGCTGCTCGAGGCGGATGAAGGCGTGGACGCCACCGGCGAGCATTCGGGAGAAAACGCGTTGCGCCTGGGGCGCGTCGGCTCGTACAACACGCCAGCGGTCTTCGAGCTCAACATTCGCACGGGCAAGATGAAGCTGCGCCAGCCGAGCCACCCACCGGTGCGGAGCTGGATCACGGACCCGGCCGGGAACGTTCGCATCGGCTACAGCATCACCGGGACGCTCGAGGGGTACTTCGCCCGACGTGCAGGCGAAACCGAGCTGCGCCGCCTGTCGAAGTTCGAAGCGTTCAGCCGTGAACGGGTGTTCGAACCGATCGCCATATCGGCCGGGGATCCAGACAAGGCGTACGCGCTTTCCAGCGCGGAGGGCCGCACGGCGCTGTGGCTGGTGGATCTGAGCGAAAAGGCCGATCCCGAACTCGTCTACGCCCATCCCGTGGTGTCCGTGTCGGATCCAGTCCTCGCCCGCGACGGTCGCCTGCTCGGCGTGCACTATGAGACCGAGCGACCGAACGTCAGCTACGTCGACGACTGGACCCGAAGCGTGATGCGCGGCGTGGACAAGGCGATGCCGGGCACCTTCAACTCCGTACACAGCGCGTCGCGGGACAACAAGGTCCTCGTGATTTCCTCCCGCAGTGACATCGCGCCGCCCACGTTCAGCGTGTTCGATGCGGGCACCGGCAGGTTGACGCAGGTCGCCGAGACCGCGGCGGACCTGCCTGCGAACGCGATGTCACGCATGACGCCCGTCTGGTACCCGGCGCGGGATGGCGTCGAGGTGCCCGGGTATCTGTCGCTGCCGCCTGGCGGGGAGAAGGCGAACCTGCCGCTGATCGTGCTGCCGCACGGCGGCCCCATGTCCAGGGACACCTGGGGGTGGTTCTTCCTGCGACAGTTCCTGACGAGTCGCGGCTACGCGGTCCTGCAGATGAACTTCCGCGGCTCCACCGGCTACGGCGATGACTGGTTCTTCGCCGCGCACCAGGACTGGGGTGGGCTCTCCTATGACGATGTCGTCGATGGTGCCCGCTGGGCCGTCGCGAAGGGCGTCGCAGACCCGAAGCGCATCTGCGTGGTCGGCTGGAGCTTCGGCGGCTACATCGCGATGGTCGGGGCGCAGCGCAATCCGGACCTGTTCCGCTGCGCGGCCAGCATCGCCGGCTTGAGCGACCTGGCCATGCTGGAGGACGATATGGATCGACGCTACTTGTACGACAAGATCGCGAAGCGTCAGCTCGGCACCGATCGCGCGAAGCTGAAGCAGGACTCGCCGCGGCTCCATGTGGCCGACATCAAGGTGCCCGTGCTGCTGGTGCACGGGACGCTCGATGCGAACGTCCCGATAGAGCAGTCGGAGGCGATGGACAAGGCGCTCAGCCAGGCGCACAAGGTTCACCGGTTCGTCGTCGTGCCGGACGGGGATCACTCGCTGATGAGGACTTCGCAACGCGTGACGCTGCTCAAGGAGCTCGAGACCTTCCTCGACGCGAACCTGGGCACCGATTCGACGCAGGCGCGCTGAGCGCGCCTTTTCACCCCGGAGCGGGCGTGCCAAGATGGCCTCCCGCACGGCGCCACGGGCGTCGGACCAAAGCAAAACGAGGTATCCCATGGCACGTTCGCGGTCCTCCGCGCGCCCCGCCAAGGCCGCCGGCGCCCGCGCCGGGCACGCCGAGCGTCGTGGTCTCTATCCCCCGATCGAGACCTACGACCAGGGGTTCCTGCCGGTGTCCGATCTGCACACGCTCTACTTCGAGCAGAGCGGCAATCCGAAGGGCAAGCCGGTCGTCTTCCTGCACGGCGGTCCGGGCGGGGGCACCGATCCCAAGATGCGGCGCTTCTTCGACCCGAAGCGCTACCGGATCATCCTCTTCGACCAGCGCGGATGCGGCCGCAGTGCGCCGCACGCCTGCATCGTCGACAACACGACCTGGCATCTGGTCAACGACATCGAGGCCTTGCGAAAGCACCTCGGCATCGATCGATGGCAGGTGTTCGGCGGGTCCTGGGGTTCGACGCTGGCGCTCGCCTACGCGGAAAGGCATCCGCGTCGCGTGACGGAGCTCGTTCTGCGTGGGATCTTCATGCTCCGGCGCTGGGAACTGTCGTGGTTCTACCAGGATCCCGGTGGGGCCGCGGCGCTGTTCCCGGACCTGTGGGAGCAGTACGTCGCGCCCATTCCGAAGGCAGAGCGCGGCGATATGATCACCGCCTACTACAAGCGACTTACCAGCCGGAACCAGAAGACGCTCCTGAAGGCGGCGCGCGCTTGGTCGATGTGGGAGGGTGCCACGAGCTACCTCGCCACGAATTCCAGCTACGTCGCGCAGTTCGACGATGCGAAGTTCGCGGCCGCATTCGCGCGGATCGAGTGCCACTACTTCATCAATCGGGGCTTCATGCGCAGCGACGCCCAGCTGCTCGAGGACGTGCGTCGCATTCGCAAGATCCCGGCCGTGATCGTCCAGGGGCGCTACGACGTCGTCTGCCCGATCCGCAGCGCGTGGGATCTGCACAGGGCCTGGCCCGAGGCGGACTTGCGCATCGTTGCGGACGCGGGCCACTCGTCTCTCGAGCCGGGGACGGTGCACGAGCTCGTCAGCGCGACCGACCGCTTCTCCCGTTGATGCACCACGCCCGGATGAAGCCCCGATGAAGATACAGCCGTTTGCCGTCGAACAGTGGATGAATGCGTACGAGACGCGCTGCCGCTACAACCTCGCCGAGACCTGCGTCGAGTCGCTCACGCTCGAACAACTGCTCGGGCTTGCCGGCAAGAGGGACTCCATCCTCGGTGAGCTGCTGCCGCTCAAGCTCACGTACGGGGCGATCGAGGGATCGGAGCGGCTGCGCGCTGCAGTCGCCGCGCTGTACGCCGCAACCGCACCGAGCGACGTCATGATCGCGCACGGCGCGATCGGCGCGAACTCGCTCGTCTACCAGGCGCTGGTCGAGCGTGGCGATCACGTGGTGGCGATTGTCCCGAACTACCAGCAGCACTACTCGATCGCCGAGAGCATTGGCGCCGAGGTTTCGAAGCTCCGCCTGCGCGAGGAGGACGAATTCATGCCGGACCTCGACGCGCTGCGCAGGCTCGTGCGCCCTGGTACGAAGCTCATCAGCCTGTCAAACCCGAACAACCCCACGGGGGCGCTGCTCGGCCGTGACGAGCTCACCGAGATCGCGCAGGTCGCCGAGTCGGTCGGCGCGTGGGTCGTCTGCGACGAGGTCTATCGCGGCACCACGCAGGTTGGCGACGGACTGACCCCGTCGATCGTCGACATTACCGCGCGCGGCATCGCGATCGGCAGCATGTCGAAGGCATTCTCCCTTGCCGGCCTGCGACTCGGCTGGATCGTCGCACCGCATGAGGTGCTGGCCGCGGCCGAGGTTCACCGCGACTACAACACCATCAGCGTCGGCATGCTCGACGACCATGTCGCGGCGATCGCCCTTGAGCACAGCGAGGCCATCCTGGCGCGCAGCCGGGCGGTCGTCCGCACGAACCTCGCGGTGGTCGACCGGTGGGTCGCCGGCGAACCGGCCATCCAGTACGTGCGGCCGAGGGCGGGCACGATCGCGCTCCTTCGCTACGAGCACCCGATGCCGTCGCGCGAGTTCTGCATCGGCCTCCTGGAGCGGCATGGCGTGCTGTTCACGCCCGGCAGTGCACTGGACATGGAAGGCTATGTCCGCATCGGCTACGCCAACAACATCGCTGCGATCGAGGCGGGGCTGCCGCTAGTGTCGGAATTCCTGCATTCCCTGCCCGCCGCCTGATCCTCCGTCCGCGTCTTGCGACAACGGGGCATGTGGCATTTGCGGGCGCCGAACGGATACAGTCGAACTTTCCTTCCGCAAAGGGATCAGAGTTCCCGGTGGCGGCATGACGTGGGAATTTTATGCTCAATGAATTCAGGGGATTGACGGCAGCGCTGGCTGGAGTGGCGGGCCTCGCGCTCGCGCCGGCGGCGCATGCCGGGCTTGGCGAAGGGGTGGCGAGTGTCGCGCGCGACCATGCCACCCTGCATGCCCGGGCGACGAACGTCGTACCGATGCAGGCTTACGACCTGCACGAAATGACGAGTCAAGACGGCAGCCGCGTGCGTGAATACGTGACGCGCGCGGGAACGGTGTTTGCCGTGACCTTCAATACTCGCACGATGCCCGACCTCAAGGCGTTGCTTGGTGACCGTTACGCTGAGTACGTGGCGGTGACGAATGCGCGCCGGACGAACCACAAGGTCTTCGCGATCAGTACGCCTAGCCTCGTGCTGCAGATCGTCAAGTTGCCGCGAGGCTTCAGCGGCTCCGCACATGTTCCGACGCTGCTACCAGAGGGCTTCTCCTCGCGGGATCTGCGCTGATGAGAAAGGATTCGTCCATGATGCCACGCCAGTTTCTTGCACCGGTCGCGTTAGTGCTCGCCTTGGCTCTGGGCGGCTGCGGCGGTGGAGGCGGTTCCTCCACCCCCGGTTCAACGGGTCCGATCGCGACGCTGAGTCCCGCCAGTTTGTCGTTCCCGATGCAGTTGCTTGCGACCACCAGTGCGGCACGAACCGTCTCCCTTCAGAACACAGGCAATGCAACGCTGACGCTGCCGGCGTCAGCGATCACACTGACGGGTGCCGACGCGGCCGACTACGCGGCCACCACCGATTGCGGTACGAGCCTCGCAGCCGGCGCGTCGTGCTCGATCAACGTCAAATTCACGCCAGGAGCGGGCGGTACGCGCACTGCCACGTTAAACGTCGCATCGAATGCGCCCGGCAGTCCCGCGACTGCGGCCATTACCGGCGCCGCCGCCGGCGACAACGCGCTGCCGGTCACGATTGACTTGGGCCCGACCCCGCAGTCGACGCCAACTGCAAACATCATTTACGCGAGCGTGAAGTTCTGCACGCCCGGCAGCACGACCGCGTGCGCGGTTGTCGATCACATTCAGGTCGATACCGGCTCCTACGGGTTGCGCGTGTTCAAGTCCGCGCTGACTGCGATCGGCGGCTCCTCGGTCGTACCGCAGCTAGCGCAGGCGGCCGGGACTTCGGATCCGTTATTTGAGTGCGTTCAGTACGCCGATGGATACACCTGGGGCTCGGTGGCGGTGGTCGATGTCCAGATCGGCACGCGCTGGCTGACGAACTTGCGCATCCAGCTGACCGGAGACACCAACGCGACCGGGGGCGTTCCTGGCGACTGCTCCAGCCATGCAGGGAAGCAACTGAAGAACGAGAACCAGGTGTCGAGTTTTGGCGCGAACGGCATTCTCGGCATCGGCAACTTCCTGCAGGACTGCGGCTTCTATTGCGCTCAGACAAATCCGGCTCTGTACCCCCAGAGTGGCAACTATTACCAGTGCCCAGCTGCAGCCTCGTGCACCGCGGGTCCCGTCGCGCTCGGGCTTCAGGTGCAGAACCCCATCTCGCAGATGGCAACTGACAATAACGGCGCACTGGTTTCGCTGCCTGCGATTTCCGGCAAGGGGGCGGCGACCGCCAGTGGCTTCGTGTTCTTCGGCATCAACACGCAACCCGACAACACGGTCGGAGCGGCAAAGTGGTTCGGACTAGATTCCTCCGGCTACCTGTCAACGGCCTTTGGCTCAACGACATTCCCACAGAGCATCGTGGACTCCGGATCCAACGCGTATTTCTTCGACAGCACCCTCACCACCTGCACCAACGCCAACTATAGCTGGGCTTACTGCCCCAGCGCGTCGACGGGCGAATCAGCCGTCATCAGCGGTGCGACGAACAGCGCGACGGCGACGATCAATTTTACGGTCGATAGCGCGGACACGCTCTTCACAACCTACGGCAACGACGCCGTGTATCCGAACCTCGCTGGTCCCGCGTCCGGCGTCGGGTCTGTATTCAGCAATACCTTCGACTGGGGCCTGCCCTTCTTCCTCGGGAGGCCCGTGTACGTGCTGTTCGAGGCGCAGCCCGGCCCGTCGGGGAGCGGCGTGACGGGTCCGGCCCTGGCGTTCTAGCCGAAACGCCGCCCCGAGACCGCTTCCTGGCGGTCTTTGCTTTTCTTTTCTCAGGTAGGCGTGCCGCGCAGGACGCGGCGCGTGCCTAAATACGCCGCTTCCGGAGAATGCCATTGATGCGAATGAGACTCCTTAACGTTGCCGCAATTGCGGTCCTTTTCTTGTCAGGATCCGCGATGGCGGCGGCGCCGTCCGACCCGATCAATCTCGACTCGCTGCGCGGCAAGGTCGTGTACGTCGACTTCTGGGCGTCATGGTGCGTGCCGTGCCGCCAGTCCTTCCCGTGGATGGACGAGATGCAGCGAACGTTCGCGAAGGATGGCCTCGTTGTGGTCGCCGTGAACGTCGATCATGCGCGCAGCGATGCAACCAAGTTCCTGAGCGAATTCTCGCCTGCCTTCCGGATCGCCTACGATCCGGACGGTGTCACGGCCGAGCAGTACCATGTGCACGGCATGCCGACCAGCTTCCTGATCGACCGCGAAGGAAAGATCCAGCTTCAGCATGCTGGTTTCCGAGCGCGCGACCGCGAGGAACTCGCCGGTCGCATCCGAGCCCTGCTCGCCACCCATTGAATGTCCCGAAGATTACGGAGACCGAACCCATGCTGAGATCCCGAACGACCGCCAGGCTCCTCCTGCTGGTCCTGGTCTGTACGCTGCCCGCCTGCAGCAGCCTCGGCGTGAAGCCGTGGCAGCGGGAACTGCTCGCGAAGAAAGAGATGGCGCTCGACGCGAATGGCGTCGACTCCTCGATCGACGATCACATTTATTTCAGCAAGGAAGCCACGAGCGGTGGACGCGGCTTTGGCGGCGGAGGTTGCGGATGCAACTGAAGAAGCCTGCCGGGGCCCTGCGCCTCGGGCTGATGGCCGCGAGCTGCGCACTGCTGGCGAACACCGGCGCCCGCGCCGCGGATGCCCCCGAGGTCACCGACGAGGCCGGCCCGTGGCAGGTCGACATCGGGCTGCTCGCCTATAAGGAAAACGAAGGTCGCGTCCATACCATCGAGCCGGTCGTCTCGCTGAAGCGTGACTATGGCGACGAGCACATCCTCGGTCTCAGCTTTGCTTACGACAGCCTGTCGGGCGGTTCGCCGAACGGCGCGATTGCGGCGAAGTCGCGCGTCCAGACGTTCGCGACGCCCTCTGGCACGAGCCTGACGCCGGGCAGCACGACGCCGACGACCTACACGTCCCCGTCAGGAAACGTCTACACGAGCCTTGCGAAGGTTACCCTGTACACCGTGCAGCCGGGCGCCCTGCCGGTCGATCCGAACTTCCACGACCGGCGCATCGGTGTCGACGCCAGCTGGTCGCAGCCGTTCGGCACGACGAGCCACGTGTCGGTCGGCGGGCATCTGTCGAACGAGCTCGACTTCACGTCGATCGGCGTGAACGGGGGCTTGTCCCACGACATGAACGAGAAGAACACGACCGTCTCGTTCAGCCTGAACGCGGAGATCGACCGGATCAATGCCATCGGCGGCACGCCGGTCGGGGGCTCGGACTACGCACTGCTCCTTAAGACCGGCAACCAGTCGAAGCACGTGCTCGGTGGGCTGCTCGGACTCACGCAGGTGATGAATCGGCGCTGGGTTGCGCAACTGAACTATTCCTACGATCGCTCGCAGGGATACCTCACGGACCCGTACAAGATCCTTTCCATCGTCGATGCGACCGGGAACCTCATGGCGGTGTCGAGCACGACGGCAGGATCGCCGTACCGCTTCGAGAACCGTCCCGGCAACCGGACGCGGCAGAGCTTGTACTTCGGCAACAAGATCGCGCTCGGCGACGAGGTTCTGGACCTGTCCGTGCGCCGGGGCAAGGACGACTGGGGCATCACCTCGAATACGATTGACGGACGCGTGCGCTTCGATCTCGGCAATGACTGGTTCCTCGAGCCGCACGCCCGCTGGTATCGCCAGGACAAGGCCGACTTCTACCACCTGTACCTCAACGAGAGCGATCCGCTGCCGGTCTACATGTCGGCCGATCCGCGCCTCGCGGCGTTCACGGCGACGACGCTGGGCATGAAGGTTGGCGTCTCGCTCGGCGACAACCAGGAGGTCAGCCTGCGAATCGAGCAATACCAGCAGAAGGCCCGCGACCGCTACTCGAGCCTCGTGAACCTGCAGGGGCTCGACTTGAACCCGCAGCTGAAGTCGGCCATCGTGCAGATCGGGTGGAAGATGGAGTGGTAGCCAATGGCCGGGTCCGGCGCCGTTGACGCAGCGGCCGCGCCGCTCGTTGAGCGGCGCGGGCCCGACCTGGTTGCCATCGGGTTCGCGGCGATGGCGAGCCCGTGCGAGGTATTGCTCGCGACTAGCGATCTCGCGCTGGCTCGCGAGATCGCCCGGATCGCCGCGGCTGAGGCGCTGCGCATCGAGCGCAAGTTCAGCCGGTACCGACCGGACAGCGTGATCACGCGACTGAACAACAGTGCGGGTGCACGCGTCGAGGTCGACGACGAGACCGCAGCGCTGCTGTCGTTTGCTGCCCACTGTCATGCGTTGTCGGATGGACGGTTCGACGTGACCTCCGGTGTCCTGCGTCGCGTCTGGCGATTCGACGGTTCAGACCGCCTGCCGGACCCTGCGGCCGTCGCAGCGCTGCTGCCGCTGATTGGCTTCGGGAAGATCGCGTGGGAGCCGCCGTTCGTCGGCGTCCCGCGGGGCATGGAGATCGATTTCGGCGGCATCGGAAAGGAGTACGCGGTCGACCGAGTGCTCGGCCTCGTGCTGACCGACTTCGATGGTGCCGCGCTCGTCAACTTCGGTGGTGACCTTGCGACGAATCGTGCGCCCGCCACGGGGCCGTGGCGCGTCGGCGTCGAGCGGCCCGGATCCGACCGCGAGGCGGCGCTGCTGCTCGAACTCTCTCAGGGCGCGCTGGCGACCAGCGGCGATACGCATCGCTACCTGCTGCGGGATGGTGTTCGTTACGGCCACATCATGGATGTGCGCACGGGCTGGCCCGTGCCGGCCGCGCCCGCCTCGATCACGGTCGCATCCTCGAGTTGCGTCGAGGCGGGCATGCTCGCGACGTTGTCCATGCTGCAGGGTGCCGGTGCCGAGGCATTCCTCGATGAGCAGGGCGTCCGGTACTGGTGCCTGCGCGCCTGATTCGGCGGCCCTTGCACTTCTTTTCAGCGTGATTGTCGTTCGCGGAGTCAACGCCACGGTCGCGATGCGCGTTCCCGCTCTCATGACCTGGCGAGTCACGTATCGCCGGACGGTCTACACCGCATCATAGAGAGTTCCCATGAAAATCCTGTGTCCGATCCTCCTGTGCGGGTCCATGGCGCTGGCGTTGCCCCAGTCCTCGTCTGCCCACGACGTTGCGCCACCCGCCCAGGCAGCCTCCGCCGGGTACCACGTTCGTGGCGGCGAACGCCTGCTTCGGCACCTCGACCTCAGCAAGGAGCAGCGCGCACGCGTCCAGGCGATTCACTCCTCGCTGAGGCCGCGCGCGGATGTGCTAAGAACGACAGTTCGCCGCGACCGGATTGCCCTCCTCACGACCCCGCCGACCGATCCTGCATACAGCGCGCTCCTCGAGCAGTCGAAGGTCGACGCGGCCGAGGCGATCCAGTTGCGCGGCGACGCCTGGGCGCAGATCTACGCCGTACTGACGCCGGAGCAGCGGGCGAAGGTGCCCAGGATCGTCGCCGAAGCTCGCCAGCGACGGGATGCGCGTCGCCGGGCCTGGGCGTCCACAGGCGAAACCGGACCAACCTGATCGTCGGCGTCGGCGCCGGCACCTTTGGGGCCCGTGGCCGCCGGCGCGCACGCTCCGCGTGCGCGTGGCGACGGCGTCCCCGTGCACGGGGCCCTTACGCCGCGTCGGCGCGCAGCGAATCGAGGTATCCTCAGGAGGCGTGGCAACCGACTCGTCGCTCGACAACTGTGCGAGTGAAGCCTGAGCCACCCGCCTTGAGGATCTGACATGGGCTGCGGGCGACAACTGGCTGGACTGTTGATCCTGGCTGCGACAATGGTCGCAAGCGCTCGCGCGTTCGCGAGTCCCGCCATCGGCCGGCCGGCACCGGCGCTCGTCGTCGCGACGATCGATGGCGGAACCTTCGATCTTGCAGCCGAGCGCGGCCACGTCGTGCTCGTCAACTTCTGGGCGACCTGGTGCCCGCCCTGTCGTCACGAGATGCCGCTGATCGACGCCTTCGCCGCGCGGCATCGAGCCGAAGGGCTCGTCGTGCTCGGGCTCAGCGTCGATCGCCGGCGGGACCGCCGGGAGGTCATCGAGGCGATGCGTCCGTTCCAGTACCTCGCCGGACTGGCCGACGGCGCGGGGGCCAACGGCTTCGGCCCGCCGCAGGCGCTGCCGATGACCTACCTGATCGACACTGGCGGAGTAGTCCGCGCCGTCATCGTCCCCGGTCGCGGCGAGCTGACCGATGAGATGCTCGAGACCGCGATGGCGCCCCTGCTCGGGAGCACTGCGCCGCAGTGAAGCCGGCTCAATCCGCAGCTGCCACAGGCGCGTGGCGGCTGCCGACCGTCGAGCGCGCGAACCAGATCAGGGCGATTAGGCCGAGTGACAGCCAGCCGGAAATCCAGAAGAAGTCGAGCGCTGATTTCGCATAGGCCTGCGTGTCCGCGGTCCTGTCCAGCAGCACCAGCGACTGGGGCGAGGTGAGGCCGAGCGCCGACAGGGCTCGCATCGCCTCCCGAAACGGAGCGTCGAGGAACGTCGAATGCTCGACCATGCGTGCCTGGTGGAAGGCCGCGTGGCGGTCCCAGAACGTCGTGACGATCGACGCGGCGAAGCTGCCTGCAGTGATACGCAGGAAGTTCGACATGCCCGATGCCGCGGCGACGCGTTCCGGAGGTACGCCGTTCAGCATGACCGTCACCGTCGCGATGAAGAACGTGGCCATGGCGACGCCCTGCACTGCAAGCGGGATCATGAAGTCCCCGACGGTTGCATCCGTGGACAGGCGCGCCCGCATCAGGAAGGACACGGCAAAGGCGAGCATCGCCCCCGTTGCGAAGATCCGCGCATCGACGCGGGCGAGTGCCCGTCCGACGAATGGCACGAGCAGGATCGCGATGATCCCGCTGGGCGTGGTCACGAGGCCCGCCCAAGTCGCGGTATAGCCGAGCTGCGTCTGCAGCCACAGTGGCAGTAGCACGAGGTTGCCGAAGAAGAGAGCGTAGCCGAGGCAATTGACGATCGTCCCGACCGTGAAATCACGGAGCCTGAACAGCGTGAGATCGACGATCGGATAGCGTTCCGTCAGCTCCCAGATCATGAATGCCACGAAGCCGATCACCGCCACGAGCCCCAGCACCACGATCAGTGGCGAGGTGAACCAGTCCTCGTCCTTGCCCTTGTCGAGCAGGATCTGCAGCGACCCGACCCAGATGACGAGCAACGCGAGGCCGACCTTGTCGACGGGGATCAGCCGGGTCGGGGTGTCGCGCCGGCCGAGGTGCCGCCAGCAGACCAGCGCACTGAATGCGCCGACCGGGATGTTGATCAGGAAGATCCACGGCCAGCTGTAGTTGTCCGAGATCCACCCGCCGAGAATCGGGCCGATCACTGGCGCGATCAGCGTCGTGATCGTCCAGATCCCGAGCGCGCGGGCGCGCCGCTCGGGCGGGAATATATTCAGCAGGATGGCCTGCGACCCCGGGATGAGCGGACCCGACACCGCGCCCTGCATCACCCTAAAGGCGATCAGCGACGGCAGGTTCCACGCGACGCCGCAGAGGAACGACGCGATCGTGAACAGCACGACCGACGTCACGAACGTCCGTACGAGGCCGAAGCGCTGCATGAGCCAGCCGGTCAGGGGCAGCGCGATGCCATTCGCGACGGCGAACGACGTGATCACCCAGGTGCCCTGGTCGGTACTGACGCCCAGATTGCCCGAGACGATCGGGATCGACACGTTCGCGATCGTCGTGTCGAGCACCTGCATGAACGTGCCGAGTGCCACGGCGAAGGCCGCCAGCGCTCGCGCGCTGGGCGCGAGCCCGCCGAGCCCGCCGGTCTGTGGGGGGCTCACGGCCGCTGGCGGCGGCCGCCCGTCGTCGCGGGAGCCGCCTGCTGGCCGGCGATGATCTGGCGGATCCGGGCGTCCGCATCCGCGTCCTCGACGACGGCGATTTGCGGGGCGGGTGCCGTCCGCAGCCCGCCCGCCAGCGTGGCGCCGGTTGTGTCGGCGACGTCGATCTCGACACGGGTCGACAGGCCGACGCGTAGCGGGTGCGCGGCAAGTTCGTCCCGATCGAGGGCGATTCGTACGGGTAGCCGCTGCACGATCTTGATCCAGTTGCCGGACGCGTTCTGTGCGGGGAGCAGCGCGAAGGCGCTGCCGCTGCCGGCGCCGAGGCCGGCAACGTGCCCGTGGAAGGCGACGTCGGAGCCGTAGACGTCGGCGTACACGACCACGGGCTGGCCCGCACGGATACGCCCGAGCTGTACTTCCTTGAAGTTCGCGTCGACCCAGACGTCCTGCAGCGAGACCAGCGCCAGCAGCGGGGTCCCCGGCGCGACACGCTGGCCGATCTGCACGGCGCGCTTGGCGACGATGCCGCCAACCGGCGCGGTGACGCGGGTGCGATGCAGTGCGAGGAGCGCGCCCCGCAGCGCCGCCGCCGCTTCCAGCACCCGAGGGTGGGTCGCGACCGTCGTGCCCGCGATCTGCGCGTCGAGCGCGCCGAGCTGCGCGGCGCTGGCGGCGACCGCCGAGCGCTGTTCTGCGACGGCGTCGGCCGCATGCGCCACCTCCTCGCCGGAGACGGCACCATCGACGCGCAGCGGCTCGCGTCGCGCGAGGTCGCGCGCGGTACGCTCGAGGGCGAGCTCCCGCGTGTGCAGGTCGGCGGCAAGCTGTGCGCGCTGCGCATGCAGCCCCGCGACCTCGCGTGCCGCGCGCGCAAGCGTGGCTTCGGCGGTCGCGACGGCCACGCGCGCGTCTGCAGGATCGAGCTCCACCAGAGGATCTCCGGCTGCCACCGCCTGCGTGTCGTCGACCTTCACGGCGGTCACGGTGCCGGCCGCTTCGCTGGTCAGTGCGATCACGTCGCCCGCGACATAGGCGTCGTCGGTCGCCTCGTAGTGCCGCTTCGCGACGAACCAGTACGCAGCCCAGGCGAGGGCACCGATCGCGAGCACGAGTCCGAAGACGAGGAACGCGCTCTGGCGGGAGTTCCGGGCAGGGGAGGTCTCTGTCGTCACGATGCACCCTTGGGGTCGGTCGGTACTGGAGGCGGGGGATCCTGGGCACTGCCGCCGAGTGCGGCGACGAGCGCGACGCGGGCCAACTGGGCGGCAGTCGTCAGCATGACGAGGCTGCGCCGGGCGCCGAGTTCGCGCAGGCGGGCTTCGAGTGCCGGGCCCGCGTTCGCAAGTCCGGCATCGCGCCGCCGTGTCGCGAGCCGTGCGGCTTCCTCGAGCGAGTCGAGGCGTGCCTGCGCGTCGACGACTTCCGCTGCCGTGGCATCGATCGACGCGATCTGGTCAGCCGCCTCGCGCACGGCCCGCAACACGGTGTCGTTGTATTCGGCGATCGCGCCATCGACGGCTGCGTTTGCGGCGTGCAGGTCGGCTCGCACCTTGCCGCCATCGTAGATGGGCAGGCCCGCGGAAAGGCCCGCCCCCATCGTGCGGGCCGGTGCCGAGAGCAGTTCGCTCAGGCCGAATGCCGACAGTCCGGCAAATGCACGCAGATTGACATCGGGGTACGCCGCGGAGCGCGCCGCATGTTCGAGGGCACCGAGCGAGCGTACGTGTTCGAGTGCGACGCCGACGTCCCCGCGGCGCAGCAGCAGGTCCACCGGGACGACGGCCGGCAGCGCAGGTGCGCCGCCTCCGGCGAGGTGCGGCCGGCCGATGGACCCGTAGGCCGCGGGCCCCTGTCCGGTGAGTGCCGCGAGTCGATGGGTGGCGATCTCGACGCGCATCCCGGCGTCGAGTTCGTCAACGCGGGCGTCTTCCGTGGCCGCACGCGCGATGCGCGTCTCGATGTCCGTATCGAGGCCGGCCCGCCTGCGTTCGGTCGCGATCCCCGTCAGGCTGGCCCGGGCTTCCGCCGCGTCGTGTGCGAGGTCGCGCAGGGCATACGCGCGATCGAGCTCCAGGTACTCCGAGACGACCGCGGTCTCGATGGCGAGCCGCGCGCCCCGCACGGCAATCGCTCGGGCGCGAACGTCGTGGATCGCCGCGGCGAGCCGATCGTGCTGCCGGCCCCAGAAGTCCAGGTGCCAGGTGACCGCGACGTCGACGCCGCCGTCCCAGTAGGATCCACCCGCATAAGGAGGCGGGTAGAACGAGCTGGCGCTCAGGTGCGAGCGCTCCTCGTCGATGCTGCCGCGCACCCGCGGGCGCAGCGCGCTTCGGGCGACGGCGGTCGCCGCGTCGGCCGCGTGCAGGCGGGAGAGTGCGTCGGCAAGCGTTGGATTGTCCTCGAGCGCGCGAGCCACGAGGGCATCGAGCGAGGGGTCGCCATAGGCTCGCCACCACTGCGCGTCAATGGGGGTGGTGTCGATGCCCTGCACGCCGAGTGCCGGCGCCTCCAGCAGCGCCGCGTGCGGCGGGTGTTGCGGTCCGAGTGCGCAGCCACCGATGGCCAGGACCGCGAGCACAGCGACGCAGGCGATGGGTAGCGCTCTCACGGGCGGGCCCGGGCCGAGGATGCGGCGACGTCGATGCTGGTCTCGAGGCGGGCGATCATGCGGGTGAGCAGCGACGTGAGCTGCGTGACTTCCGCTGCGGAGAAATCCCCCAGCACGACATTGAGGCGGTCGACCACGAGCGGGATGCCGACCTCGATCATGCGATGGCCATCCTCCGTCAGCACCAGCTGCACGCTGCGCCGGTCGGCGTCGTTGGGTACGCGGCGCAGCAGGTTGCGCTCTGCCAGGTGATCGATGATCCGGGTGAACGCGCCCGAATCGTGGCGCAGGTCCCGGCAGACCTCCCCGGGGGTGATCCCCGGGTTGTCGCGGACCAGGATCAACGTCGCCCACTGCACGAAGGTCATGCCGGCGGTATCGAACGAAGCCTCGAGCTGCTCGCGCAGCAGGAGGGCCCCGCGTCGCATCAGGTAGCCGATGCTGCTGTGGACCGCGTACGTCGCGGGGTCGTAGTGGGTCATATCTGCCTCGGCAGTTACTGCCACGGCAGCTTAATATTGCCGCCGCGGAGCGTCAACCCGCCCGCCGGATCGGTGATCCGCCCTCCCGCGATGGGCCCGGTCGCGGGGCACCGGTCCGCCCGGGGCGGCTGTTCGTGCGCCAATGCCCGTCCGGTCCGGTGGGCCACGCCCCACGCCCCACGCCGGGCGACTGGCGGGGGCCGGCAGGACTCGGCAATTCCGAATGTGGTCTCCAGGCGCTGTGCAGGTACCGTGGTTCGGCGGCGGACAGACTGGTACGCGGTGCACAGTTTGCGAGCCCAGTCCCCCTCGCTGGCGGCGCGGCCTGCATACTCCGGCCTCGGAAAACCTTCCGATGGGCCGGGCGCCTGTCTATGAACCAAGCCAGCACCAACGCGCAGACTTCCGGCGACCAGCGGAGGCAGGAGCGATATCGCCTGCTGCGCCAGCCGGATTCGCCGCTCTATATCCGGACCCCGATGCTCCGTTCCGCGGCGATGGCGGTCAAGGACGTCTCCAGCGGCGGCGTCAGCGTCTACCTCGAACGTGACTTGCCGATCCTGTCGCGAGTCTCGATCGAGTTCACGGCACCGGCGATCCAGATCGAGGTGCAGGGTGTCGTCATCTGGTGTCGCCCTCGCCACGAGGCCGATATCGATGCCCGCCACGAGCTGAATGCCTACGTGCTCGGTATCGAGCTGTTCAGTCCCCTGATGCTGCTTTCGGCGTTTCGCGACGCTCTGCCGGTCCACGCGCTGGTGATGGACGGTCTCTAGCCGATCCGTCGATGCGTCCCGAGCGCCGTGCCGCCGCGCCTCCCCCGGCCCGCGCCCGGGCCGGGCACGCCCTCGCTCCATGATCTAAGATCACGCGCCCGACGCCGGGATTCCGGCCCGACGGAGGAGCGCGCTTGATCGACCGATGGACGGCCCGAAACCTGGCCGCGGGACTCGTACTTCTGTGCGCGACGGCCTCGGCTGTTGCCGCGACGTCGCCTGCAACGAAGCCCGCGGAGACCCCGTCGCGAGCGCCGCTGAAATCCACTGCCGTCCATCGCGGGGCCGCGCATCGTGCCTCGACCAAGGCCGCGCGCGTCCATCCGGCCCACGTGATCAAGGGTCCGCCGCCGCCGACCTGGACGATTCGGCCCCGAAGACACCAGACGCCGCTGACTCGCGACGGATTTGCCGACGGCGATCCGGCGCCCTGGAACGCGCGCTGGGGATGTGCGAGCCCCGCCGGCCCCACGGCCGGGCTCGCCGGTGCGATCGGCGTCGCCGACGATGAACTGCGGCACCTGATCGCACGCAGCGGCGTCGAGGCACCGGCGCCGGATTACGGCTGCGTCCCGTATTCGCTGCTGACGCGTGACGATGGTGGGGTGCTGGCGCTTGCCGTCGTCGCCGTGGCGGGAGGCAGCGCCTATCCATCGCTCGTGCTCTTCAGCCGCGAGGACGCCGACGGGCCATTCGTGCTGCGCACCGAACCGTGGCCCGGCGATGCAGCAGGCGTGCAGTCGGTGACGCTCGCCGCGGGCGATGTGCTCGCGCGAGGCGATGCAGCAGCCGATGCCCTCCCGGCCGACGTCGCTTTCGAGGTCGGCGGGCTGGTGCGCGCGCTGCTCGCCGACGTCGATCCCGTTGATCCGGATGGAATGCGCATCCGCATCGCCACGCGCATGGACTCGCTCTCGGGTACCTCGCGACTGCTCGGCGTCGAGCTCGTCGACCCGACCACGGGTCGGTCGCTGCGTCAGGCGTTGTGGGTTGCACGGGACGAGGTGCCGGGCGGGTACTTCACACCGAACGGCGACTCGCTCGAACCCGTGTTCTGGGCCAACCCGGTCGCGTTCCGCTATATCTCGCGCGGTGTCGGCTCCTCCGGGTCGCATCGCCGCAGCCCGGCAGAACGGGGCCGTCGCAGCCCCCCGGTACGCAGGACCTCGCATCCGATGCACATCGGGGTCGACTTCGTCGCGCCGAAGGGCACACCGGCGGTCGCGGTCGCAGACGGCACGGTCCTGTTCATGGGCTACTTCGGAGGCTACGGGAACCTCGTGATCGTCGAGCACGCCGGTGGGTTCACCAGTCACTACGGCCACCTGAGCTCGTTCGCCCCGGATCTCGCCACGGGCACCGAGGTGAGGCGTGGCACGACGCTCGGATCGGTGGGGATGACGGGTCTCGCGACCGGGCCGCACCTGCACTTCGAGATCCGGCACGAAGGCTCGTACGTCGACCCGCTCGATCACGAGCTGCCGGTTGTGCTCTGGTCGCTGCGTCGGGTCGACTACGCGCGACTGGCGCGCCAGGTGCTCGTGCTGGCCGCGCCACCGTTGCCGGCGCCCGTGTCGCCGGGACCGACGCCGGCGGCAGAGGGCGCCGCGGACGCGCCGGCCGATCCTCCTTGATCCCGCCTGGCCTTGAACCTCGAATCGCGGCCCGCTGGAACGTGCGATGGCGCGAGCCCAGGCCGCATCCGATGAATGGAGCAACAAAGACGTGACATCGACGAATGGAACTGGCGCCGGGTTGGTGGAGCGATGGTACGTGCTCGCGATCCTGACGCTCGTGTACGCGATGAACATCGCCGACCGGTTCGTGGTCTCGACACTGCTGGAGCCGATCCGGCTGAACCTGCAACTATCGGACGGCAACGTATCGCTGATCACGGGCATTCCGCTCGCGCTTTTCTACGTCTTCGTCGGCATCCCGGTCGCCGTGCTCGCCGACCATGCCAATCGACGCAACATCATCGCCGTATCGCTCGCGTTGTGGTCGGCGATGACGGCCGCCTGCGGGCTGTCGACGAACCTTTGGCAGTTTGCCTTGGCGCGCGTGTGCGTCGGCATTGGCGAGGCAGGCGGAACGCCCCCATCCACCTCGCTGCTCGCCGACAAGTTCCTGGCGCGCGATCGGCCGATGGCGATGACGATCTTCGCGCTCGGGGCCCCGATCGGTGCCTGGCTCGGGGCATCGCTTGCCGGTGCCATCGCCGCACGCTACGGCTGGCGCGAGGCGTTCCTCGTCCTCGGCATCCCGGGTGTCGTGATTGCCCTGCTCGTGTACTTCTCCGTGCGCGAGCCCAGGCGCGGCGGGTACGACGCCGCGCCACCACCGGATGTGCATTCCCTCGCGGAGGTGCTCCGGTTCCTGGTTCGCCAGCGATCCGCGTTCCACATCATCGCGGGCGGGACCGTCGCGACCCTGTGGGGCTGGGGCCTGCTGTGGTGGACGCCGACCTATCTGATGCGCTCCTACGGCATGACGATCGACGAGGCGAGCGCAACGCTCGGGCCCATGCACCTGGTCGCGGGCAGCCTCGCGACCGTCGCGACCGGGCTGCTCGTCTCGGCGCGCGTCGCGATCGACCCACGCCGAGTCGTCTGGTTGCTGGGTGGCGTCATCGCGCTCGCGACCGTGCCCTCGATCATCATCTACTGGACGCACACGCGGACCGTCGCGGTGGGCATGCTGTGGATCGTCGTGCCGTCGATCTATTTCTTCATCGGTCCCAGCCTCGGGCTGCTCGCCAACGTCGTGCCGGCGACGATGCGGGCCCAGGTCGTTGCCGTCCTGCTGTTCACGGCGAACGTCGCGAACCTGATCATTGCGCCGCAGGGGATCGGCCTCGCGAGCTACCTGCTCGAGCCCACGCTCGGCAGCAACGCTGAATCCCTGCGATGGGCGCTGGTCGTGCTCGCCCCGACGGGATTCTGGGCCGCGTGGCACTACCTGACGAGCGCGCGAACGCTACGCGAGGAGCAGGCAGCCGTCAGCGGCACCTGAAGGCCGGCGTCAGGGCTGGGCGAGGCGCGAGAGCAGGAAGAGCCGGAGCCGCTGCGGCAGGATGCGCAGCAGCTTGAGCGCCAGCGTGAATCGCCTGGGAAAGTGGATCTCGAACCGGCCGCGCTCGAGGCCCCGCACGATGGCCTCGGCGGCCTGGTCCGGCGTGCGCAGTGCCGGCATATAGAAGCGGTTCTTGGCGGTGAGCCGGGTCGCGACGAAGCCCGGATTGATGAGGTACATGCCGACGCCGCGCCGAGCCACCTCGCAATAGGCGAGTTCGGCCAGATTGATCAACGCGGCCTTGGTCGGGCCGTAGACCGCCGCGCCCGGCAGGCCGACATAGCCGGCGACGCTCGCGACCAGCGCCACTCCGCCGCGGCCGAGCGCGACCATTCTCGGAAGGACGGCCTCGAGTCCGTAGTACGCACCGTTCAGGTTGACGGCGATGGTCGCGTCGACATCGGCCGCGTGGACATTCCAGACGCGTTCCGGCTGGTAGTCCGCGGCGCAGTACACCAGCAGGTCGACAGGATCGGCGTCGGTGTGGATGTGCGCGGCAATCTCCTGCCAGGCGGCAGCATCGGTCGCGTCCAGCGCGCGCACCGTCGCCCGAGCGTGGCCGCCCGCGACCTCCTCAAGGCGCGCTGCGTTGCGCGCGCTGAGCACGACTCGTGCGCCACGGGCGAGCAGCGCCTGCGCGAGCGCCGCGCCGATGCCCGTCGACGCGCCCACGACCCATACCTTGCGGGCATGCCAATCGCGGATCGGAGGGTTGGCGGGACCGAACGCCATCAGCTGCGATGACGGAACAGCAACGTCACCTCGCCGAGCCGCACTCCGAACTTGCTCATCCGCGCGCGGTTGACCATCGTCGTCTCGTCGACGAGGTACATCCAATCGTCGAACGTGACATCGTAGATCTTGTCGTCGACGGGTAGGCGCAGCACGTAGCCCCAGTGCAAGGCGTTGCCGGACACCGCGCCCTCGGCGGTGCCGACCACATCGCCGGCGGTTCCGCTCCAGTGCCCGTCAGGCTGCTGGCGCAGGGTCCAGACTCGTTGCTGGCGCGTACCGTCGCTGTATTCGAAATGCTCGTCCAGCACGAGGGCGCCGTCCGTCTCACGGCCCTCGATGACGACGTGGAAGCGCTTCACCACCTCGCCGCTGCGCTTCTGGAACATCCCCCAGGCGTCGGTGGTCCCGGAGAAATACTTGACGAGGTCGAGCGCGGGACGCTCCGCCGCGTAGCGGGTGACGTCCGGTGCCGCGCACGCGCCCAGCACCAGGAGTGGAGCGAGGAGGAGGGCCTTGAATTTCATCGGGTACGCTCCAGGCACGTTTGCATGACCGAGATCCGGCCGGCGTCGAACGCGGCCTCGCAATAGCACAGGTACATGCGCCAGATGCGCACGAACGGATCGTCGAAGCCGAGGGCGCGCACGGCGTCGAGCCGCGCCTCGAACGCCACCCGCCACCGGCGCAGTGTCTCGGCGTAGTCGGGTCCGAAGCCGAACGATCCGGTGGTCGCGAGCCCCGCGCGCCAGGCTCCTGCGGCGAAGCGCTCCGGGCTCGCGAGCATGCCGCCCGGGAAGATGAATTGCTGGATGAAGTCGCTGCCGGCGCGGTAGCGCGCGAAGTGGCGCTCGTCGATGGTGATCGTCTGCACGACGGCCCGCCCACCGGCGCGCAGGCGGGAGCGGACGCAGTCGAAGAAGGCGGGCCAGTAGCGCTCGCCGACCGCCTCGAACATCTCGATCGAGACCACGGCATCGTACTCGCCATGCAGGTCGCGGTAGTCGCGCAGCTCCAGGTTCACGCCGGGCAGCGACGCGGTGCGGCGGCGGGCGTATTCGAGCTGCGCCGGGGAAATCGTGATGCCGTGGACCGCGACCCCGCGCGAAGCGGCGTGCTCGGCGAACCCGCCCCAGCCGCAGCCGACCTCGAGCACGCGCATGCCGGGCCTGAGCTGCAGTGTATCGAAGATGCGTGTGTACTTGGCCTGCTGCGCCTGTTCCAGCGTCTGTGAGTCGGTGCCGTCGAACACGGCGCTCGAATAGGTGAAGGTCCGATCCAGCCACAATGCGTAGAAGTCGTTGCCAAGGTCGTAATGAGCGTGGATGTTGCGCCGGCTGCCGGCGCGGTTGTTCGGTCGGAGGTGATGGCGGAGCCAGTGCCAAGCGGTGGCGAGGGCGCCACCGAAGACCGCGCGCTCGAGCACCGGCTCGTTCTCGATCGCCAGGCGCAGGACGGCGGTGAGATCCGGCGAATCGACGAGCCCGTCGCGGTAGGCCTCGGCAAAGCCGATGTCACCGCTCCACAGGATCTTGCCGGCGGCGTTCCAGTCGCGAACGAAGATTTCGGCCCTGGTGCCGTCGACTGCGCCGACGAACCTGACGGTCTCGCCCTCCGGCGTGGTCAGTTGCAGGCTGCCGACCTGCAGTCGTTCCAGGAGGCCAAGTAGCAGTCGCGCCTGGCGCGGTGCGGAGGCGGACGGTCTGTCGATAGCGCGGGTCGCGTTCATCGAGGGGTTCCGAGGCTGAAGGGTTCGGGGGGATGATCGGGCTTCGTGTAGAACGGAAGGCGACGCAGCCACAGGCGCAGCGCCTGCCAGTGGATCCTGGCGACCACGCCGATCGTCAACAGCGGCTGTCCTATCAAGGCGCGCCACAACGCGGCATCGGTCGCCGGCGAGATCCGGCCTCCGACGGCCGTCCGCAGCACGAGGCGCTCGCCATCGTCGTAGTCGATCGACAGTACGGTGCGGCCGGCGCGTTCAAGCACGCGGAATCGATAGGAGCCGCGCACCTGGCAAAACGGAGACACGTGCATGCGCTTGTGGCAATGCAGCTCCGTTTTGGACGTGATCTCACCGCCGTCTTCGGCGCCGAGGAGATAGCGGTGGCGCTCTCCGAACGTGCTGCTGACCTCGGCCAGAATGGCGCGCAGCCGACCGCCCGAATCCTGGCAGTACCAGCAGCTGATCGGATTGAACGCATAGCCGAGAACGCGTGGCATGGTCTGCAGCCAGACTTCACCGGATGCATCGAGGCCCGCCGCCAGCAGGTGGCCGCGGATCCAGCCGATCAGGTCGCTGCCGTCGCCGGCGCCGTAGTCGCGCGTGCGGATGGACAGCGGCCTGGCGCGGTCGATCCCGAGGCAGGACGAGTGGATCTCGCCGAGCCTCGAGAGCGGCAGGCGCAGGTTGAAGACGGGATACACGAAGCGGTTCTCGAGCGGCCAGACGCGCTCGTGCATGACGTGGCCCGTGATGAGCTGGGCCACGGCGGTCACATCGCCGCCCAGGCGGGTGATGCGCCGAATGTCGCCGCAACGCGCAGTGCTGACTTGAGCCCGTCCTCGTGGAAGCCGTAACCCGTCCAGGCCCCCGCGAACCATGCCTGGTGCCGGCCCTGCACCGACGCAAGCCGCTGCTGCGCGGCAAGCGCGCCGGCGTCCAGCACGGGATGCTCGTATTCGAAGCGGGCGAACTCGAGCGCGGGGTCGGGTTCGGTAAACGGATTGAGTGTGACGACGATCGGTTCCTGGAAGGGGATCGGCTGCAGCTTGTTGATCAGGTAGCTGACGCAGACCGGGCCTGCAGGCCGTGCCGTGTCGCGGCCGAGGTAGTTCCATGCGGACCAGACCTTCGTTCGCCGCGGCAGCAGCCGGGGATCGCGATGCAGGACGGCGATGTTGCGCTGGTAGCGGACCGGAGAGAGCATCGCGTGCTCGTCGGGGCGGGCATCGGCCAGCAGCTGAAGGGTGGTCGGCGCGTGTGTGCCGAACACCACGGCGTCGAAGCTGTCGCTGCCGCGGTCCGTCGCCACGGTCACTCGCCCCGCCTCGCGCCGCACGGCGCGAACCGGCGTGGCGACACGCACGTCGCGCAGGTGCGAGCGGATGAGGCCGACGTAGCGGCGCGAGCCTCCATCGACCGTCAGCCACTGGGGTCGGTCAGTCAGCTGCAGCAACCCGTGGTTCAGTGCGAATTGCAGGAACGACTCGGCCGGAAACTGGATGACGTCCTCGCGTGCTCCGGACCAGATGGCCGCGACCATGGGCAGCAGGTAGGCCTCGCGAAAACGCTTGCCGTAGGCGCCGCGCTCGATGAGATCGCCAAGGGTGATGCCTGAAATCCGTGCTGCCGCGAGGTTGGCTTCCGCGTCGCGATTGAAGCGCACGATGTCGCCGAGCATGCCGAGGAAGCCGGGCGAGGCGAGGTGACGACGCTGTGCGAAGACGCTGTCGAGGTTGGTGCCGGCCCACTCGATGCGGCCGTCGTCGAGGGAGACGCCGAAGGTCATCTCGCTGCGATGGCAGCGAACGCCGAGTTCGGCGAACAACCGCACCAGGTTCGGGTAGGTACGCTCGTTGTAGACGAGGAATCCCGTGTCCACCGGATGGGTGATGTCTCCGATCGTGACGTCGACGGTATTGCTGTGGCCGCCGAGATAGCTCCCCGACTCGTATAGCGTGACGTCGTGTCGCGAGGAGAGCAGGTATGCGCTCGCGAGGCCCGAGATGCCGGCGCCGATGACCGCGATGCGGCGGCGCTCTGATCCGAAGCCGTGGACGTCAGGCGATGGGGTCGGGTCGGTCACGTAGTCATTGCCAATTCCAATCAGGAGGCGCAGGATAATACCCGTCCGGAAATAAAGCTACCGATTAGTAAACGACGAGTGGCCATGGGCGTACTGGGCAAGCTGAGGTTCAAGGATCAGGCATTCAAGTTGCGTGAGGACGCGATCCTCGACGCAACGGCGCGCTTGCTTGCCGTGAAGGGATTCGACCTGATCACGATGGACGATGTCGCCGACGAGGTCGGGTTGTCCAAGCCCAGCCTCTACAAGCACTTCAAGTCCAAGGAAGACCTGGTCACCGAGGCGATGATCCGGCTGCTCGACGGCGCGCTGGCCTACATGGACGAGCTGCCGGGCGAGCTTGGGCCCTCCGCGCGGCTGCGCAGCCTGCTCGAGTGGGTGCTGCGGGTCCGCCTGTCCGGCGGCCTGCCGTTCCTGCCGTCCACGAGTCCCCACGTCCGCGCGATGTTGACCCACAGCCTGAGGTACGTCACCCGCGCGCTCAAGCTGCACCGCATGCTTGATGCGATCGTCACCGATGCCAAGAAGCGTGGCGAACTCCGTCGGGAGCTTCCGAACGACGTGATTCTCTACAGCTACTACGCCCGCACTTGCGATCCCGCGGTCGAGTACCTGCGGATCTACGGCAAGTACGGTGACGACGCGATCGTCGAGCAGATGCTAGCCGTCTGTTTTGCCGGCATCGCCGGCGCCGCCCCGGGCGAGGCTGGCGCGCGCTTCCCGTCGCGGTAGCACTCGCGCAGCAACGCTGCCCGCAAATCCGGTGATCCCCAGGACGCGCGTCTCAGAGACGGGCGCCGCCGCTCACGACGATCACCTCGCCGGTGACATAGCGCGCGCCCTCGCACAGGTACGCGATCACTTCCGCGTACTCCGCTGGCTGGCCCACGCGGGCGAGCGGAACGGTCGCGCGCGCGGCCGACTCGACGTCGCCGAACGAGCATTCCCATGCGGAGTTCACGTACCCCGGCGCGATGCCGTTCACGCGAACATCCGGCGCGAGGCCGCGCGCGAGCTCGCGCGTGAGCCCGGCGAGCCCGGTCTTGGCCGTCGCGTAGGCGATGCTGCTGCCGCCCCCACCGAACGCGGCGGTGGACACGGTATTGACGACCGCGCCACGCGATGCGCGCAGCGCCGGGGCGAGCGCCCGCACCATCCAGAACGCGCTCATCAGGTTGACCTTGAGGATCCGGTCCCAGAAGTCGTCGGTCATCGCGTCCAGGTTCGCGGCGGGGATCGGCTCTCGCGTGAACGGGGCCCCGGCGTTGTTGACGAGGAAGTCCAGGCCGCCCAGCACGGCGAGGGCGCCTGAGGCCACGAGCGTCGCGGATTCGGCGCGCCCGAGATCGCCCGGCACGGCGTGGACGACGAGACCGTCGGCACGCATGCGCGTGACCGCCTCGTCGAGGGCCGTGAACGACAGATCGTTCATCGCCACCTGCGCACCGCTGCGGGCCAGCAGCTCGGCCGTCGCGAGTCCAATGCCGTTGGCGCTGCCGGTGACGAGGGCCCTGCGCCCGGCGAGATTGAATGCGATCGTCATGTCGTCCTCCGATGTCTCAAGCGCCCAGCGATGCCTGCACGCCGCCGGCGGACCAATCCCGTGGCTCCACCTTCTGCATGATCCACACCCACCCCACGAGGCCCGCGAGGTTGACCCCTGCCGCGACCGCGAACGCGGAATCGAAGGATCCGGAAGCGTGCGCCAGCCACCCGCCGAGGATGGGTGCCACGAGACCAGCCGCGTTTCCGCAGGCGTTCTGCACGCCCACCCAGCGCGCGGCGGCCGCCGGGCCGGCGATGATCTGGGGGATCGCGAACAACCCGGGGTACGAGGCGCCGCTCGCGATCTGGAACACGAAGAGCGCGGCGATCGCGGCTGGCGCACCGAGGAAGGGAATCGCGCCGATGCAGAGGAATCCGGCGACGTGGTTTGCGGCCATGATCCACTTGTAGACCCGCGTGGGGCTTGCGCCACCGTGGATCCAGCGGTCCGCGAGCCAGCCCATCGCGAGCGCGCTCGCTGCGTTGACGGCGTAGGCGAGCGAGGCCGTCCCGACCATGGCCTGCAATGAGAAGCTGCGCGACTTGACGAGGTAATACGGCAGCCACGAGAGGATGAAGTAGTAGGTGTAGTTCGAGGCGAAGTGGCCGATCGCGGCGCCCCACAGCGATCGCTCGCGAAGGATGCGCCAGAACGAGGGAGCGACGGGTGCGACGCCCGCGGCGGCATCGGCCTCTGGATTCGGCGAGATTTCGGCGCGGCGCCACGGCCAGAGCCACAGCAGCGAGGCCGCGCCAAAGGCGAGGAACACGACGCGCCACCCGAAGAAGATCATCAGCGTGCCGCCGAGGAATGTCCCGACCGAGGGTCCGACGAGATACCCGCAGCTCAGGATTCCGTTTGCGAGCCCAAGACGAGGTACCGGGACCGATTGGGCGATGATCTTCGATGCACAGGGGAAGGCCGCGCTCTCGCCGACGCCAAGCAGCACGCGCAGCGCCAGCAGCGACGTGAACCCACTGACGAGCCCCGTGCTGAATGTCGCGATCGACCAGATCGCGACGCCAGCGGCGAGCACGGCTTTGGCGCCGATGCGGTCCGCCAGCATGCCCATGAGGGGCATCAGCGGCACGTAGCCGAAGTAGAATGCGGAGAACAGGATGCCGAGCTGTGCCTCGTCGAGGTGCAATTGGTCTGCGATCAACGACGACGCGGTCGACAGGTTGCCGCGATCGATGTAATTGATGAAGACCGACAGGGTCACCATCCCCACCAGCCAGACCGCGGATCGCTGCCTAAGCATGTGCGGCTTTGCTCGCCTTGCGCGCGGGGGTCCGTAGCGAGTGCGCCTTGCGATACTGTCGCTGCAGCGTGCTCATGTAGTCGGACAGCGCCTCGCAGGCGACACCCGCATCGCGCGCCACGAGCGCGGCGTGAATACGCTCGTGCTGGGTCGCGACCTGGCGCCGGTCGCGGTACCGGAAGACAACCAGATTGACGGCCGGCTGGAGGGAATCGAGCGCACCGGCCGCCGCGAACTCGAGCGCCGGATTCCTGGCCGCGGCGACAAGAGCGCGGTGGAAGCCGACGTCCGACGCGCAGAACTCCGTGTCGAGTAGCGCGGGGTCGCGCTGCCGGGCGATTTCGGCGGCCATGGTGGCGAGGTGCGCGTCGGTCCGCCGCGTGGCGGCCAGGCGGCAGCACAGGAGTTCGACCTCGAAGCGGGCCTCCAGCACGTGGGCGAGTTCGAACTCGCCCATCGACACGAGCAGCGAGGCGGCATTGGCGACCGCGAGCCGCGCTTCCTCGAAGGTCGGGTGGCTGACGAACGTGCCGCCGGTGGGGCCGCGCCGGGACCGGATCAGGTTCTGCGCGGCGAGGCGCTTCAGGGCCTCGCGGATCGTCGGCCGCGATACGCTGAAGCGTGCCGCGAGCTCCTCCTCGGTCGGCAGGCGCTCGTTGACGTGCAGGCGTCCCTCGAGGATGGCCTCCCGAAGCTTCTCGGCGATCTGGCGCGCGAGGCCCTGGGTGACGAGGCCCTGGTAGTCGATGGTCATGGTATCTGGGCGCTCCGTGGGGCGGCGGCGACGACTACTCTACCATTTGTCAGACGAATTGATGAATAATGCGGGCGCGCCCCATCCCGCACACCCCAGAGGCTCCCGCCATGTTCCAGGCACTCGTGGTCAATAACGTCGACGGCGTGGTCTCGGCCACCGTCCAGTCGCTCGAGGAGTCGAGCCTTCCCGCAGGCGACGTGCTGGTGGCCGTGGACTATTCGACGATCAACTACAAGGACGGCCTCGTCGCGACCGGTGCAGGCGGGCTCGTCAAGAAGTACCCCCACGTTCCAGGGATCGATTTCGCGGGAACCGTGCTCGAGAGCGCGCATTCCGCCCACAAGGCCGGTGACCGCGTCGTGCTGACGGGCTGGCGTGTCGGCGAGGTGCAGTGGGGTGGCCTCGCGCAACGCGCGCGCGTCAGCGGCGACTGGCTCGTTCCGCTGCCGCCGGGCCTGTCGACCCGGGATGCAATGGCGATCGGTACCGCCGGCTTCACCGCGATGCTCGCGGTCATGGCGCTCGAGGATCATGGCCTTGCGCCTGCATCGGGCGAGGTGCTGGTCACCGGCGCTGCCGGTGGCGTGGGCTCCGTGGCGACGGCGATTCTCGCGAAGCGCGGCTACAACGTGGTCGCCTCGACCGGACGGGCGGATACCCACCCGTACCTCGCTGCGCTCGGTGCAACGACGATTGTCGACCGGAGTCCGTTCGCGGATCCGGCGAAGCGCCCTCTCGAGAGCGAGCGGTGGGCCGCATGCGTCGACTCCGTGGGCGGCAACACGCTCGCGCGCGTGCTCACCCAGGTCCGCTACGGCGGATCGGTGGCCGCCGTCGGCCTCGCGGGTGGGGCGAAGCTGGAAACCACCGTCGTGCCGTTCCTGCTGCGTGGCGTGAACCTGCTGGGGATCGATTCCGTGATGTGCCCGGCGTCACGGCGCCTCGCTGCCTGGCAGCGCCTGGTCGCGGACCTGCCGCTCGACCGACTGCAGTCGATGGTGGTGAAGGCGGGCCTCGGCGACGTGCCGCGGCTTGCAGCCGACATCCTGAAGGGCCAGGTGCGCGGTCGCGTCGTCGTCGACGTCAACGGCTGACTGGGCCGGAGGAGCGATCACCGTGAGGCGGATTCCCGATCCGGATCCCGAGGTCGAGGCCCCGCTCGCGGCTGTCCGGATCGCGCGCCATCGTGCAGCGTGGAGTTGACATGAAGATCGCCCGCCTCGAGACATTCACCGACGAGTTCGTCTGCTTCGTTCGCCTGACCACCGACAGCGGTGCCGTGGGTTGGGGCCAGACGTCGACCTACAACGCCGACATCACCGCGACGATCTTCCACCGCCAGGTCGCCCCCTGGGCGCTCGGCGCGGACGCCCTTGCGGTCGCGCCGCTGCTGCAGCGCATCTGGGAACGGGAGCACAAGTATCCGGGCAGCTACCGCTGCCGCGCAATGGCGGGCCTGGATACGGCGATGTGGGATCTGCGCGGCAAGCTCGAGGGCAAGGCGGTCGTCGAGTTGCTGGGCGGCAAGCCCGGCCGCCTGCGCGCCTATGCCTCATCGATGAAGCGCGACATCACGCCTCGCCAGGAGGCGGACCGGCTTGTGCGCCTGCGTGACGAGCTGGGCTTCGATGCATTCAAGTGGCGCATCGCGGCGGAGTGTGGACGCGACGTCGACGAGTGGCCGGGGCGGACGGAGGAGATCATCCCGTTGGTCGCGCGGACGCTCGGTGACGGGATCGACAAGCTGGTCGATGCGAACAGCGGGTTCTCGCCGCGGCGGGCGATCGAAGTCGGGCGCATCCTCGAGGCCGAAGGCGTGGGTCATTACGAGGAGCCCTGTCCGTACTGGGTCCTGGAGCAGTCGAAGGAGGTGGCCGACGCGCTCTCGATCGACGTCACCGGCGGCGAGCAGGACTGGGACCTCTCGACCTGGGAGCGGATGATCGCGATGCGGGCAGTCGACATCGCGCAGCCTGACGTCATGTACATGGGCGGCATGGTGCGCACGCTCGAGGTCGCGTCGATGGCGGCCGCCGCGGGCCTGCCGTGCACGCCCCACAGCGCCAACCTGTCGCTGGTGACGATGTGCACGATGCACCTGCTCGGCGCCATTCCCAACGCCGGCAAGTACCTGGAGCTGTCGATCGAGGGCCCCGACTACTACCCCTGGCAACAGGAGCTGTTCCTCGGGGATCCGTACGCGGTCGATGGCGGCCACGTCACCATCCCGTCGGCGCCCGGCTGGGGCGTCGAGATCAACCCGCGCTGGATCGAGCGGGCGACCTACCAGAGGAGCGAGCTCGCGGCCTGATCAGCGACGGCGGCGCACCGGGCGCGCGGTGTCCGTCCAGTAGCCCGGCGTGGCGTACAGGCTCTTCAGGTAGCCGATGAACGCCTGCACCTTGGCGGGTACGAAGCGCTGCTGGGGGTAGACCGCCTGGATGTCGTAGTCCGGGATCTCGTAGTCCTCGAGCACCGTCATCAGGTCGCCTCGCGCGACGGCCGCGTGGACCTCCCAAGTCGAGCGCCAGCCGAGCCCGAGTCCCTTCAGCATCCAGTCATAGAGCAGCTCGCCGTCGCTGCACGAGAGCGTCCCACGCACGCGGACGGATCCCATGCCTGCGCCATGGCGGAACATCCAGCCGCGTTGCTGTGCGCCCGGCGAGCTGAGTGTCAGGCACTCGTGCGCCAGCAGGTCTTGCGGCGTCTCGGGGATGCCGTGCCGCTCGAAGTACGCGGGCGAGCCACAGACGACACGCCGGTTCTCGTGCAGCTTCACGACGACGAGATCGGGTTCGGTCACCGGCCCGATCCGGATCGCGACATCGATCCGCTCCCGGACCAGATCGGCGACGCCATCCGTGAGGTTGAAGCGCAGGCGCACCCCCGCGTGGCGCGCGGCGAATTCCGGGCCATGTCTCGCCACGTGCCGCCTCCCGAAGCCGGCAGGGGCCGAGACCGTCAGCTCCCCGGTCACGCTCTGGCGACTGCGCGAGATGCTGAGCTCGAGGTCGTCGAAGTCCCGCAGTGTCGAACGGCTGCGCTCGAGGAACTCGACGCCGAGTTCCGTCAGTCGGAGGCCGCGTGTCGAGCGATGCATGAGCTTGACGCCAAGACGCTCCTCGAGGGCGTTGAGGCGGCGTCCCATGACCACGGGGGTGACGCCCTCGACGAGGGCGGCGGATGCAAAGCCGCCCTTTTCGGCGATCAGCACGAAGCTGCGCAGCTGGGTGTGGCGGTCCATGGTCCGTCTCGAGGCTGGAATCCTAGGTTAACCCGGCGCAGTCGATACTTAAAGTACCGACTGAGCTGTCGGTCGCGGGGATTCCGGCATCCGGGGTTCGGTTCTAGGATTCCGGTGTCCAGTACCACCCTCTCCAGTGAGTGCCACGATGTCCCCCAGCCTGCCCGCCGGCGTCCAGATCCTCGGTCCGCTCGGGCCCGGCTACGAGGAGATCCTCACGCCCGCCGCCCTGCAGCTGGTCGCGGACCTGCATCGTCGCTTCGAGCCGCGTCGCCGCCAGCTACTCGCGGCGCGTGTCGAGCGCCAGCAGCGGCTCGACGCTGGTGAACTGCCCTCTTTCCTCGCTGAGACGCGCATCATCCGCGAGGCGGACTGGCGGATCGCGCCGCTGCCGCCGGCGCTCGCCTGCCGTCGCGTCGAGATCACCGGACCCGTCGAGCGCAAGATGATCATCAACGCGCTGAACTCCGGCGCCGATTCGTACATGGCGGACTTCGAGGATTCGAACACGCCGACCTGGTCCAACCAGATCGAGGGGCAGCTCAACATCCGCGGCGCGGTGCGTCGTGACCTGAGCTTCGTCAATGAAGCCGGCAAGCGCTATGCGCTGAACGAAGCCATCGCGACGCTGCTGATACGCCCGCGCGGATGGCATCTCGACGAAAAGCACCTGCTCGTCGACGGCGCGCGCGTCTCCGCCGGCATCTTCGACTTCGCGCTGGCGCTCTTCCACAACGCCGCCGAGCAGCTCCGTCGCGGCGCCGGACCCTTTTTCTACCTGCCGAAGCTCGAGAACCATCTCGAGGCGCGACTCTGGAACGACGTGTTCATCGCGTCCCAGGACGCGATCGGCCTGCCGCGTGGCACGATCAAGGCGACGGTGCTGCTCGAGACGATCCTCGCGGCATTCGAGATGGACGAGATCCTCTACGAGCTGCGCGAGCATTCGGCGGGCCTGAATGCGGGCCGGTGGGACTACATCTTCAGCGCCATCAAGAAGTTCCGCCGCCGCCCGGGGTTCTGCCTCGCGAACCGCGCCGCGATCACGATGGAAGTGCCGTTCATGCGCAGCTACGCGCTGCTGCTCGTGAAGACCTGCCACCATCGCGGCGCGCCGGCGATCGGTGGGATGAGCGCGCTCATCCCGATCAAGGGCGATCCGGTCGCGAACGACAAGGCCCTGGCGGGCATCCGCCATGACAAGGCTCGCGATGCGCGCGACGGCTTCGACGGCGGCTGGGTCGCCCATCCCGGCCTCGTGTCGATCGCGAAGTCCGAGTTCGTCGCGGTACTCGGTGACCGGCCGAACCAGTGGGATCGCCAGCGCGACGACGTCATCGCCGCCGAGGACCTCATGGCCTTCGTGCCCGAGCAGCCGATCACCGAGGCGGGCGTTCGCAACAACATCAACGTCGGCATCCACTACCTCGGCAGCTGGCTCACCGGAAACGGCTGCGTGCCGATCCACAACCTGATGGAAGACGCCGCGACCGCGGAGATCTCCCGAAGCCAGGTGTGGCAGTGGGTCGTGAGTGCGAAGGGCGTGCTCGAGGACGGCCGCAAGGTCGACGCCGCGCTCGTGCGGACGCTGATCGCCGAGGAGCTGCCGAAGGTCCGCTCGGCGGCCGGCGCAGCGGAAGGCGGCACCTACGATGCCGCCGCCAGGATCTTCGAGCAGATGTCGCTCGCCCCTGAACTCGCTGACTTCCTGACCACGCCGCTGTACGAACAGCTGGACTGACCGGGCGGTGGCGGGCCGCGCTTACCTCGGCGCCGCGCGCCGCGCGGCGGCGGGCTTGCGCCAGACCATGTAGACGTCGGCGCGTTCGTAGGGCGAGGGTCCGCCCGGGCGGGGCGCATGCCGGAACCCGACCGACTCGTAGAGCGTGATGGCCGGCGTCAGGGCCGAGTTCGTCTCCAGGTAGAGCCGTCGGCAATCGAGCGTCAGGTACTTCGCGAGCGCCGCATCGAGCAGGCGCCGGCCGATGCCGAGTCCCTGGCACGATTCGGTGACGGACATCTTCGACAATTCCATTGCGCCCGGGTGCTCGACGAGCAGACCGCACGTGCCGACGATGCGTCCGTGCAGGCGCGCGAGGAACAAGTGGCCGCCCGCGCGGATCAGTGCCTCCGGGTCGGAAAGCACGACTTCATCGATTGGTTCGACCCGGAAGAACCGCTGCAGCCACTCGAGATTCAGGCGCTTGAACTCGCCGCGGTAGCGGCTCTCGAACGGGATGATCTCGACGGCGGCGGCCTCGCTCGCGCGTTCCACCGCGCGGATGCGCCTGGCGAAGCTGCGCTCGCCGAGCGCCTCATCGACGGCCGTCAGCGTGGCTGACAGGGGCAGGCGGGCCTCCAGCGTCGCGACCGCCCCGTCGATGGCCGCGAATGTCGGTGCCAGGCGGCGCATCAGCGCCGCGCCCTGACGCGACAGTGCGAGCAGCCGGCGACGGTCGTCGCGCGGGTCCGGCCACTCGCGAACGACGCCGCGCGCGAGCAGCTTGCGGCTCATCTGGCTCACCGCGGGGTGGGTCTGGCCGAGGCTCGCGGCGATCTCCGAGATCCCGAGCCGGCCGTGGTCGCGCAGCAGGAACAGGATGGCGAAGCTGCGCGAGGGCAGGTCCACACCGTGCTCGCGGTACACCTCGTCAACCCCGTTGAAGAATGCCTCGCTCACCTTGCGCAGCCTGGAGGCGAGGAGCAGGTGGCCGTATTCGTGTAGCGTCGGCATGGATCGCACCGCGTCGTTGGGTGGCTGATATTAGTAAGCACTTACGGGGTTTTGCAAGTCGCGGGCGCCGGGGCGGGCTGGTAAGATCCGGGCTCACCCGCGGGCCAACGGATTCCGACCATGAATGACATCAACCTGCCGTCCCACGCCCGCGTCGTCGTCGTCGGCGGTGGCGTGATCGGCACGTCGGTCGCGTATCACCTCGGGTTGCTGGGCTGGAAGGACATCGTGCTCCTCGAGCGCGACCGGCTGACCTCGGGGACGACCTGGCATGCGGCCGGCCTGATGGTGGCGTTCGGGTCGACCTCCGAGACGTCCATCGAGATGCGCAAGTACACGCGCGACCTGTACTCGCGACTCGAGGCTGAGACGGGCCAGGCGACGGGCTTCAACCCGATCGGCTTCATCGAAGTCGCGTCAGATCGGGATCGCCTGGAGGAGTACCGGCGCGTCTCGGCGTTCAATCGCTACTGCGGAGTGAACGTCCAGGAACTGTCGCCCCGCGAGGTCGGCGACCTGTTCCCGCTCGCGAAGGTCGACGACATCGAGGCCGGCTTCTACGTCCCCGAGGATGGGCGCGTGAATCCGGTCGACGTCACCATGGCGCTCGGCAAGGGTGCGCGGATGCGCGGCGTGCGCATCGTCGAGGGAGTCGCCGCGCTCGGTGTCACGCAGGCGGGTGGTCGCGTCACCGGCGTGCGCACCGAGCGGGGCGAGATCCGTGCCGACTACGTCGTCAATTGCGCCGGCATGTGGGCGAGGCAGTTCGGGGCCCTCGCGGGCGTCAACGTCCCGAACCAGGCCGCCGAGCACTACTACCTGATCACCGAACCGATTCCCGGGTTGCCGAAGATGCCAGTCCTCGAGGATCCGGGCTGCTACGGCTACTACCGCGAGGAGGGTGGCGGCCTGATGGTGGGCCTGTTCGAGCCGGTGTGCGCACCGTGGAAGATCGAGGGCATTCCGGCCGATGCGAGCTTCCTCGAGTTGCCGCCCGACTGGGACCGCATGGCGCCGTTCCTCGAGAAGGCGATGAGCCGGGTCCCCATCACCTCCCAGGTCGGCGTGCGCAAGTTCTTCTGCGGCCCCGAGAGCTTCACGCCGGACCTGCGGCCGATCGTCGGCGAGGCACCGGAGCTGCGCGGCTACTTCGTGGCCGCCGGCCTCAATTCCGTGGGCGTCCTGACCGGCGGAGGCCTCGGGCGCGTGCTCGCCCACTGGATCGTCAACGGCACACCGGACGTCGATGTCACCGGCTTCAACATCGACCGGCTGCACACCTACCAGGCGAACCCCGAGTACCGGCGCCAGCGTACCGTCGAATCGCTGGGTCTCGTCTACAAGTGCCACTATCCGAACTACGCGCTGCAGACCGCGCGTGGCGCGCGTCGCTCGCCGTTCCACGAGCGCCTCGCCGGCGCCGGCGCCTACTTCCGCGAGGTCAGCGGCTGGGAGAGCCCGGACTGGTTCGGCGAGCCGGGCGTCACGCCGCAGCAGGGCCCGCTCTCGTTCGGCCGGGAGCAATGGTTCCCGCGCTGGGAGGCTGAGCATCGCGCCGCCCGCGAGGCGGTCGTCGCCATGGACATGTCGTTCATGGGCAAGTTCCTGGTGCAGGGCCGCGACGCCGGGCGCGTGCTGAACCACCTTTCGGCGAACGACGTCGACGGCGACGCGGGCACGATCACCTATACCCAGTGGTTGAATGCGAGCGGCCTGCTCGAGGCGGACCTGACCGTCACCAAGCTTGCGGCGGATCGCTTCTTCGTCGTCGTCACTGACACGATGGTCCGCCACGTCGAGACCTGGATGCGCCGCCACATCGAGGACATGGATGCGCACGCGTTCGTCACCGACGTCACGAGTGGCTACGGGCAGTTGAACGTGCAGGGGCCGCATTCCCGCGACCTGCTGCAGCGGATTACGAGCGAGGACATGTCGAATGCCGCATTCCCGTTCCGCGCCGCGCGCGAGATCGACATCGGCTTCGCGCGCGCGCTGTGCGTGCGGATCACCTACCTCGGCGAGCTGGGCTACGAGCTCTACGTCCCGTCGGAGCAGGCGGTCCATGTCTACGACCGGGTCGTCGCGGCGGGCGCGGATCTCGGGCTCGTCCACGCGGGCCTGAAGGCGCTCGGCAGCCTGCGCATGGAGAAGGCGTACCGTGACTACGGCCATGACATCGACAACACCGATGATCCGCTCGAGACCGGTCTTGGGTTCGCGATCGCCTTCGACAAGCCGGGCGGCTTCCTCGGGCGCGACGCGCTGCTCGCACGCAAGCACAGGGGCCCCCTCCAGCGTCGCCTGATGCAGGTGCTCGTGAAGGATCCGGAGCCGCTGATGTTCCACGCCGAGGTGGTGTGGCGCGACGGCGTGCGGGTCGGCTACGTGCGCGCCGCATCCTACGGTCATACGCTGGGTGGCGCGGTCGGGCTCGTGATGGTCGAACCGAAGTGCGTCGTCGATCAGGCGTACATCGATTCCGGCACCTGGGAGGTCGAGATCGCCACGCGCCGGTATCCGGCGGTCGTTTCCTTGCGCCCGCTCTACGATCCTCGGATGCTGCGGATCAAGTCCTGACCGTCAGAGTGTTCGGATCGCGAAGGCGCTCGCCATCATGCCGGACACGTACAGCGGGATCCCGAGCCCGCTGTACCACAGCGCCCGCTCGACCGGCGTCCTCAGGAAGCGGAGCATCATCAGCCCCTGAGCGACCAGGAGGCCGGTGACGATCGCAGCCTGCAGCGGCCGGTGCCAGGCGAGCAGGAGGCCGATCACGACCACCTGCGGCACCGCCATGACGGCACACGCTACGCGGGCGGCGCCGTCCGCGCCGAGCAGGACGGGCAGGGAGTCGATTCCCATCTCCCGGTCGCCGCGAATCGACTTGAAGTCGTTGAGCGTCATGATGCCGTGTGCGCCCGCGCTGTAGAGGAACGCGAGCAGCAGCACCGGTACGGGTGGCAGAGCGCCGCCCGCCATCGCCGCCGCGCCGGTGACCCACGCCAGGCCCTCGTACGAGAACCCGCAGGCGGCATTTCCCCACCAACCGTTGCGCTTGAGGCGGAAGGGCGGCGCGCTGTAGGCCCAGGCCAGCGACAGGCCGACCGCGCCGGACACCAGCACCCAGCGCCCCAGTGTCGCGGCGACCGCGAGCGAGAGCAGCGTCCACACGATCGCGATGTAGAGTCCCCAGCGACCGGGAATCCTGCCGGAGGGGATCGGGCGATTGGGTTCGTTGATCGCGTCCACTTCGCGGTCGTGCCAGTCGTTGATGGCCTGGCTCATCGCGCAGACCAGCGGGCCTGCGAGCGCCACCCCTGTGAGGATAATGCGCCAATGGCCGGCCGCGCCCACGCCGGAGGAGACGACGCCGCAGCTGAAGGCCCACATGGGCGGGAACCAGGTCACGGGCTTGAGCAGCTCGAGTACGGCCGCGGGTGCTGGGTACGATCGCGAGGCCATGGACGTCGGAACTCCTGCCGAGTGGGTCATGTCGATCCTATCCCGCCAGCAGGGGGAATGTGACGCCGATGGCCCACGCGAAGGCGACCGCGTTCGCGATCGCCGCGACGAAGGGGTGCCCGGTGTGACGGTACGACCAGGCCGAGAATGCGCCGTGCACGAGGAAGAACAGCACGATGATCGGCACGATGATGATCAGGAAGAACAGTCGACCGAAGTCCAACCCGACGGCGATGGCGAGCGATGCGAGGAACGCGAGCTTGGACATGGCATAGGCGCCGCGCGCGGCGCCAGCGCCCCGCGTCGTCCACTCGTCGGCGAGGAAGAACGCGAGCGTGCCGGCGAGCATCGCCAGCACCAGCGGCACGCGCGTCGGCGTCGGGAGGAAGGAGGTCACGTACCGGTCGAGCGGTAGCGCGAGCCCCAGCAGGCCGTAAGCCGTAACGGCGGCGGCGCCGAGCACGAGCGGGGCCCACGGGGTCGGCGCCCGCTTCGGCGGCGCGCCATGGCGACGCAGCCACACGAGGCACAGTGCGGTGACCGCGCCATAGGTCGCGAAGTGCACGGCGAGGTAGTCACCGACGAGCACCGGCAGGAAATGGGTGGGCAGGACGCGCAGCACCAGGGGCGTGGCGATCATGGGCACGATGAGCACGGGCCAAAGGCTGCGCCACCGCAGCGATGCCCCGATCGGCTCTCGGGCGACCTGCGGCAGCAGCGCCGCCAGCGGCCACGCAAGCGTGACCAGCGCGCCAAGGAGCAGCAGGATCCACGGCCCGCGCCCGCCCGTCATCGGGGCGGTGCGTCGCTCGGCGCCGAACGTACGGTCGAGCCACGCCACGGCCTCGCGCTGGCTGTCGTCGCTGTAGAGCACGCTCGCGTGCTCCACGTGTGCGCTGAACGCGACGCGCCGGGCAGTGCCCGCCGCGAAGTCCCCGTAGGTGACGAAGGGCAGGGCGGTCGCGGGCGCCGTGGCAAGGCCGATGGCGCGTAGCGCCTCGCGCTTCAGCGGACCTTCCCAGTCGCCGACGATCACGAGCAGGTTGCGCGGCGCGGTTGCGCTGACGGCAGGCGAGAACATCGACACCGCGATCGTCGCCGCGACGTCCGTGCGGGCCTCGGCGAGCCGCACGACGATGTCGGACGACATGGAATGGCCGAGTACCGCGAGGCGCCCGTCGCCGAGCTGGCGTGCGTCGTCTGCGACCCGGCCGAGGGCCGTGAGCAGCGTGCGTGTCGCGCCGTCGATCTCGGTGATGCTGCCGGTCAGGGCGCGCGGGTTCCGGCCATGCCCGGGCAGGTCGAAGGTCACGGCGGTGTAGCCGGCGCGCGCGAATGACAGCGCGAAGGATTCCATCAGGCGTCCGGAGCCGGCGAATCCGTGTGCGATCAGGACGACAGGGCGCCGGGCGCCGGACTGGGGCTGGAACACGGAGACGGGCATGCCGTCCACGTACCGAGTCGAACGCACGGTGCCACCCTCGGCGTCGCGCAGGTGCCAGAGCGACGCCGCGATCGCGGCGACCGCGAGGACGGCGACCGGGATTCGGACCTTCACGGCAGGGTGGTGTGGGACACGGGCATGCCATGACGAAACTGCCCGATCGTGAAGTCGGGCGCAACGGCCGGCGCGGCGCGATCAGCGGAAGGGCGAGTTCCACCAGCGCGTCGCGCGGGCCTGGTCGAGGGCAGGCGCCGGCTGCGCGTGCCAGTCCGGCGCCGTGGACCGCCTCGGTCGCGGCGGGATTTCGAACTTCGCCTGCTCCTGCAGGCAGAAGCTGAAGGCGATCAGCACCGTCGGGACATGAAAGATCAGCATCACCGTCGCCGGCTCCGGATTGGCGAGCAGGCGCGGCAGCGTCGCGACGGCGCCCGCCAGCGCGAGCACGGTCAGCCAGGGAATCGTGCGTCGGGCGACGACCCGCCAGCGGGCGCCGTGCAGCCGCTCGTGGAAGCGAGCCGGGGGCTCGGACAGCGTGCGGGCGAGATGGTCGCCGGCGCGCAGGAGTTCCGACTCGGCACGGCGCCCGCGCTGCTCCGGCGTCCCGCGCAGTCGCAGGCGCGCCTGCCACGAGCGTCCCTTGCGCACGAGTGGCGACCAGTCCCAGCCGAGCACCGCGAGCAGGTCCTCCGGCAGTGCGAGGTCCCGCCCGTCGAGTGCGCTGATTCCGATCTCCGCCGCGACCCCGCGCACAGCGGTCAACACGAGGGTCATTTCGATCGTGGCGGTCCGCAGCACGGCGCGAGTGAGGATCCGCCGCCGCTCGTCGTCCAGTTCGAAGCTGAGCGCGCAGGGAACATCGCCGCCAGAGCTGAACTGTCGTTCCGGCGCGAACGCCTCGATCTCCCGCAGCAGCTCCGCGGGGTCGCGACCGCTGGCGCGGAGCGTCGCCGCAAGTCCCCCGCATTCAAGCGTCCGCACGAGCCGGTAGGTGCCACGCTCGAAACTGTCCAGCACAAGCGACTCACGGATGCTCGAGCCGTCACTGCGTGGCGCCGCTGCCGTGCGCGGCTGGAATGCCAGTCGCCGGCGCGCGCGGTGGCTCGCCGCGAGGTCCGCGACGTGTCCGCGTCGTGCGAAGGGCTCTGCCAGCGCGAGCATCTGGTGGTGGGTGAGCGGCGCACCCGCCGGGCCGGACTCGGCTGCCACGGCCATCAGCACAGCTCCACGATGCGGCCGAACGGGGCGATCGCGTGCCGCCGGGATTCCGGTACGGCCCACAGCACCGGCCAGCGAGGCCGGATGCGCGCCGGCCCATCGAGATCGGTCAGGACGACGACGATGTCCGGCCGGTGCCGGCCGGCCTCCTCGAGCAGCGGCGTGAAGTCCGTGCCACCGCGGCCCTCGAACTCGATCGAGGCCAGGTCCGAATGTCCGGGCGAGTGGTGGGTCACGCGCCGCACGCGATCGTCGCCGACGACCAGCACGAGCTCGGATTCGGTGCGGCGGGTGATGGCGTCGATCTCGCGCGCGAAGCGCGCCAACAGCTCATCGTCGATCGAGCCGGAGACGTCGACTATGACGACGAGCCGGGGTGCCGCGCGGGTGGCGCTGGTGCCGGGCTCCCACGGCATGCGACGGCCAGCGGCTCTGCCCTGGTTCGCGAGGTAGGAGCGCGAGGGTCGTGACCAGGACACGTCGCGCTTCGGCGCGAGCGTGCGCGCGAGCCGCGTGCGCAGCACCTGCTCCCACGGCGTCCGGGTGCGCGGCACGTCGGCGAGCAGCGTGCGCAGCATCGAGAACTCGGCGTCACCCGCGTGTGCACGGATGAGCCGCTCGCTCCACTCCCGCGTCTCCTCCGCTTCCGCCTCCGGTGCGCCGAGCGTGGCCTGGCTCGGGACGATGTCACGCTCCGAGCGCCCGGATGCGCGGATTCGCTCGGCCTGCTCCCCGCGGCTGCGGGCCGGCGACGGATCCCTCGCGGTCCCGCCCTTGCCGGCGCCCGGGCGGCCGGCGGAACGGCCATTGCGGCCGCCACGGTGCTGCTCCGCGATCGTGCGGTACAGGCGCTCGACGTCCCATTCGAGCAGCGATTTCTCCACGGGCTCCTCGATGGCGAGCACCGTCCGCAGCAGGTGATCCAGCAGCAGCGCGTCCTTCGGAAGCTTCAGCCAGCCGAGGTGCGACAGCGTGCTGTTGACGATCGCATCGGCGCAGCGATTGAACAGCGCGAGGTCAACCGTGCCGAGGAGCGCCGCCAGTTCGTGGTACCGCTGCGCGTGCCGCAGGGCAACGTGCAGGACCTCGTGCGCGACCAGCCCGACCTGCTCGGGCAGCGGCAGCGACTCGAAGGATGGCCTGTAGTACAGCGTCCGACCGTCCGTCGTGACGGCCGGGTCCGCCGCCGTGCCGACCACATCCTCGTGTCGTACCCAGAGCGCGAGTCCGCCCGTCGACGGCGCGAACTCGACCATGCGTTGTATCGCACGCGTGCCCCGATGCCCGGAGGGAAAGGACACCTCAGCCATCGAGTCCCTCGCGACGGCGGCGCTCCGTGTAGCGGCGGTACGCGGCGCTGTCGAGGATGACGAGCTCGAGGCCGGCCGCGAGCGCCTTCTGCATCAGCAGTTCCATCAGCAGCGTCTGGCCCTCCCGCGCCGGGAGTGGCGTCGGCGCATCCGGTAGCTGCTCGGCAATTTCGACCGCGCGCGCGAGCGCGGTGCCGTCGGTGCTCGCGCCGACGAGGCCGTAGATCATGCCGTACAGGCCATCGAGCGTACGCGGCAGCAGCGCCGCCGTCTCCGTGCCCCGCGTGGCGGCAAGCAGTCGCAGCACGTCGGCGCCAGCCTGCAGGTCGCGGAGCACGCCGAAGAACTCCGCGGAATTCGCGGCGCCGATCCGGCCCTGGACGAACGAACGGCGTGCCGTCTCGGAGAGCCCGGACTTCAACACATTGGACACGTCCTCCCACCCACGTGGACTGGCTCCGACGAGATGGTCATTCGCGAGCTGCGCCTGGGTGTCGTCGAGGCGGTCCGGCCTGACCCGCAGGTATGCCATCACTTCCGGGGCGAACCCGTTGTCAATGCCGTACGCGAGGAACGCCTCGATGACCGTCTGCACGTTGAAGTGGAACATCCGGTCGGCGAGCGCCGTGCCCATGTCGTGGCACACGGCGCCGTGGAAGCTGGCATTGCCAGCCGCGATGATCTGCCAGCCCTCCGGCAGGCGATAGTGCCCGACGCGACGATCGAGGATGAGCGAATACGCAGAGATCTGCAGGCGCTGGTCTGCTGCGGTCAGCTCGTCCAGGAAGAGGATGCCGGCAGGCGAGTCAGTGCCGGGCAGGAACTCGGGTGGAAACCAGACGGTCTTCTGCTGCGCGTCGTCCGCATAGATCGCCCCACGCAGGTCGACCGGTTCGATCGTGGTCAGTCGCAGGTCGACCAGCGGGACCCCGAAGTGCGCGGCGACCTGGCGCACGATGGACGACTTGCCGACGCCGCGCGTGCCCCAGAGCATCGTCGCGCGCCGGCGCAGGACGGGATCGGCGAACTGCTCGATCAGCGCCGCCTTCGCGCCGGCGACCGAGATCGGCGGCAGGTTCATCGCATTAGCACTCATCCGGTTGCCCTTGGGTGTCGGTCACTCGCAGGACGGGCCACGCGCCCGCATTCGTTGTCCTCGGCAGCGGGGGCAGCTCCAGGCGTGGAACCTCGCGCAGCGAGAAGAACAGGATCATGAGGATCGGTGGCGAACTCATCAGCAGGACGCGCACGGTCGCATCGCCCGTGATGTCGATGCGCGTGCACGCGGCGCCGATGAGTATCAGGAGTGCCGCCGCCGCGAGCGGGAAGAGCCGCCGCATCGCGACGTGCCACCGCGCGCGGCGATGGGCGGCGTGGAAATGCTCGGCGGGCCCGGCGAACGTCGCGGACAGGTGGCGGGCGGCGACCAGCATGCGCTCGCGTGTTCGGGTGTCCCTCGCCGCGCCGCGGCCACGCAGGCGGGCGGTGCCGGCCCAGCCCGTCCCGGACGGTCGCAGCAGGCCCCAGTCCCGCCCGAGCACGGCGAGCAGATCCTCCGGAACGGTCGCGCCGTCCTGCACGGAGCGGGTGAGCGAGACATCGGCTCGCATGCCGCGCACGGGATCGGCCTCGAGGGTCATGCGCCACTCGCCGACGTGAGCGACCGCTTCGGTGAGCGCCACCGTGCCATCGGGCGCCTCGACGCGACCGCTGAAGCCGACGCAATACCCGGGTCCCGCCTGGAATGGGTCCGCGATGGCGACGCTGCGCACGCGATCGAGCAGGGCCCCAGGCTCCTGCCCGTCTGCGACGAGCTCGATGGAGGGTCCGCCGGTCGCTGCCAAGTGCCGCTCGAGACGGAATGCGTTCGCGCCGCGACTGACGAGCACGAGCGTCTCGATGATCCGGCAGGGGCGCGAATCGCCGGCGTGCTCGACCGGGCGAAACACCAGCCGCCGATCGAGCCGCTGGCTCGAGGCGAGGTCGGCCTGGTAGCCGAGCCTCGAAAAGGGCTCGATCAGCGCCAGGATCTCGTGGTGCGTCAGGGGGTGCGACGACATCAGGGCTCCGCAGCCGCTGCCGGTCGCGGCGCCAAATACCAGATATACCGGGTGCGCGCGGGGTCCGCCAGCGGGCCACGGGCCGGATCCGGCGCCGCCGCGCCGGCGACGGCCGGAATCAGTTCGACGAGACCGCCCAGTCGCGGACGTCCTCGAGCGTGACGATCTCACCCGGTCGCGTCGGATGGTGGTCGAGATCGACAAGCTTCGCGACCGCGCCGGTGAAGTCCTCGGCGCTGCTGCATTCCGTCGGGGTCACGATGCACCGCAGCCCCGCACTCGTGGCCGCGAGCAGCCCGTTTCGCGTGTCTTCGAACGCGATTGCGGCGGACGCAGGCAGGTGCAGCTCGGCCAGCACCCACCGGTAGACCGCGGGATCCGGCTTCTTGAGCGGGACCTCGGCGGCGGTGCCGATCGCGGCGAACCATCCGATCGAGCTCGATCCGAGCGTGGCGGCGAGCAGCGCCAGGACGTTCTCGCGCGTCGTCGTCGTCGCGATGGCAAGCCGGAGCCCGGCCGCCCGTGCCTCGGCGAGCATGCGCGCGATGCCCGGCCTCAGTACGACACCCCCGGACGCGACGTGGCGGACGTAGTGCGCGGTCTTGGCACGGTGTATCGGCTTCAGGCGCGCGTGCAACTCGTCGTCGGTCCCGTCCCAGCCGCGCAGGCGCGCGTAGTGCGTCATCCGCTCGACGCCACCGGCCACCGACAGCAGTCTCGAATACAGCGGCTCGTCCCAATGCCAGTCGAGCCCCGCCTCTGAGAATGCAGTATTGAACGCAACGCGGTGACCATCCCGTTCGGTGTCCGCGAGCGTGCCGTCCACGTCGAACACGAGTGCCTCGAGCGTCACGGGCCGGGCTCCTGCCGCTCGTCGGGTCCCGGCGTGAGTCCGTATGGCTCGACCAGGCGCCAGACGTGCGGGGGCACCATCGACTTCAGGCGCCTCGGCTGCTCGCGCCTGAGGTGGATCACGGTCTCGACGGCCTTCATGTCGACGCGCGTGCGCGCGAACTCGAGCCCACGCGGGCCGATGCGCGGCATCAGCCAGCCGACGACGCGTCGCAGCCAGCCGGGCATGCGGCGCAGCGGCAAGCCCCCCGCCGCGCGCTCGACGTTGGTCATGAATCCCTTGACGTGCGCCGTGCGCTTGCCCGCCGTGCCGGGTTCGGAAATCCTGACCTCGGAGCCGAGCAGCTCGAGCAGGCGGGCGCCACGGGCATTGCGCACCAGCAGCCACTGCTCGCCCTGGCCGCCCATGTAGCCCACGGTGATGTCCGCGAGCACGTTCGTGTAGTCCACGCACGTACGGCAGGTGAGCGGGAAGAAATCAGGCGGGAGCCGGGACAGCGGCAGTTGCAGAAACGGGATCTCGCGGACCCGCCCATCGTCGAAACGCAGCTCGACGTGATAGTCGGCACGGAATTCGAGGTACGTGATGCGTGCCGGGTCGTCCGCCAGCAGCGCGAGGAACTCGTGGAAGCGCTCGGTGGTGGTGTTGTCCGAGCAGGGTGTGCCGATCACGTACAGGGCATCGAGGCCGAGCTCCCGCTCGAGCGCCCTGAGCGCGTACACCTGGCACGGGATGCCGATCACGGCGAGCCGGCGATGGCCACGGGCGATCGCCGGCTCCAGCAGCGACAGCAGTGGCGCATAGCCCATGCGCATGCCGCGCGCCGACGCCATGTCCTCGGCGCGCGTGATGATCACGGGCTGGGGTCGCCAGCGATCCGCGGGGTCCGCGGTCATCGTCAGCACGGCGTCGACCTGGCCGGTCTCGAGGAGGCGCTCGCCGATCCGGGTGGTGATCCCTGTCCACTGCGCGCCGGTGCTCGGGCGCACGAGGCTTGCTCGCAGCATCCGGTCGAAGGGGCCGAAGTGCAGCTCGTCCGGCCGCTCCGTGCTGCGAGCTCGGCCGTGCACGGCAACCTCGAGTCCCGGGTAATCCGGTGAGATGAACTGGCACGCTCGGCCGCAGCGCTTGGGGTCCGAGGAGCGCGACAGCCCGCAGTCGGTGCACAGGTGTCGCTCGGGAGCCGGTCCGGGCGTCGGGGACCAGGGCGCGGTCGATTCGGGAGTCACGTCGGATTCGCGTCCTTTCGCGATACGGGTCCTGATCATAGGCGCAATCCACGATCCCGGGAGGGCGTGCCAGCGCATTCCCGCGCCGCCGGATCCGCTACGATCGCTCACGGAGGCGTTTACCCCGTGGGAGCCATGGCAGGCCATGTCCGCGCTCTATAGGTCGGCTGCCGGAGAGGCGCGGGTCCGCGACCGCTACCGCGCCCTGCTCGATGCATGGCCCGTGCCTCGCGACGAGCGGGTGGTGGCGACGCGCGAGGGCGATACCTTCGTCGTGGTATCGGGCCCGGCCGGTGCCCCACCACTCGTGCTCCTGCATGGCAGCGGCAGCAATTCGGCGATGTGGACCGCGGAGATTGCCGCCTGGGCCCCGCACTTCAGAATCTACGCGATAGACCTGATCGGGGACCCCGGCTTCAGCGCGCCGTCCCGGCCGCGGCTCGACTCCGGTGCCTATGGGCCCTGGCTCGCCGATGTTCTCGACGGACTGTCGCTTGCCGCGGTATCGCTCGTCGGCACGTCGCTGGGAGGCTGGCTTGCGCTCGAATTCGCGATCCAGAATCCGCAGCGCGTGACGCGGCTCGTGCTCCTCGCGCCCGGGGGCGTCGGGCGGCAGCGGCCATCCTTCCTTTTCAGGGTCGTGCCGCTGCTGCTGCTCGGCGCCTGGGGCCGGAGCCGGGCGCTCGCGATCACCAGCGGTCCTGCTGGCGCCGACCCCGGCGGCGTCCGCTCGCGGTACCTCGATTTCCTGTCCGTCGTGCAGCAGGAGTTCCGACGCCGTATGGACCCGCTGCCCATCTTTGCGGACACGGCGCTCAGGCACCTCGGGATGCCCGTGCTGGCCTTGGTCGGCGCGCGTGACGTGATCCTCGACTCGGCCGAAACCCAACGACGCTTGCGTGCGTGCGCAGCGCGAGCGGAGGTGGAGTCGATCGCCGAGGGGGGTCACGCCCTGTCGGGCTGTGCTGACAGAATCCTTCGGTTCCTTCGCAACTAGACCGGTCCGCCAACGGCATTGCGCGGTCGCGCGATGCCGGGGGGCGGCGACCGGGCACCCTCGGGCGACCCTACATCCGGACGCGCACGCCGATGAACACGCTGCGCGGCGCCGCCGGGCTCTCGAAGCGCGGATCCGCCCCGATGGCGGGGACGCCGGGAACCCGCAGGCCCGAAGGATCCGCGTAGAGCCCGAACGTGGAGTACCGCGCATCGAGCACGTTCTGCATCCGCGCATACAGGACCGTCTGTCGCGCAACGCCGTATTCGCCGTGGAGTCCGACTACGGCGTACCCAGGCAAGGGCGCCATCCGATTGGCCTCGTCGCCGTGCAGGTAGGAAGGCCCCATCGCGGCGAGCGTGATGCCGACGCTGGAGCGCTCGCCGGCGCGTCGCGTGAGATCCACCTTCAGTCGGTGGCGGGGCAGCCCAGGCAGGCGGTTGCCCGGGCGTACGGCGATGTCGCCCATCGCATCCGCCGCCGGGTTGGACGGAGACGGAAGCACCAGCGCGGATTCGAACGTCGCGTCGAGGCGCGCGACGTCCACTGATGCGGACCACGCCTCGTTCCCGGCTTCGATGCCGGCTTCGATGCCCTCGCGGCGGGTCGAGCCGATGTTGCGAAAGTAGCCGGTGCCGGTCCCGGTCGCGACTCCGTAGATATCGTCGCCGAGTTCGGTGCGGTACGCGCCTGCGTGCCAGAGGACGTGCCAGCCGGCACCGCCGGCCGTGGCCAGACGACCCCGCAGCCCCGCTTCCACCGTGCGCGCCACGACCTGCCGCAGCGTGGGTGGGTCGCCGGCCAGCGATGAGGGCAGCAGGCACGGGCGTGCGGGATCCGAGCACTCGATTTCACTCGCCGTCGGCGTGCGAGTGTTGCGCGAGACGCCCGCATAGGCCGTCACGCCCCTGTGCAGGCGCCAGGTGAATCCCACGCCCGGGTTGAAGTGGGTGAAACGGCTGGCCCCGGTCAGTGCGCTGCCCGCAAGGTCCCGCAGGTCCAGAGTCGCGTCGTTGTAGCGCGCGCTTGCGGTCACCGACAGCGCCGCCGTGAGGTCGACCGTGGCGGTCGCATAGGCGCCGACATAGCGGTGGGCCGCGCGCAGGCGGACCGCCGTCGCGGCGAAGCCTGTTCCCTCCGGCGTCGCGACGTACAGCCCGGTCGGCACGACCCGCAACGCATCGTCGAGCGGCCCGACCTCGACGTCGGATGCGAACAGGACCGTCGCCTCGTCGAGGCTCGCGCCGAGGGTGGCGATGGTCGGCCGGCCGGCGATGGCATGCGACGAGGTCAGTTGCAGCGCGATGCCGCGGCCCGTCGCGTCGATGCGCTCGCGGTCGTTTTCGCCAAGCGGAACCGCGCCATTTGTGGATGGATCGGCGAGCCAGGCCCCGTCCGGTCCGTGCAACAGCGTCTGCCCGTCGGACTGGCACAGAAACCCTGGTGCGGCCTCAGCCAGGCACGGCACATAGTCGGTGCGATTGCCATTGTCGATGCGCTGCGCGTAGCGACGGTCATAGGCCACGGCCTGGGCGGCGAGCGTCGGCGACGCCTGCCACGAGGTGCTGAGCGTCAGCAAGTCCACCTGGTCCTGGTCGCCCTGGGGGCCGGTGAATACGAGCGTGCGATCCAATGCCAGTTCCTGGACCGGAGCTGCACCCTGGCCGGACAGCGCGTTGCCGGCATGGGTGTAGGTGAGGTCGACGCGCGTCGATGCGCCCCGTGCGCTCGCCGAGAGGTAGAGCTGGCGGATGCGCTCATCCGAGGCCTGACGCCAGCCGTCGCGATCGAGCGCGCGAGCGGCGCCGTAGAAGGCGAAGCGCTCGCCTGCTGTTCCGACCTGGAGCGTGCCGGCACGCTCGCGGAATGACCCACCGGAGAGGTCGACTTCGGCGCCGTGCCAGCGGAACCCGTCCTTCATCCGGATCGTGATGCCGCCCCCGAGCGCATTCAGGCCGTACACGGGATTCGCGCTGACGACATCGATGCGGTCGATCGCCGCATCCGGGATGAGGTCCCAGTTCACCGCATCGCCGAAGGCCTCGTTGATGCGCACGCCGCTCTGGTACACCGCGAGGCCCTGTGGAGTCCCGAGCACGGGCGACGCCGCGAAGCCGCGGTACAGCACATCCGGCTGGAACACGCTGCCGGAATTGTCATTCAGGTTGATGCTCGCCAGGCGTGCGGCCAGCGCACCATTGAGTCCGGCGGCGCCGGCGAGGGCCACGTCGTCGGCGAAGGCGCTCTGCGTGAGGCCCGGCACCTTGTCGCTGTCGATCTCGGCACCCGGCAACGGCGAATTCGAGATCACGACATCCGGCAGCGCCGGCGGTCCCGCCTGCGCAAGCGCGGCACGGCCTAGCACGGCCGCCAGCCCGACAGCGTAGAGCCGCCAGTCGCGGTGCGAGTGCATCGGGCGTGTCACGGGGGAGGAGAGGGTTCGCGCCGCGGCGCGGTGGGGAGTGCTCGCCAGTACGCCCCTGATGGACTAACCCAATCGTTTGAATAGGTTCGGCAGGAGCGCACCGGCGAGCCCGCGTAGAGTGCCTGAGGCGCGCGGCGAGCGCCAGTGCGTGCGCAATACGAGTGCTGCGCCGCGACACTGCGCGCCGGGACGAAAGACGCTAAAGATTGCATCGCTCAGAGCGGCGGCAGGGTCGCGTAGGCCTCGATCACGGGCGCAAGTGGTCGGTACGATGTGTGGAACTCCGCAGGCCAGCGCATCGGCCGGCCACTCGTCAGTTCGATGCACGCGTACTCGATCTCGGCACGTGCGAGCGTCGCAAGGTCGCCCGCACGGCGGACCTGGAATCGCCGCGCGACCCGCAGCCGTCCGTTGCCCGGAAGCAGCCAGGTCGCGACCTCGACCTGGTCGCCGAGCAGCGCCGGCCTCAGGTAGCCGATCACGCTGCGCACGACCGCCATCCCGCGATCGAGCTCCACGCAGCGCGCGACCGGAAGTCCGAGTGCGGCCGAGTGCTCCCAGGCCGTGGTGTCGAACCACTGCACGTAGCAGACATTGTTGACGTGGTTGTACTCGTCGATCTCGTCCTGAACGACCTCGTGGCGCCAGGCGAAGGGGGTCGGCAGGTCGAACTCGGTCGGCGACGTCATCGGCTGGCTCCGGCGGGATCGGTTCAGGGCGCGTCGGGCAGCAGGCCGCGCTCGACGAGCACGGGCGGGTGCCGCAGGTGAGTCGCCTGTTCCCACGCATACGCGTAGCCGAGCAGGTCGCCGTCGCGCCACGGTCGTGCCGAGAACTCGAGTCCGAATGGCAGCCCACCGGGATACCAGCCCCCGACCATGACGATCGCCGGGACGCCGAGCATGTTGACCCAGTCCGTCGCCGAGTGCGGGCCGTCACTCAGCAACCCGTTCTGCGGCATCGTCTCATCCGGTGGCGGCATCTGGATGGCGGGGTAGACGTAGGCATCGAGGTGGAGTCGGTCGAGCGTCTCGACGTAGGTGTCGAGGGTACGGCGACGAGGGCCGAAGTAGTCGCGCTCGGCGAGCGGATCGGTCTCGAGCCTGCGGTGTTCGATCGCCACGCCCGCGACCGTCGCGATGACCGCCTCATCGCCTGCGATGACCGGCGACAGCGGCGCGCCGACGGCCTTCGCGTACGCCTCGGGCGTGCGGTATTCGGGCGGGCCGAAGTGCTCGAGGAATCGCTCGGTGCCCTCGCGGACGTACGGCAGGGTCGCGATTCGGGTCGCCTGGACCGCGAAGCTGTCCGGCAGGATCGAGTCGTCGATCACGACCGTCGCGCCCAGTGCGCGCAGCTCGTCCAGCGACTTCAGGAATGCGGCCCGTGTCGCCGCCGTCAGAGGCACGGCATTCTTGGCGAGCTCGGCGGCGGCCTTGTCGTCCGGGATCGCGCCCGGCACGCCGTGGAACGGTGGATTCGCGCCGCCGAGGATGAACGCCGGGACCCCGAAGCGCCGCCCCTTCAGCGCGTCGGGCTTGAGGTATCGCGTGTACGGTCCCGGCTGGGCACGGGCCGCGCTACCCTGCGTCGCGGGATCCAGCGGGTCTTCGCCCGCCATGACCGACAGGGCGATGGCCGCGTCCGTCACGTTGCGCGCGATCGGCCCGGTGTTGTCGAGCAGCCAGTCGAGCGGCGCGATCCCGGCGATGCTGACCAGGCCGCGTGTCGGGAAGACGCCGATCAGCGCACTGGTCGCGGCCGGCATGCGGATCGAATTGCCGGTGTCGGTGCCGGTCCCGAGGACGGCCATGTTCGAGTTGACGGTCGTGACGGTGCCGCCGGACGAGCCGCCGGGCGAATAGCGTACGTCGTAGGCATTGCCGGTGCGCCCGAAGGACGTGCTGCGGTTGGTGTCGCTGTTCGCGAAATCGGGCATGTTCGAGTGCCCGACGATCACGGCGCCCGCGGCGCGCAGGCGCGCGACGACGGTCGCGTCGCGCGGCGCGACGAGTTCGTGCCCCTTGATCGTGAAGCCGGACCATCCATCGGTCGTGACTTCGCCCGCCATGCTGGTGTTCGCCTTGACGACGATCGGCACTCCCCACAGCGGCCCGCGCTCGCCGGCGCCCCGGGCCGCGTCGGCGTCCTCGCGCGCGGCGACCGCGAGTGCCTGGCCGTCCATGACCGTTTCCACGGCGCGATAGATGCCGTTGTAGCGATGGATCCGCGCGAGATGCCATTGCACGACCTGGGTGACCGTGTACTTGTGGGCGGCGTAGAGCGCATGCAGGCGCGGGACCGTCACCTCGAGCAGGTCGCGGTCCATCTCGGTGGCCGTCGGCGTGCGGGCCAGCGCGACCGGGGCTGCGAGGGCGAAGGCCAAGAGCACGGCCGCCTGCCGGGCCTGGATGCGGACTGGAATCGTGCGGGGCGTCATGCTGGCGTTCTCCCGCCGGCAGGTGGCGCCGGCGTCGCAGGATCCTACCGCAACCGTTTCCGGACCGGGCTGCGGCCTTGCCGGACGTGGTGGCTTTGACTCGGTCCCGCGGGCGAGTCACATTTGGATGGGGTCCGGAATTTGCCGGGGAGTCTTGCCGTGCGTTCAGCGCCTTCATCCTTCATCTCCAGAGCCACTCTCATCGCGACGCTCCTGTGCGCGGCCTGGCACGGCCAGTCGGCGAACGCCGCGGGCCTGCCGAGCACGCTCGCGCAGGCCATCGCGCTCGAGCGCGCCGATGCACTGCCAAGATCCGCGTTCTACGATCCTCCATCACTCGCCGGGACCGTGCCGGGCGACCTGCTGCGTGAGCTCGAGTTCGACGGCTATGCGATTCCGGCCGGCGCCCGCGCGATCCGCATCCTCTACCACTCGCTCAATGCCGAGGGTCGCGACGTCGCGACCTCTGCCGTCGTGCTGATCCCGCCAGGCCGGCCGCCGGCGGGCGGCTGGCCCGTGATCGCGTGGGCGCACGGGACCTCCGGCGTCGCGCAGCAATGTGCGCCTTCGCTCGAGAGGGACCTCGAATACGGTGAGCTCGGCCTGATGCCGATGGTCCGGGCCGGCTTTGCCGTGGTCGCGACCGACTACCACGGACTCGGTACGCCAGGTCCGCACGAGTACGTGAACAAGCTGGCCCAGGCACGCGACGTCATCTACTCGGTGCCCGCTGCGCGCCGCGCCGTCCCCTCCCTCGGTCGCCGCTGGGCGGCCGTCGGGCACTCGCAGGGTGGCGTGGCGATGTGGGGTGTCGCGGAGCTCGAAGCCCTGACGCACGATCCGGACTATCTCGGCGCCGTCTCCGTCGCCGGTGCCGGCGACCTGCGCGTGGGCCTCGAGCGCATGGCGGCGTCCGGGGACGCGGCCACGTTCTACCTCGCCTACATGGCGTATGCGATCCATGCTCGCTCGCCTGCGTTCCGGGCCGACCGGATGCTCGTGGGACGCGCGCTCGGCCACTACCGGGCAGCGACCACGCGGGGTTGCTGGTACTACGCGTACGCGAGCTATCTCGATGCCCATGACGGTCCGGCATTGAAGAAGGGCTGGGAGGCGCATCCGGCCGTGCAGCGGTTCATCGATGACAACCGCATGGGCGAGGCGGCGATGGCGCGGCCGTTCCTGGTCGTCGCCGGGGAGGCGGACCGGACGGTGCCATTCGCCCTGGTGCAGAAGACCGTCACGCGCGCCTGCGCGACCGGGCACCTGCTGGCGCTGCGCACCTATCCCGGTCTCGATCACAGCGAGACGATGCGGGACTCGACCGACTACATCCTCGACTGGATCCGTGACCGGTATGCCGGTCGTCCGGCGACCGGCGAATGTGCGGCGCCGCCGCCGCAGTCCTGACCGTCCGTCAACGGAGCGTATCGACCTGCTCGGCGAGCGCCAGGTCCAGGGCCGTCAGTCCGCCCGCATCGTGCGTCGTCAGCGTGATCTCGACGCGGTCGTACACGTTCAGCCATTCCGGATGATGGTTCAGGCGCTCCGCGGTGAGGGCGACGCGCGTCATGAAGCCGAACGCGGTCACGAAGTCGGGGAACCGAAACACCTTGTGGATCGCCCGGCGCAGCGGATCCCAGACCCAGTCCGGGTGCGAGCGAAGCCAGGTGTCGCGTTCAACGGCGGCCAGTGGAGTCGGGGGCATCGTCAGCCTCGGTCGTTGTGCGGGAAAAGCCTGTCGCCGGGCGTGATCGCGCTCGTTGGCAGGTCCGGGAGCGTCTCGAGCTCGCGATAGAGCGGCGCGAAGTCGACCTCCAGCGTCTTCGCAAGCAGGTCCTCGAAACTGTCGATCACGAAGTAGTGGGGTTGGTACGCATCGATGCGGTATTCGGTGCGCATCACGCGCCGCAGGTCGAATGCGATCCTGGGCGGCGCGGGATCGTGCAGCGCGTACCCCGACTCGCCGTAGGACGAGACGATGCCGGCGCCGAAGATCCGCAGGCGCCCACCGTCCCGGATCAGGCCGAACTCGACCGTGTGCCAGTAGAGGCGTGACAGCTTGTGAATCGCCGCGAATCCCATGGCACGGAGGCCCCCGCGGCCATACGCCTGCATGTAGTCCGCATAGACGGGATGCGCGAGCAGGGGCACGTGGCCGAAGACGTCGTGGAAGACATCCGGCTCCTGCAGGTAGTCGAGCTGCGCGGGCGAGCGGATGAAGCGGCCGGCGACGAATCGCCGGTTGGCGAGGTGTTCGAAGAACACCTCGTCGGGCACGAGCCCGGGCACCGCGACGACGGACCAGCCGGTCAGTCGCCTGAGCCGGTCCGACAGGCGCTTGAAGTCGGGGATGCCCGGGCCCTCGAGGCCGAGCGCCTTCGCGCCGCTCAGGAAATCCGGGGCCACGAGGTCCGGCAGCAACGCCATCTGCCGCGAGTAGAGCCGGTCCCAGACCGCATGGTCTTCTGGCGTGTAGTCGCCCCAGCGCTGCGGGATCGTCCAGTCGGCGGCGGCGCCGACGGGCGGGGCATCGGCGGAGGCGGCGGGTATGGTCATCCGCAGATCTTATCCGGATTGAGAACAGGATTCGTTTCGCTCGGTCTGAATATCGGGCTAATATGAAACGAATATTTCACAAGACTACTGATCATGGAAGTATCGCTTCAGGTCGATGAGACCGATCGGCGACTGCTGCGGGCGCTGCAATCGGATGCCGGGCTCAGCCAGGCTGCGCTGGCGGATCTCGTTGGAATTTCCCCGGCATCGTGCTGGCGCCGCATCCAGGCCCTGGAAGCGCGTGGGATCCTGCTCAATACGGTCCGCCTGCTCGACGCAGCCCGGGTCGGGCGGGGCGTCAACGTCCTGTGTCACGTGCGGATGAACTCGCATGCCCCCGAGAGCCGGGGCGCGTTCGAGCGCTTCGTCGCCGACCGTCCCGAGGTGATGGAGTGCTACTCCATGTCGGGCGAGTGGGATTACCTGCTGCGCGTCGTCGTTGCCGATGTCGCCGGGTACGAGCGCTTCCTGATGAGGGACCTGCTCGCGCATCCCCGCGTCGCGACGGCGTCGTCGCACTTCGCGCTGGGCCAGGTCAAGTACACGACTGCGCTGCCGATCTGATCGGCCTGCAGTGCGTCGGCGCTATCGCGACGCCGTGAAGCGCCCGAACCAGCGATCCGTGGTGCGCCGGTAGGCCGCGAAGTCGCGGCCGAACAAGCGCGCAAGCGCGCGCTCCTCCGGCAGCACCTGCAGTGCCGTGATCGCCGTCGTGAACAGCGGCAGCACCAGCCAGGGCGTCAGCGCGCCGAGCCAGAAGGCCCAGCCCGCCAGGATCAACGCGAGCCCGAGGTACATCGGGTTGCGGCTGTAGGCGAACACGCCGCTGGTCACGAGCGCCGTCGTGGTGTCCGGCTTCATCGGGTTGACCGTCGTGCGGACGCGCCGGAACTGCAGCGCAGCCGAGACCATCATCGTGGCGGCGAGAACGGCGACGAACGCACCGAGCCACCGCAATTCCCCGCTCACCAGTCGTGCCACCGGCATCGAGCCCGCGAGCCAGCGCATCGCGAGTGCGGCGAGCAGCGCGAGGAGGGGGGGTGGTATGCGCGGTGTCATGACGTCTCCGGGTCGGGACCCCACTATATGCTTGGGACGCGTCTGGCGTGGGATGCATCGGCGCGGAATCACTTGCCTTGACAATGGTTGCTCAGGCAGAAAGAGTCCGCACCCATGGATCCCGCCCCAACACCCGCGCCGATTGGCGGCCCGGCGGCGCCCGCACCGCGTCCCTCGATCTGCGCGCTGTTCACCCGTATCCGTCCGACGCAGTTCCAGGCGCTCGACCGCGCGTTCGCGGGCGATCCCCTGCTGGCGTCGTTCAGTGTGGCCGTGGCCCGGTACGTCGTGGTGAACCTGTTGCTCGAGCACGACGCGGACCGGATCTCCAGCCTCTGCCAGGACGCGTCCGACTATCCCGGCGCAATGACGTCGATGGGCGATCGCCTCGAGGCGACGGGCCTGATCCCGCGCGGACGCTCGATGGCCGCCGGCGCCGCGCGCGAGCTGCCAGCTGGCGCCGACCCGGGCGCGCTGCGCGCCCGAATCAAGGGCGCCTCCCGGGCCAACAACGGGTACGATCGCGTCCTCGGCGAAGCCGCTGTCGCGCCCGGCGCCGCGGAACTCGTCGCGGTCGGTCGGCCGTCCATCGCCAATCCCGACCCCGCCGAGCGCCTGCGTCGCGCCGCACGATTCAACATCGGCGACCCCACGACGAATTTCGGTGGCAGCACCCGGGGCCACGCGGACTACCCGATCCTCGACGACGCGTACGACTCCTGACGATCACCACCCCAGAGTGCTTCCCCATGCAGACCCGACAGCTCGCCGCCCACGGCCCGATCGTCTCCGCCCTAGGCCTCGGCTGCATGGGTATGAGCGAGTTCTACAGTGGTCGCGACGACGATGAGTCGATCGCGACCATCCGGCGTGCGATCGATCTGGGCGTGACGTTTCTCGACACGGCCGACATGTACGGCAGCGGCTCGAACGAGATCCTCGTCGGTCGCGCGATCGCGGGGCGCCGTGACCGCGTCTTCCTCGCCACCAAGTTCGGCAACGTCCGCGGGCCGGCCGGCGAGTTCCTCGGCGTCAACGGCAGGCCGGAGTACGTACGTGCTGCCTGCGAGGCGAGCCTGGCGCGCCTCGGCACCGACGTGATCGACCTGTACTACCAGCATCGGGTCGATTCGACCGTCCCCATCGAAGAGACGGTCGGCGCCATGGCCGAGCTCGTGCGTGCCGGCAAGGTACGCTACCTCGGGCTTTCGGAGGCCGCGCCCGCGACGATACGCCGTGCCCATGCGCTGCATCCGATCACGGCGCTTCAGACGGAGTACTCGCTGTGGAGCCGCGAACCCGAACAGGAGATCCTCGCGACATTGCGCGAGCTCGGCATCGGCTTCGTCCCCTACAGCCCGCTCGGCCGCGGTTTCCTGACCGGCAAGATCCGCTCGGCGGCCGATCTCGCGCCGGACGACTACCGGAATCACACGCCGCGCTTCCAGGGTGACAACCTGGCGCGCAACGGTGCCCTCGTCGAGGCCGTGGTCGCTCTCGCGCAGCAGAAGGGCTGTACGCCGGCCCAGCTGGCGCTTGCATGGGTGCTGGCGCAGGGATCCGACGTCGTTCCCATCCCCGGAACCAAGCGACGCATCTACCTCGAGGAGAACGTACTCGCACTCGATGTCCGGCTCGCGCCGGCGGAGCTGGCCCGGCTTGCCAGTGCGCTGCCGCCCGGCGCGGCGTCGGGCGATCGATATAGCGCTGCGAGCATGAAGGCGCTGAACCTGTGAACGCGGGGCTGCCGCCTCGGGCGACAGTGGGAGGGCACCGATGCCGCTGAGTCACCTGCTGCTCGCGGTTCTGATCACGTTCATCTGGGGCACCAACTTCGTCGTCATCAAGGTCGGCATCGGGGCCTTTCCTCCCTTCTTGTTTGCGACCCTGCGGTTCCTTGCCTCGACGCTGCCCTGGGTGTTCTTCATCCGTCGCCCCACCGTACCTTGGCGCACGCTCGCGACGGTCGGCGTGCTGCTCGGTGCCGGACAGTTCGGGCTGCTCTTCTTCGCGATGCGCGCGGACATCACGCCAGGCCTCGCCTCGCTGCTGATGCAGTCGCAGGTGTTCTTCACGATCGTGCTGGCGATGATCATCCGGCGCGAGTCGATTCGGCCCTTGCAGGTAATGGCGCTGTTGCTGGCCCTCATCGGCATCACGCTGATCGGTTGGCACACGCTCGGGCGCCCGGACGCCGCCATCACGGGCCGCGGCTTCGTGCTGGTGCTCGGCGCGGCGCTGTCCTGGGCCGTGGCGAACATGGTCGTGAAGGCCGCCGGGCAGTTCAACATGCTCGCGTTCATGGTCTGGTGCAGCCTGTTCGCCGTCGTGCCCCTCGCGCTCCTGACCGTCTGGGCGGATTCGCTGCCGGTGCTGTGGTCCGCGGTTCGCGAGGCCGGGGCAGCGGCGTGGGTCGCCGTGGTATGGCAGGCGGTCGGGAATACCCTGATCGGATTTGGCGTGTGGAACTGGCTGCTGCTGCGCCATCCCGCGACCGCGGTGGCGCCGCTGTCGCTGCTCGTGCCGGTCTTTGGCATGTCGGCGGCGGCGCTCGTGCTCGGCGAGTCGTTGCCGGCGTGGAAGGTCGTCGCCGCCGGCCTGATCATCGCGGGGTTGTCGCTGAACTTCGTCGCCGCAGGTGCCGCGCGACGGGCCGGTTGAACTGCTGCGGCGCCGCACTGCGGCATGCGAGTCCCCGCCGCGCCGTACGGCGCGACGCTAAGTGACTGTCAACGCGGGCAATCCCTGACCGGCGGCCCCTCCGCCTGGCGGCCCCTCCGGCTGCGCTATGCACTTTCCGAGGGGAGCCCGGGCCCTTTGCGTGGGCATGCTACGCACAGAGGCGGCCGCCCGCGCCGTCGCGTCCCGCACGGGCGGAGGGCACGGATGTTCCAAGTGCGCATACATGGCCGCGGCGGCCAGGGCGTCGTCACCGGCGCCGAGATGCTGTCGATCGCCGCGTTCCTCGGCGGCCGCCACGCACAGGCCGTGCCGAGCTTCGGATCTGAGCGCACCGGTGCGCCGGTCGTTGCGTTCTGCCGCATCGACGACAAGGAGATCCGGCTCCGGGAGCCGGTGATGGCCCCGGATGCACTGCTGATCCAGGATCCGACGCTGCTGCACCAGGTCGATGTGTTCCAGGGCCTTCGACCCGACGGCTATATCCTCATCAACACGAACCGGAGCTTCGAGGAACTCGGGCTCGGGGAATTCGTCGCAGGCTTCCGGGCGGAGCGCCTGGCCACGGTGCCTGCGACGGAACTCGCCCTCAAGCATGTCGGCCGACCCGTGCCGAATGTCCCCCTGCTCGGCGGGTTCGCCGCGATCAGCGGCCTGATTTCGCTCGATGCCGTCATCGCCGCGATCGGCGAGAAGTTCGCGGGCAAGGTCGCGGACGGCAACATCGCCGCGGCGACCGCCGCCTACGAGATGGTGCGGGGCGCGACGCGGGAGGTGACTCATGCTTAAGCAGACCGAGGGGTCGCATGCGGTCGCCGAGGCCGTGGCCCTGTGCCGCCCGGAGGTGATCTGTGCGTACCCGATTTCTCCGCAGACCCACATCGTCGAGGCACTCGGCGAAATGGTGAAGGGCGGGGACCTCGCGCGGTGCGAATTCATCAACGTGGAGTCGGAGTTCGCGGCAATGAGCGTCGCGATCGGCGCATCCGCGGCGGGTGCACGGACCTACACCGCGACCGCCAGCCAGGGCCTGCTGTTCATGGCCGAGGCCGTCTACAACGCAGCCGGACTGGGCCTGCCCATCGTCATGACTGACGCGAATCGCGCGATCGGCGCCCCGATCAACATCTGGAACGACCATAGCGACGCGCTGTCGATGCGGGATTCCGGTTGGATCCAGCTCTTCGCCGAGACCAACCAGGAGGCGCTGGACCTCCATATCATCGCGTTCAGGCTGGCCGAGGAGCTCTCATTGCCGGTGATGGTGTGCATGGACGGCTTCATCCTGACGCACGCCTACGAGCGCGTCGACATGCCCGCCCAGGCGCAGGTGGACCGGTACCTGCCTGCCTACGAGCCACGCCAGGTCCTGGATCCGCGCGACCCCGTGTCGATCGGCGCCATGGTCGGGCCGGAGGCGTTTTCGGAGGTGCGCTACCTCGCGCACGCCAAGCAACTGCAGGCGCTCGACCGGATTCCGGTGCTGGCCGCGGAGTTCGCCGCGATCTTCGGGCGCGAGTCGGGTGGGCTCGTGCACCCCTATCGGACCGAGGACGCGGAGACGATCGTCGTGGCGATGGGCTCGGTGATGGGCACGATCAAGGACGTGGTCGACGAGATGCGCGCCGGCGGCGCGGCCATCGGCGCGCTCGGCATCTGTTCGTACCGGCCCGCGCCGCTGGCCGCCATCCGCGCCGCGGTCGAGGGCGCGAAGCGCGTGGTCGTCGTCGAGAAGTCCCTCGCCGTTGGCCTGGGTGGGATCCTCGCGACCGACGTGCGCATGGCGATGTCGGGGCTGCACCTGCACGGATATACCGTCATCGCTGGCCTTGGCGGGCGTCCCATCCTGAAGAGCTCCCTGCATAGGCTGTTCGAGCGTGCCGGGCGCGACGACCTCGAGCACGTGACGTTCCTCGACCTGAACTGGGATGTGGTCAACCGGGTACTCGACCGGGAGCGAGCGGTACGCCGCTCCGGTTCGATCGCCGAAAACGTATTGCGCGATGTCGGCGTGACGTCGACGCCGGGGGTGTGACGCCATGGAACCGCAGATCATCAAGTTCTACCAGACCGGCAGCTTCGCCGTCGGCAACCGGCTGCTCGACGACTCCCAGCGCTCCGTGCAGGCCGACATGCGTCGCAGCAATTCGCTGAACTCCGGGCATCGCGCGTGCCAGGGGTGTGGCGAGGCGCTCGGCGCGCGCTATGCGATCGACGCGGCGATGCAGGCGACCAAGAACCAGCTCATCGCGGTCAACGCGACCGGGTGCCTCGAGGTGTTCTCGACGCCCTATCCCGAGACCTCCTGGCAACTGCCCTGGATCCATTCGCTGTTCGGCAACGCCGCTGCGGTCGCGACCGGCGTCGCCGCGGCGATGCGCGTCAAGGGTCGCGAGGAGGTCAGGGTCATTGCCCAGGGAGGGGACGGCGGCACGACCGACATCGGCTTTGGATGCCTGTCCGGCATGTTCGAGCGCAACGACGACGTGCTCTACATCTGCTACGACAACGAGGGCTACATGAACACCGGCGTGCAGCGCTCCTCGGCAACGCCGCCGGCTGCGCGGACCTCGACGACCGCGACGCTCGGCGCCGACCCCGGCAACGTGTTCGGCCAGGGCAAGTTCGTTCCGGCCATCGCGATGGCCCACGAGATCCCCTACGTCGCGACCGCGTCGGTGGCGTACTTGCGCGACCTCGAAGCGAAGGTGCATCGCGCCATGAGCCTGCGAGGGGCGCGCTACCTGCACATCTTCGTCCCCTGCCCGCTCGGCTGGGGCGCGGCCTCGGAGGACACGATCCGGCTCGCGAGGCTCGTCGTCGAGACCGGCCTGTTCCCGCTGTTCGAGGCCGAGCACGGCGAAGTGACGGGGCGGTATCACATCCGCAATCGTGTCCCGGTGGAGGAGTACCTGAAGCTGCAGAAGCGCTACGCCCACCTGTTCGGCAAGCGGCCGGCGGTTGACACGATCGGCCGAATCCAGGCGATGGCGGATCGCAACATCCGCCGCTACGGCCTGCTCGGCGAGGAGGCCTGACCATGGAGAAGCCCTTCGCCATCACGCTCGACGTCGGTTCCAGCCTCGCCAACAAGACGGGCAGCTGGCGCACGCACCGGCCGGTGTATGTCGACCGGCTGCCGCCCTGCAACAACCAGTGCCCCGCGGGCGAGAATGTCCAGGCGTGGCTCTACCTCGCCGAGGAGGGCCGCTACGAGGAGGCCTGGCGGAAGATCATGGAAGAGAATCCGTTCCCGGCGATCATGGGACGGGTCTGCTACCACACCTGCGAGACGGCCTGTAATCGTGGTGCGCTCGACGAAGCGGTCGGCATCAACGGGGTGGAGCGCTTCCTCGGCGATCAGGCGATCAAGTACCAATGGCGCGTCGAAGCCGGTGCGCCCACCGGCAAGCGAGTGCTCGTCGTCGGCGCAGGTCCCGCCGGGCTCTCCTGTGCTTACCACCTGGCACGGCGGGGCCACGCCGTCACCGTGCTCGAGGGATCCGACAAGGCCGGGGGCATGGTGCGCTACAGCATCCCGAAGTACCGCATGCCGCGCGAGAAGCTCAACGCCGAAATCCGGCGCATCGTCGACATGGGTGTCGAGATCAGGCTCAACTCGCCCGTCGAGGACCTCTGCGCGGCGATCGCGCACCACGGTTGCGACGCGACGTTCGTCGCGGTCGGGGCCCAGCGTGGCCGCCACCTGCAGCTGCCGTCGACCGCGCGGGTCCCGGTGCTCGATGCAGTGCAGATCCTGCGGGACCTGGAGCGCGAGGAAGCCGTTCCGCTGCGCGGCCGCGTGATCGTCTATGGCGGTGGCAACACGGCATTCGACGTCGCCCGCTCGGCGGTCCGGCTCGGCGCGATCGAATCGCTGGTCGTCTACCGCCGCACGCGGGAGAAGATGCCGGCCCATCGCTCGGAAATCCGCGAGGCGCTCGAGGAAGGCGTCACGCTGCGCTGCCTGTCCACGATCACGCACGTGGGCGATGGCGTGCTCACGGCCGAGCGCATGGAGCTCGATGCGAAGGGGCAGCCGCAGTCGACCGGTGAGACCGAGACGATCGTCGCGACGACGCTCGTGCTCGCGCTCGGTCAGGATGCCGATCTTGGGCTGCTGTCCGGGGTGCCCGGCGTGCGCGTCGCCGACGGGCTTGTCGAGGTCGACCGCAACCTCGCAACGGGCGCCGTCGGGATCTGGGCGGGCGGCGACATCGTGCCTGCCGATCGCAACGCGACGGTCGCGATCGGGCACGGCAAGAAGGCGGCGCGCCAGATCGACGCATTCCTGCGTGGCGAAGTGCTGCGGCGACCCGTGAAGCACGAGCTGGCGTCGGCGGACAAGATGAATACGTGGTACTACTCGGATGCGCCGCGGGCGATCCGTCCGATCCTCGAGGCGGTGCGGCGCACGTCGGGCTTCGCCGAAGTCGTCGGCGACTATGACGAGGGCACGGCGCTGTATGAAGCGCGTCGCTGCATGTCGTGTGGCAACTGCTTCGAATGCGACAACTGCTACGGCGTGTGCCCGGACAACGCGGTGATCAAGCTCGGGCCTGGCAAGCGCTTCGAGTTCAATTACGACTACTGCAAGGGCTGCGGCGTGTGCATCTCCGAGTGCCCTTGCGGGGCGATCGCACGCATCCCGGAGGCGATCTGATCGGCGGTCAGGTGCCGCAGAACGTTTGCAGCACGCGCTCTTCCGGGCGCGGTGGCGCGGCGTAGGGGCTCGTCGCCGCAGCCTCGTCATAAGGGCTCGCCAGCGCCTCGGTGAGCGCTTCGAAGGGTGCCAGGTCCGCATGGTCGATGGCGGCACGCAGGGCGTGCTCCACCTGGTGGTTGCGCGGAATGATCGCGGGACTCGCGGCTCGCATCCGCGCGACGATCGTGGCCGGCGGTCCCGGATCGCGCGCGAGGCGCGCGTGCCATGCCATCGCCCAGGCATCGAATGTGCCTGGCGCGACGAACAGGGCGCGGACCCCTTCCGGGGACCCGATGACCGCCTCCGCAAGGCGCCAGAACAGCAACGTGTGGTCCACGGACTGGGCGCGTGCCAGGTCGAGGAGGGCCTGTACCAGCGCAGGATCGCCAGCTTCGGGCGTGCCGAGGCCGAGCTTCGCGCGCAGGTCGGCGAGACGCAGGCGTTCGTAGTCGTCCATGAATGCGACCAGCACCGCGGTCGCATCGGCGGCAGCGCGCTCGACGTCCTCGTCGATCAGCGGCAGCAGGGTCTCGGCGAGGCGCGCCAGGTTCCATTGCGCGATCAACGGCTGGTTCGCGTATGCGTAGCGGCCACCGCGATCGATCGCGCTGTACACGGTCGCGGGATCCCAGGCATCCATGAATGCGCAGGGCCCGAAGTCGATCGTTTCGCCGACGATCGACGTGTTGTCGGTGTTCATCACTCCATGGATGAACCCGACCCTCATCCACGCGGCCACGAGAGCAGCCTGGCGTGCGGCGACGGTCGCGACCAGCGCAAGGTACGGCCGTGGCGCGGAGCGAAGATCTGGGTAGTGGCGCGCGATCACGTAGTCCGCGAGGCGCTGCACGGCGTCGGTGTCGCCGCGCGCCGCGTGGAACTCGAACGTGCCGACGCGGACGTGGCTCTGCGCCACGCGGGTGACGATCGCGCCCGGGACGGAACCCTCCCGGAGGATGCGCTCGCCGGTTGCCACGGCGGCAAGCGCCCGGGTCGTGGGGATGCCGAGCGCGTACATCGCCTCGCTGAGGATGTATTCACGCAGCACCGGTCCGAGCGCGGCGCGGCCGTCGCCTGCGCGCGAGAATGGCGTCCGACCCGATCCCTTGAGATGCAGGTCACGGCGGATGCCATCGGGGCCGACGAGTTCAGCCAGCAGGATCGCGCGGCCGTCGCCGAGACGCGGGACGAAGTTGCCGAACTGGTGCCCCGCATAGGCCATCGCGATCGGCTCGGCGCCGGCCGGGAGTTCGTTGCCGCCGAAGATGGCGGCGAGCGTCCCGGCCGCGAGGCGCCCGGTGTCCAGCCCGATTTGCGCGGCGAGCGATGCGTTGAAACGGAGGAGTCGGGGCGCCTGGACCGGTGACGGAGCGACCCGGGCATAGAACGCCTCCGGGAGCGCGGCGAACGTATTCGACAGGGCGCCGATGCTGTGGCCGCGCGCGGTGGGTGGCGAATCGATCATGGATCGAGGATACACGCGGTGCCGGGTGGGTGCCTCGCGCCAGCGGTACTGGACCTCCAGGCAACGGACACGATCGTCCCGACTGCCCCCCGGTTGCCCGGCGCATTGGCTTCGCGGAGACTGGCGCGACTCGACACGAGGATCCGCCATGCCCCTTCGCTGGTTTCACCGTCCGATTTCCGCGATCGTCCTCCTGGCCGCAATGTCATGCTGGTCCTGCGCATTCGCAGGGGAGCCCCCCAACGCGGCCACCGTGGCGCTGCACAAGCTGCTCGATTCCGAGTGGGACTACCAGCTGCGGGAGTTCCCGGAGCGTGCGACCTCGCTCGGGGATCATCGCTATGACGACAAGCTGACCGACCGCTCCGCGGCTGCGATCAAGGCCCGGCGGGAGCATCACCGCAGCAGGCTGGCCAGCATTCGCGGAATCGATCGTGCGAAGCTCGAGGGTGAGGATCGCCTCTCCTGGGACATCCTCGAGTTCACAGCAGACCTCGACGTCCGCGGCGACGAACTGCTGCTGTCGGCGCCCGGGGCCGAGGGCATGCCGTTTTCGGTGGACGACTCGCCCCTGTCGGTCAATCCGATGTCCGGGCCGCAGTTCAATCTCCCGCAGCTCGTCCGCGCAACGCGATTTGCCAACGAGGCGGATTACCACCACTACCTCGCGCGCCTCGCCGCGATGCCGAAGAGCCTGGACGACCTTCGGGCGATCCTCGAGGCGGGCCGTCGCGCCGGCTGGATGCCTCCGCGGCAGGCCCTCACGCGGCTTGCCTCGCAGTATGCACCGCTCGCCACGGATGACCTGACGCACCACCCGCTGTACGCGCCGTTCCAGAAGATGCCGGCGGATCTCGCGCCGGCGACGCAGTCGGAGCTGCAACGCTCGGGCGAGGAGGTGCTGCATTCGAAGGTGATTCCCGCGCTCACCTCGTTCCGGGACTACCTCGCCAACGTATGGGTCCCGGCGGGAACCGAGTCGCTGGGGGCGGCGAAGCTGCCGCACGGGGAGGCGTACTACGCCTGGGCGCTGCAGCGCTACACGACGACGCGGATGACGGCCCACGAGATTCACGAGCTCGGCCTGCGCGAAGTTGCGCGGCTCGACGGCGAGATGCGGGCAGTAATGAAGGAGGCCGGGTTCACCGGCACGGTTGCTGAGTTCCGCGACTTCCTGCGGACCGACAAGCGATTCCAGTTCGCGACGGCCGACGAGGAGCTCGCCGCGTTCCGGGACATCGCCAAGCGCGTGGACCCGCAGCTGCCCTCGCTTTTCGTCGAACTGCCGCGAGTCCCGTATGGCATACGTCCGATGGCGCCGGAAGAGGGCAATAACGCGCCGCACTACATCGCCGGCGCGCTCGATGGAACCCGAGCTGGGTACTTCGAGGCGAACACGAACAATCTAGCGGCCTGGCCGAAGTGGACGATGGATGCGCTGTTCCTGCACGAGGCGGTGCCCGGACACCACCTGCAGATCGCGCGCGGCCAGGAAATGCCCGGACTGCCGAAACTGCGCCGCGCGTACGGCAACTCCGGGTTCAGCGAGGGCTGGGGACTCTATTCGGAAGGTCTCGGCAAGGAGCTGGGTCTGTATTCCGATCCGTATTCGCGTTTCGGGCGACTGACGCTCGAGGCGCATCGCGCGTGCCGGCTCGTCGTCGACACGGGCATGCATGCCTTCGGCTGGACGCGCCAGCAGTCGATCGACTACCTGATCGAGCATGCGCAGCTCGAGCGGGGCTTTGCCGAGGCCGAGGTGGACCGGTACATCACCTGGCCCGGCCAAGCGACCGCCTACAAGGTCGGCGAGCAGGACATCCTCGCGAACCGGGCGAGGGCAATGGCGGCGCTCGGCGCGAAGTTCGACATTCGGCGCTTCCACAACGCGGTGATCGACCACGGCGGCCTGCCGCTCACGGTGCTCGATCGCGTGATCGATGAGTGGATCGAGACCGAGCGGAAGCGTCCGACGGAGTGACGCCGTGCCGTCGGCGGGTCGCCCCCCCTCTGGGCGGCCCGTGACGAGCCTAGCGCTGCCGGAACCTCGAGATGGCCGCGGACGTCGCCGCCGCGAGCAGGCCGGTGTCGGTCCCGAGTGCGAGGAAGTTGCAGCCTTCGGCTTCGTATTCCCGGGCCAGCGCCTCGTCCGCCGCGATTGCACCGGCGGCCTTGCCGGCGGCGCGGATGACCGCGAAGGCGTCGCGCATCGCGGCCCGCACCGCGGGATGACCCGGAGCGCCGCGGTGCCCGAGCGAGGCGGCGAGATCGGCAGGTCCGATGAAGACGGCGTCGACGCCGTCGATGGCGGCGATCGCGCCCAGTGACTCCAGTCCAAGGCGGCTTTCGACCTGCAGCACGAGGCAGACCTCGTCATCGGCCCGTGCGAGGTAGTCGGTGGCTCGGTTCCAGCGGGCTGCCCGCGCGACGGCCGTGCCGATTCCGCGGATGCCCCGCGGTGGATACCGCATCGCCGCCACGAGCGCGCGGGCCTGTTCGGCGCTTTCGACCATCGGGACGACGACCGTCTGGGCGCCGAGGTCGAGCACCTGCTTCAGCGTGGTCGCGCTGCCCTCGGCCACGCGCACCATCATGTGCGTGGGATAGCCGGCGGCGACCTGGAGCCCCGCCAGCAGGGTCTTGGGATCGAATGGCGCGTGTTCCGCGTCGAGGCAGAGCCAGTCGTAGCCGGCGCCCGCCGCGATCTCGATGCAGGTCGGGTCCGTGAGCCCGAGCCAGAGCCCGTAGTGCGAGGTGCCGCCCGCGAGGGCGGCCTTGAATGGGTTTATGGGCGTGTTCATTCCGTGATCCGCTTCTGGATCAATTGCCGATCAGGCGGACTTCGCGCTGTGGGTACGGGATCGAGACGCCCTCGAGACGCATCCGTTCGAGGAGTGCGACGTTCAGCTCACCGCCGATCGCGCCATAGTCGCCGGCGGCGACCCACGGCCGTACTGCCACCTGCACCGCGGAATCCGCAAGCGCGACGACGCCGATCGCGGGTGACGGCTCGGCGAGGACGCGCGTGTTCGAGCGGACCACGTCCTGTATCGCCGCCAGCACCTTCGGCAGGTCCGACTCGTAGCCGACGCCGACCAGCAGGTCGACCTGCCGGATACGACCGTAGTTGTGCAGGATCTCGCCGACGATCTTGCGATTGGGAATCACGACCCGCGACTGGTCGGCATGGGTCAAGGTCGTCGAGAACATCGAGATCCCCTCGACCTGGCCCTCCACCCCGACGATCGCGATGTATTCGCCGACGCGGTATGGCTTCGTGAAGATGATCGTCAGTCCAGCGACGACGTTGCTGAGCACGCCCTGCATCGCGAGGGCGATGCCGGCGCCCGCGACCCCGAGGCCGGCGATCAGCGGCAGCAGTTCCACGCCGAGGTTCTGCAGTGCCACGATCGTGAACATGCTGATGACCACGATTCGGGCGAGGCGGGTCAGCAGTACTCGCACCGGCGGCTCGAGCTCGAGCCTGTGCAGTGCCCGTGCGGTCGCCCGTGCGGTCCAGCGTGCGACGACCACGCCCGCGATCATGATCAGGCCGGCAACCAGCAGCTTGGGTCCGAATCGGATCGCGAGGTCGACGAGCGTGGCCTTGGCCTGCTCGATGGAGTCCAGATCCCGGCTGAGTGTCGTCATGGCGGTGCCCCTTGCATCCGGCCGCAGGAGCAGCCGGGTGGGTGCCGGGCTCGTGCGGAGCCGGGACCATAGCGCAGGGCCGGTCACTGCGCCACGGGGATGTGCATCGTGCGGGTGCGCGAGGCACCCAGGGCGCCCGGATCGCGTGCGGGGCGCGGCGGGCCGGAGGGCCCGCCTTCAAGGTCAGAAGTCCGTGCCCGTGTTCGACATCAGGACTTCGTCGACCTGGGACGAGGACATCTCCAGATCGGGCGGGCCTGCCGTGGCCGCGGTTCCGGTCTGCGGTACCGCCGGTGCGTGCTTCATGTCGATCTCGCCGTTGAAGACGGCGCCTTCCATGACGCCGACGCGCGGGGCGTAGATGCTGCCGAAGACGTCTGCGGTCGCGCGCACGCTGACGGCCTCGAGTGCGTACAGGTCGCCTTCGACGCGGCCTTCGACCACGACGCGGCGGGCCCGGATGTCGCCCAGCATCGTGCCGTCCTGGCCGATCGTGATTCCGCGGGAATGCAGGATCGAGCCTTCGATATGACCCTGGACGACGAGGTCCTCGTCGGCCACGAGGTCGCCCTTGAACTTCAGCGTCGGGCCGAGCACCGAGGTCTTCACGGCCGGGGTTGGCGCCGGCAATGCGGTCGCCTTCGGCACCGCCGCTGGCGGGATGGGCTCGGGCTTCGCTTCTGGCGCCTTCGAAGCGGTACTGGCCGTCGGGGATGGCGGCACGGCCGGCGCGTCGGTGAGCAGCTTGTCGAGGGCATTGCGGGTCGAGCGATCACGATTCCACATGGTATGGACTCTCCTCTGGGGTCGCCTGGCCGATCAGGCCACGGCCGCCTTGGCCACGGGTTGCCCGTCGCGCACGCGGCGCCGGTCGCCCATTGACACCTGCCCGTTGAACTCGGCGCCGTCGAGGATCGACACGGCCGGCGCGGAAATGTTGCCGCTGAGCTTCGCGGTCTCGCGCACGATGACCGAGGACGTCGCCCTGATGTCGCCGACCACGGTGCCCTCGATAATGACGATGGCGGCGTCGATCGTGGCGTGGACCGTGGCGGTCCCGCCGACCGTCACGCGCGGGACTGGCCCGATCGTGCCCTCGACGTGGCCCTGGATGACGAGGTTTTCCTCGGCGGAGAGGTCGCCCTTGAACCGCAGCGTGGGCCCGAGGATGGATTCGCGCTCACTCGCCGTGTCGTACGGATTGCTCATCAATGCGCTCCCGTTTGGATTCGTAAGGCCTTCATGGCCTGTGCATACGGTATGAGTGCAGCGTTATGACAGATGGGCAGTGCGTCACAGATGCGCGGCGGCCTCCCGTTCGGCGCAGGGCCGCATCGCGAAAATGTGAACGGATCGGCGCTCGTCGCTGCGCGGCGCGCGGCCGCGGCCGGTACTCACCGACCGCGGATGCGGGACCTACGGGACGAGCGGTGCGCGGTGGCTCTCGGCGAGCGCGGCGTTCAACCTTGCGAGCTCCAGGCCCTTGAAGGTCGTCCAGTCGCCGAGCGCCTGCGTTGCAAGCCGGTCGTACTCGGCGATGCCCCTGAGCAGGTCGGTGCCGGGGTCGGCGTCCGCGCTCTCCGAGGCGCGCGCGAGCGCCTGCAAGCCGGCGGCGAGATGGCGCAGACCCTGGATCCTGCGGGTGTCGGCGCCAGTGGAGTCCGGTGTACGCAGGGGCGGCGCGAGGTCGGCGAGTTCCGCGAGCCGGGCCTTCGCCGCGCTGGCCGCGGTGGCCACCTTCGAATCGCCGGCGTCGAGCGCCGACAGGCTGGCCTGGAGCCGGCTCGCCTCCGCAAGCGGCGTCGCGATCGCGACGCGCAGTGTCTCGATGCGACGCGATGCCGCCGCCTGGCGACTTGCGGCGCCGGATGGCAGCTTCACTCTCGGATCGAGGATCACTTCGAGCGGCTGGCGCTCGTGGTGCTCGCCGGCCGCGAGTTCCACCCAATACCGTCCAGGGGGGACCGCGATGCCTTTCTCCTCTTCGCCGGGATCACCCGACGCGAGAACCGACGGGACCGCATATCGAAGGTCCCAGACGAACCGATGCGCGCCGGGGGAATTCGACAGGACGGCGGGATCGGCGAGCCATTCCGGCGCGATCGCGATCTTGGCGAGATCGGCGTGAACGGCCGGATCCACGCTCGAGTATCGGCGCACGATCTTGCCGGCGGCGTTGGTGATCGTCAGCGTGACCTCCGCGGGCGTCGTGCCGAGCACGTAGTCGATCGCCGCGCCAGCGGGCGGGTTTGCGCCGCGCGGCTCGTCTAGCGGCATCGGCGAGCCCGTGAACCCGGACGGGCGCGTGCGGATCGCTGCGGCCGGTGCGTACAGTCGGGGCGCGGCGCGCGCGTCGCTGGCCACCGCCCGGAGCGCGGTCACGTCATCCATGATCCAGAACCCGCGCCCGTGCGTCGCGATCACGAGGTCGGCACCGTGAACATCGATGTCGCGGATGGAGGTGCGCGGCAGGTTCGCCTGCAAAGCCTGCCAATGATCGCCGTCGTCGAACGAGACGAAGACGCCGTGCTCGGTACCGGCATACAGCAGTCCCGCGCGCACCGGATCCTCCCGCACGACATTGACGGACTGGACGGGTCCGCCGTCGGCGAGGCCGTCGGCGACCTGCATCCAGGATGCGCCGCCATCCCGGGTGCGATAGACATACGGCCGCGGATCATCGACGCGGTGCCGGTCGACGGCAACGTACGCGACACGCGGGTCGAAGTGCGAGGGTTCGACGACGCCGATCTTGGACCAGGATTCGAGGCCTTTCGGCGTGACGTCCTGCCAGTGCAGGCCACCATCGAGCGTCTTCCAGACCAGGCCGTCGTCGGTCCCGGCCCACAGCAGGCGGCTGTCGCGGGGTGAGGGGCCGATCGCGTAGACGATGCCGCGGCGTGCGTCACCGTGGTCGTCGTCGGCGATGGTCGCTGCGTCGAGGGTCGTCGGGATCGCCGGATGTTCACGACTCAGGTCCGGGCTGATCGCCTCCCAGTGTGCGCCGCGATCGGTCGTGCGGAAGATGCGCTGGTTGCCGAAGTAGAGCGCGCGCGGCCCCGCCTTCGAGAACACCAGCGGCAACGTCCACTCGCCGCGGTACAGACCCGGATACGCGAGGGTCGGGTCGATGTTGCGTGTCTGGCCCGTGCGCACGTTGTACCTGTCGACCCGGCCGCCGAACAGCAGATCCGGATTGTCGGGATCCGGGGCCACGTTGTCGCTCTCCCCGCCGGCCGTCATCTCGCGGAACTGGGTGAGACTGATGCCGTCGATGCTTTCGGTCCGGCTCGGAATGCCAGCCGCCCCGGAGTCCTGCTGGGAGCCGTAGACCCAGTACGGGAACCGGTCATCCGTGACGACGTGGTAGAACTGCCCCGTTGGCTGGTTGAACCAGGAACTCCAACTCGCGCCGCCATCGACCGTGACGACGGCGCCCTGGTCGACGCCGAGGATCTGCCGCTGCGGATCGGACGGATCGATCCAGAGCTGGTGGTAGTCGTCGCCCCCGGGGGCGCCCTTGACGGGCAGGAACGTCGTGCCGCCGTCGACCGAGCGATACATCGCGGTGTTGCAGATGTAGACGACGTCCGGGTTCTTCGGGTCGACGCTCACCCCGCCGAAGTACCAGCCGCGCTTCCAGATGCGCGGGTCGTCGGCGACACGCCGCCAGCTCGTGCCGGCATCGTCCGACCGATACAAGCCGCCCTCGGTTGCGTCGACCAGCGCGTAGACGCGGCGGGGCTCCGATGGCGAGACCGCAAGTCCGATGCGCCCCGGCGTCGCCGGCAGGCCGTTGTGGGAGAGCGCGCTCCAGGTGCGCCCACCGTCGTTCGACTTGTAGAGCCCCCCGTGTGCGCCGCTCGAAGGCGGGTAGACGTTCCATGGGGGCCGGCGTGTCTGCCAGAGTGCGGCATAGACGACCTGCGCATTGCCAGACTCGAACGCGAGGTCGGTGGCGCCCGTGTCCGCGTCGAGAAACAAGGTGCGCTGCCAGGTGCGGCCACCATTCTCGGTGCGGTACACGCCGCGCGTCTCGTTCGGTCCATAGGGATGCCCGAGCGCGCCAACCAGCACGACGTCCGGGTTGGCGGGGTCGACGAGCACGCGCCCGATCTGCTGCGAGTCGTCGAGACCCGCGTGATGCCACGTGCGGCCCCCGTCGGCCGAGCGATACACGCCATTGCCCTGCGCGATGTTCGATCGCATGTCCGCTTCGCCCGTGCCGACATACAGGACCTTCGGATCGCTGGGCGCGACAGCGAGCGCGCCGACGGACCCGACCGGGGCGCTGTCGAAGATCGGAGCCCAAGTGCGGCCGGCATCGCGCGTCTCCCAGACGCCGCCATTCACGGCACCGAAATAGAAGTGCTCCGGCTCATTCGCAACACCCGTGACCGCGAGCACGCGACCGCCCCGATAGGGGCCGATCGAGCGCCACTTCAATTCTCCGAACAGACCCGGATCCACGGGTCCTGCACTGGCGACGGTTGCTGACAGCAGCAAGGGGAGCAGTGCGAGGCGGCGAGCGAGCAGGGGCAAGGGAGCACCTCGACATGAAGCGGTAATCGGAGCGATCGGCGGCAGCCACATGATGCCAGCCGGTCGCCCGAGGCCCGCAGCTTGAATTGAGCGAAAAACTTAACACAACGGCGCACAGGGCGTGGCGGCCGGCGTCGGGCCGGAATCTTTGCGCGGACGCCGGAATCCTGAAACCCCGGAGGACCCGAGGGTTGGCCCGGCGCCGGTCGGCGCTTGCCGCCGTCGCTGAGGCGGCGGCCGACGACCGCGATTCGGCGGAACGGCTCGGCAACGACCCGGTCGCCGATTCCCTGGCGGCTGGCGCGCCTCTCGAGCGCCACGAGCGCATCCCGCGCACGCTTCACCATCACGTTGGGTTCGTGGCCCGGCGTCGCCAGATCGATTTCATCGCGGGCGATGGCCGTGATGAAGTTCGCGGACATCATCTGTTGCGATGCAACCGGAGCGACTGCGGTGGCGGGCAGGCTGTGAGTAGCGGTTCGCACCGCCCTCATCCGCCACGAAGGTTCCCCGGCCGGCGCGAGGACGATCAGTGCCGGTATCGCCAGTGCGGGTGCGCGGGCTACGGGGCTCTCTGGTCCCGCGTGCCGACCGCGCCCTCCCTGTCGTCTTGCAGGGCGGGCGCAGCTGCCCGCGCGTCAGCGGCTGGATCGGGTCACGACTCGAGCGCGCGACTCTTTTCCTCGATGCGCTGCAGCAGGCGCTGCCAGGATTTCACGAACGCCTCGGCGCCATCGTGCTGCAGCGTGGAGGCGAGCTTGTCGACGTCGACGCCGTGGCCATGCAGGGCATCGAGCGTCGCGTCGGCGTCCCCTCCGTCCTCTGGCATGGTGCCGATCACCTCGCCGTGGTCCGCGAACGCACGCAGCGTGCCTTCAGGCATCGTGTTGATGGTCTGGGGTGCGGCGAGCGCCGAGATATACAGCGTGTCGGCCGCCTTCGGGTCCTTGGTGCCCGTGCTTGCCCACAGCAGGCGCTGGGGGCGGGCGCCGGATGCCGAGAGCCGCTGCCATCGAGACGACGCGAGCAGGGCGCGATAGGCGCGATAGCATTGGCGAGCGACGGCAATGCCGAGCTGATTGTGCAGGTCCGTCGGCAGCCCCACGTTCGCGGCGACGTCCCACCTGCTGACGAAGATCGACGCCACCGAGGAGACGTCAGGATCGAGGCCCGCCGCGATCCGGCGCTCGATGCCGCGCAGATAGGCCTCCGCGGCCGCGATGTACTGCGCGCAGGAGAACAGAAGCGTGACGTTGATCGGGACGCCGGCGTAGACCGCCTCCTCGATCGCGGGGATCGAGGCCGGCGTGCCCGGGATCTTCACGTACAGGTTCGAGCGATTCGCCTTGCGCCGGATCGCGAGCGCGGCCGCGAGGCTGCCCTGCGTGTCCGAGGCCAGCAACGGCGAGATCTCCATCGACACCCAGCCATCGGTGCCGGCGGTCGCGTCGTGAATCGGCCGGAACAGGTCCGCGGCGCGGCGCAGGTCGTCGATCGCAAGTTCAGTGAAGAGTTCTTCGCCGCGCAGGCCCGCGCGCGCTCGCGCGCGCACGTCTGCGTCGTATGCGTTGCCACTGCCGATGGCGGCGTCGAAGATACTCGGGTTCGACGTGAGTCCTGTGATCGAGTATGTGGCGATGTAGCGCGCGAGGGTGCCGTCATCGAGCAGCATGCGCGTGATGTTGTCGAGCCAGAGGCTCTGGCCGATCGCGGCCAACCGGGCAGTGGGATTCATGTCGCTGGCCTGCAATCAGACGGGGAGGAACGGTCCACTGCCCCGGATTTAAACACTATTCAAGAGTTGCCGCGAGCCCGACGGCTGGGCCCTCGTCAGGCCACTTTCCCGATGCCCGCCAGGCGCCATATCCACGCGACCGCACAGACACCGGTCAGCGCCCCGAGTGTGAGAAACGCCATGCGGTAGTCGCCGTACAGGTCGAAGAGCGCCCCGGCGAAGAGGGGCGCTGCGGCGAGGCCCACCAGGCAGACGAAGTACCACAATCCGTACATGCGGGCGAAGGCCCGGTCCGGTACCGTGCGTCGAACGACCTCGATGAGGATCGGGTCTCCACCGCCGACGAGCAGTCCGAGCAGGACCACGACGCCGATCACCGCGCCCTGACCTGCACCGTCGTGCAGTAGCGTCGCACCTGCCTCGACGGCGCCCATCAGCGCCAGCAGGACGCCCCCGGACTGCCGCGGCGTCAGCCACTGGGTCGTGACCCCGCTCAGGATGGTGCCGACGAGTGCGAATGCGGCGACCGCCGCCATCGCGTTCCCCACCTGCAGCGGCCCGAGGCCGACGTCGGTCAGCATTGGGCTCAGCTGGGACAGCAGCCCTGCGTAGCCGGCGTAGTACGCGAGCGTGCTGATGCCGACGATCACCAACACGGCGATCGGAGCGAACGCGACGGGTGCGGCGCGCGGGTCCCGGGACTGCGTGCCGCGGTCCGTGGCCTGCAGGCCGGGATCCCGCATTAGGAACGAGGCGGCCGCCATGCCGGTCACCAGCAGCGCGGCGAGCGCCAGCGCCGCAGACCGCCAGCCATGCACGCCGACGAGCCACGCCGCAAACGGAGCGAGCGCCATGCCGCCTGCGTGCCAGCCGCAGAGCGAGATCCCGAGGACGAGTCCCGTCCTGGTCGGGAACCACCGGGCGATCGCGACGGACAGTGGCGTTAGCGTGAAGCACTTGCCGACGCCCATCAGGAAGCGGATTGCGTAGAACTCCGCCGGCAGGTGCGCCCGCGTGAGCCAGGCGAGCGCGCCGGCCTCGATCACGGCACCGGCGAAGACCATCCGCCGGATCCCGACATGATCGAGTGCGTACGCGGCGACCAGTACGAAAGGTGCCGCAGTCCAGAACGCGGTCATCAGCCCGCCGAGCACTGCACGGCTCCAGCCGAATTCCGCCTGCAGCGGGCCGAGGAACTGGGTGAACGCGTAGGCTCCGATGCCGAACGCGAAGAAGCCCGCAAGGAAGACGCCGACGATTGCGCCGGCGACCCGCGCCCGGGTACGCCAGATACTTTGCGTGGAGACCGTCGAGGAACCCGTCATCACGCTGGTCCTGCTGCACTGCCCGGAGTCGACGCAGCATCGGGGATTCCGATCCAAACCGCCAGTGTTCGCGGCGTCGCAAGGCCGGATTGATTTGTGCGCGGGCCCGCGCCACGCTGCGCGTGGGTCGCAGTGCAGGCCGCGCGGCGGCTCGCCGAGAACCAGAGGACCATCATGTCGATCCTGAAACTTGAATGCCGCGGTCCCGTCGCGACCGTGATCCTGAACCGCCCCGAGTCCAGAAATGCGCTCAACGTCGCCCTGCTGCTCGAGTTGCGCACCTGCTTCGAATCGCTGGATCTGGAACCGGACGTGCGCGCGATCGTGCTCGCCGGTGCCGGGCCTGGGTTCTGCGCCGGGGCGGACGTGAAGGAATGGGCGGCGGAGAAGGAACAGGGCGCCCCTGCACACGATTGGGTCGCCGAGGCGATCGCGATGATGCGCACCGTGCGCAACTGCTCCCGACCGGTCATCGCTCGCATCGATGGCGCGTGCGTCGGCGCGGGACTCGACCTCGCGCTCTGCTGTGATTTCCGCTACGCGTCCGAGCGCGCGAAATTCATGTGCTCCTACACGCACCTTGGGTACAACCCTGACGCAGGCGGCACCTGGCTGCTGCCGCGGGTCCTGCGCCTGCAGACGGCTCGCCGGTTCATCTATACGGGTGAATTGTGGCTCGGTACGCGCGCGGCCGCGGAGGGACTCGTCGACGTCGCGCTTCCGGCCGAGGGGCTCGACGCCGCGGTCGAGGAATTCGCCGGGCAGCTGGCGTCCGGACCCACGCGCGCCATCGCGGAGTCGAAGCGCCTCCTTGCCGTGACCTACCAGAACGATTTCGAGACGCAGCTGGCGCTCGAGCAGGCCGCTGGCCTGCGCTGTGCGGCAACCGCCGATCACCGGGAAGCGCTCGCCGCGGCGAACGAGCGGCGCGCCCCCACATTCCGGGGCCACTAGGCACCCCCTCCAGGAGCCGTGATGGACTTCAGCCTGACCGACGAGCAGAAGATGCTCACCGAATCACTGCGGCGTTTCGTCGAGACCGAGCTCGTGCCTCACGAGGATCTCGTCGAGCGACTGCGCGAGGTCCCGAAGGAGCTTGTCCGCGAGATCCGGCGCAAGGCGATCGAACTGGGGTTCTACGCCATCAACCTGCCGGTTGAGGTTGGCGGCGGCGGACTCGATTATTTCACGCAGGCACTCTGCGAGCGCGAGTTCGGCCACGTCGGCGATGCCCTGGCGACGGTCGTGTCCCGCCCAGCCGCGATCCTGCTGAATTGCCGCGGCGCGCAGATCGAACAGTACCTCCTGCCGACGGTGCGAGGCGAGAAGACGGAGTGCTTCGCACTGACCGAGCCGGGTGCGGGATCCGACGCCCGGGGCATCACGACCCAGGCGCGCCGCCAGGGTGGTGACTGGACCATCGACGGGACCAAGCAGTTCATCTCGCATGCCGATATCGCCGACTTCATCATCCTGTTCGCGGTGACCGGCGAAGAGGAGACTCCGAAGGGTCGACGCAAGCGTTTCACCGCATTCCTGGTCGATGCCGACCAGCCCGGCGTCACCATCAAGCCGCTGGCGTGCATCTCGGCTCGTGGCTACAACCCCAACATGATCTACCTCGACAATGTGCGGGTCGGCGACAGCCAGATCCTCGGTGAGGAGGGCGGCGGTTTCGATTTCGCGAACGATTGGCTGTACTCCGGTCGCGTGATGCTGGCGGCACACTGCGTCGGGCGCGCCAGGCGCGTGCTGCGGATGTCCACGGAGTGGTGTGCGGGTCGGCGGGCGTTCGGCCAGCCGATCGGCCAGTTCCAGGGCTCGGGCTTCAAGCTCGCGGACATGGCAACCGACATCCACATCGCCGACCTCATGGTCCACCACGCGGCGTGGGGCATGGACAACGGGACGATTACTCGTCGGGAGGCCTCGATGGTCAACCTGTTCGCGTCCGAGATGATCGGCCGGGTGACGGACAATGCCGTGCAGCTCTACGGCGGAATGGGCTTGATGGAGGACCTTCCGATCCAGCGCTTCTGGCGCGACGCGCGGGTGCAGCGCATCTGGGAGGGAACGTCCGAAATCCATCGGGACGTGATCACACGCGACCTGCTGAGGGAGTGCCGCGCCTGATGGGGCCCGTGACGGGAGAGTACCGCCGCCTTCACGACAACCTGCGTCGGCTGTTCCGCCCGCGCCATGTCGCGGTCGTGGGCGGCGCCCGCGTCGCGAACGTGCTCGCGACACTGCGCGCGAGCTGGTACGACGGACAGGTCTGGCCCGTGTCCACCAAGGTTGCCGAGATCCATGGATATCGGGCGTTCCCGGACTTCGAGTCGCTGCCCGAGGCTCCGGACGCGACCTTCATCGGCATTCCCGCGGAACCGACCGTCGAGGTGGTCAGGACGCTGGCTCGCCTGGGCGCAGGCGGCGCGATCGCCTACGCCTCGGGTTTCGCCGAGGCGGGTGCGACGGCGCTGCAGGAGGCGCTCGTCGCTGCGGCAGGTGACGTCGCGATCGTGGGTCCCAATTGCTTCGGGCTGGTGAACAGCGCGACCGGTGCGAGCCTGTGGCCGATTCACGTGCAGACGCCGCGGATCGAGCGGGGCGTCGCGATTCTTGCGCAGAGCGGGAATTTCAGCATCAACGTGGAGATGGCGCGACGCGGTGTTCCGGTTGTCTACAACGTCTCGGTCGGCAACCAGGCCCGGCTCGCGATGGAGGACTTCATCGAAGTCCTCGCGGGGGATCCGGCCATTGCTGCGATCGGTCTCTACATCGAAGGCCTGCGCGACATCCCGCGCTTCGCCGGCATCGCGAGCGCGGCGCGAGCCCGCGGTGTCCCGATCGTCGCGCTCAAGATCGGCTCGTCGGAGCTCGGTGCGCGCATGACCGTGTCGCACACCAGTTCACTCGCCGGCGCCGACGAGATGTACGACGCGCTGTTCCGGCGCGCCGGCGTCGCTCGGGTGACGACGGTCCCGGCCTTCCTCGAGACGCTCAAGGCGATGGTCGCGTTCGGCGACAGGCCGTGCCGGCGCGTCGCGGTCTTCTCCTGCTCCGGGGGTGACTCGGGCATGGCGGCCGACTGCGCCGATCGGGCGGGCCTCGTGCTGCCGGAGCCCGGTCGCGCCGTCCGGGAACGCCTGCGCGCCGTCCTGCCCGGGTTCGCGCACGCGTCGAATCCGCAGGATTACTCGAATGCGCTGTGGGGCGCCGAGGCGCCGCTAACCGAGGTGTTCGCGGCCGGCCTCAGCGCCGACGTCGACGTCGGGGTCCTGGTGATCGACAGTCCGACCGAGCCTGTCACGCCCGATATCGCCGCCACGATCCGGGCGCTCGCCGAGGCGACGAAGATGTCCGGGAAGCCTGCGGTCGTGGTTCCCGTGCTGCCGGAGAACATCTCGGCGAGCACCCGATCGCTCCTGGACCTGCGCGGCCTCACCGCGCTCCAGGGCCTCGACGACGCATTCCAGGCGCTTGCAGCGGCAGCGGCCGTATGCGACGCAGGGTGGGACCCGGGTCCGCCGATCGGTCGCGCGCCGCGGCTTCGGGAAGGCGTCCCCGTCGTGCTCGACGAGGCCGCGGCGAAAGCGATGCTGTCGAAGGCGGGGGTGCCGGTGCCTGCCGGGGGGGTCGCCGACCTGCATTCAGTGGCGGGCGTGGCCGAGCGCCTCGCCGTCCCGGTTGCGGTGAAGGCCTGCGATGCCGCGTGTACCCACAAGTCGGAACTCGGTGCCGTGGTGCTCAATTGCAGCGGAGGCGTCGCGGCGCGTGCTGCGGCGGACGAAATCCTCGCGCGGCTGGCCGGGAGCACGGCGGGCCTGCAGGTTGGACGCTTCCTCGTCGAGGCAATGGTGCCGAAGCCCGTGGTCGAGTTGCTGGTCGGCGTGAAACGCGATCCACAGTTCGGCCTCAGCCTTGTCGTTGGCGCGGGTGGCGTGGAGGTCGAATTGCGTCGGGACACGGCGGTCGTGCTGCTGCCGGCGGACGATGCGCAGATCGAGGCGGCGCTTCGGCGTTGCCGCGTCGCGCGCCTGCTCGACGGGTATCGCGGCGCACCTCGCGCGGACTGGGCTGCTGCGATCGCGGCGATCCGCGCAGTCGCGGAATTCGCGATCGCCGCCGGCGATCGCCTCGTCGAACTGGACGTGAATCCCCTGATGGTGCGACCGGAGGGCCTCGGGGCCTATGCGGCCGATGCGCTGATCCGCTGGGTTCCCTGAGGCTGATGCGGTCACCGGCTGGAGGCGCCTGCCCGGGCACCGCGTGCCCCTGGCCTGCGCTGGGGCCCGCCGGCCGTCGCGGCGCCGGCGGGCACTTGCGGGCGCGGAATCAGCCCTGCGCGAGCTGCTCGCGGCCGATGATCATGCGCTGCACGTCGGACGTGCCCTCGTAGATCTGGCAGACGCGCACGTCCCGGTAGATCTTCTCGACCGGGTAGTCGCGCACGTATCCATAGCCGCCGAGTACCTGGATCGCGGCCGAGGCGACCTGCTCGGCGGCCTCGGATGCAAACAGCTTCGCGATGCAGGCTTCCTTGAGGCATGACCGGCCGGCGTCCTTGAGTGCCGCGGCCGCGAGTACGAGTTCGCGCGCGGCCGCGACCTGCGTCGCCATGTCGGCGAGGCGAAACAGCACCGCCTGGTGCTCGGCAAGGGCCTTGCCGAACGATTTGCGTTCCTTCGCGTAGCGGGTGGCGTAGGCGAGCGCGGCTTCCGCCATGCCGACGCTCTGCGCGGCGATTCCGATCCGCCCGGTCTCGAGGTTGGCGAGCGCGATGCGGTAGCCCTCGCCCTCGGCGCCGATGCGCAGCGATTCATCCACGAGGACGTCTTCGTAGGACAGCTGCGCGGTGTCGGAGGACTGCTGCCCGAGCTTGTGCTCGATGCCACTGACCCTAAATCCGCTGGCGTCGGTCGGCACGAGGAAGGCGCTGATGCCGCGCTTCCCGGCAGCAGGATCGGTGACCGCGAACGTGATGACCACCTTCGCGATGCGGCCGGAGGTGATGAACTGCTTCACGCCATTGAGCAGGTAGCCGCGCCCGGAGCGCGTCGCGCGCATCCGCAGTGCCGCGGCATCGGATCCGGCGTGGGGCTCGGTCAGCGCGAAGGCGCCGATCATCTCGCCGGCAGCGAGCGGGCGCAGGAAGCGAGCCTGCTGTTCCGAGGAGCCCCGGCTGGCCAGGATCGCGCACACCGGCGCGTTGTTGACGCTCATGATCGTGGAAATGCCGCCATCGCCGGCGGCGATCTCCATCAGCGCGAGCGCATACGACACGTAGTCGAGCCCGGCGCCTCCCAGGGCTTCCGGCACGGTCATGCCGAGGAACCCGAGCGCTCCCATCTCCGAGAAGATCTCGGCGGGTACCGTGCCGCTGGCTTCCCAATCCCGGGCGTGCGGCACGAGCCGGGCCTGCGCGAAGGTCCGGGCCGTGTCGCGGACCAGTTCCTGTGTGTCGGTGAGGATCATCGGCGAGGCTCCGCGGGCCGGGGTCGGACACGCTTTCTACACCCGGCCCGGGCCCGCCGCCATCCCCCGGTCCGGCCAGTCCCGGGCCAGAGCCTCCGCGGGATGTCAATCACACGGAAGGCGGGGCGGCGCCGGCGGCAAGGCATGGCATGATCCGGGGCGGGATTTCGTATCCGGAGACGTCGGTCCATGACTGGAAGTGACGCGTTCCTGTCGCTGCGCGAGCGCATGCTTGCCGCCGGCACCCATCCCTCCGCCGATCCGCCGCGCGTCGAATGGCCGGCCGGGCTGCCGTTCAACTGGGCGCGCGACTATTTCGACTGGATCGCCGCCGGCAATGGTCAGCCGGCCCTGCGAGTGATCGACGACGCGGGCGCAGACCTGACCGTCAGCTACGCCGAGATTTCGCGCCGCTCCAGGCAGGTCGCGAACTTCCTGGCCGGGCACGGCGTCGGCAAGGGCGATCGCGTGCTGATCATGCTCGGCAACGTCGTGCCGCTGTGGGAGACGATGCTCGCGACGATTCGCCTCGGTGCGGTGATGATTCCGGCGACGACGCTGCTGCAGCGCACCGATCTGGAGGATCGACTGGAGCGCGGCCAGGTCAAGGCCGTCGTCACCGACGCCGCCTACGCCGAACGCTTCGATGGACTTCCGGCGGCACCGGTGCGCATCGCCGTGGGCGGCCGGCATCCCGGCTGGCACGCATTCGAAGACAGTGCGCAGGCCGGCGATGAGGACATCGGCCCCCAGACGCAGTCCGACGACCTGCTGCTGCTCTACTTCACCTCCGGGACCACCGCGCGGCCCAAGCTCGTCGCCCACACCCACGCCAGCTACCCGGTCGGCCACCTTTCGACGCTCTACTGGATCGGCCTGCGTCCCGGCGACGTGCACCTGAACCTGAGCTCGCCTGGGTGGGCGAAGCACGCGTGGTCGTGCTTCTTCGCGCCATGGAACGCCGGCGCGACGATCATCGCGTACCAGTACGATCGCTTCAGTGCGCGGGCGCTGCTCGACCAGCTCGTCCGCTGTGGGGTGACGACGTTCTGCGCGCCGCCGACCGTGTGGCGGATGCTGATCCAGGAGGACCTCCGGCGCTGGCCGGTCAAGCTGCGCGAAGTCGTTGGTGCCGGGGAGCCCCTCAATCCGGAGGTCATCGAGCAGGTCCGTGCGGCCTGGGGCCTGACCATCCGCGACGGATTCGGCCAGACGGAGACGACCGCCCAGGTCGGCAACCCGCCGGGCGCGATCGTCAAGGCAGGCTCGATGGGCCGGCCGCTGCCGGGCTACGAGGTCGTCCTCGTCGCGCCGGACGGCGCCGTGGGGGACGAGGGCGAGATCTGCCTGGACCTCAGTCGACGGCCGGTGGGCCTGATGCAGGCCTATCTCGATGATCCCGACAAGACCGCCGAGGTGATGCGCGACGGCTACTACCATACGGGCGATGTGGCCAGTCGCGACGCCGATGGATACCTGACGTACGTCGGGCGGATGGATGACGTGTTCAAGTCATCGGACTACCGGATCAGCCCGTTCGAGCTCGAGAGCATCCTGATCGAGCACGCCGCCGTCGCCGAGGCTGCAGTGGTGCCGAGCCCGGATCCGATGCGCCTTGCGGTGCCCAAGGCCTTCATCTTGCTGCGCGCAGGGCATGAGCCGGATGCGGAAACCGCGCGATCCATCTTCCAGCACGTGCAGGCCCGGGTGTCGCCGTTCAAGCGCATCCGCCGCATTGAGTTCGCGGACCTGCCCAAGACCATCTCCGGCAAGATCCGGCGCGTCGAACTGCGCAAGGGCGAGGTGGATCGGGTGTCGAGCGGCGCGCGCGGTCCACGCGAGTTCTGGGAGCAGGACTTCCCGGGTCTGCGCTCCGCGACATCTGGCTGATCCCCAGTGACCGCGTCGGGCCAGACGATCCCTCGGTTCCACGTCCATGGGACGCCGGCCGAGGTCGCAGCCGGCGTCGCCGCGGCACGCGTGGACCGCGAGGCGCTCACCATCCTGTTCGTCTCGGCCGGATACGATCCATCCGAACTCGGCGCCGCGCTCGTCGCGCAGGGCATCCATCACGCGGTCGGTGCCACCACCAGCCGGGTGATCGGCACCGAGGGGATCGGTGACACCGGCGTGACGGGCTTCCACCTGCCGCTCGGGCGCTTCGCTGCGGCCGACGTCGTGATCGAGGATGCCGCCTCGATCGGGCTGCCGGCGTTGCGCGAGGAGGTCCGCAAGCTGCGCAAGGCGCTGGATGGGCAGGCCGGCGCTGGCGGTGGCCACCTGTTCGCATTCCTGCTCGTCGACGCGGAGGCCCGCTGCGAGGAGCGCCTTGCCGCGCTGCTCGGCATGGAGCTGAACGGGGTCCCGCTGGTGGGCGGGTCCGCGGGCGACACCTATTTCAACGAATCGACGCGTGCACCTGCCAGCACGCCGATCCTGTACCGCGGGCGCGCCTACAAGGGTGCCGCCGTCCTCTGCCTCGTGCGGTCGGAGACACCGCTCGTCGCGTACTGCCACAATCACTACGTCCCGACGGACCAGCGCATCGTCATCACGGACGCGGACCCTGCACGACGGCTGGTGCGCACGCTCGATGGGCGCCGCGCGCTCGACGTGTACGCGCGCAAGTGCGGATTCCGCAAGGCGCCACGGGAAAGTCTCGATTTTGCACCGTACCCGCTCATGATCCGCATCGGCGGTCAGTACTACGCGCGCGGGACCCAGCGGATCTACGCGGATGGGACGCTGGAATTCGCATGCGCGCTCGAGACGGGCCTTGTCGCTGCCCTCGGACGGCCGGGCGACATGATCGCGAGTCTCGACGAGATGTTCCGGGCGATGCGTGCCCAGATCGGCAATCCGGACCTCGTGATCGGCCTCGATTGCGCGGCGCGCACGGCCTACATGGAGCGCAGTGGCCTCACGGCAGGCATCGCGGGGCTGCTCGGGCGCAATTCGGTGGTCGGATTCGCCTCGCTCGGCGAGCAGTTCAATACGATCCACGCGAACAACTCATTCACCTGCCTTGGCATCGCGCCGTTCCGATGAAGCGCCAGCCCCCGAAGCCCGCGCCTCGCCCCAAGCGCAAGCCCCGCGCCGCGCCGGCGGTGGACTCCACGCTCAAGCGCCTGCGTGCCGACAACAGGGCGCTGCGCAAGTCCGTGAAGGCGCTCATGGACCGGGTCGAGCGGTCCGTCGACGACCAGGGCAGCGCATTCAGCTGGTTCCAGGCGGCGGCGACGCTCGAGGAGACCGTCCGCCAGCGTACGGAGCAATTCGAGCTCCTGAACCTGCGCCTGAAACGCGAGCTGGAGTCGCGGCGCGCCATCGAGCTTGCGCTCAAGCAGGCGAAGGAGGTTGCCGACCGCGCCAATGAGACCAAGACGAAGTTCCTCGCGGCCGCGAGCCATGACCTGCGTCAGCCACTGAGCTCGGCGCTGCTGTTCCTCGAGTCGATCGACGACCGCGCGATCACCGGAGTCGATCGCGACTACCTGCAGAAGTCCCGCGTCGCGCTGGCCTCGCTCAGCAACCTGCTCGGTACACTCCTCGACGTCGCGCGACTCGATTCCGGTTCCATCGAGCCGCAGTTCGCGGACTTTCCCGTGTCAGCCGTCCTCGACCGGATCATGCCGGAGTTCGAGGGCGTTGCCCGTTCGGCGGGTATCGACCTGCGGTTCGCGGCGTCGAGCGTATGGGTGCATTCGGACATGTACCTGCTCGAGACCGTGCTGCGAAACCTCATCAGCAATGCGATCCGCTATACGCCGAACGGCACGGTGCTGGTGGGATGCCGTCGCCGCAAGGACGGCCTCGTGATTGCCGTCCACGACACCGGCATCGGCATCGACGCGGAGCATCTGGAGGCGATCTTCACCGCCTACTACCAGGTTCCGGCGGGTGGCCGGGGGCGCTCGCAGGGTATCGGTCTCGGCCTGTCGATCGTGGAGCGCATCGCGCTGTTGCTGAAGCTCGAGCGCGAGGTGGTTTCAGAGCCGGGTCGCGGCTCGATGTTCGCGGTGAAGGTCAGGCTCGCCCGGCGACCCGGCCGCGCGCTGGCGGGTCGCCCGACTGCCGCGGCCGCCGCTCCGGAGTGTCTGGCGCGGCCGCTGTCGATCGTCGTCATCGACGATGATGCGGGCGTCCGCCAGGGCCTCGCCGCGACGCTCGCGAAGTGGGGTCACCGGGCCATCGCCGCGGAGAGCGCGACGGACGCCGTCGTCCAGCTGATCTCGGCGGACCTCACGCCGGACCTCGTGATCAGCGACTACCACCTCGCGGACGGCGTCAAGGGAGATGCCGCGTACGACGAGGTGGCCCGCGAGTTCGACCGACCGCCGGCGTCGATCATCATGACCAGCGACCCCGATCCGAAGCTCCACGAATCGCTGCGCACGCGCGGAGTTCCGCTGGTGCCGAAGCCGCTGAACCCGTCACGGCTGCGTGCCCTCCTGGCACGGATCCCGCCTCAGTAGCTGCTCCTGTCGAGCAGACGGCGCCCTTCGATGCCGGCCTGCACCCGGTTGGAGACGCCGAGCTTGCGCAGGATCGCCGAGACGTGCGCCTTGACCGTGATCTCGCTGATGCCGAGGGCCCGCGCGATGGTCTTGTTGGATTGACCGCTCGACAGCAGTTCGAGGACCCGCTTCTGGCGCAGCGTCAGGTCCTCGCGCGGGGCGGACCGGGCATCCCGCAGTGCAGCAACAACCTCCGATGGCATGTAGGACCCGCCTGACAGGATGACCTGCAGCGCATTGACGAGGACCTGTCGCGGGGCGGATTTCGGCACGTAGGCATTGGCGCCCCCCAGGATCACGTCGTGCATGATCCGGGGGTCATCGACCGCGGAGACGACGACGACCGGCGTACCCGGGGCCGCCCGGCGCAGCGCGCTCAGGCACGAGAGGCCGCTGGCGCCTGGCAGGTTCAGGTCGAGCACGACAAGGTCGAACGGGTCGCGCCCGCCGACCGCATCCAGGACGTCCTGCTGTGTGCCGGCCTCGCTGATCTGCGCGCCGGGACAGGCCTGTGGAACGACGGCGCGCAGTGCGTCGCAATAAAGAGGGTGGTCGTCCGCGATCAGTACGCGGCGCGGTGGGGCGTCGGGGAGGGCGTCGGTCATCCGGTCGGGTCCTGCCGCGGGTCGCGGGACGTGATACCAAAGTATTAGGCCCGCATGGTCCCTCTGTCTTATACAACACGCTGCGGTGCGCCGCGATACTCAAGCCTCACGACCGGCGGTCGACCCCGTCCGTATCCAGGCAGGAGAGCCCCTTGAACACCGCAGTCCAGAACCCCTCCGCTTCCGCATCGTCGTTGGCGAACGATCTGTCCCAGATCAGCTCCGCGAACAAGGCCTTCCTCGCGCGCAAGCATCAGCTACTGGTCGATGGCGCGTGGGTGGCAGCGGCCAGCGGCAAGACCTTCGAGGTGCGCGACCCGTCAAGCGATGCCGTGGTCACCCACTGTGCCGAGGGCGATGCAGTCGACGCCGATCGTGCGGTCGCCGCGGCCCGCCGCGCATTCGAACAGGGCGAGTGGGCGACGATGAAGCCGGTGGATCGTGAGCGCCTCCTGCACCGTCTTGCGGATCTGCTCGAGCAGCATGCGGACGAACTCGCCGAGCTCGAGGCCATCGACAATGGCAAGTCCGTGGTCATGGCCCGCTACGTCGACATCAAGCACGCGATCGATGTGTGGCGCTACATGGCCGGATGGCCGACCAAGCTCGAGGGCAAGACGCTGCCGATCTCGGGCAATCTGGTGCCGGGACAGGAATATGCGGCATTCTCGACGCGTGAGCCGATTGGCGTGGTCGCCGCGATTATCGCCTGGAACTTCCCGCTGCTTCTTGCGACCTGGAAGAGCGCGCCGGCTCTTGCGGCCGGATGCACCGTGGTGCTGAAGCCTGCGGAGGAGACGCCGCTGACGGCGATCCGGCTCGGCGAGCTGATCACGGAGGCGGGGTTCCCGAAGGGCGTGTTCAATGTAGTGACCGGGGCGGGTCCTTCGGCAGGTGCGGCGCTGGCAGCGCATCCTGGCGTCGACAAGGTCACGTTCACCGGCTCCACGGAGGTGGGCCGCCTGATCGTCAAGGCGTCCGCCGGCAACATGAAGAAGGTCACGGTCGAACTCGGTGGCAAGTCGCCGGTGATCGTGCTCGACGATGCCGACGTTGAGGCTGCGATCGCGGGTGCGGCAGGCGCGATCTTCTTCAACCAGGGCCAGGTGTGCTGCGCCGGCTCGCGGCTGCTCGTCGCGCAACGGCACTTCGACCAGGTCGTCGAGGGCGTCGCGGGAGCCGCCAAGTCCATGAAGATGGGCCCCGGCCTCGACACGACCGCGCAGATGGGACCGCTGGTCTCATCGATCCAGCGCGAGCGTGTGTCGCGTTACCTGCAGGAAGGCCTCGCCGACGGCGCGCGTGCGCCCGTCGGCGGCAAGGCGCTGAAGACGGCCGGCTACTACGTCGAGCCCACCGTCTTCACCCACGTCAACGACAAGATGTCGATCGTCCGCGAGGAGATCTTCGGGCCGGTCGTCGTCGCGCAGCCATTTGACGACATCGCTGACATCGCGCGCCTCGCCAACGACTCGATCTACGGACTCGGGGCGAGCATCTGGACTCGCGATGTCGGCAAGGCATTCCGCCTCGCCTCGAAGATCCGTGCGGGCAGCGTCTGGGTCAACTGCCACACGGTGCTCGACCCGAGCATGCCGTTTGGCGGCTATAAGCAATCGGGATGGGGTCGCGAGCTGGGCGGCGAGGCAGTCTATTCGTACCTCGAAAGCAAGTCCTTGTGCATCAATATCACGGGATGACAGCATAGTGAGATCCGACGGGTCGCCGTGGGCGGCCCTCATCCGAACTGAATCAGGAAAGACGGGCTGGACCGACGGCCATGGCGCATCGAACGGGTGCGCGCCGGGGCCGGCCCACAAAAAAGGGGAAGCAGCTTGAACACGACCACTCGAACGACCCGTTCGGCCAGATCGATCGCGCTCTCGGCCGCCATCTGTGCCGTGCTTGCGCCTGGACTCGGGGCCGCTGCGCCGGTGCCAGCGACCGAGGTCAGCTCGGGGATCGAGGAGATCGTGGTCACGGCCCAGAAGCGATCCGAGTCGCTGCAGACCGTTCCGGTCTCGATCACCGCGCTGACCAGCGCCCAGCTGGGCGAGGTCAAGCTCGATTCACCGTCCGACCTTGTTACGCAGGTCCCCAACCTGCAGGTCAACGGCATCGTCGGCGAGGGCTCGCCGCTGTTCTCGCTGCGCGGCGTGTCGATGTTCGACTACAGCCTCAACCAGTCGAGTCCGGTCGCGAGCTACATCGACGAGGTGTACAAGGGCAACTTCGTGCTCTTTGGCGTGGAAATGTACGATCTCGCGCGCGTCGAAGTGCTGCGCGGTCCGCAGGGCACGTTGTACGGCAAGAACACGACCGGTGGTGCGATCAACTTCATCACGAATCGCCCCGGCTTCGACACCGAGGCCAATATCAAGGTCGGAGTCGGCAACTACAACCGCCAGGAGGCCGAAGGCGCGCTGCAGTTCGCGCTGGTGCCGGACAAACTGGCCGTGCGCGTCGCTGCGACGTACACGAAGGTCGATGGCTTCATTCATAACGTCCTGCCCGGGCACCCAGACCTCGAGGGCGTGAGCCAGTGGGGTGCGCGTGCGTCGTTCCTCTACAAGGCGACCGACGATCTGACGTTCACGTTGCGCCTGTCGAAGAGTTCCCAGAACCCGTACAACTACGCGATCATGGCCGGCCGACTCGCGCCGTCGTGCGATCCGCTGGTGCCGCCTTGCTCGGCGGGCATTTCGCCCGGCGGCATTGGTTTCACGGGGTACTTCCGCACCGTGGACGGAACGGAGACCGGTCGGCCGTTGAAGGACAACGAGATTGCGCAGAATTACACGCCGCGGCGCCAGCAGGACAACGAGGCCGCGGCCCTGACGATCGAGGCGAACCTGTCCGGCGGCAACAAGCTGACGTCGATCACTTCGTGGGACGACGGCTCGCTGTTCAACCCAGAGGGCACTGATGGCGCGCCCTACACGGTCTGGAAGATCCCCTACACGGGCAAGACGAAGCAGTTGACGCAGGACCTGCGCCTGACTTCGACGGGCGATGGTCCCCTGAGCTACATCCTCGGCGCCTACTACCAGCACGAGGTGATCTTCAACTCGACGACGAACTACGTGTTTACGGATCCCGCTTTTGGCCTGGACTGCGCCACGGACTCCTACGGCGCCGGTGGCGGCTACAACGTAGGCGTCGCGATCAACGTCGGTTGCGGCTACTACAACCGATTCGACCAGATCCGCAACAGCTGGGCGCTCTACACCGATGATTCGTTCAAAGCCTCGGACCTGATCACCCTGCGTGTCGGGCTGCGCTACAACCACGACAACGGAGCGCAGAAGAACGCGCTCGACCAGCTGCTGAACGCGGCCGGGACGCCGATCGCGAACCTCGGATTCTTCAACACCGACTTCAGCGGCAATCCGGGACCGGACCCGACCGGCGCGAACCTGAACGATACGCGCAGCCAGTACCTGCACAACACGGCCGTGACCGGACGCGCCGGCATTGACTTCAATGTCGCCAGGGACGAGCTGGTATACCTGAACTACAGTCGCGGCTACCGTTCGGCGGCATTCAATTCGCAGTTCCTGTTCACGCCATCGGACTTCACGACGGTGTTGCCCGAGACTCTCGACTCGATCGAGGCGGGGTTCAAGACGTCCTGGATGGAGCACCGCCTGCAGATCGACGGCGCCGTATTCCACTACCAGTACAAGAATCAGCAGATCATCAACGTCTACCCGACGGGGCAGCAGCCGCTCATCAATCTCGGCAAGTCCAAGATCGATGGTGGCGAGCTCGAGGTCATCGCCAAGCCGGCCCGTGACTTCACGCTCCACGCGAGCCTCGGCTTCCTCAATACCGAGGTGCAGGAGGGTACGCTGGCCACAGGCGACATCTCCGGCCAGCAGCTGCCGTACGCGCCGAAGATCTCGGGAACGGCGGGCTTCGACTGGGGGTTCGCGCATCCCGGCGATGCGACGCTGAACCTGCACGTTGATGCGAACTACAACGGCAAGCAGTTCCTGGCGCTGCCGAACGAGGATGCGATTTCGCAGAATGCCTATGCGCTGCTCAATGCGCGCCTGAGCTTTCACTCTAGCGACGGCAAGTGGGAAGTGGGCGCCTGGGGCCGCAACCTCGGCGACAAGTTCTACCTGACGAACGCCGTCGACGTTCAGGGCTTTGGCTTCGACTACCGCCACCGCGGCGTGCCGCGGATGTTCGGTGCGGACGTCAGCTACAAGTTCTGAGTGCCGTTTGAGGGGGAGATCCGCGTGCGGTGCGGGTCCGCAGGCGGGCGGCCGATGGCCGCCCGTCGTCCGCCGCTGCAGTCGTGGCAGGCGGGGGGGGGGGAAGTGGTCATGACGGCGGACACATTCATGCCGAGCCTGGTCACCGGCGACCGTGGACGACCGCTGCTCGAGCTCACGGTTGACGCGGTGCTGCGCGCGGCGGTTGCCGCAGATCCGGGCCGCCCCGCCCTGATTGCACCGCAGCAGGGCGTGCGCCTCTCCTACGCGCAGCTCGATGCCGAGGTTGAGCGGCTCGGGCGCGGATTCCTCGCTGCCGGTCTCGTGCCTGGCGACCGCATCGGCATCTGGGCGCCCAATCGTCCAGAGTGGTTCCTAACGATGTTCGCCGCCGCCCGTGCCGGGCTCGTGCTGGTGAACGTCAATCCTGCCTACAGGACTTCCGAGCTTGAATTCGCCCTGCGCCACGTCGGCTGTCGGGCACTGGCCTATCCGGCACAGTTCAAGACCAGCGACTACGCGGGCATGCTCGCGGGGCTCATTCCCGAGCTCGCTTCCGCGCAGCCCGGCCGCCTGTCGGCGGCGCGGTTCCCGGAGCTTCGGCTGCTGATCCAGATCGATGGCGAGCCCGCTCCGGGCACGATGGGATTCAAGGACGTGGCCGCGCTCGGCGCGCAGTCCGGCGGTGAACCGCTGGCGGGCATATCGGCGCGCGTCGGTTACCTCGATCCGTACAACATCCAATTCACGAGCGGCACGACCGGCTTGCCCAAGGGCGCGACGCTCACTCACTTCAATATCGTCAACAATGGCTATTTCGTTGGCGAAGCGCTGCGGCTGACGCCGGATGATCGTGTCTGCATCCCGGTACCGATGTACCACTGCTTCGGCATGGTTCTCGGCGTCCTCGCGGCGGTGACGCATGGTGCGACCGTCGTGTACCCGAGCGAGGCCTTCGACCCGCTCGCGGTTCTCGAGACCGTCTCGGTCGAAAGCTGCACGGTCCTGCATGGCGTGCCGACGATGTTCATTGCCGAACTCGAGCACCCGAGGTTCCGGGAGTTCGACCTCTCGTCGCTGCGCACGGGGATCATGGCCGGATCGCCGTGCCCCGTGGCGGTGATGAAGCGCGTGGTCTCCGAGATGCACATGCCGGAGGTGACCATCTGCTACGGCATGACCGAAACGAGCCCGGTGTCCTTCCAGAGCAGTACCGACGATCCGCTCGAACGACGGGTCAGCACGGTCGGGCGCGTCCATCCCCATGTCGAGGTCAAGATCGTCGATGCGGCCGGCGAGGTCACGCCCCGTGGCGTTCCAGGGGAGCTGCTCACCCGCGGCTATAGCGTGATGACCGGCTACTGGAACGATCCCGAGCGCACGCGCGATGCCATCGATGGCGGCGGCTGGATGCATACCGGCGACATCGCGGTCATCGATGCCGAGGGATACTGCAACATCGTCGGTCGGGTGAAGGACATGATCATCCGCGGCGGCGAGAACATCTCGCCACGCGAGGTCGAGGAGTTCCTCTACCGCCATCCGGCCGTGCTCGATGTGGCGGTGGTCGGTGTGCCGGACAGCAAGTATGGCGAGGAGGTCTGTGCCTGCATCCGCCTGCGCGAGGGCACGGCAGTCACGGAGGAGGAGATCCGCGACTTCTGCCGAGGGCAGATCGCCCACTACAAGGTCCCGCGCTACGTGCGCTTCCTTGACGGATTTCCGATGACGGTGACCGGAAAGGTGCAGAAGTTCCTGATCCGTGAGCAATTGCGTGCAGATCTCGGCCTCGTCGAGGAACAGCACGCGTGACGCACGTGGCCGTCATCGGCGGTGGTCCTGCCGGCTGCGCGGTCGCACGTCGACTTGCGCTCGGCGGAATTCGAGTGACGCAATTCGTCTCCGGTACGGTCGCCGGGCGCGAGGGCCTGTCTAGGCGAACCTGTGAATTGCTGCGTGAGGATGGATTCGGGGATCTCGCCGCCGTGCTGACCGGGCCCGTTCCGCGGGGGGGGCACTGGGGGTCAGGTCGCAGTGTCGCGGGCGAGGAATGGCTGGCAGACCGGGAGCAACTCGCCGCCGAGATGCGAGCCGGGGCCGCCGCCGCCGGCGCGGTGATGCGCGACGATCTCATCGAGGGAATTGCCGGCGACTATCCGGAATTCCGGGTCCGCACCCGATCCGGAGCCGAGGTCACGGCGACCGCGGTCGTCGATGCGCGTGGTCGGCGTGGCGCCGAGTTACACGGGCCGACCCTGCTCGCGCTCGGCCAGGGATTCCGTACTGCGGCTCCTCTGCCTTCCGGCACCGCCATCCACCCGATGTCCTGGGGATGGTGTTGGATTGTCAGGAACGGCCCACAACTGTGGATCCAGCTCGCCGGGCAGCCGGGCGATGGTCGCCCGGAGGGCTGGCTCGCGAGAGCGGCCCGCGAGCTGCCGGAACTCGTGTCGGCCCTTAAAGGCGCGGTTTCGATCGGTGAGCCGGTCGCGCGGCCATCGCATGCGCGGCGCAGCATTGCGCCTGCCCAGCCTGGCTTGATCAGAACAGGGGATGCTGCGGTCGGCCTCGATCCCTTGTCCGGGCAGGGCGTCTACGAGGCGCTGCGTGGCGCCCGGGTGGCCGCAGCGGCAGTCCGGTCCCTGATCGATGGGGTTGATCCGGCGGTCGTGACGCGCTTCCTGACGGAACGGGACGATGCGCTGTGGGAGCGGGTCGTGTCGACGGCGGCGGCCTTCTATGCCGAAAACACCGGTATCGGGGCGTTCTGGTCGAACACGGCCGCAGCATACCGGGCCCTCGAGCGTTCCCCGGTCCCGATCGCCACTGCGATCGAACGTCGGCCGGTACTCGATGGCGATCGAATCCGGGAGCGGGACGTGCTGGTCACAGCTGCGCAGCCGCGCGGGGTCTGGCAGGTTGACGGCGTATCGGTCGTCGCTCTAATTCACTATATTCAGCGCGTCGGGAACGCGACGCCCAGCGCTGCCGCTGCCGAGCTCGCTCGCCCGCAGGCGGCGGTTCTGGCCGCCGCGCGCTGGTTGCGCGAGTCCGGCGCCTGGCCGGATCGCGTGTCCCAAGTCATTTCCGCAGGAGGTTGAACCCGTGTCGATCGGTGCCCCGAGATTGCCCTGGATGAGCGCCTCCCTACTCGCACTGCTCTGCTTCGCCGCGAACGCGGTTCAGGCCGCCGAGGCGCCGGATGGCCAGGCGCTGGTGCGGACGTATTGCAGCGGTTGCCACCTCGAGCACGATGGTGTATTCGAGCGCATCAGCTCGATTCGCAAGACGCCGGAAGGCTGGACGATGACGTTGTTCCGGATGCACAACGTCCATGGACTTGCGCTGCCGGAGGAGGCGAGCGATGCGATTACCCGCTATCTCGCGGATACGCAGGGACTTGCACCCTCCGAGACTGCGCCGTCGCGCTTTGCCCTCGAGCGTCGACCGAACGCGAAGGACCTGGACCTCGGGCCCGACCTCGCGCAGATGTGTGGTCGATGCCATTCGCTGGCCCGCGTCGCGCTGCAGCGGCGTGATGCGGATGACTGGCTGAAGCACATGCATTTCCACGTCGGCCAGTTCCCGTCGCTCGAGTACCAGGCCAGCGGTCGCGATCGCCCGTGGTGGGACATCGCGACAAAGGAACTGCCGCCGAAGCTCGGTGCACTGTTCCCGCTGCACACGCAGGCGTGGTCAGACTGGAACGGACGCACGCACCGCGAGCCAACTGGGCACTGGGTTGTCGTCGGGCACGAGCCGGGCGGTCGCGACCTGGTCGGGACTGCCGACATCGCCTCGGACGGCAAGGGCGGGTACACCGCGCGTTATCGGCTGCGGGACACCGCAGGACGTGACGTCGCCGGCGACTCGCATGCCCTCCTGTATACCGGTTACGAGTGGCGTGGCCGCGGCGCGCTCGGTGGCGTCGCCTCGCGCGAGGTCTTCGCCCTGTCCGAGGACGGCGTACGAATGAGCGGCCGTTGGTTCGACCCCGAGCACTCGGAAGACGGTGGCGACTGGACCGCTGTGCGCGCCGATGCGCCTGCGCAAGTCGTGGCGGTCTTGCCGCGCGCGATGAAGGCCGGCGCGTCCGGCACGGTCACCATTGTCGCAACCGGTGTCGGCCCGGCGTCGTCCGTGTCGCTCGGCACTGGCGTCACCGCGAAGGTCGTTCTCGCCGACGACGGCGTGATTCAGGCCGTCGCGGAGGTGGCCGCCGATGCGACGACGGGCACGCGCACGGTTTCCGTCGGCCCGGCAGCCGGAACTGGCGCGTTCGCTGTGTACCGCAAGATCGACCAGGTCGACGTACAGCCTTCCTACGCGATCGCACGAGTCGGGGGCGGGAAGGTTCCCCCTGTGACGGCGCAGTTCGAGGCACTCGCGAGCGCTCGCGACGCCGCCGGCGTTCTCGTTCCGCTTGGGCCGGTCCCGGCCGAATGGAGCACGGCGCCGTTCGATGCCGAGGCTGCGCGTACGCACGACGAGAAATTTGGTGGTTCGCTCGATGCCGCCGGGCGCTACCATCCGGCGGGCGCGGGCCCCAACCCGGTCCGGGAATTCTCAGGCAACAACACGGCGAACCTCAAGGTTCACGCGCGCGTTGCTGACGGTGCGAGTCGCCTCGACGGCGAGTCGCATCTGATCGTGACCGTGCAACGCTGGATCACGACGCCGATTTACTAGGGTTGCTGTCCGCATGACTCAAATAGCCGAGCGACTCGAGTTCAATGCCTCGAACGGACACGTCGTGCGTGGCGACGGCGCGGCTTACATGCTGCACGTCCCGACCACCGCCGTTTTCGGTGTCGACGACCTGGGTCTTGCGGTGATCGAGGCTTTCCGCGTGAGCGGCGGGCGTTCCGTCGACGAGGTCGTCGCGGAGCTCGTTGGCCGATTCCCGCCCGATCGCATCCGCGCGTTTGCCGCTGAGCTCGGCAAGCTCGAGGTGCTGCAGCGATCCGGCTCGTTGAAGCCGATCAATCCCACCAGTGCGCGGCTCACGCAGGTTCCCCTCAGTACGATCGTCCTGAACGTCAACACCGGTTGCAACCTCGCGTGCACGTACTGCTACAAGGAGGATCTGGCGAAGCCTGCTGCAGGCAAGCGCATGGACTTCGCCACGGCGGCACGTAGCGTCGACATGCTGCTGGAGGTGGGCGCACAGCGCGAGCGGGTCAACGTCGTGTTCTTTGGGGGCGAACCGCTAACGAACGTGCCGCTGATCCGGGAGGTCGTGGGGTACGCGGAGGATGTCGTTGCCCGCGCCGGCAAGAAGGTCGACTTCTCGTTGACGACGAACGCCACGCTGCTCACTCCGGAATTGATCGACTGGTTTGACGCCCACCGCTTTGGCATCTCCGTGTCGATGGACGGACCTCAGGCGGTCCACGACCGCAACCGCAGGACGGTCGGCGGCAAGGGCACCTACGACGTGGTCGCGCGCAAGGTCCGGATGCTGCTCGAGCGCTATCGTTCGCGCCCGGTCGGAGCGCGCGTGACGATCGGCTCGGGGCAGGTCGACGTCGAGGCGATTCACGCCCATCTGCGAGGCGAGCTGGGGTTCCATGAGGTCGGTTATGCGCCGATGACCGGCTCCGATACTGCAGGCGAGGCATTGTCAGAGCAGGAAATGATCGATGTCCATGCGGCTTTCGAGCGGCTTGGTGAACACTATCTTGCCGAGGCACTCGCTGGCCGCAACAACGGCTTCTCGAACATGCACCAGCTGATGACCGACCTGCACGAGGGTCGGCGCAAGTCCGTGCCCTGCGGTGGTGGGGTCGGACTCCTTGCGGTGGATGCCGGAGGCGACCTCAACCTGTGCCACCGCTTCACGGGATCGGACTTGCCGACCTTCGGGAACGTCGCCACCGGAATCGATGTCGGTGCACTCAGCTCCTTTGTCGAAAAAGCCGTGGATCGCGAAGGCACCCACTGTGCGACCTGTCGGATCCGCAACATCTGCTCCGGCGGTTGCTACCACGAGTCCTACGCTCGCTACGGCGACCCGCATCACCGAACCTATCACTACTGCAACCTGCTCCGCCGCTGGGTGGACTTTGGCGTGCGCGTGTACGCCGAGATCCAGCGCGGGAACCCCGAATTCCTTTCACGACACCTCGAGCCGAGGAGTGCCACCGCATGAGCGAACTGAAGCCCACCAACCGCAAGGCCGAACTGCTGCTGAAGGCGGCCGCCGAAGGGCCCATCGATGAAGTCGTCGCGATGGATACCGTCGCCGGCTGCGCGACGACGTTCGACCCGGGTTGGGAAATCGATGCATTCGGCGGCGTCGCCTCGCTGTGTCAGCCGATGGAGGCTGACCTGTATGGGTGCTCCGACCCCTGCTGGTGGCCTGCCCAGGTTCCAGACACGATGAATACCTACCCAAACTGGTCCGACGGCAAGCCCTCGGCGCAGAACGACTGGCGCGAGCTCGACGCCGTGTTTCCGAAGAAGTGAGGACGACCATGCACATGACGAAGTTGAGGGCGCTGGCGTTCGCGCTGTCGGCCGTTGCCGGGCTGGCGGTCGCTGCGACGGTCCGTGCTGGTGACCTCCTGGTGACCGGGGCGAAGCCCGACCGACTCTATGTGATCGATGCCGAGAAACGGGCTGTCAAATCCGAATTCCGGATTCCCGGTGCGAACGGAATCGTTGGCGCGATCATTCCATCTCCGGATGGCAAGGTTGCCTACGTCGTCGTCAACAAGATGGAGAGCATTTCCGGGATCGACCTCAAGACCGGCAAGGAGGTGTTCCGCGCGGACCTGTCCAAGCCCGGTGAGCGCGTCAAGAATTTCTTCGCGCTCGACGTCACGTCCGATGGAAAGGAACTGATCGTCTATGAGCTGCCGACTCTGCTGAAGCCGAGCGAGTACCAGGTCGAAGATCCGCGCTTCGCGGTGTTCAAGACCAATGCTGGGCTGCACGCGAAAGTATCGCGCAGCTTCCCGGCGCCGCGGCGCCTGCACATGATCCTGATGCGTCCGGGCGGCAAGACGTTCTACGCGATCGGCTTCGATCTGTACGAGTACGAGACGGCCACCGGCAAGCTCGTTGGTACTCATGGCATCCAGAAGTGGCAGCTTCCGGCCCATTCGCAGCCGGACCTGCTTGCCTTCTGGCCGGTCACCGAGCCGACGGGCGTATTCACGAGTCCGGTGATCTCAGAAGCGACCGCTGGAGGCGCGGCGGCGCTCAAGACCGGCATGATGGTGCTTGACGTCCGCGCCGGCACGCTCGAATTCAACGATTTCGAGGACACCTCTGCGCTGATCTTTTCGACCGTGCTGTCGCCGGACCGCAAGTTTGCCTACGGCGTGTATTCCACGCTCACCAAGGTCGACATGGCGAGCCACACGCTTGCGAAGCGGGTGCCTGTCGACCATACGTTCTATTCGATCAATGTCGCGACGGATGGCCACGAGGTGTATATCGCCGGCGCGATGTGCGATGTCGGGTTCTACGACCCGACCAGCCTGGAGCGGCGCGCCAACCTGAAGCTTCCTGGCTGCGGCGACCAGTCGCTTGCGAGCCTCAGGGTCATTCCTGCGCGCTGACGGCGACACCATCTACGGCATGCTCCGGCCGCATCTGCGGCCGGAATTGCCGGTTCTGGCGGGTACCCTGCTGCTCGGGTTGCTGGTCGCGGCACTGTCTGCCGCGCAGCCGCTCCTGACTCGCATGCTGATCGACGACGGGCTCCTCGGCCGTCACTACGAGCGCATCGTCTACGCCTGTGTAGGCATGCTCGCGCTGGCCTTTGCCGGCACGCTACTCGGCGGCTGGCATCGGGCCATTTACGTTCGCGCATCAGGGCGCGTTCTGTTCTCCCTTCGCGTCCGGATCTATTCGCACCTCCAGCACGTGTCGCCCCGGCGGCTCGCCAGCATCCCAACCGGCGACCTCGTGACTCGCCTCGACGGTGACGTCGCTGAAGTACAGCGGTTCGGCACCGACTCGGCGGCCGCACTCATCGGTAGCGTTCTGTCCCTGCTCGTCGTCGGCGCGGTCATGCTGCGCCTCTCCGGGCGCCTGTCGCTGCTCGTGTTCGGGCTCATGCCGCTGCAGCTGCTCGTCCGGCATCTGGCGCGGCGGCGGATTGAAACTGCGACGCGAGGGGTGCGCGAGGCCGCCAGCGGGATCAGCGCGTTTTTGATCGAGACGCTGGCCGGAGCCCGGGCGGTGCAGGGTGCGGCGGCTGCGGAAATTGAGGCCTCGCGCCTCTCGCGCCTCGGCGAGTCATATCTCACGCGAGTGGTTCGCTCGCAGCTCGTGGGCTACGCAACCAGCGCCAGTGCCTCGCTGCTTGGCAGCATCTCGACTTCGGCAGTTTTCCTGCTGGGAGGGTGGTACGTTCTCGCCGGCGAGCTCAGCCTAGGCACGCTCGTTGCCTATGTGGCGTACTTGGGGCGCAGCGCAGGGTCTGCCTCCTCCATTGTCGGCCTCTATACGGGCTACCAGCGCGCAAGGGTGAGCCTGGTGCGGGTCGGGGATTTGCTCGACTTACCGGTGGTGCGCGAAGAGCTGGATGGCGCTCCGATCCCCGATGACGCGCGAGGCGATCTCCTGCTACAGAGCGTGACGGTGCGGCTCAGCCGTGAGCAGCGCGACGTCCTCCAGGCGGTGGACCTGGTGATTCCGGCGGGAACCAAGGTCGTCCTCGGAGGTGCCTCAGGCGCCGGCAAGTCCACCTTTGCAGACTTATTGCGACGGTTCATCGATGCCGATACGGGCACGGTGATGCTGGATGGGCAGCCGCTCCCCAGCTACCGGCTGGCCGACGTACGACGCCGCATCGCCGTCGTCGAGCACTCGCCGGTGCTATTCCGCGCCTCCATTCTCGACAACCTGCGGTATGGCTTCCCGGATTGCGACGAGAAGGCGGTGCGCGAAGTGGCTTGCGATGCGGGAATTGATGAATTCATCCAGTCATTACCAGAGGGTTATGCGACCCAGATTGGCGAGGGCGGGGCCGATCTCTCTACGGGGCAGCGCCAGCGCATCGCACTCGCCCGGGCGCTGCTCGCTAGGCCGCTCGTGGTAATCCTCGACGAAGCGACGAGCGGACTGGACGCGCCGACCGCGCGCTCGATACAACGGGCGGTGGACATCGGATTCGCGAGCCGGACACGCATCGTCATTACCCATCGGACGGCCGACGTCGAGGGCGCGGACATGCGTCTCGAGCTCGATGACGGTCGCCTGACGCATGTAGTGGCGGACTGAGGCCATGCGTTGGCGGATCGGTCTCGTCGACAGCTGCGGCGCAGGTCCCAGTGGCTTGGCCGCAGCGCGCTTCGTGAGGAAGGGTGAGTGCGTGAAAATGGCGGACGTGCAGCCGGATGCGTCCGGGCATGGTAGTCGGATCGCACGGGTCATCGCCGATGGGCGCGATGACGTTGCGTTCTCCTTTGCGCAGGTGCTCGACGCGTCCGGGCGTACGTCAGCGGATTGCGTGGCTGCCGGCATCGACTGGTGCATCGGCCAACCCGTCGATCTAATCCATCTCAGCCTGGGCCTGGTGGCCGATCGCCCGGTGCTCCGGAGCGCAATCGAGCGTGCCGTCGCAGCGGGATGCGTCGTCGTCGCCTCGGTGCCCGCCCGCGGGTCAGTGCCATACCCGGCGGCCTATCCGGGCGTGATCCGCGCCACCGGTGATGCGCGCTGTTCGGTCGGCCAGCTCTCACGACTATCCACCGAAACGTTCGGAGGCTGCCCTGCCGGCCCGGAAGGTACCGGTGGTGGTGCAAGCATTGGTGCCGCAAACGTGACACGAGAACTGACCTGCGCGACGCCGCCCTGTGACCACGGCGGCGCCATCGAGGCGCTGTCCCGGCGCGCGGCTTGGACCGGGCCTGAGCGTCGCCGCGCGGATCCGTAGGGATCCGCATCCCGAGACGAATCGATGGACGGTCCGGCCCGTGCTGAGGACCTCAGTGGCGGCGTCAGGACCCGCCGCTCGCTGTCGGCCCCCGGCGAGATGGGAGGCCAGCTGCGATCCAACGAGCGCCGAATCTGGCCCACGATGTGCTTCGCTAGTGCGGTGCGGCCACGAGTACCGTGAACGTGCCGGGCTTCAGCTCCGGACGTGGCTTCGGGTGTTCCGGGGTTGCTGCAGGCGTCGCCCCGAACTCCGATGTGACGAGGTACACGCGGCGCGTCGCCGGGTCGTATGCCATCGTCCTCGCGCCAAGCTGCGTTGCAAGAGATTGCAGCACCTTGTAGTGCCCGCCGGCGTCTCGTCCCACGATGGTCAGTGTTCCATCACGGTTGGAACTGAACGCGAGCCCCGTCGCCGGATCGACTGCGGCGGCGTCGGGCCCTAGGCCGATCGCAACTTTCGCGACTTGGCGTCCGGTGCGCGCGTCGGTGATCGCCATGACCTTGTGGTCACACACCGAGAAGAGGTGCTGCTGCGCCGAGTCCAAAGCAAGCCCACTCGGACTGTCGCAGCCTGGTGTCGTCCAGACATCCGTCACTTTCAGGGCCTTCATGTCGATGCGCACAATCTGGCCAGGTTCCGACTCGATGTTGAGGAATACATGTCCGGCGCCGTCGTCAGCGCCGAACTCCGGCGTCCCAGGCACTTTCAGGGTGGTGACGGGGGCGAGGGTCTTGGCATCGAACACGCTGATGTCATGGCTGTGGCCATTGAACGTGAGCAACTGCCGGGACGCTGCTACGTAGAGAATGGTGTCCGGATCGTCCCCCGTGATCGGCACCGTGCGGATCGCTGCCAGCGTCTCGAGGTCGAACTCAGTGATGGAGTTCCCCTTGCCGTTGCTCGTGTAGCCGCGCTTGAGGTCCTGGGCCAGCGCGACGCCATGGACACCGTGAGTCTCGGGGATGTGTCCGACGATCGTGCCGGTCTTGACGTCGAGGACATCAACCCGCTCCGCACGCGTTATGAAGAGGCGATTGCCGGCCGCATCGAACGTCAGGTAGTCCCAGCCACCGGCGCCGCCCACATTCCATCGTGCGACGATCGAGTAGTCGGCTTCGACCGCCGCCGAGGCGAGCGCCGACGATGCGGCGCCAAGCGTAAGCACGGAGACCAGAAGTGCGAGAACGCAGCGGGAGAAATGCATGAGGGATGGCCTGCAAAATCGGCGCGATGTGCCGGACGCAGGAGTGTACCGATCGGCTCTGGGTGGCGTGCAACCCGTTTTTCCGTTTGCACGCCGATGCGTCGGCGTAGACGGCTTCGTGACGGTTTCGCGACGAATTCTGTGAAGTATTGAAAAGCCGCGGCGGCCATTCGCTGCGGGTCGACGCGGCGAGCTCGGCAAGCCGGCACTTAGCGCTGTTGTAACGGCGCCGCAATGAATGCCTGTCACATTTCGCGCCCTCGACGCGTGGCGAATCGGCGTCGTCCATTCCTGGTCGCGCTGCAACGGGCTCGGTGCGGTGCAGTCCCAAACTCCGGAGATCCTTCATGTCCGATCGTGCTTACTTCAGGCGCGCGCTGCTGCTTTCATCCGCGGTCGCCGGCGTCCTGGCCATCTCCGCCGCCGCCTACGCTGAGTCTGAGGCCGACGCCGCGGCCCGCAAGGCTGGCAACGCGCTCGAGGAGATTGTCGTCCTCGCGCAACGCACGACGTTGGAGATTGCGCGTGAAGCACAGGAGCAGGCGCCAAACCTGATCAACCTGACCACGGCGACGGAAATCGCCCGCCTGCCGGACGTGAACACCGGCGAGGCAGTGCGTCGCATCCCAGGCGTCTCCCTCGAGACGGATACGGGTGAAGGTCGGTATGTCAACATCCGCGGCCTTGATGCGGACTTCAACAGCACGACCTTCGGTGGCCTGCGCCTGCCGCCGACGAACACGAGCTCGCCGTCGGGCGCCGGCCGCGCGGTGGCTTTCGACTCGATCCCGATCGGCTTCATCGGCGCGATCATGGTGACCAAGAGCAACCTGCCGGAGCAGGACGCCGAGGCACTCGGCGGTACGATCGATATCACGCCGAAGACGGCCAGTCCCGACGGCAAGCCGTTCGTCGAGGTCAAGATCGGCAGTGGCGAGGAACTGCAGCGGCATACCGGTATCACCGACCTTGCACTGACGGCAGGCACGCGCTTCGGCGGCTCAGGCGGCTACCAGCCGTTCAGCATTCTCGTGACCGCGTCCATCTACAATGATGGGCGCGGCATCGACGACGCAGAGGCAGGATTCTACGACGAGCAACCGTCCGTCCCTGACCACGCAGTCGCCTCGTTCGAGGAGCGCTACTACCAGTACCATCGTCGCCGCCACGGCTACGGAATCGACCTCGGATACGAGCCGGACGCGAACAACAAGTATTTCGTGCGCTACTACGACGCGGGCTACACCGAAGACAAGTACCGCGACCTGATGCAGTGGAACTTCTCGGATCCGTCGGGCGATCCGACCGTGATCACGTTCAACCCCAGCAACCACAACCAGTTCATCACGCCGGTTGACTCGATTCGCGTCAACATGCAGAACGAGCAGGAAACGCTGACGCAGCGGGTCGCTGAGATTGGCGGCAAGAACCGCATCGGCGACAATACGCTCGATTATCACATCGGATACACGAAGGGCAGCTACTACATGCCCTTCAATTACAACTACTCCTTCAACAATCCGAACGTCACCAGCGCCTACTACGACAATACGACCAACGCGAACTGGCCGACCGTCGGCGTGGTCGCCCCGGCTGGCTACAATCCGTACAACGCGGCGGACTACACGTTGCGAAAGATGACGAATTCGACGCAGGACATCAACGACCATGAAATCGCTGTTGGCGTGAACCTGGTCGTTCCGACGCACTACACCGAACGAGCGGACGAGCAGTTCAAGTTCGGCGTCAATGCCCGCATGCGCAAGAAGTCGGGCGATTCGTGGGGCTGGTCGATTCCAGTGGGAGCTGGCGGTGCCCCCGCGATCACGCTCGACACGGTGTCCTCCGTTGGGCCGATCGGCTATTACCAGAGCAGCTACACGCTGCCGCCGCTCGCCGATCCGACGGCGCTGCGTGCGTTCTACAACGCCAACATCGCGTTGCAGAGTTCCCCGAGCGTCGCCGACATCCTGCTCAGCACGGTGGACGACAAGGAAGACGTGTACGCGGCTTACGGCCAGTACCAGTGGGGATACGGCAAGCTCGGCATGATCGCTGGCGTCCGCATCGAGGAGACGCGCGCGACCTACTCGGCGTACAAGCAGGATTCGTCCGTCGGGTCGACCTGCCCCGACTATTGCCCGGTCTCCACGGACCGGAACTACACGAACCTGTTCCCGACCGCGCAGTTGCGCTACGAGTTCCAGCCGGACCTCATCGGACGCATCGCCCTTTCCTCGACCGTGGCGCGTCCGGGATTCCAGCAGGTGACGGCGACGACGCAGGTTTCCTCGAACGGCGACGTGTCCACTGGAAACCCCAACCTCAACCCGACCAAGGCCTACGGCCTTGATCTTGCGCTTGAACACTACCTGGCGCACGCCGGCATCGCCTCGGTTGGGCTCTTCGCGAAGGACATCAAGGACTACATCGTCACCAACGCGACCGTCATCGGCGGCCAGGTGTCGGGCGGCAACCTCGGTCTGGCGAGGCTGTTCTCGTACACCAACGGCAGTGCGGCGCACGTCTATGGTGTCGAGGCGAACTTCGTGAAGCGGTTCAAGGACGACCTGCCGGGCGCCCTTGGCGGGCTCGGCGTGGCCGCCAACTGGACCTGGGTGCAGTCAAAGTTCTCGGTGCCGGTCACGGACGCGAACGGGCTCACGACGCTGACGCGGGATTCAATCCTGCCGTCGACGTCGCGCAACACAGCGAATGCCGAGCTGATGTACGAGGCTGGCGGGTTGCACCTTTCGCTTGCCGGCTACTACACCAGCCGCAACATCTGGTCGATGGGCCCGACGCCCGCGCTCGACCAGTGGTCGCAGGACAGGCTATCGTTCGATTTTGGCGGCCAGTACCAGGTCAACGAGCCGCTCTCGGTCTACGTGAACGTCAAGAACCTGACGAACACGCCGCTGAAGTTCACTGAAGGACAGGGCGAGAACCGCGTCATCCAGCGCGAGTTCTACGGTGTCACGCTCCAGGCCGGCGTAAACCTGAAGTTCTGAGTCAGCGGGTGTCGCGGTGGCAGGGAAGCCCCCTGGCCACCGCTGGCGTCCCTTCGATAGCGACGACCGCGAATGGGATACTCTCGCGGGCCCGGCTCCTGCCCCTTGGATCGCCCATGCCGTCTGCCACCTACCGCCTGTCTCTGTTCTGCGTCGCGATTCTCGTGGCGGGGCACACTGCCTTTGCGACGACGGGCGGAGCCCCGGACCCCGTGGTCCTCACGTTCTCGACGGTCGGCGACTCGCGCCAGGATCCCAGGGCCTTCGATGGGATGGCCGCGGATCCCTCCACTCGTGGACTCTCGGGGCAGGATGCGCACTGGCTGCAGAACTCCAGAGCCCTCGCTCGCATCCTTCGCGGCGTGTCAGAACAGCGCGCGCAACTGCTGTTCTTCAACGGCGACATGATCATGGGATACGGCAGGGCTGGCGTTCCCGCAGGATGGGCGACCTCGCCACCCGACGTCGAGCAGGTGAGGCGTTCCGATCTCGTGAAGGATGTCGCCCAGTACGCGTACTGGCGCGGCATGGTAGCGCCACTGATGGAGGCCGGCACCTACGTGGTTCCGGTTCCCGGAAACCACGAATCGCAGTGTAACGGGGCGAACCAGACGGATCCCTACAACCAGCTGCCGTGCGCGAAGGGCAAGCATGCCGTCGCCGAGAACGAAGCGGCGTGGGTTGACGGAATGGCCGATCTCATCATCGACACCGCGCGCTTCCGTTCGATGTTCGGCGAGGAACCGAGCCACCTCTCCTCGGCGGCACCGGCCCAGGATGGCGAGGCAACGGACCAGTCCAAGCTGACCTACAGCTTCGATTTCCGTGGCTCCCACTTTGCCGTCGTCAATACTGACCCTGTCGGCACGGGCCCGCGCGGCGAGGCGCTGGATTCCCATGCGCCGACGAACTGGCTCGCGGCCGACCTGGAAGCGGCGGCCGCGAGAGGTGTTCGTCACCTCTTCGTGTTCGGTCACAAGATGGCGTTCACCTACGACTACTCAGGCAAAGGCGAGGTCAAGGCCCGTGGGCTGGACGAGGACCCAGTCGCGCGGGACAAGTTCTGGGCCGTGATCGAGCAGTATCACGCGACCTACTTCTGCGGCCACGAGCACCTGTACGACGTCGGCCGCCCGCGGGGTGGCGCCTATCAGGTGCTCGTTGGCTCCGGCGGCTCGCCATTCGAGGTCCCGCCGGATCTCAAGAGCGCGCATCCGGCGACCGACCGTGTCTACGCATGGGCTACGGTTCGGATTCATCGGAGTGGTCGGGTGGAACTGACGACCTGGGGCTTCGACGACCATTTTGGGGCGACGCGCAGGCTCGCCTGGATCAGCTTGCCTCAGTAGCGCCTTGGGCCGGTCGCCGCCCTCCGGGTCGAGTGGGGGTGGTGTACGGTCCGGTGAGTCCGATCCCCGCGCGGCCTGGCACCGACTGTGGCGATTTGGACTCCGGCGGGTCGCCCGCTTAGACCACCAGCCCTCAACGGCGACCGGCATCACCGCCGCGGCAGAGCGGATTTCCCATGCGGTCTTCGTCCGCCGGCGGCGCCGGGGAAGGCATTCAGTCCCGGCGTGGCGCGGGCACCGGTGAGTCGACGTCGATGCCGCTAATCTCGAAGCCGCGCCGGAAGTCCCGCACGTGCTTCGACATCCAGTCCCGTGCGACAGTCGGGTCGTGCGCCTCGATGGCAGCCAAGACGTGGCGCTGGGCGACCCCGATGCGGTCCCGTGCTGGCACGGCCCGATCGATCATCACCTCGAGCGCGGCAAGGAGCAGAAGCAGCAGCGGTTCCTGCGTCATCGGCACGATCCTGTTGCCGGTCGCCGCGGCAACCGCCCGGAAGAAGTCCGCGACTCCGGCCACGGCCTGCTGGGCGGTGCCGTGGTCTGCAGCGTAGCGTGCGACCGCCGCACGAAGTGCGGCGATCGATTCCCGGGTGGCGTGCCGGGCCGCCTCTGCGGCGATCGACGGCTCGATGAGCTCCAGCGTCTGCCAGACCTCCCTGACCGTGACGTCGTGCAGCGCCAGCGACTGGCCGACGCGATCCGCGATCTGCTCCGCACCGGGACGGGTGACGACCATGCGCTTCGTGCCACGACGACGCGCGACCAGGTCGGCGCTCTCGAGCTCACGCAGCGCTTCCCGGATCGTCGAGCGATTGACTGCGAACTGCTCCGCGAGCTCGGACTCCGGGGGCAACGGGTCGCCCTCGCGCAGCGTGCGGTTCAGGATGCGGGCGGCGATCGCCGTGGCGACGCGACGGTATCCGGGCTCGAACCGAAGCGGCTCGAATTCCGTCATCCGCAGTCCCCGATCAGCTCGCGTCCTATGAGCATCCTGCGGACCTCATTCGTGCCGGCGCCGATGTCGTACAGCTTCGCGTCGCGCAGCAGCCGACCGGCCGGGTAGTCGTTCGTGTATCCATTGCCGCCGAGTGCCTGGATCGCCTCGAGCGCGGATCGTACCGCAGCCTCCGACGCCTGCAGGAAGCAGGCGGCCGACATGCGGCGAGTCTTTGCGCCCGAATCGCAGGCACGTGCGACCGCGTGGACGAAGGCACGGCTCGAATGCAGGCTGGTGTACATGTCGGCGATCTTGCCCTGCATCAGCTCGAATGTCCCGATCGCGCGACCGAATTGCTTGCGCTCGCGGACGTAGGGCACGACGAGGTCAAGGGCCGCGGCCATCAGCCCGACGGGCCCCCCGGAAATGACGACCCGTTCGTAGTCGAGACCGTTCATCAGAACGCCGACACCCCCGTTGAGCGCGCCCAGCACGTTCTCCACCGGCACCTCGCAATCCTCGAACACGAGCTCGCCTGTCGACGAGCCGCGCATGCCCAGTTTGTCGAGCTTCTGCGCGACCGAGAATCCCGGAGTGCCGCGTTCGACGATGAAGGTGGTGATGCCGCGCGGTCCCGCATCCGGGTTCGTCTTCGCGTAGACGACCACGACGTCCGCATCGGGGCCGTTCGTGATCCACATCTTGCGGCCGTTCAGCACGTACCGGTCGCCCCGCCGGTCGGCGCGCAACTTCATGCCGACCACGTCGGAGCCTGCGCCGGTCTCCGACATCGCGAGCGAGCCAACGTGCTCGCCGGACATCAGCTTCGGCAGGTATCGGGCGGCCTGATCCGCTGTCGCATTGAGGCGCAGCTGGTTGATGCAGAGGTTCGAATGCGCCACGTAGCTCAGGCCTACGGAGCCCGAGGCCCTCGAGATCTCCTCCATCGCGAGTACGTGGGCGAGGTATCCGAGCCCCGTACCGCCCTGCGATTCCGCGACGGTCATCCCAAGTAGGCCCTGCGCGCCGAGCTCCGGCCAGAGGTCCCGCGGGAAGGCGTCACTGCGGTCGATCTCCGCGGCCCGCGGCGCGATACGCTCTGTCGCGAAGCGCCGGACTGCGTGGCGCAGCGCCACGAGGTCCTCGGAAAGGCCGATGTCCAGATCGTCGTCGTGGTCCATGCCTGAATCGGCCATGCTGGTGTCTCGGTTTATTATCGGATAGTATCATTGTCGGACAAACAGACAGGTGACCGCAAGATGTTTCGCCTGCAGAGTCATATCGACGCAAGAAGCGCTGATTTCGCAGCGAATAAGGCCTCAATGGAGTCGATCGTCGGTGATTTGAAGCAAAATCTCGCGCGCGTGGCGGCGGGGGGGCCCACCAAGGCGGTCGAGAAGCATCGATCGCGCGGCCGACTGCTCGCCCGGGAGCGCGTTGACTTGCTCCTCGACCGCGGTGCGCCGTTCCTCGAGCTATCGGCGCTCGCCGCGCACGGCATGTACGGCGACGAGGTCCCTGCCGCCGGCATCGTGACCGGCATCGGCCGCGTCTCGGCGCGCGAGTGCGTGGTCGTCGCGAATGACCCGACCGTCAAGGGTGGCACCTACTACCCGCTTACGGTGAAGAAGCACCTTCGCGCGCAGGAGATCGCGCGCGAGAACAACCTGCCGTGCATCTACCTGGTGGAGAGCGGTGGCGCGTTCCTGCCCGCGCAGGACGACGTTTTCCCGGACCGCGAGCATTTCGGTCGGATCTTCTACAACCAGGCCAATCTTTCCGCCGCGGGCATCGCCCAGATCGCGGTCGTGCACGGCTCCTGCACCGCTGGCGGCGCGTACGTCCCGGCCATGGCCGACGAGAACGTGATCGTCCGCAACCAGGGGCAGGTCTTCCTGGGTGGCCCACCGCTCGTCAAGGCGGCAACGGGCGAGGAGATCGACGCCGAGTCGCTCGGCGGAGCCGACGTCCACTGCCGCGAGTCCGGCGTCTGCGACCACTACGCCGAGAGCGACGCACACGCGCTCGCGATCGCGCGGGGCATCGTTGGGCGCCTTCGTCCGCCGCCGGACCGCGAGCCGCCGGTCGCGCCGCGCGAGCCGCTCTATGATCCTGCCGAGATCTACGGCGTCGTGCCGTCCAGCCTGCGCAAGCCCTACGACGCCCGTGAGGTGATCGCACGCATCGTCGATGCGTCGGAGTTCTCGGAGTTCAAGGCGCTCTACGGCACGACCCTCGTCACCGGCTTCGCGCACCTCGGGGGATACCCCGTTGGCATCGTCGCGAACAACGGCATCCTGTTCTCGGAGAGCGCGCTCAAGGGTGCCCACTTCGTCGAGCTCTGCGCACGCGAAAAGATCCCGCTGCTGTTCCTGCAGAACATCACCGGCTTCATGGTCGGTCGTCGTGCGGAAGCGGGTGGCATCGCCCGGGATGGTGCGAAGATGGTGACGGCGGTCGCCGCAGCCCAGGTGCCGAAGCTCACGCTCATCGTTGGCGGCAGCTACGGCGCCGGAAACTACGCGATGTGCGGTCGCGCCTATGGTCCGCGCCTGCTGTTCCAGTGGCCGAACGCCCGGACCTCGGTGATGGGCGGCGAGCAGGCCGCGACAGTGCTCGCGACGATCCGTCGCGACCAGATGAAGGCCTCCGGTCGCGAGTGGTCGACGGCCGACGAGCAGGCCTTCATGGATCCGATTCGCCGCCAGTACGAGACGCAGGGGCATCCCTACTACGCCAGCGCCCGGTTGTGGGATGACGGCGTGATCGACCCGCTCGACACGCGCCGCGTGCTCAGCCTCGCGCTCGCGATGGTGCGGAACGCGCCCATCGCGGACACGCGTTACGGCATCTTCAGGATGTAACCGATGGAACAGAACCTCCTCGAATCCGAGCCGCTGCCGGGCATTGTGCAACTGACGCTGAACCGACCGGCGGCGCGCAACGCGCTCGACTCAGGCCTGATGGGCGCGCTTGCCGAGGCGATCGCCCGCCATGGCGAGCGGCCGGCGACCCGCGTCATCGTGGTCCGGGCGAGCGGTACGGCGTTCTGCGCGGGCGCCGACCTGAACGCGATGCTCGCGCTCGGGCGTGGCGCCCTCGACGCCAATGTCGCCGATGCGGAGACGCTCGCCGCGCTGCTGCTCGCGGTACGCCGCTGCCCCAAGCCGACCGTCGCGGCAGTACAGGGCCCCGCGTTCGGCGGCGGCGTCGGTCTCGCGACCGCCTGCGACATCGCGGTTGGCGCCGAGGAGGCGCTGTTCCGGCTGCCCGAGGTGCGCCTCGGCATCGTCCCGGCGATCATCTCGCCCTACGTGGTCGAAGCGATCGGGTTGCGTCAGGCGAGACGCTACTGCCTGTCGGGCGAGACCATACCGGCGGCGCGGGCGCGGGAGATCGGGTTGCTGCACGAGGTCGTGCCCGGACCCAATCTGGGCGGCGAAGCGCTGCGCATCGCGACCGAACTTGCCGCCGGCGGACCGGGCGCACTCGCCCACTGCAAACAACTGCTGGCGGACGTCGGCGGGCATGGCCCGGATGAGGCCCGCGGAGGGGCGCTTGCAAACCGACTTGCCCGTTTGCGGGCCGGGGACGAGGCGCAGGACGGACTTGCCGCGGCGCTCGCGCGTCGCTCACCCGGATGGGCGCCCTGATGTTCAGGAGACTCCTCGTCGCCAATCGCGGTGAGATCGCCGTCCGCGTGCTCCGCACGGCCCGCCGCCTCGGGATCCACACGATCGCCGTCTATTCGGACGCGGACGCCGGTGCACTGCATGTTCGGCTCGCGGACGAGGCCTGGCACCTCGGTCCGGCCGCGCCGCGCCACAGCTATCTCGACGCCAGTCGCCTGATCGAAGTCGCGCGCCGCGCGCGTGCGGATGCCATCCACCCCGGGTACGGGTTCCTGTCCGAGCGAGCCGACTTCGCGGCCGCGTGTCAGGCGGCGGGCATCGCGTTCGTCGGGCCCCCGGCCACCGCGATCGAGGCGATGGGGTCGAAGAGCGCTGCCAAGGAGGCGATGCAGCGCGCGGGCGTCCCGGTGCTTCCCGGCTACCACGGCGCCGACCAGTCAGCGGAACGCCTCACTGCGGAAGCGCTCAAGGTGGGCTTCCCGCTGATCATCAAGCCCAGCGGTGGCGGCGGCGGCAAGGGGATGCAGATCGTCACGGCGCAGTCCGAACTCGCGGCGGCGCTCGCACGCGCCAAGCGCCTAGCTGAGAGTGCATTCGGTGACCCGATGTTGCTGCTCGAGCGCTACCTGCCGTCGCCCCGGCACGTCGAGGTGCAACTGATCGCGGATTCCGCGGGCACGGTGCGTTGCCTCGCGACGCGCGACTGCTCGGTGCAGCGACGCCACCAGAAGCTGATCGAGGAGGCGCCCGCCCCGGACATTGCCCCCGACGTGCGCGCCCGCCTGCACGAGGCCGGTTGCGCGGTCGCGCGCGCGGTTGGCTACCAGAACGCCGGCACGGTCGAATTCCTGTATTCGGACGGTGAGTTCTGGTTCATGGAGATGAACACGCGCCTGCAGGTTGAGCACACCGTGACCGAGGAAGTGCTCGGCATCGACCTCGTCGAGTGGCAGCTGCGGATCGCGGCGGGCGAATTGCTGCCGGCCGCGGTTGCGGATCCAGTGCCCCGTGGCCACGCGATCGAGGTTCGTATCTGTGCCGAAGATGCGGCCTCGGGGTTCGTGCCGAGCGCCGGTCGGCTGTCCCACGTCGCGTGGCCGACGTCCATCTCCGGCGTCCGCGTCGATGCCGGATTCGAGACCGGGGATACCGTATCGCCGACCTATGATTCCCTGCTCGGCAAGGTGATTGCGCGCGGCAACACCCGGGGCGAGGCGATCCAGACGCTGCTGCGTGGGCTTGGCGCGCTGCGCATCGCCGGCGTCGAGACCAATGTCGCGTGGCTCGCGGGGGCCCTTGCGGATCCCGCATTCTCGGCCGCGACGCCGACCACCCGGTTCGTTGCGGACCATGGCGATGTGCTCTCGATTCCCGTCGTCGCGACGCCTGCGGAGCTCGCGCTCGCGGCGCTGGCAACGGTGCTCGCGGTCCCCGCGGGCGGCGCGGGTCTGTCTCCCTGGGCGGCGCGAGACGCGTTCCGCATCGGGCTGCCCAGGTGCCAGTCGGTCACGCTCAGGTGCGGCGGCGTCGAGCACGTCGTCGCCATCCTGAGCGATGCGACCGGTTGGCGCGTGTCGGTCGGGGACGTGGCGTTCCCCATCGAGGCCACGCTCGCAGACGGCAGGCTCGTCGCGACGATGGATGGATGCCGTAGCGCGCACGATCTCCACTGGGCCGGTACGCACCTGTCGCTCTGGCGCGGGGCGTCCCGGATCGACTTCGAACTTCTCGATCCGCGTCGCGCCGACGTGACGGCGAACGCACATGAAGGCGAGCTCATCGCGCGCCTGCCTGGCACCGTCGTGTCGGTCGCGGTGGCGGTCGGCGACGTGGTCGAGGCCGGGGAGACATTGATGGTGGTCGAGGCGATGAAGATGGAGCACGCGATCCTCGCGCCGCGCGCCGGGCGCGTCACGGCCCTGCATCACGCGACCGGGGATCGGGTCACGGAGGGCGCGGTGCTCGCGGAAATCGTGCCGATGGAGCAGCCGGCGACCACGCCCTGACGGGCACCCGGGTCATTCCGGGCGAGGGGCTTCCGCAACCAGGGGCTCCGTGTCGTGGAAGCGCGTGTAGTCGTACACCGCCTTGCCCTCGTCGTTCGTCGTGATCACGTCGACGAAGCCTTGGTGCCAGCGCACGGCATGACTGGGATACTCGTGGCGACTGACAAGGACCTGGCCGGTCGTCTGGTCCGTACCGCTCAACGTCAGGCTGAAGATGGCGTTGATCGCTGCCAGCGACTCATGCGTATGATTCAAGAGTTCGCTCTTCGCGTCGATCACGTGCATCAGGTTCCAGCCGAGGATGAACAGCGGCTGCTCGTTGCGGACGAGTGGCAGGTCGACGATCCGGCGCAGCCGATATCCTTCGGTGGACTTCCAGTCGTAGACCATGCGCAGGCGCGCGGTCGCCTCGATGATGATGTTCTGCCGGGCGTTGGCCGCGCGGAACATCAGCGTCACCTGACCGTCGATCGGGCGCACGATCCCGACGTTGGCGAACAGAAACCGGGCTGTCGGCCTCGAGAACCGCGCGAAAACGACGCCCGTCAACACGGCGATGTACAGCATGCCGATGAAGATCTGGACCGCCGCGACGGTATGACCGTAGAGCGTCTGCGGGTGCATATCCCCGTAGCCGACCGTCGCCAGCGTTTCGACGCTGAAGAAGAAGTCTCCGGCGTATCCCGGCGGGTTCACGTTCGCGACCGAGTCCGGGGCGGCGAAATAGAGCAGCGCGAAGGCGAGGTTGAACGCGACGAAGCAGAGCCCGAAGCCGAGGAACAGCACGGGCCACGGCACGGTCATCGTGAGGTGGTAGAGGTCCTGCCACACCTTGCGTGGTAGCCCGTGCGACAGGACTTCCGTGCGGCCGAGCTGCACCCGCCGTGGTCGGGATGCGGTAGTCCGGGAGGGGCGTGGGTCCGGATTGCGGGATGTGTTCACGGGTGGATTATGCGGGACTGCGGCCAAATGTCAGAGCAGGGTCCGCGCTACCGGAACCGCGATGGCCATTGGCGGCGCGCGCCGATCGCGTCGGCATCCCATTCGAGCCCGTCGCCCGGCAGCGTCGCGTAGTCAGGATCCCAGGGCAGCACGATCGCGTCGTCCGCGGTCATCTTCGGCAGGACGGTCAGGATCGGACGGGCGCGCTCGCGCGCCAGGAGCCCGGCGATGGAACCATGCAGGTCGAGGGCCTCGGCGACCTCGCGCAGAACGAGCTGCGTTGGTGCCGGCACTGGGAACCCGCCGTCCTCCGTCAGCGAAGGCCAGCGGGCGAGCGGCAGCCAGTCCCACGCGACGATCTCGCCTTCGACGATGCTCGGCACCTGGTCGGGCACGGCGGCGCCGATGAAGAAATGCGTGTCGAATCGCTTCGGCTCGCTCGACGGCGTGATCCAGCGACCCCAGTGGATCAGTCGCGCCGGGTCCAGGACGAGGCTGGCCTCTTCGTTCAACTCGCGGGCGCCGGCAATGGCGCCCGCCGTGATCATGTCCGAACCCGCCAGTCCATCGGCGGCGTCGATCGCGCCACCCGGGAAGACCCAGTAACCTCCGAAAAAGCTCAGCGCAGGGTTCCGTTGCACCATCAGTGCGCATGGTTCGCCGGCGATGGAGTCCAGCACGATCACGGTTGCCGCAGGTCGTACCGCGCCGCGACGTTGCGATGCGGCACCCTGGCTCATCGATGCAGCGCGTGCACGGCTGCGGCGAAGAACAGCACTTGCTCCTCGTCCATCTCGTGACCTGGCGCCGCCTCTGGCCAGGTCGACCATTGCACCATCACCACGTGCTCGACCGGGTCGATCGCGATCGCCTGGCCGAAGATGCCCTCGGCCCAGAAGGACTCACGGGCCACCGCGAGCGTCCCGTCCGGGTCGCCGAGTTCCGGACGAAGCCCGGAGTACCACCACTGGTACCCATACTGGCCGTCCGGCGCGTCCGGCGTCACCGACCCCCTGGCCTTCGTCCAGGTCGTCGACCGGCGTACCCAGTCCGCCGGCAGGAGGCGCGTGCCGTCGGCGAGCCTGCCGCAGCGTTCCACGAACAGCGCGAACCGCGCCCAGTCGCGCAGCGTCGCATTGAAGCCGTGCCCTCCCATGTCGACGTGGCCGGGTTCCAGCGCATGCCAGACGCCGTCGCGTTCCATCGGCTCGCGCTGCCACAGGTGCGTTTCGAGGTAGTGCGCGATCGTGGTTCGGGTCGCGCGCTCGAGGACCCGGCCGACCAGCCAGGCGCCGGCCGTGTTGTAGGACCAGACCTCGCCCGGTCGGACGCCCTCGCGTCGCGGCAGCGCACGCACCAGGCGCATGACGCACGGATAGGGGTCCTGGCCCGCCTCACAGTAGGTCAGCTTCGCGAAGTCCGAGGCCGGGTCCGCGTAATTCTCGTTCCACTGCGTGCCCGACGTGTGGGTCATCAGCTGGTGCAGCGTGACACCGTCCCACGCCGTATGGCGCAGCTCCGGCAGGTAGCGGGTGATCGGATCGTCGACCGAGTGGATGCTGCCCTCGGCGATCGCGATGCCAACCAGCACCGATACCACCGATTTCGCCACCGAGCGTGACGTCCAGAGGGTGTGCTCGGTGTTGCCGTGCCCGTAGTATTCGTAGGCGATGCGGCCGTCCTTGATCAGCAGCAGCCCGGTGACCCGCTGGTGCGCGATGTAATCCTCTAGGTCGTGCGTGTTGCCTGCGGAGGCGTACCGGACCGCCGGCATCGGCTGCGGCGCGCGCGGCAGCGGCGCGGGTGTGCCCGCGGCGTGGAACACATCGCCCCGGTACATACGCCAATTGTTGCGGAACCCGACGACCCGTGCATTGACGTCCCAGCTGAGCATGTCATGGGCCGGGGGCAATGCCGCGTCGATCGGTTCCGGGCAGGTCCGCATCGACAGCGTGGCGCAGGTCGCGACGCCATCATCGGCAAGCGCGCGTCCACCGAACAGCCCGAGTGCGGCAAGCGCCATGATTCCAAGAGGCTGACCGATGCGATCCATGGGGAGCTCGTCGAGGGGGTAGGGAGCCCAGCGTACTTGATTCACGGCGCGCTTTGGGCGCCCGCTCGTCGATGGCGGCCCGGCGCCCGGCGCGATACTGTGCGGGATCCGGAGGTGCGGCATGGTCGTGGCGGAGCAATGGTACGAGCAGCGAGAAGTCGGCGACGGTGTGGTGCTGCTCACCGAACCGCATGTCCACTCGTGGGCGCGCTGCAATATCTGGTATGTCCGTGGACGGGACAGGGATTTCCTGGTCGACTCGGGGTCCGGTCTGCGCCCACTCGCGCCGGCATTGCCGAGGATCGCAGGCCAGCCCGTGATTGCAGTCGCGACCCATATCCACTTCGATCACGTCGGCGCGCTGCATGAGTTCCCGCTGCGCTGCGCACATCGCGCCGAGGCGATGCACTATGCGTCGATGCCGGATCGCGAGACGTTGGCGCCGGTGTTCCGTGGGCTCGAGAATCCGGTCACGGCGCTGCCCCATGCGGGATGGCGGCCGCAGGACTACCGTGTCGAGCCGGCGCCGATCGACTCGACGCTCGAGGACGGCGCCCTGATCGACCTCGGGGACCGCCAGCTCACGGTGCTGCACCTGCCGGGACACTCACCCGGCTCGATCGGCTTCCTGGACGAGCGCAACGGCATCCTGTTCTCGGGCGATGCGCTCTATGACGGCGAATTGCTCGATGAGCTCGAGCGATCGGATATCGAGAGCTACGTCCGCACGATGGAGCGGCTGCGCTCGCTCGATATCCGGATCGGCCATGGTGGCCACTGCGCGAGCTTCGATCGCGCCCGCAAGGATGTGCTCGTCGACGAATACCTCGCCGGCCGGAGACGCCAGGGGTGTCCTGGCAGCTAGACCGGATCGACGGGATGCGGGCGCAGTCGTGCACGCGAGCGCCGCCGGGTGCCGCCGCCGACCGGTGCGCGCAGGACGGGGTAGGCGAAGCTCGCCAGATGCGAGTGGATTCGCCGCAGGTCGCGCGCCACGCGCAACACGCTGCTGTCGTCGATGGTGGCCGGGAGGCCCTCGGTGCCGGAGGCGCGCCCCGACACGACCGCATCCCGCAGTCGCTGCACGACGAGCGCCGTCGTTTCGGCCTCCATCTCGCGCAGCTTGGCCTTGCGTGCGAACAGGCGCTGGGCATCCGCCGGGTCGCTGCGCAGGAAGATCGCCATCGCGAGCCGCAGGCTCTCGAGCGCCTCGTCGTGCATCGTTGCGATCGCCTGGAGTTCATCATGCGATAGCGTCAGGCCCTGCTTCTGCTGGCGGATGACGAATTCCATCAGGCTGTTGGCGATGATGTCGGAGACATGTTCGATGTTGATGACTGCCGCGAGGATGTCCTGTAGGCGCGCGCCTTCACTTGAGTCGTCGATCGTCTGCTCCGAACTCATCGCGATCAGGTACGAACGGATCGAGCTGCCGAGCTGGCGAATGGACCGGTCGGCCTCCGCGACGCCTGCCGATTTCGTCCGGTCCTGGGTCCGGAACACGTCGAGCGATGTGCGCAGCATGCCGTCGGCCATGTCGGCCATGCGCAGCGTCTCGCGAGTTGCATTCGCGAGCGCGACAGCCGCGGAATCGAGAGCGGCCGCCTCGAGGTAGATGGGCTTTGCCGGGTCGGACGGACGGGGCGGTTCAGGAAGGGCCATGACCAGCAGTGCCGCTGAATTCTCGACGAACGGCAGGAAGACGAGCGCCAGCGCGACATTGAACAGGACGTGGAAATCCACCGCGAGGCGGGTCGGGTCCAGGGGCAGCGCGAGCAGCCCCCGACTCGCGCTGCCGAGGAACGGCAGCAAGACGATGGCGCCGGCCAGTCGCACGAGGAGATTGCCGAGCGGCAGGCGTCGTGCCACCGGCGTTGACGCGTGCACGAGCGCCGGCATGGCGCCGCCGACGTTCGCGCCAAGCACGAGCGCGAGCGCTTCCTGCACGCCGAGCACGTGGCCCGCGGTCAGCGACGTGACGAATAGCACGATCGCGACGCTCGAGTGGCAGGCCCAGGTCATGAGCGCGGCGAGCAGCATCGCGATCAGCGGGTCGGCCGACAGCGCCGAGAGGATCTCGGAGATCAGCGGGGTGGCCTCGACGGGGGCGAGCGTGTGCTGCATGCCCGAGAGCGCCGAGATCATGAGCCCGAGGCCGATCGCGACGCGGCCGATATTCTTGAAGTGGCTGCCCTTCGACCAGCGGAAGATCATCACGCCGAACAGCAGGAGCGGGGGCGCGAGCAGGCTCACGTCGAAGGAGAGCATCTTGGCGACGATCGCCGTCCCGACGTTCGCGCCGAGCATGACCGCCAGCGCCGGAGCGAGCGCGATGACGCCGGACTCGGTGAACGACACGGCCATGAGCCCGGTCGCGGTGCTGCTCTGCAGCAGCGTCGTGATGCCGACGCCCGCGGCGAACGAAGCCCACCGACTCGACAGGTTCCGCTCGAGGGCGTGCCGGAGCAGGCTGCCGTAGCCACGCTGCACGCCGGTGCTGACCATGTGCGTGCCCCAGAGCAGGAGGCCGACATCGCCAGCGAGGAAGAGAAGGACGCGGGTCCCGGACACTGTCAGGCCTCCCGGCTGCGGTCGGCCGCCCTGGCGGCGCAGTCATGCGCGGTCGGGATCCGCAGGGGGACGCCGTTGGGAATCCGGTCCATGGGACAGCCTAGCGCGGTCGATCTCCGGGCGCCATGCCCGTGCCTGGAGACCGTGAACCGCACCTCAACTTCGGGCGCTCCCCGCGTCACTTGCGCTCGGCGTAAGTTTTCACCAAGCGATACAGGAATTCGCGGCCCTCTAGCAGCGACCTGACCCGGATGTACTCGTTGAGGCCGTGGATGTGCCCGAGGTCCGGCCCGACGAACACCGGTTCGACGCCGTACGTAGGGATGCCGGCCGCATTGGTGAATTCGCCGTCGGTCGCCCCCGCCTGCAGGATCGGCAGGACCGGGACCCCGGGCCAGAACTCCGCCGTCAGCTTCTCGATCGGCCCGAGGATCGCGGGCGTCAGTGGCGGCGGCGGGGAGGTCGGGCCACGGGTCTCGTGCATCGACACTGAGACGGCCGGGTCCGCGATCAGCTCCTGCAGCTTGGCCTGGACGGTCTCGGCGCTGACGCCTGGGAAGATCCGGCAGTTGATGTTCGCCCGCGCGCGCTGCGGCAGCGCATTTGTCGCATGGCCGCCGTCGAGCAGCGTCGCGACGCAGGTCGTTCGCATCGTCGCGTTCCAGCTCGGATCCCGGGCGGCGACGAGCGCGATTGACTTCGCGTCGGTCGGATCCTTCAGGAACGAGTTCATCGCGTTCGCGATCTCCGTCTCGCCCTTGGTCGCCTGGATCTTGGCCATGCCCGCGAAGTAGCCGCGGCTGCCGTCCGTGAACTCAGTCGGGAACTCGTAGTTGGAAATCCGGGTCAGTGCGGCGGCGAGCCGGTAGATCGCGTTGTCCCTGACGGGCCGGGAACTGTGGCCACCTGGGTTCGTGACTTCGAGCTGGTAGTTCTGGGGAAACTTCTCGCCGGCCTGGATATCGTGCGACACGCGGTTGCCGGCGGCGTCCAGCTCGCCGGAGGCACCCTCGTTGAGCGCGAACTCGGCGTCGATCAGGTCACGGCGGTTCTGCGTGAGCCACTCCGCGCCGTTGAAGGCGCCGGCGGTTTCCTCGCCGCACGTCAGTGCCACCTTGAGCGTGCGGCGGGGCTGGTACTTCTCGGCCTTGAAGCGGATCAGCAGGTCGACCCAGATCGACGCCTCGGCCTTGTCGTCGCTGGCGCCACGGGCGTAGAAGTTCCCATTCTCTTCGATGAGGGTGAACGGGTCACGGGTCCAGTCTTCGCGCTTGGCCTCGACGACGTCGATGTGCGCCATCAGCAGGATCGCCCGGGCAGCCGGATCCTTTCCCGGAAAAATGGCCACCAGGCCGCCTTCCTTGGGGTGCTCCGGCGTCGCGAACAGGTGCAGGTCCGAGTCCGGCAGGCCGGCGGCCTTGAGCCGAGCCGCCATGCGTTCGGCGGCGAGCGTGCAGCTGCCGGCCGAGAGGGTCGTGTTCGTCTCGACGAGTTCCTTGTACAGGCTTCGGAAGCGCTGCACGCCCTCAGGTGTGTCCTCGGGCACGGCCGCGGACGCCAGGAACGGGACCAACGAGGCCGCGAGGACGACAATTCGCTTCATTGAGTGACTCCGCCAGAGGATCAACGGATTAGACGCCGTGGATGGGGCGCGTGCAATCCCTTCCGCAGTCCGCTGTCGAGGCGCATCAGCGTCGCCCCGGAACCGATCGTGGCGGGACTTCGGTCGCGCCGGTTTGCAACCGGTGGTGGGATCCAAATACAGTGTGTCTGGGGCTCGGGCCCCGCACCGGGACGCGTCGTTCAGGATCCAAATGCCGCCAGTCGCTTCGAGGTCGATCCGATGACGTCCCCATCCGTCCAAGAGGCGCCCGCCGCGAGCGCCAGTGGGACGCCCGCGGCGCTGCGCCGTTCCCTGACGGCGGTCGAGCTTGCGGCGCTGATCTTCTTCACGACCTGCGGTGGGCCCTACGGGCTCGAGCCGCTGGTGGGCGCCGTCGGCGCCGCGTGGAGCGTCGTGCTGGTCCTCGTGACGCCCGTGCTGTGGAGCCTGCCGGTGGCGCTGATGGTGGCCGAGCTCGCGGCGATGATGCCGGCCGAAGGCGGCTACTACATCTGGGTGCGTGATGCGCTCGGCCCGTTCTGGGCCGTGCAGGAGTCATGGTGGACGATCACCTCGTCGCTCGCGATCATCGCGTCCTACCCGATCCTGTTCACGGGCTATCTCGGCTACTTCCTCCCCGACCTCGTGGGGCCACATGCGCCCGACCAGGCCCTGGCGAGCCTCGTCAGGCACGCCGTCGAGATCGGGGTCATCCTGTCGGTGACCTACGTCAACCTGCGCGGCTCGAGCGCCGTAGGTCGCTCCGCCACCGGCACGGCGGTATTCGTCATCGGTGCTTTCGCCCTGATGGTGCTCTACGGGATCTTCGTCAGCGGCAATACCAAGCCGATCGGCACCGTGCTCAGCAACGACATGGCGAGCGAACACCATGGTGTCCTCCTGCTGGGCCTGTCGCTCGTGGTTTGGAACTTCAGCGGCTGGGACAATGCCTCGACCTACGCCGGCGAAGTGGAGAGCCCGCGGCAGACCTACCCGCGGGCGCTCGGCATCGCGCTCGTCGGGCTGGTCATTTCCTACCTCGTGCCCATCCTCGTCGGCGTCGGCGTGACGACGGATCCCGCCATCTGGTCGTCCGACGCGGGTTGGCCCGTGATCGCACGCCAAATCGGCGGTCGCGCGTTCGGCGGTCTGATCGCGGTCGGAGGACTCGTATCGATGTGGTCGTTGCTGAACGCGCAGATGCTGTACGTATCGCGCGTGCCGTTCGTGATGGCGCTGGACGGCTGGTTCCCGGCGCTGTTCGCTCGCATCTCGACGCGCACCAGTGCGCCGTGGGCTGCGATTCTCGTGCTGAGCGTCGCGGCAATCTCGATGACGTTCCTGTCCTTCGAGGGGCTGACGGTCATCTACTGCCTCCTGTATACCGCCGGGCTCACGCTGGAGTTCCTCGCGCTCGTGCTGCTGCGGCGCAAGCGTCCGGATGCACTCCGGCCGTTCCGCGTCCCCGGCGGGGCTGTCGGCCTCTTTCTCGTATGCGCCTTGCCGGCGACGGTCGCCTCGGGCGTCATCTACGCGACGCTGCAGGATTGGCGCGCCTACGTCGTGCCATTCGAGATCATGGGGCTCATCGCGGCGATCGGCATCGCGATCTACGCGCTGCGCCTGAGCCACTTCCACAGCACGATCGCCTCTGCCGCGCTACCCGGCGACAGCGGGCCGTCGGCCCTCGCCGGAGAAGGCGCAACGCATCATTGATGCCCATGTGTGGCGACGGCATGCACCATCTTGGTGCCGCGTCGCGAAGGACGCGTCCAAATCCGGCGCATCGGCGCCGTCGCGGAAGAATCCGGTCGCCTGGCGACGCGGCGTTGTGCGAGGATCGCTGTCCCGACCCGCACCCGATGCGCGCGATAGTCAATGATTTCACCCCGGCTGCGCAGTCTCGCCTCCGCCGCTCCGCGCCCGGCGCGGATCATCGGCGGGATCGGCCTCGTCGCGGCGCGGACTGCTCGAGGTTGCGGCGTGGAGCGCCTCAGTGAACGCGGTGGCTATCGCGCGCGCGTGATCCACGAGGGGGATCGCTGCGACGCCGTCTTCCTGAATCCGGCCGGTGGTCTTGTCGGTGGTGATCAGATCGGCCTTGATCTCACTGTCGGTGACGATGCGCACCTGACGATCACCACGGCAGCCGCCGAACGGGTCTACCGCTCCGACGGCCCTGATGCCGATGTCCGCTGCCGATTCAGCGTTGGCCCGCGCGCTGTGCTCGAGTGGCTGCCCCAGCAGACCGTGCTGTACGACGGCTGTCGCTATCATCGCCGCTTCGATGCCGAGGTGGCGCCGGACGCGCGCGTCACGTTGCTCGAAATGCTCGCGCTCGGCCGGCACGCTTCGGGCGAGGTGCTGGACGATGTCGTGGTACGGGACCACTGGCGGATCCGCCGTGGTGGCCGACTCGTGCTTGCCGAGGCCCTGCGGCTGATCGGACCCGTCAGCTCGATGTGCGATCACCCGGCCATCGGCGCGGGCGCGCGCTCGAGCGCGACGCTCGTCCATGTCACGCCGGATGCCGAATCGGACCTCGAGCGGGTTCGCGCGTGCCTCGGCGACGCGACGGTGTGTGGCGCGAGCGCGGTCGACGGCGTCGTCATCGCACGCTGGCTCGCGACGGAGCCGATGGCGCTCGTGGCGGCCTTGCAGGAGTTCCTGGTTCGGTTCCGCGGCCGTCCTGCGCCGCGCGGCTGGTAGACGGAGAGCACAATGCATCTGACCCCTCGCGAGAAGGACAAGCTACTGATCGCCATGGCCGCGACGGTCGCCCGTCGCAGGCTTGACCGTGGCCTCAGGCTCAACCATCCGGAGTCGATCGCACTGATCTCTGACTTCATCGTCGAAGGTGCGCGCGATGGCCGCAGCGTGTCCGATCTCATGGAGGCCGGTGCGCACGTGCTGAGCGCGTCGCAGGTCATGGACGGGGTGCCTGAACTGGTCGGTGACGTCCAGGTCGAGGCGACGTTCCCGGACGGCACGAAGCTGGTGACGGTCCACCGCGCAATCCGCTGAGGCGGGGAGGCTACCAAGATGATTCCCGGGGAAATCCTGACGATGGATGGCGACATCGAGCTGAACGCAGGCCGCGAGACCCGGCGCGTGCTCGTGGCCAACGTCGGTGACCGGCCGATTCAGGTCGGCAGTCACTATCACTTCTTCGAAGTGAACCCGGCGCTCAGCTTCGAGCGCGACGCGACGCGGGGCTACCGTCTCGACATTCCCGCCGGCACCGCCGTGCGGTTCGAGCCGGGGCAGGCGCGCGAGGTGCGGATCGTCTCCTTGGCGGGCGCCCGCCACGTGTACGGTGGTCGAGCCGCGGTCATGGGGCCGCTAGACACGGAGCGATGACATGACGTTCCTCATTCCACGGGCTGCGTACGCCGAAATGTACGGCCCGACGACGGGTGACCGCGTCCGGCTCGCGGACACGGAGCTGTTCATCGAGATCGAGCGCGACTTCACCATCTATGGAGAGGAGGTCAAGTTCGGCGGTGGCAAGGTGATCCGCGATGGCATGGGCCAGTCCCAGCGAACCTGCGCCGAGGGTGCTGTGGACACGGTGATCACGAACGTGGTGGTGCTGGATCACTGGGGCATCGTCAAGGCCGACATCGGACTGCGCGCGGGACGCATCGCGGCGATCGGCAAGGCCGGCAACCCCGACGTCCAGCCGGGCGTCGACATCGTGATCGGCCCCGGGACCGAGATCATCGCCGGGGAGGGCAAGATCCTCACCGCCGGTGCCTTCGACAGCCATATCCACTTCATTTGCCCGCAGCAGGTGGACGAGGCGCTCATGTCGGGCGTGACGACGATGCTGGGAGGGGGCACGGGGCCTGCCACGGGTACGAACGCGACGACCTGCACCCCGGGCCCCTGGCACCTGGCCCGCATGATCGAATCGATCGACGCACTGCCGATGAACATCGGCTTTGCGGGCAAGGGCAATGCCTCGCGTCCGGAAGCTCTCGTCGAACTGGTGGCGGCAGGTGCAGCGGCGCTCAAGCTGCACGAGGACTGGGGAACGACGCCGGCGGCGATCGACTGCTGCCTGTCCGTGGCCGACGACCACGACGTGCAGGTCATGCTGCACTCCGACACGCTGAACGAGTCCGGTTTCGTCGAAGACACGATTGCCGCATTCAAGGGGCGTACGATCCACGCCTTCCACACGGAGGGTGCGGGTGGTGGCCATGCCCCCGACATCATCAAGGTCGCGGGTCTCGCGAACGTGCTGCCCTCCTCGACGAATCCGACGAGGCCGTACACGATCAACACGCTCGATGAGCACCTCGACATGCTGATGGTGTGCCACCATCTCGATCCTTCCATTCCGGAGGATCTGGCGTTTGCCGAGAGTCGCATCCGGCCGGAGACGATCGCGGCGGAGGACATCCTGCACGACTTGGGTGCGCTGTCGATGATGTCCTCGGACAGCCAGGCGATGGGCCGGGTCGGCGAGGTCATCACGCGCACCTGGCAGACGGCCCACAAGATGAAGACGCAGCGCGGCGCGCTGCCGGGCGATACGGCGCGTCACGACAACGCGCGCGTGAAGCGCTATGTGGCGAAATACACCATCAATCCCGCCATCACGCATGGCGTCGCGCGCCACATCGGCTCCGTCGAGGCCGGCAAGCTCGCGGACCTCGTGCTGTGGTCGCCGGCCTTCTTCGGCGTGAAGCCGGATCTCGTGATCAAGGGCGGCATGATTGCGGCGGCCCCGATGGGCGATCCGAACGCGTCGATCCCGACGCCGCAGCCCGTGCACTACCGCCCGATGTTCGCAGCCTTTGGCGCCTCCCCCGCGGCGACGGCGGTGACGTTCGTGTCGGGACTCTCCCTCGAGCGCGGGCTTGCCTCGCGGCTGCGCGTCGCCAAGCCCCTGGTCGCGGTCGAAGGCGTGCGGCAGCTGCGCAAGTCCGACATGATCCACAACGGCGCGACGCCGGTCATCCAGGTCGACGCGGAAACCTACCGCGTCACCGCGGATGGCGAGCACCTGACGTGCGAGCCCGCGCGCGAGCTGCCGATGGCGCAGCGCTACTTCCTGTACTGAAGCCCCGTGGAACGCGCGTGTGAAGTGCTGGCAGCGGGTACCTGGCGAGGTGCGCCGGTCGACGAGGTCGAGCTCGACTACGACGGCCGGCACCGTCGCCGGGTCGTCCTCGTGTGCGCGTCAGGCCGGGAGGTGCTGCTGGACCTGCCGGCGGCCGTTCAGTTGAAGGACGGCGACGGGCTGGCCCTTCAGGATGGTGCGTATGTGCTCGTGCGCGCCGCCGCGGAACCCCTGCTCGAGCTGCGTGCGCCCACGGCGCCTGCGCTCACGCGCCTCGCCTGGCACCTGGGCAACCGGCACGTCCCGGCCCAGCTCGGCGACGGCTGGCTGCGGATCCGGCCGGATCACGTGCTTGCGGATCTCGCGCGGCGCCTCGGGGCGGACGTGAGCGAGACGCGGTCGGCATTCGAGCCGGAGCCGGGTGCGTACGCCGGCCATGCGCACTCGATGGTGCGACGTCCGTGACCGGGCCGGATGCCACGGCGCGGCTCAAGCTGCAGGCGTGGCTTTCTGCCGGGTTCCCGGTCGGCGGCTTCGCGTACTCGCAGGGGCTCGAGGCCGCGCAGGCGGCAGGCGACCTTGCCAGTGCGGCGGCACTCGAATCGTGGCTCTGGATGCTGCTGCGCGTGGGCGCGTTCCGCAACGACGCCATCCTCGTGGCGCTGGCCTTTCGTGCCGATGGGGAAGGTCACCGGACGGCCCTCGCGGACGTTGCCGAGCTCGCGACCGCACTCGCGTCCGGCCGGGAACGCCGCCTCGAGACCACCGCGCAGGGTCGCGCGTTCGAGCGCGCGATCCTGACGAGCTGGCCCGTCGCGGGCCTGGCCGAGCGCTACGCGCTCGCGGGCGCTCCGCTCGCCTATCCCGTCGCGGTCGGCATCGCCGCGGCGGCCCATGGCGTGCCGCTCGTCGCGACGATCGAGGCGTACCTCTGCGCGGCGCTGCAGAACGCCGCCTCGGCCGCGGCGCGGCTTGGCGTCGTCGGTCAGACGGATGCGCAGGCCATGCTCGCCCGGCTACTCGGCGCGGTCCCGGGCATCGCGTCCGAAGCGGCGCGCGCGGACGCCGACGATCTCGGCAGCGCGACGCTGCGGGCCGACATCCTCGGCTTCCATCACGAACACCAGTACTCGAGGATCTTCCGGTCATGAATGCCATCTCCCGTTCGCTCAACGGCCCCCTCCGTGTGGGCATCGGCGGTCCCGTCGGGTCGGGCAAGACCGCCCTGATGGAAGTGCTGTGCAAGCACTTCCGGGACCGACTCGATGTGTGCGCCATCACCAACGACATCTACACGAAGGAAGACGCATTGATCCTGACGCGGGTCGGGGCGCTTCCGCCGGAACGCATTCTCGGGGTCGAGACGGGCGGCTGCCCGCATACGGCCATCCGCGAGGACTGCTCGATCAACCTCGCCGCCGTCGACGAGATGCGGGCGAAGTTCCCGGCCCTCGACCTGATGCTGATCGAGTCGGGCGGGGACAACCTTGCCGCGACGTTCAGCCCCGAGCTCGTCGACATCACGATCTACGTCATCGACGTCGCCGGCGGCGAAAAGATCCCCCGCAAGGGCGGCCCTGGGATCACCCGCTCGGACCTGCTCGTCGTCAACAAGACCGATCTCGCCGAGCACGTTGGCGCGTCGCTCGAGGTCATGGAGCGCGACACGATCCGCATGCGGGACGGGCGCCCCTATGTCTTCGCCAGCCTGAAGCGAGGGGAGGGCGTTCAGGCGATTGCCGGCTTCATCCTCGAGCGGGGCTTCGGGCAGGATTGAGCGGGACGTCCGGGCCCAAGCGGTCCGGATATTATGCTGCCATCGCCGTTGGTCATTGGCCGGGGTCAGCGAGGAGCGGTAGCGTGTGGGAATAGCCCCATAGCGATCCGTGCATGAAGCTCACGCAACTGCGATACCTCGCCGCCGTCGTCCAGAACGACCTGAACATCACCACCGCGGCGCGCAAGCTCCATACGTCCCAGCCGGGCGTCAGCAAGCAGCTGAAGCTCCTGGAGGACGAGCTGGGCTTCCCGCTGTTCGAGCGGGATGGCCGCAGCCTAGTCAAGATGACGCCGGCAGGGCAGGCGGTCGTCGATCGGGCGCTGCGGATCCTCGAGGAGGCGCAGAACATCCGCCGCCTCTCGCTGGATGCCCGCAACGACGACCACGGGTCGCTGTCCATCGGGACGACCCACACCCAGGCACGATACGTGCTGCCGGACGTGATCCAGGCATTCCGGGTCCGGTACCCTGCGGTAGACCTGCACCTGCACCAGGGGACGTCGGAGCAGATCGCGGAGCTTACCAAGCTAGATCGCGTCGACATCGCGATCGGCACGGGGAGCGCCGAACTCTTCCCGGGCCTCGTGCTGCTGCCGGCCTACCGCTGGCATCGGCGGATCGTCGTGCCGCGCGGTCACCCGCTCGCAGCCGAACGCCGGGTGACGCTGCAGACGCTCGCGAAGCACCCGATCGTCACCTACACCTTCAGCTTCACCGGTCGCTCGTCCCTGCCGGCGCTCTTCGAGAGTGCCGGGCTCGACTTCAAGGTGTCGCTGACGGCCAGCGATGCCGACGTCATCAAGACCTACGTGCGGCTGGGACTCGGAGTCGGAATCGTGGCGAGCATGGCGATCGACCCGGAAAAGGACGCCGACCTCGTTCCGATCAATGCAGACCATCTCTTTTCCCCGCACGTCACCTGGCTCGGCTTTCGCCGTGGCCGCCTGCTGCGCGGCTACATGAACGGATTCATGCGCCAGTTTGCGCCCCACCTCACGCAGCGCTTCGTCGAACTTGCCGTACGCGCGCCAAACGGCGACGCGCTCGAGGAGCTGTTCGCGGATATCGAGCTGCCGACGCGCTGATCGAATTGGCATGGCAGCAGGCCAAAGCATTCGTTCCCGCGGATGATGCGCAGCCGTAGAGTGGAGTTCGGGTTCCGGCGGCGTGGCTGTCTTCTTCGCTCCCCCGTGGGTAGATCGCCAGCCGTCCGGATGCCCACCACCGTTCCCCCCAAAGACATGAAGTAGCCACCCCGCATGGATGCGGGGTGGCTGCTTCATTGCTCGTGGGTCTGCAGGAGGTGGTCGCGCGCCGCGCGAGCAGTCAGAAGAACGAGGCGCTCTGCGTCGTGCCACAGGGTCCGCCGATCGTGCGACGAATCGACAGCGAGTCGACCGCGTAGACACCGACGATGTAGCCGATTGCGAACACGATTGCATGGGGTGCGCCGGTCGCGACCAGGATCAGGCCTGGTCCCGGGCAGACTCCGCTCAGGCCCCACCCGATTCCGAACAGCGAACTACCCCAGACCAGTGGGCCGTCGATCGGTCGGAGGTTGGAAATGCGGACGGCGGCACCGCGCAGGGAACGGCCCGTGCGCCGGGCAGATGCAAAGGCGGGTAGTGCGATGGCGATCGCCGCCGCCATCGTGAATGCGAGACTCGGGCTCCAGTGGCCACCGACGTCGAGGAAGGCGAGAACGTTGGCCGGATCCGTCATCCCGGACAACAGCAGGCCCCCTCCGAACAGCAGGCCAGCAATCAGCGCGACGAGGGCCGTCATGGCGACGCCACCAGCAGGTTCCGCACCCACACGGTGGCGACGGCGACGGCGATGAACGTCGGCGTCGCGACCAGGGAGCGCGGCGACAGGTTCGCGATCCCACAGACTCCATGCCCGCTCGTGCAGCCGGACGCGACACGCGTCCCGTATCCGACCAGCAGGCCCGCGATCGCGATGACCTGCGGTGATCCCGAAAGCGTGGCGGGGGCCGTGCCGATCAGGAGCGCCGGCAGCACGAGACCCAGGATGAACGCGGCACGCCAGGCCTGCACGCCGACCGACCCGGTCAGCACGCGATTCGTGATGCCACTGATGCCCGCGATCCGCCCGTTGCCCAAAAGCAGCACCGCCACGCCCGCACCGATCAGTGCGCCACCCGCAATCGACTGCCAGACTGGAATGACGAGTCCGCTCATCGTGCCCCCTTTCTGCCGCTACAGGCGGTGCGACCAGCCGATTCCGATGGACGTTTCTTCGAGGCTGATGTTCGATTCGCCACCGCCGAACGCGGCCGGGATGGAACCGGAGCCATCGACCTTCTGCTTCGGCGCGTGCAGCACGCTCAGGTTGATCTCGTTCATGGCGTTCGGCCGCCAGCTGAGGCCCGCCGTAAAGTGGGTCTCGACGACGCCCGGCGCGAGGATGTTGAAGAACGTCTCGCCGCCGGGGATGGGCTGGCGATTGGTGCTCGCACCCGCGCGCACGCTCCAGCGTTCGTTCACCTGGTACGCCGCACCGAGCTTGATGACGGACACGTCGCGCCAGCCGAAGCCGGGACCGTGCGAGGCGCCGAGCGGAACCCCGCTGAACAAGCTGGCGATCGAATCGCCAACGGACGACACCTTCGAGTACTCGATCTGCTGCCAATCGAGGGCGATCGTCCAGTCCTTGGTCGGCGTGAGGGCGAGGCCAACGCCGTAGGTCGACGGTGCGTCGAAGCCGCCCTGGTCGGCGAAGAGGCCGGCGTACTTCTTGAACTTGCCGAACTTGGTCTTTGACTCCCAGGTCGCGCCGACTGCGATGAAGTCATTCAGGTGACTGATCCAGCCGATCCTGGCGCCGATGCCAGTAGCATTGTCATAGCCGTTGTCGCTGACGGCGCCGGGAGCGGAGGAAAAGTCCGCGAAGAGGCCCACGCCTTTGGCGTGGAACTTCTGGTAACCCAGGTTGACCGCGAGGCCGAGGCTATGGCCGGGCGCCACCTCGTAGGCGAGCGCCGGGGACAGGAACGCCTGCTGCAGGTCGACGCCGGCTGATCCCGTGGCGCCGAAGCGGGCGAAGGGATTCGATGCGTAGTCCGTCTGCAGGCCCCCGTTGCCGAACAGGGCGATGCCGGCCGCGAGATGGGTGCTGACGTGCCGTGAGTACCCAATGGCGGGCACGTAGAACGTGGACGTGCCGTCGCCGTCGAAGGACTGCGCGCCGCCGCCCTGCACGAGCGTGGCCTGGCGCTTCGGCCTGAAGAAATCAATACCGAGGTCGAGCCCATCGGCGACACCCGTGAGGCCCGCCGGGTTCGTCGCGATTGTCAGGGAATCCTGCGGGAATGCGATTCCGGCGCCGGCCACGCCCTCGGCCTTGATCCCATAGCCGGCGGCGTAGTAGCCATTGGTCGCGAGGGCCGGGGCACAGCCGAGGGTGCCGAGCGCAAGGGCGATACCAGCGGTGCGCGCGCGGGCCACGGTCGACACAAGCCAATCTCCGGTTCAGCGGTGGGATTGGCCCCATGCTGAAGCAGGGAGATCGTGACCTCTAATGCCAAATCGCTGGGCCAACATCACCAAACGGTGATGTCCAGACCGGTTCAGGACTCCCGGCCGGCCTTCGCGGCCTCCAGCAGGCCCTTCTCGGCAAGCCACGTCGGCGAATAGAGGCGCGACTGGTAGCGGTGGCCGGCATCGCATAGGATCGTCACGATCCGGTGCCCTGGTCCCAGCTGGCGCGCCACGTGTGCCGCGGCGGCGACATTGACGCCGCTCGCACTGCCGAGGAACAACCCCTCCCGATACAGCAGCCTGTAGACAGCCGTCACCGCCTCGACATCCGTGACCGAGACTGCCGAGTCGATCGGCGTGCCCTCGAGATTGGCCGTGACCCGGCCGATGCCGATGCCCTCGGTGATCGAGCCCGGTCCGTTCGCCTTCAGCTCCCCCGAATTGAACCAGTTCAGCAGCGAACTGCCCTGTGGGTCGGCAAGGACGATCCGGACGGCGTCGACGTGCTCCTTCAGGTACCGGCCCGTACCGCCGAGCGTGCCGCCGGTGCCCGTCGCAGCGACGAAGGCATCGAGTCTCCCGCCGGTGTCCCTTTCGATTTCCGGTCCCGTCGTCGAGTAGTGGCCGTTGCGGTTGGCGATGTTGTCGAACTGGTTTGCCCAGATCGCGCCGGGCGTGTCCGCCGCGAGGCGCCCTGCCACGCGCTGGTAGTGTTTGGCGTCCGCGTAGGGGACCGCCTTCACCTTGCGCAGTTCGACGCCCAGCGCTTCGAGGGCCTGGTACTTCTCCGGGGACTGGTTGTCGGGCATGACGATAATCGCCCGGTAACCGCGGGCGTGACACAGGTGCGCGAGTGCGATGCCGGTGTTTCCGGCCGTGCCCTCGACCACCGTACCGCCCGGTTGCAGCGACCCGTCGCGGGCTGCGGTGTCGAGGATCGCCAAGGCGGCGCGATCCTTGACCGAGCCGCCCGGATTCATGAACTCTGCCTTGCCGAGAATCTCGCAGCCGGTCTCGTCCGACAGCGAGCGCAGCCGAATCAAGGGCGTATTGCCGATCGCCGCTGCGAAACTGTCCAGAATGGGCATGGGATCCTCCACGATCAGCATACATTCTGGCGCGGCGCTGCGGGAGGCTCCTCCGCCGCGCGGCATTCCGCCATGACGGATGGTGATTGGCCGCAGCCGCAGTGACGCGCGTAGCGTCCGCATTCCGCGATCCGCCGTCGCGACGCTGGTCAAGCCGTGGAACTGCGGCAGCTACGCTACGTGCTCGCCGTGTACGAACATGCCTGCAACGTCTCGCTGGCGTCGCGACAGCTGCGAACGTCGCAACCCGGGCTCTCGCGCCAGATCAGGTTGCTCGAGAAGGAGGTTGGGTTCCCGATCTTCGATCGCAGCCAGCCGAATCGGCCGCGGCCTACGCAGGCTGGCAAGGCGCTGCTCTCCCATGCGGAGAATGTATTGCGGGAGGCGAACCTGCTGCGCCAGGAGTGCGAAGAGGTACGTGCGCCGGTCGCAGGATCGCTGTCCGTCGCCGCGTCGGATCCCGAGGTCCGCGAGCTGCTTCCTGCCGTGGTCGCGGGATTCACCGCAGGTTTCCCGGACGTCTCGCTGCACCTGCACCAGGCCTCACCCGAGCAGTCCGCCGACCTGCTGCGGCGGGGGAGGGTGGACCTCGCGATGGCGACGTACACGCGCGCCCACGATGAGTCGCTGCTCTGGCTGCCGTGCTATCGGTGGCACCATCGGCTGATCGTCCCGGACGGGCACGCGCTCGCAGAGATCGAGCGTCCCGCGTTCTCGGATCTCGCGCGCTATCCGCTGGTCACGACCCCGTATGGCCCGGCGGGCCGCCCGGCGCTGGAGTCGGCATTCGAGGCTGCCCAGTTGACGGGCCGCGTGGTGATGACTGCACTCGGTCGGGATGTCATCGAGACCTACGTCCTGCGTGGAATCGGCATCGGGATCGTGGCCTCCGTCGCTGGGCCCGCGGCGCCCGGGCTGCGGGCGATCGATGCGTCGCACCTGTTCGATGCGGCAACCACGTGGGCCGCCGTCGCGCGCGTGAAGCAGCTGCGGGGCTATGTCTATGCATTCATGGAGGTGCTCGCGCCCCATCTGACGCGCGAGGTGATCGCCGAATGCGTGGCATGCGGGACCCAGGAGGAGGTCGACCACGCGCTCGCCGATCTTTACGTTCGCCTTCTCGTATGAAGGTGCCGCCGGCCGCTACGGCGTTCCCTCGACCCATCTGAAGGCGCCGTCGTCGACGACGACGTGGCCGACGCCGGGGTACGGAAAGTGTGGCGCGAACGTCCATTCCCGGTCGCTGGCGAGCTTCGCGAGCGTCGCCCTGCGCGTCACCTTCGTCAGTGCCCGGTCGCTGTCGAATCCCATGGCCCACTCCGGCTTCTCAAGGGAGATCACCGAGCTGTGCGCGAGGTCGCCGATGTCGAGGAGTCGCTCCTTGCCGGAGGTGATCTCGTAACCCACGTGGCCAGGCGTGTGGCCGTCTAGCGGCAGCGCCCTGATACCCGGCGCGACCATGCCGCCCGGCTTGAAGGTGCGCACGCGTGCCTTGATCGCCTTCACGAGGTCCGCCGATTCGGGCTTGCTGCGGACCCACGCCCACTCGGCGGCCGACATGCGGATCGTTGCATTCGGAAACGCCGGCTTGCCACTGACATCGAGGAGGCCGCCGACGTGATCGCCGTGGCTATGGGTGATCAGCACGTCCGTGACCTGCGCGGGCGTGACACCGGCGATCCCGAGACTGGCTGGCAGCACGCCGTGCGCCTTCGGTCCATTGCCGGTGTCGATGAGCACGACGTGTCCGCCCGTCCGCACGAGCAGCGCATCGATGCTGACCGTGATGCGGTCGTCCGGCAGCCCTGCGGTCCTGAGGACGTCGGCGACGGCCGCGACGCCGGCATCCGCACCGAAGATCCGGGCGTCGTTGGGGGCGACGAACTGGCCGTCGCGCAGCGACGTCAGCGTCAGCGTCCCGAGCTTGAACGACTGTGCGGCCGGCGCGGGTTCGGTCGCGCCGACGTCGTCCGCGAGGATCGGCGGAGCGAAGGAGGCGGCGAGGATGGCGAGGCTGGCGAGCGTGCGCATGCGCGTGTCCTGACGCGGGGGGTGGAGGCGAATCATAGCGAGTTGCCGGCGAGCGGTCAGTCGTCCGGCGGCCAGTGGAAATAGTTCTACAATTCCAGTAATATCGAAATATGAACAACGCCACCGCCGTCGAAGCCCTTGCTGCCCTTGCCCAGGACAGCCGGCTCGCCGTCTACCGGATCCTCGTCCAGGCCGGTCCCGACGGCCTCGCCGCCGGGGTCCTCGCGGAGCGCGTCGGCGTGCCGCCGAACACGCTGTCGTTTCACCTGAAGACGCTGGGTCACGCACGCCTCGTGGCGACCCGCCATTCGGGGCGCTTCGTGTACTACTCGGCGAACTACGACGCGATGAACGCGTTGATCGCGTTCCTCGGCGACAACTGCTGCGGTGGGCGACCGTGCGCGCCGGTGGTCGCTCCGTCCCGCGCCAGGCGCCAGGCCTGACGGCGGTTTCCCGTGTCACTCGTGGAACCTGTCGTGACCCACCGAATCTTCAACGTTCTGTTCCTTTGCACCGGTAATTCAGCGCGCAGCATTCTTGCCGAGGCGGCGCTGAATCACCGCGGAGGTGGTCGATTCAGGGCCTTCAGCGCCGGCAGCCATCCCACCGGCAAGGTCAATCCGAACGCGCTTGAACTGCTCGAGCGCATGGGGATCGCGACCGACGGCCTGCGCAGCAAGTCCTGGGACGAGTTCGCGGCACCCGGTGCGCCGCCGCTCGACTTCGTATTCACGGTCTGCGACAACGCCGCCGGCGAAGTCTGCCCCTACTGGCCCGGGCAGCCCATGACGGCGCACTGGGGCCAGCCCGATCCCGCCAGTGTGGCGGGGACCGCACTCGACAGGACGAATGCCTTCCGCGAGGCCTTTCGGATGCTGGACCGTCGGATCTCGCTGTTCACGAACCTGCCGCTCTCGACATTGGACCGGCTTGCGCTCGGTGAGCGCCTGCGCGAAATCGGCCGGAGCTGATCCGTGTCGACATTCGAGCGCTACCTGACCCTCTGGGTCGCCGCCTGCATCGTCGTCGGGATCGCCCTCGGGCACTGGTTCCATTCGGTCTTCCACTCGCTTGCGTCGCTGGAGGTTGCCAAGGTCAACCTGCCGGTCGCGGGGCTGATCTGGCTCATGATCATCCCGATGCTCATGAAGATCGACTTCGCGGCGCTCGGTGAGGTTCGTCGCCATTGGCGCGGTATCGGCGTCACGCTTTTCGTAAACTGGGCCGTCAAGCCATTTTCGATGGCGCTGCTCAGCTGGTTGTTCATCGGCTGGCTCTTCCGTCCCTACCTGCCCGCGGCACAGATCGATTCATACATTGCCGGGCTCATCTTGCTCGCGGCAGCGCCGTGCACCGCGATGGTGTTCGTGTGGAGCAACCTGTCCGATGGCGAACCTCATTTCACGCTGTCGCAGGTGGCCCTGAATGACCTGATCATGGTGTTTGCGTTCGCCCCGATCGTCGCGCTGCTGCTCGGGCTCTCCTCCATCATCGTGCCCTGGGACACGCTGCTGCTGTCCGTCGCGCTCTATATCGTGGTACCGGTCGTCCTCGCGCAGGTGCTGCGCCGGGCCCTGCTCCGCGCCGGCCCGGATCGCCTTGCGAGCGTGCTGGGTCGCCTGGGTCCCCTGAGCCTCGTCTCGTTGCTGACCACCCTCGTGCTGCTGTTCGGGTTTCAGGGCGAGCAAATCCTGCGCCAGCCGATCGTGATCGCACTGCTGGCGGTCCCGATCCTGATCCAGGTGTACTTCAACTCGGCGCTCGCCTACCTGCTCAATCGCGCGGCGGGCGAGGCGCACTGCGTCGCCGCGCCGTCGGCGCTGATCGGCGCAAGCAACTTCTTCGAGCTCGCTGTCGCAGCGGCCATCAGCCTGTTCGGCTTCGAGTCCGGTGCTGCGCTCGCCACCGTGGTCGGCGTGCTCATCGAAGTGCCGGTGATGCTGTCCGTCGTTCGCATCGTCAATGGTACGCGCGGCTGGTACGAGCGCTCCGGTCGGAACACCATCCCGTCTCGCCCTTCGAAGGTGAAGCCATGAATGCGCACGTCGCCGTCACGATCTACCACAATCAGGACTGCGGGACCTCGCGCAACACGCTTGCGCTCATCCGCAATGCCGGGATCGAGCCGACCGTGATCGAGTATCTGAAGGATCCTCCCGACAGGGCGACGCTCGTCGACCTGCTGGCGCGCATGGGAATTCGAACCCGTGACCTGCTTCGGGAGAAGGGGACGCCCTATGCCGAACTCGGTCTGGGCGAGGATCGCTGGACCGATGACGAGCTGATCGACCGGATTCTCGAGCATCCGATTCTGATGAACCGGCCGGTCGTCGTGACGCCGTGGGGCGTGAAGTTGTGCCGCCCGTCGGAAGCGGTCCTTGAGATTCTCCCAATCGCCCAGAAGGGCGCGTTCGCCAAGGAAGATGGCGAGCAGGTCGTAGACTCCGATGGGCGCCCCGTCGGCTAGGTGCGGCGTTCCCAGCCGGTCACGCCGACGATCCGATCCAACTGCGCCCTGCGCTCCCGTGGAGGAAGCCGTTGATCCACGGCGCAGCCCCCGAGATCGAGCGCAGCGCGGCCTCGGCCTCGTCAACCTGCACCCGGCCGCTCAGCGCATCGTCGTAGACTCTGGCGATCGCGACCATGTCGACGTCCTGCGGCGAGAGCCTGAAGTGCGTGACGCCGAGGGTGCGCAGCATGGCGATATCGCGGATCAGCACGCCATTGCCGCGCGTCAGGGTCTGCGTGCCGTTGATCGTGAGCAGCTCGTCGCCATCGAGGGTCTCCGCGACGAGCCCCTCCGGATCGATGCCGCAGACAATCTGGCAGTGGTCCTTGGTGAGGTTGTTCGCCCGGGCGTGGTAGCAGCGCATGGCCACCGACAGGGGCTGGCGCCCGAAAACCTGGTATTCGATGGCGGTGGGGGCCGCGCTGCCGGCGACGATCGTCAGCGAGGTGCTGTTCATTTCGACGGGAAGGACGATTCTCGTTGCCCCCCGGCGGACCAGGACGTCGCGTGCGCCCTCGCTGAACACGTTGATGTACGGTCCGACGACAAAGGGCCGCCGCTCGATCAGCTGGATGCAGGCGACGTCATTGGCCTCGAGCATCAGGTCGCCGCGGGCAAGATCGCGGATCCGGGCGACTTCGCGTGGCGTCGTGACCAGCGCCAGCGTCGACAGGACCACCCGCTTCCCCGCCGCGCACAGGCGCTGCACGATGGCGTCATGGACCTGCTCGACCATCGCTTCGCGCTTCGAGCAGACGACCTCTCCGAGATAGACCGTGTCGATCGGGGCCTCGTCCGCGATCCTGAAGTAGAAGTCGCGGCGCCGGGCCGCCGACCAATGGAACAACAGCGGACCCAGTGTTAGGCAGCGGATGCTCATCGCCAGCCCTTGCCATAGGCGCCGTGGGTCTCCTTGCCGCCCTCGGTGCTGCCGCTCAGGGCGCCAAGCGGCGTTACGGCCTCGCCCCGGTCCAGGGCGTCCAGCGCGCGACGGAAGGTCGCGACGACCTCGGCGACATAGGCCCGGCTACGCTGACGTCCCTCGATCTTGAGTGCCGTGACGCCGGCCTGCTTCAGGCCCGGCAGGATCGATATGGCGTTCAGGCCGACCGGCTCCTCGAACAGATACGACGCTCGACCGTGCGTGACGTAACGTCCCTTGCACGGCGTGGGGTAGGCCGCGGGCTCGCCTCGCGCGAACGAGTTCAGCGTCACGCCGCCGAGACGCGAATTCACCCGTCCGCCCGCTTCCTCATAGGCGACATGGCTCGCCGGTGCACAGGCGCCCTCGCTCGTCGGGGACAGGCCTGTGAGGTACGACGACAGGAAGCAGCGGCCCTCTGACATCGGCCCGACACTGCCGAACGCGAAGACCTCCGTCTCGATGCCGGTCTCGTCGATCAGCTCGGCAACCTCGTCGACCGACAGGACCCGCGGCAGCACCACGCGGCGCACGTCGAAGAGCTCCTGGTAGAAGCGGATCGACGGAGCGTTCGCGGCAGATGCCTGTACCGAGAGGTGGCGCCGCAGCTGCGGATGGGCGCGCGTCGCGTAGTCGAGTACGCCGAGGTCGGCGAGGATCACGGCATCCGCACCCGCCGCTGCGGCCTGGTCCACCGCACGATGCCAGGGCGCCTCGGCGCCGGCACGGGGGAACGTGTTGATCGCCACGAGCACCTTGCAATCACGCGCATGTGCGAAGGCGACGCCCTCCCGCAGCTCGTCGAAGTCCAAGTTCAGGCCCGGGTAGTTCCGCGCGTTCGTGCAATCCCGAAATCCGCAGTAGACCGTATCGGCGCCGGACTCGACTGCCGTTCTCAGTGCCGCGGGAGTGCCGGCGGGGCAGACCAGCTCAAGATAGCGGACGCTCATGCGAGCTTGTCGGCGCGCCGCTTGAGCCGCGATTCGAGCGCGCCGAGACGGGCGGTCAGCGCGGCGATTTCCGAATGACAGCGATCGATCTCGGACGAGAGGTCCTGCTGCTCGGCGCCGGGGGGGTGGAGCGTCCTGTGCATCGACGCAAGGCGACGGCCCGCCGCATCGGCCACGCGCTCGAGCGTGCGTGCCAGGCGACGCGCCGGCTTGGCGAGCGGTCCGCACAATGCCTCGAGCTCGGACGCCAGCGAAAGCTCCTCACGGTCGAGCACGTTGCGCAGGCCGACGACAACCGACGTGTTCCCGGTGATCCGCAGGTCCCGACGGAAGAACAGCGTATCGCTGTCGATGCGACCTTCCACGAGGTCGACCAGGGTGGCAACCGTCGCGCGGATCTCAGCGTCGGCGCCGGTGACGTTGCGCTCGACAATGCGGATGGTCACCGGTTCGCGACCCACTTCCAGGGCGAACCGGTACGGCAGGTCGTCCGCGGCGACGTGAACCACGGCGGCGTCGAGCGTCGCGAGGTTTCGCAGCAGTTTCGGGTGTGTCTTGCGTAGCCCGCGCAGGACGGCATCCGCGATGGCCGACAGGGCGGGTTCCGGCATCACCGTGGCTGCACCCCTGAGCAGGGCGAGCGGCAGGGGGTGGGCTGTATCCATTGGCATTTTTTCCTCGGCAGGCGCGCCAAGGTGGTGGACGTGCGAGTCGTCGTCCATTGGGGATTTCCGCCCTCGCGTCGCGGTCGCGTGCGACGGTGCTGCATGTCGCGGTCAGGGACGCCCGTTGGGCGACCTCATGCGCCTGTCCCCGGGCAGGCCGGCGCGGGATGCCCGCCCTGCCGTCCGCGCAGGCGGGAAGAGCGCGTGCCGGGGCGGCGGCATGAGTACCCGCAGCTGATGATCGTCGCTCTGCGACTGGAGAGCGGAACGGGCCTCGTGCACGCGATCAACGAACGTGTCGCCGCCGTCCTTCGTTCGCGGCAGGGCGGATTTCCCCGCTGGCAGCGACTTGGCGTCCCAGTCGCAATGCTTGCCGGGGCCGTGTTACGCGCCGAACGGTTTGGGCTCGTTCGCGTGATCGCCGATGGCGATCGGGTCCTGGCCTACGCGCGGCTCGGCGTACACGTCGTGCCACGCGCCCCGATCGGCGCAGGGCCGTCTTCGACCGGGCGGGGTCGGTGCGCCGGCCCGCTGATGCGCTTCGGCGACGTCCCGGTGGCTGCCCGCCGCGTCCCGGCTCGTCAGTGCTGCAGTGCACGTACGTTGGCCCGGTTGCGCGATGCTCAACTGTCCTGGGTCGGGAAGTCCGTTCCGGAGGAGCGGATCCGCCACGATTCGACCGTGTCCCTGATCGCATCGGCTCGGCGGGTCGCGAGTTCCATCGACATGTTGCCGATGAAGAGGTGCCGCGGCGGCGCCGGGTCCAGGATCGCCGCGACGATCAGTGCAGCGATGCGATCGGGGTCCCCACTCTGGCGCCCGTTCATCTCACGGATCCAGTGATGGCGTCGCGCAGCCGTCTCCGCATAGGCCGGCAGCGGCTCGGCGAATGCGATGGACCGGCCGGCAAACTCCGTCCGGATCGGGCCGGGCTGCACGGACAATACGGCGATTCCATAGGGTCGTAGCTCGTCGTTGAGCGCGTCGGACAGCCCCTCGAGCGCGAACTTGGTCGCAGCGTAGTACCCCGAGCCCGCGCCGCCGACGAAGCCGGCAATCGAACTGACGTTGACGATGGCGCCCCGGCCGCGTTCACGCAGGCCTGCCGTCGCGGCGCGTATCAGCGCCGCGGCACCGAAGAAGTTCGTCTCGAACACGGCGCGAATCCCCGCGTCCGTGCCTTCCTCGATCGCCGCGAGATAGCCGTACCCTGCGTTGTTGACGACAACATCCACGCCACCCCAGGCATCGGCCGCGGCGATCGCCGCGGCGATTGCGCCCGGGTCGGTCACGTCGAGGGCGATCGCGCGGACCCGCTCAGGAGCCTCGGCGCGAAGCTCCTCGAGCGTCGCGGGATCGCGTGCAGTCGCGATCACCCGATGGCCGCAGCGCAGGGCTTGCCGTGCGATCGACCGGCCTAGGGCCTGTTCACACTAACGAAGTGCTTCGACCACGAGGGCGAAGCACAGGAACGCCATGAACATGGTATCGAGCTTATCGAAGCGGCTGAAGATGCGGCGAAAGCCCTTGAGCCTTCGGAACAGCCGCTCGATCTCG
>CAISEB010000024.1 GCA_903884235.1 uncultured Pseudomonadota bacterium
GTCTCGTGTGCGGCCTCGCTTGCCCGCGTGGCTGCCGCCTCCTCGACCGCGAGGCCACGCAGGCTCGCCAGCGCGTCCTCCGCCGCCTGCAGGGCGGTCAGGACTGCCTCGCGGTACGCCGCGACCGCAGCGTCGTAGCTGGCCACGGCGCTTTCATTCTGCGCGCGGCGGGCACCTCCGTCGAAGAGCGTCGCAGCGAGCCCCGGCCCGACGCTCCACACACGCGCCGGTGTGGTGAAGAGGTGCTGCCACGCAGGGCCCTGGTAGCCACCACTCGCGGCCAGCGACAACGTTGGAAAGTACGCGCTCCGGGCGACGCCGATGCCGGCGTTGGCAGCCGCGACCCGCCGCTCTGCCGCCGCCACGTCCGGACGGCGCTCGAGCAGTGTCGCGGGCATGACCTCGGGCACCGCCGGGAGCACCGGGATACGCGCCTCAGGCGGCAGGGTCAGGTCCTCCGGAGCTTTCCCGGCGAGTATCGCGATCGCGTGTTCGAGCACCGCGCGCTGCACGCCGACATCCGCGTCCTGCGCCTCCGCGGAGGCCAGCTGGGACTCCGCCTGGGTCACATCGGTGCTCGCGGCGACGCCCGCCGCGTAGCGGTTGCGAGTGATCTCGAGGGAACGCCGATATCCCGTCAGGGTGGTGGCCAGCAGTGCCCGCTGGACATCGAGCGCGCGCAGCTGGATGTAGTTCTGTGCGAGCGTGGCCTCGACCGACAGGCGTGCGACGGCAAGGTCGCCCGCACTCGCCTCGGCGGTGCTGCGGCTCGCCTCCAGCTGCCGGCGCAAGCGACCCCACAGGTCGAGCTCCCAGTCGACGGTCGCCGACACGTGATCGATGGTCGTCGCCCGTGTCGTCGTGCCGGACCCGCCCTGGCTGGCGCCCGACTGGGTCCGCGTCGTCCCGGCCGTTGCCGCGACCTGTGGAAACAGCGCAGCGCGGGACCCTCCCACGGCGGCGACGGCGCCGCGATACTGCGCCTCGGCCTGCCGTATGGTCTGATTCGAGCGTTCCGCGCTCGTTTCCAGTTCCGTGAGCACCGGGTCGCCATAGGCCTCCCACCACGGACCCCGAACCGCGGCATCGGCGGGCGATGCGCTCTGCCAGGCCTCCTTGAACGCGGAAGGCGCGGCCGCCTCCGGTCGACGGTAATTCGGGCCCACGGCGCAGCCCCCAACGGCAATCGACAACAGAACGAGCAGCCATCGAGGATAGGCGTTCACAGGGACTCCAGCGCGTTCGGCACCATGGGTTGCGCGCGGGCTCGTGCGAGCCAGCGCAACCGCAGGCGGTTCAAGGCAAGATAGATCACGGGCGTCGTGTACAGCGTCAGCGCCTGGCTGAGCAGCAGGCCACCCACGATCGCGATTCCGAGCGGCTGCCGCAGTTCGGCGCCATCACCGTGGCCGAACGCGAGCGGAACCGCACCGGCGAGTGCCGCGACGGTGGTCATCAGGATCGGCCGGAAGCGACGCAGGCAGGCCGCGAGAATCGCCGCGCGGGTGTCCATTCCCTCGTCCCGCTGCAGCTCGATCGCAACGTCGACCATCATGATCGCGTTCTTCTTGACGATGCCGATCAGCAGGATGACCCCGATCAGCGCGATCAGCGTGAAGTCGAAGCGCAGCGCGATCAGCGCGAGCAGCGCACCGACGCCGGCTGACGGCAGGGTCGACAGGATCGTCAACGGATGCACGGTGCTCTCGTAGAGGATCCCGAGCACGAGGTACATCGCCACGATCGCCGCAAGGATCAGCCACGGCTCGCTGTCCATCGAACCCTGGAACATCTTGGCGGTGCCCTGGAAGCTTCCGCGCACGCTCGAAGGAACGCCGAGCTTAGTGAAGGCGGTCTCGATGGCGGTGGAGGCCTTGGACATCGGGACGCCGGGCGGCAGGTTATAGGAAATGGTCGACGCGGCGAACTGGCCCTGGTGATTGACCGAGAGCGGCGTCGTCGTCGGCCGGTACGTCGCGATCGCCGACAGCGGCACCTGGCTCCCGCCCGGTCCGGGCAGATAGACGATGCGCAGCGATTCGGGATTCTGGAGGAAGCGCGGCGCGGCCTCCATCACGACGTGATACTGGTTCAGCGGGTTGTAGATCGTCGCCACCTGCCGTTGCCCGAACCAGTCGTACAGGACCGCGTCGATCGTCTGGAAGCTGAGTCCAAGGCGGGCCGCCGCATCCCGATCGACGACGAGGGACGTCTGCAGTCCCTTGTCCTGCTGGTCGGTATTGACGTCGGCCAGCTCCGGCAGCACCGACAAGGCCGCACGGACCTTCGGCTCCCAGGCCCGCAGGTCCTCGAGCGAGTCGCCCTGCAGCGTGTACTGGTACTGGGAGTTGGAGGCCCGCCCCCCGGCCCGGATGTCCTGCGCGGCCTGGAGGTAGAGGCTCGCGCCGGCCTCGTGCGACAGCTGCGGACGGAGGCGATTGATCACCTGGTCGGCCGAGGCGCCCCGCTCCGCGACGGGCTTCAGCGCGACGAACATGAAGCCGCCGTTGCGCTGGCCGCCGCCGGTGAAGGCCACGACGTTCTGCACCGCCGGATCCGCCTTGACGATGTCGACGAAGTGCTGCAGCTTCCCTTGCATCGCCTGGAACGACAGGCTCTGGTCGCCCTGAATGTTGCCCTGCAGCCGCCCGGTGTCCTGCTGCGGCAGGAAGCTCTTCGGGGCCGCGATGTACAGGTAGATGTTGAGTGCGACGGTGCCGAGCAGCACCAGCAGGACGGCCGTGCCGTGGTTCAAGGACCACTCCAGCGACCGCTGGTAGCGCTGCTTGATGCCTTCGAACCAGCGCTCGAGCGCCAGCGCAGCCCTGCCCGGCGTGCCCTGCTCGGCCCCGCTGCGCAGCAGCCGCGAGGCCATCATCGGCGTTGCCGTCAGCGAGACCACGAGCGAGACCAGGACGGCGGCGGCGAGGGTCACCGCGAATTCCCGGAACAAGCGCCCCGTGAGGCCTGGCATGAACAGGATCGGAATGAACGCGGCGATCAGCGACAGGCTCATCGCAACCACCGTGAAGCCCACCTCCCGGGCACCCTTGAGCGCAGCCGCCACCGGCGCCACGCCGGCCTCGACGTGGCGCATGATGTTCTCGAGCACGACGACCGCGTCGTCGACCACGAAGCCGGTCGCCACGGTCAACGCCATCAACGACAGCGTGTCGAGGCTGAATCCAGCGAGGTACATGACCCCCAGGGTCCCGAGCAACGACACCGGAACGGCGACGACCGGGATCAGCGAGGCGCGCCAATTGCCGAGGAAGGCCCAGGTCACGAGCACCACGAGGACGACGGCGATCAGCAAGGTGCGTTCAACCTCGCGCAGCGCCCCGCGGATCGTCTGGGTTCCATCGAGCATGATCTCGAGGTCGGCGGCCATCGGGATCGAAGCCCTCACCTGCGGCAACGCGGCGCGCACCCGCGCGACCGTCTCGACGGTGTTCGCGTTGGGCTGGCGGTTGAGGATCAGCAGGATCGCGGGTTTGCCGTTCGCCATTCCGGCATTGCGCGTGTCCTGCACCGAATCGGTAACCTCGGCGACATCCGCAAGCCGGACCGCCGCGCCCTTCTGCCAGGCGACCACGGTCGGCAGGTAGTCGGCGGCGGTCCGTGCCTGGTCGTTGGCGAGGATCTGCCAACGGCGATCCCCCTGCTCCACCGCGCCCTTGGGCCGATCGACGTTGGCGCTGGATATCGCGGCCCGCACCTGCTCAGGCGACAGCCCCGCATGCGCCAGCGCGATCGGATCCAGCTCGACCCGGACGGCCGGCAGCGAACTGCCGCCCACGGTCACCTGGCCGATGCCCTGGACCTGCGACAGCTTCTGCGCGACCACGGTCGAGGCGATGTCATAGAGATCGCCCGCCCGCAGTGTCGGCGAGGTCATCGCCAAGACCATGATCGGGGCATCCGCCGGATTGACCTTGCGCCAGGTGGGATTGCTCGGCAGCCCGGTCGGTAGCAGCGCCCGTGCCGCGTTGAGCGCCGCCTGGACGTCCCGCGCCGCGCCGTCGATGTCCCGGTTCAGATCGAACTGCAGCGTCACCCGGGTCGACCCGAGTGAACTCGAGGAGGTCAGTTCCGTCACGCCCGCGATCCGGCCGAGGGATCGCTCGAGTGGTGTCGCGACGGTCGCCGCCATCGTCTCGGGGCTCGCACCGGCGAGGGACGCCTGCACCGAAATCGTCGGGAAGTCGATCTGGGGCAGCGCCGACACCGGCAGCCCGAGGAACCCCAGGATGCCGGTCAACCCGATGCCGATCGTCAGCAACGTCGTCGCGACCGGCCGTTCGATGAACGGCCTCGAGATGCTCCTCGCGACTTCATCGACGCTCATGATGCCACCGGGTTCCCGGCCACTGGGTGGGCGACGCCGCGCAGGCGCTTCGCCAGCCGATCAAAGGCGAGGTAGATCACCGGCGTGGTGAACAGGGTCAGCACCTGGCTGACCAGCAAGCCACCCACCATCGTGAGGCCGAGCGGATGCCTGAGTTCGGATCCGACGCCGGTTCCGACCATCAGCGGCAGCGCACCGGCGAGCGCCGCCACGGTGGTCATGAGGATCGGGCGCAGGCGAAGCAGACACGCCTGGTAGATCGCGTCCTCCGCCGACTTGCCCTCCTCCCGCTCCGCCGCGAGCGCGAAGTCGATCATCATGATCGCGTTCTTCTTGACGATGCCGATCAGCAGGACGATGCCGATGATGGCAATGATCCCGAGGTCGGTGCCACTCACCATCAGCGCCAGCAGGGCGCCGATGCCCGCCGAGGGCAGCGTCGAGAGGATCGTGATCGGATGGACGTAGCTCTCGTAGAGCACGCCGAGCACGATGTACATCGTCACGATCGCCGCTACCAGGAGCCACACGGTGCTGGCGAGGGAACCTTCGAACGCCAGCGCCGCCCCCTGGAAGCTGGTTGAGATGCTTTGCGGAATGCCGAGTTCGGTCTCGGTCTTGCGAATCGAATCGACGGCGGCACCCAGCGACGCGCCCGCGGCGAGGTTGAATGACACGGTCGCGGCCGGGAACTGCCCCAGATGATTGATGGCCAGCGGCGTCGTGCGCTCGCTGATCCGAGCGACGCTCGTCAGGGGTACCGGTCCCCCGGTGCCGGGGACGTAGAGCCGCTCGAGCGACGCCGGTCCCTGGGCATCCTCCACCCGGGTCTCGAGCACGACGCGGTAGGTGTTGGCCTGCGTGAAGATGGTGGACACCAGCCGCTGGCCGTAGGCGTCATAGAGCGCGTTGTCGATCGCCGCGATCGAAACGCCCAGCCGGCCGGCGCTGGACCGGTCGATGTCGACGTAGGTCTGCAGCCCCTCGTCCTGCAGATCGCTGGCGACATCGGCAAGGGCGGGCAAGGTCCGCAAGCGCGCGACGACCTTGTTGACCCAGGTCGACAGCTCCGCGCCACTTGGGTCCTCCATCGTGAACTGGTACTGCGTCCGCGAGACCCGATCCTCGATCGTCAGGTCCTGCACGGGCTGCAGGTACAGCGCGATGCCGGGAACGACCGCAGCGCGCTGGCCCAGGCGGCCCATCAGGGCCTTCAAGTCCCCGTCGCGCTCGCCATGCGGCTTCAGTTCGATCTGGAGCCGCCCGCTGTTGAGCGTGGCGTTGACGCCATCGACGCCGATGAAGGACGCGATGCTCTCGACCGCCGGGTCCTTGAGCAGTTCCTCGGCCAGTGCCTGCTGGCGCGCGGACATCGCCGCGAAGGAGACGGATTGCGGAGCGTCCGTCAGGCCCTGCAGTGCGCCGGTGTCCTGCATCGGGAAGAAGCCCTTGGGAACGAACACGTACAGCAGGATCGTCAGGAGGAGCGTCCCCACCGCGACCCCGAGCGTCGCGCGTCGGTGCCGCAGCACGACCGTCAGCCAGCGTCCGTAGGCCGCGGCCAGGGCGTCGAACGCACCGCCGAGGCGCCGCAGCCAGGCCGCTTCATGGGCCGGGTCGTGGGGCTTCAGCAATCGCGCGCACATCATCGGCGTCAGCGTGAGCGACACGACCGCCGAGATCACGATCGATACGGAGAGCGTGACCGCGAATTCTCGGAACAGCCGGCCCACCACCTCGCGCATGAACAGCAGCGGGATCAGCACCGCGATCAGCGACACCGTCAAGGAGATGATCGTGAACCCGATCTGGCGCGACCCCTTGAGCGCGGCCTCGAGCGGCGGGATGCCCTCCTCGATGTAGCGCGAGATGTTCTCGATCATCACGATCGCGTCGTCGACCACGAACCCGGTCGCGATTGTGAGCGCCATGATCGTCAGGTTGTTGATAGAGAATCCCGCGAGATACATCACGCCGAACGTCCCGACCAGCGAGACTGGCACGACGACGCTCGGGATGATGGTCGCCCGCACGTTGCGCAGGAAAAGGAAGATCACGAGGACGACCAACGCCACCGACAGCACCAGTTCGAACTCGACGTCCCGGACCGATGCCCTGATGGTCGTGGTGCGGTCGGCCAGCACCGCGACGTGAATGGAGCCTGGCAACGACGCCGACAGCCGCGGCAGGAGGGCGCGGATGCGGTCGACTGTCTCGATGACGTTGCTGCCCGGTTGCCGCTGGATGTTGAGGATGACGGCCGGGACCGTATGACCATCCACGCTCGCCCAAGCCGCGAGCTTCGAGTTCTCGGCGGCATCGACGATGGTGCCGACGTCCGTCAGGCGGATCGGGGCGCCGTTCTTGTAGCCCAGGACGACATTGCGGTAGTCCGCCGCGGTGCGAAGCTGATCATTCGCGTCGAGCGTCGAGGCCCGGGCGCTGCCATCGAAGCTGCCCTTGGCCTGGTTGACGTTCGCCGCGCCGATCGCGGTGCGGATGTCCTCCAGCGTAAATCCGGCCGCGGCAAGGGCGACGGGATTGACCTGGACCCGGACGGCCGGCCGCTGGCCGCCCCCGATGGACACCAGTCCGACACCGGACACCTCGGAGAGCTTCTGGGCGAGCCGCGTGTCGACGAAATCCTCGATCGTCGGCAGGGGCAGGGTGTCGGAGCTCACCGCCAGCGTGATGATCGGCGCATCCGCCGGGTTGACCTTCGCGTAGACCGGCGGCATCGGCAGGTCGGAGGGCAGGAAGGTGCCGGCGGCGTTGATCGCGGCCTGCACCTCCTGCTCCGCGACATCGAGCGTGAGGTCGAGGGAGAACCGCAGCGTGATCACCGAGGCGCCACCGGAACTCGTCGAGGACATCTGCACCAGGCCCGGCACCTGGCCGAACTGGCGCTCGAGCGGCGCGGTGATCGCGGAGGTCATCACATCCGGGCTCGCGCCGGGATACAGCGTCGTGATCTGGATCGTCGGATAGTCGACTTCGGGCAGCGCCGAGACGGACAGGCCGAAATACCCCATCGCGCCGGCGAGCACGACGGCGAGCATCACCAGTGATGTCGCGACCGGCCGCAGTATGAAGAGGCGGGACGGGTTCACGAGGTCGAATCACCGGACGTCGGCCGGTGGCGATGCCCGTTGGCCGGCGCGCCCTCTGTTGGCGCATCGGTAGGTCCACCCTTTCCATCCGTCGGATGCTTCCACTGCCCATGGCCGCCGCGTGGACCGCGACCGCGGGCAGCCGGGGCCGGGGCCTCGACCGCTGCCTCGACCTTCGCGCCCTCCCGCAACTTGTCTGTTCCATCCACGACCACGCGCTCGTCCCCCTTCAGGCCGCGCTCGACGGCCACCGTATCGCCGCTGCTGGGTCCGAGGACGATCGGCCGGACGGTCGTCGTGGAATCGGCGTTGACCACGTACACGAAGGTCCCTGGCGTCCCGCGTTGAACCGCGGAACTCGGGATCAGGAACTGGTCATCGAGCGTGACGAGGGTCAGGCGCGCATTGACGAACTGATTTGGAAACAGCGCACCATCCGCGTTGTCGAAGACCGCCTTCAGCTTGACCGTGCTCGTCGCCGGATCGACTACATTGTCGGCACTCTCGAGCTTGCCCCGGGCGAGCGCCGTGCGCCCGTCGCGGTCGAGGGCATCGACGGCAAGCGGCGTGCCCTGCTTCCACCGACGCTGGACCTCGGGCGCCCGCTCGGCCGGGATGGCGAAGGTCACGTTGATCGGCACCGTCTGCGTCAGGACAACGAGGCCATTCGCATCGGAGGCGTGGATCGCGTTGCCGACGTCCACCTGGCGCAGCCCGACCCGGCCGGCGATCGGAGCCGTGACCTTGGTCCAGCTCAGTTGCAGCCGCGCGTTCGCCACGGCACCCCGGTCCGCTTGCACGGTCCCCTCGTACTGGCTGACGAGCGCGGCCTGGGTGTCCACCTGCTGCTTGGCGATCGAGTCCTGCGTGAGTAGGGTCTGGTAGCGACTCAGGTCGATGCGGCTGCTCGCGAGGAGCGCCTCGTCCCGCGCCAGTTGGCCCTGCACTTGCTCGAGTGCGGCCTGAAAGGGGCGAGGATCGATTTCGGCGAGGACGGCACCCGCCTTGACCTCGCGCCCCTCCTGGAAGTCGATACGGCTGAGCTGACCGTCGACGCGGCTGTGCACGACGACGGTGTTGCGCGCGGCCACGGTTCCGAGCGCATTCAGCGCAATGTCGATGGTGCCCTTGCGGACGGCCACCACCCGCACGGGAATGGGTTGCCCCGATCCTCGACCGCCGAATCCACCTGGCGCAGGCGCCTGGTTTCGCCAGCGGGTGACGTAGACGATCGCCACCAGCGCAGCGACGAGGAGTACGACGATCACGATCCGAACGGGACGCCTGAACACGGGACTGCGCTCCAAAAGTGTGCAAATCTGACTACCGGGACCACTGCGATTATGAGCGCACGGCCGACGCCGGGTTGCGTCCAATTCGGTGAAGACTTGCAAAGTGAGCGGGACCTCCCCGAGGAGGCCGCGCACCAAGGATGGTTGCTCCGCGCAGGACCATCCCGCTCGGCCCCGGTGCGAGCCTCCACCCGCCCGCGTGCGGCAACCCCGTGCTGGAACGCCCCGGGCGTGCGCGCCACCGGCGCTGCGTGCGGCTCGGGAGCTGCGCCGCTCCGCTCGACAGGCTCAAGGACGAGCGTGCGCTGCAGTGGCTGCGAGCGGGGTCTGCGCAGGAACGCCGGTCGATCCGACGCAATGACGTCAATCGCCGGCGTCGATCGCCGCCTGCACGCGCCGGTAGAAGGCGTCGCGCGCCGCGGGCTCCGGACCGTCGTCAGCCCGCTTCCAGTCCGAGTTGGTGGCGATCACCAGCCGGCGTGCGCGGTCGATGAAGATGCCCTGGCCGAAGATGCCCTTCGCCGCAACCGACCCGTCATCGTAGGTCCACCACTGGAACCCGTATCCTTCGCCTGCAACGCCGATGTCCTTCTGCTTGGTCGTGGCGTTGGCGAACCAGTCGGCAGGGACGATCCGATGGCCCTGGGCGACGCCGTTGGCAAGCACGAACAGGCCAAAACGCGCGAAGTCGCGGGTCGCCGCCTGGATGCAGCAGCCGGCGATTTCGTGGCCGGTCTTCCCGAGCAGCCACGTTGACTTGGCCTCCATCCCCGCGGGCTGCCAGATCTTCTCCTGCAGGTACTGCGAGAGCGGCTTGCCGGTCGCGGACGAAACCAGCACGCCGACGAGGTTGGTTTCGCCGGTGTTGTAGCTCCACACCTCGCCGGGCTTGTGCGCCCGCGGCAGCTTGCGCATGTAGCTGACGGTGGCGTCCACGCCGGGGTCGGGTTCGGCGTCGTTGAAGCGGGACACGTCCGACTTCACGTCTTCGTAGTCCTCGTTCCAGGCGACTCCGGAACTCATCGTGAGCAGTTGACGGATGGTCACCTCGTCGTAGGCGGAGCCGCGTAGGTCCGGAACGTACAGGCTGACCTTGTCCTCGAGACTCTTGATCGCACCGTCCTGGATCGCCGCACCGACGAGCGTCGAGGTGAAGGATTTCGCGACCGAGAAGCTGGTCCACCGCCCCGCCGCGTCAAAATCGAGCCCGTAGCGCTCAAGGCGAACCTTGCCGTCCTGCAAGATCACGAGGGCCGCGGAATGCTGCGCGGCGAGGAACTCGTCCAACCCCGGGATCGACAGCGGCTTGCCGGGCGCAAGCGCGAGCGGCGTGGGCGACGCCGCGATCACGCGCGACTTCGCCAGAAATGGCAGGCGATCCAACGCGCGAAACGCCGCGTCGCGCTGTGCCTGGGACCAGGTCAGCAGATCGGTGTTGGTCGGAAAGGTCGCGAGGAAGCCGCGTGTTTCCTTGTCCAGGCTCCTGTATCCGATCCCGCCGGCAACGAGCAGGACGCCGATGGCGCCGAGGGCGATGGTCCGTTTGCGCATGCTGCTACCGGGTCCTCAGAGGGTGTGCGTTCGCCCATTGTCGCCGGGCGTGCGGCAAGTGCTCGCTTGCGACGTCGCGGGCAAATTGTCGCGCACTTCGGGGGCTTTCGCACGGGGGGTTCCAGCGGCGGTCGAGTCGCCCTACGCGGCGCGCCGGCGTGTGCCCACGTCACTCGATCGCCAGCGCCTCGCCGTCCGCCGTCGAGCGCAGGTGCAGTGGAACGAAATACATCACGACCGCACTCAGCACCGACGTCACCGCCGTCGCGACACAACACCACAGGAACCCGTGCGTGCCGACGGCCTGGTTGAGCCAGACGCCGAAGGCATCGCCGGTGCGCCAGCCCAGGTTGTTGGCGCCGGTCGCCGCCATCATGAGCGTGCCGTGCAGCCCGGGCGGACAGGCGCGCATCGCGACGTCGTAGAGCGTTGCATACGCCGCGCCACTCACGAGGCCGAGCGGAATCGCATACGCGATGGCGCTTGCCGTCGAATGCATCGCGGGCAGGCCGAGGAACAGCGGCGCGCTCAGCAACAGCGACCAGGTGCCAAGCCGGCCGAACGACACCCTCTGGCAGGCATAGCCATAGAGGAGAAAGCCAGGCAGGAACGCCACGAAATACGTGGCCGTCCAGTAGCCGTACGTCGAGACCGGCGCGTGCAGTTCATCGACGAAGTAGTACTGGAGAACGGTCTGCAGTCCCGGTGCGAATTGCCACAGGAACATCATCAGCACCGCCGGGTAGAAGGCGCGGTGGCGCACGAGGCGCCTGAGGTCGTCCGACAGCGTCGAGCGCGCGGCGATCTTGCGGTCGTAGGTCTGTTCGAACACGGCCTTCGGCTTCAGGAAGCTGAAGGCCGTGATCAGCAAGGTCAGCGCGGCGACGAACAGGAAGAGGTCCCGGCCCTCCAGGCGGTCCGCCACGGTTCCGGCGAAGACCGCGCCGCCGACCAGCGGCACGAACACGCAGAAGCTGAACACGGCGGCGAGCCGGCCGGACATGTATCGCTCCTGGGCCACCAGTGCCATCAACCCCTGCTGCGCGGCGGCCATGAGCATGGAGCAACAACCGACCAGCATCACGCCCACGAGCAGGGACGCGTAGGTCACTTCGGTCAGCGCCAGCCAGGCGAGCACCGCGCAGCCGAGCAGCGAGAACACGCGCAGGTAACCGCGGTCACGCAGGCCGAGCGGATTCCAGAGGTCCCGGGTGAGCCCGAACACGAGCGCAAGGTAGAGCGGCAGGCCCGAGACCATCCGGTAGATCGACACTTGCATGGCGGGCGCATGCAGCTTCACCTGCAGCAGGTACGCCGTCGTGAGATCCAGCAGCGTGCCGCTGGGGCTGCAAAGCTGCAGGAGGATCGTGGCACTGGCGAAGTACATGAAGATCGGCCATGCCTGCCGTCCGGAGCCTGCCGCCGCCTCGGGATTCGCCATCGTGCCTGTCTCCCCGCCTCGTCTGGACCTCGAGCCGCCCTCAGCGCCCATGGCCGTGCTCGCGCGCAATCACGCGGCCAACGCCCGTGGCGTGCATCGCCCGTGCAGCTTCGCACGATCCGCAGGATCGCCGCATCGGTACGGCGCCGAGTTTGCCGGCCCGTCGAGGTCTCCCGGCACCTGCCGCGCCGCAGGTCTCATGCCGGCCGTTGAACGGCGAGCACCAGTGGCGGTCACGGCAGGCGCACGGAAGAACGCGTCTCACATTACCTGTACGGCGTGAGGTTGCCCAATGAGCACCAGGGTCGGCCAGTTCGGGGTCGCAATGGACCGTGACTCGCCAGGCCCGCCGCGACCGGCGGCGACCGGCCCGGCATCCTGATGCGGCCGCCTCTCCTAGCGCCGTGCGATCGCATCCCATTTGGCGGCGTTGACGCCCACGATCAGGAGCCACAGCGCCAGGGTCCCTTCGCCGACCAGGATCGGCAGGAAGGTCCACGGGAACAGGTAGTCCGCGAATCCCTTCGGCATCAACACGACGATTGTGTTGAGCAGGTAGCAGGTGCCCGCAAGCGCCATCAGCACGCCGAGGGCCCTCGGCAGGAATCTCGAGCGGAAAATGAGATAACCGGTGACCAGGCATGATCCGCTGAACAACCCCAGGCTGATCGCGTACACGACCTCGTACAGTTTGATCGACAGCAGTGCCAGCGCATTCAATTGCGGCGCGGTGAACACCGCCAGATAGGCGTCGCCCCGCAGGATGAGCAGTGGCGCGAACAGCAGGATGGAGCCTGTGATCGAGACCGCGTTGCTGATGACATCGAGCATCAGGACGGTCAGCGCGAGCCCCCGGCTCACCGCCTTGTACAGCGTGTAGAGCACGATCGAGCTCAGCACGCCGAGGGTCATGGCCGACACGTCCGCGAAGAAGCCGGCGCGGTACAGTCCGGGTGCGGCGACGATGTTGTGGGCGGACAGTGCGGCATCGCTGTGGACGACGAGTTTCGCGCGCACGACGAGTTCCGCGAAGAAGCCACAGACGATGCAGACCACGTACAGCGCGCCGGCGAGCCGCGCCCGCAGGCGCGCGGAGGATCCCGTGATTTCGGTGTCGGCCATCGATGGGGCGCTCCTGCCGTCGATCCTCGCGCGTCGCTGCATGCGATCGCGGGGACCACCCTAGCAGCATAGTCGAACGGCGGCCGACCCTGGACGCCTGTTGCGGTCGCCCATCCATGGCGGGTCCCGCCGGCGGCGGAGCGTGCTCAGCCCGGCGCGTCGGCGCCCGCCGCCGCGAGGGCAGCGGCGGCGGCGAGCCGATGTTTCGCCTGCCACGGCGGCCCGATCGCCCGGCCCATGGCGAGCAGGTGCGCATCGATGTCGACACCCCCGAGCGCCGCGGCCGCGGCGCGCAGGACGAGGTCGCGGTCATACCAGTGCACGCCCCAGCCGCGAGCGGCTGCTTCGCTTGCGAGTGCCTGGCGGTACATCACCGAGTCGGCGACGACCTGCGCCCGGTTGTCCGCGATCCGCTCCTCGATGGTTCCGGGCAACGCGGGACACGCGCGGATCGCGATCGCGCCAATCGGGATGGCGATTTCCCGAGCAAGCAGATCGAGCTGCTCGCGGGCGCCGCGCTCGGCCGCCGCATGGACCGTCTTGATTAGGCTGATCGCCTCGGCGAGCGAAATCGGGCGTGCCCATGGGCTATTCAGGTAGCGGCCGACCGCCCAGGCGCCCTCGTGGTGGTACGGGTGGGTCGGCAAGCCCCGAGTGAGCTCGACCGTCCGCCGATCGAGCAGACTGCCGTCCGCCGCCACGGTCACGAACACGGCCGCGTTCCCGTGCTCGACGACGCCGAGGGTCGCGCGTCGTTGACTCCGGCCTTTCATCGCGTCCTCCTTCCCTTCCGTCCCGGATACGGTCGCAGGCTCAGCCAAGCACGCCCTTCAGGATCAGGTCCACGGAGATCGCGCCCAGCGCGACCTGCAGGAATGCGTAGTACACCTTCTCCGGCAGCACCTTCACCGCGTAGCGCCCCACCTGCGTGCCGACGAGCGCAGGTACGAGCAGCCACGCGGACAATCGCAGGTTCGGCGCGGACAGCTGACCGAGCGCACCGTACGGCACGAGCTTGATGGCGTTGACCGCGGCGAAGGTGAATGCACTCGTGCCGGCGTAGACCGCCCTGGGAAGTCGCTGGGGCAGCACGTAGATCTGGAACGGGGGTGCCCCTGCATGGCTGACGAAACTCGCGAAGCCGAGCATCGAGCCCCACATCAGGCCGCGCGGTACGTCGGCGCCATGGGGAACGGGCTTCCGGTGTCGCACCCGCCACGCGTTCAGGCAGAAGCCGAGGCCGAGCACGCCGACCAGGATCCCCACGCCGGCATCGGAAATTCGCGCGGCGAAAAGCCAGCCGGTGGCGATGCCGACGATTGCGGCCGGGACGAGGATGGCGAGGTTGCGGACGCTGAATTCACGACGATAAAGCCAGATCGCGAACACGTCGCTGAAGACGAACACCGGCAACAGGATCGCGGCCGCGCGGATCGGCGAGATCGCGAGCGCGAAGATCGGCACGCCGAACGTCCCCATCATCGCCAAGCCGCCCTTGCCAAGGCCAACGGCGAAGGCCGAAAGGGCACCGACTGCGAATTCTGGCGGGAGTGCGAACGCCGAGGCGGGCATCGACAGGGTCTCCTGGGCTGCCTGCCGAACTCTAGCCGATGCGCACCGCGAGGGCACCCGCCCAAGGCGTCAGTCGTCCCCGACCGGCGACCGGAACGGGGACGCCCGTGCGTGCCTCGGGACCGAGGCACGCACCGCAGTCCGCCACGGGACGGGATCCCGGACGGACAGGATGGCTGGACTCAGTGGTCCCGATCGTCGCGCCTCTCGTCGCGATGCTCATCGTCGCGGCCCTTGTCCCGGCCGTGGTCGCGATCCTGTGCGTGGTCGCGTCCATCCTGCCGGTGATCATCGCGTCGGTCATCCCGACGGTCATCGCGACGATGGTCATTGCCGTGTTCATCGCGTCGCTCGGCGCGGCGCGCGTACTCGTTCCGATACCACTGGTCCTGCACGAAATAGACGCGTCGCCCGCAGGCGTGGTACTCCGCGCAATGCTTTCGCCAATGACGCTCGTGGCCCGGCGGGACGTGCAGGTAGATCGGCTCCGCTTCCATGTAGGCGGGTCCGCGCTCGATGATCATCGGCTCGGTGTAGATGAGGGACGGCCGCGGATAGTCGCCGAGCGTGATCTGCCCGTAGAAGCCGGGCTGGTTGACGCCGATCGACACGGACACGTCTCCGGCGAAGGCCGGCGCGGCCGTGAGCATCAGGGCTGTTGCGATGAGGGTGTACTTCAAGTGCCTATCTCCTTCAGGTGCGGACGGTGCCACGGGGAACCGGCGCCGTGCGATCAGTCGCCTTGGGGATTCTAGTGAATGCGCGCACTCGCATCGTGACGAACGCGTCATGCATGCGCCGCGGCAGCGGGACTGTCGCCCGCCGGCGACAGCGGACTCCATGACCGAGGGCGTCGAGCCGCGCCTGGCCCCCCTTGAATTCGAATCGCTGCACGGTGCTCTGCAGTTCACCGCACGCCGCGCCGATCAAGGGACGGAGATGTCCCGGTGGTCGGCGAGGTCACGCGATGCCGCGACGTCGCGGGGTTCGAGCAGGGCGGCGTGCGTTGTGCGAGGGTGCTGCTGCTGTTGCACGGCAGACCCGTCCGCGGTTCAGCGGGTCCCGATGTCGCGCGCGACTCGTCCGATCGGGGGGCGTTCGGCACCACCATGGGCGACGATGGTCTCCGATCCCGCCTCGCGCAGCGGCTCGACGGCGACCTCCTCGTTGGGCGACCGGACCTCGGCGAGGAGCACCCGGCCCCGCGACCCCGGCACGAAGTTCAGGCCCTGCTCGAACGGCTCGCGAGAGTGCCGACCCGCACGCGATGTCCCGGACGCGTCGTCGACGATCGGGAACCTCGCCCGTCCGTCGATCTCGCCAGGACCCGTCGACGTCCGCGCCCGGCCGGGGCCATTGTGACCCTGGCGTCAGGGCGGTAGACGAGTCCCCGCCACGAATGAGCGAAGCGAGTGCACTCCATGCATTTCAAGTATTGCCGTCGTTAAACAGCATAACTTCATGATTTACCGAGATATCTTGACGCCATGGATGGGCGTCTGCGCCGGGCACGCCGGGACGGCGTGCCGCGGCCGGTCCGGCGGGAACCCCGCCGGCCGGCCGTCGCCTCAGCTGTAGCGCTTGGCGATGGTCTCGAGGGGCAGGGGCTTGATGCGGTCGGCCTGGCCGGCCGTGCCGAACGCCTCGAAGCGGTCCTTGCAGATTCCTGCCGCGGCCTTCATCGCCGGTGCGAGGTACTTGCGCGGATCGAATTCGCCCGGGTCCGTGAACAGCACCTTGCGGATCGCGCCGGTCATCGCGAGGCGGATGTCCGTGTCGATGTTGATCTTGCGCACGCCATTCTTGATGCCGCGCTGGATCTCCTCGACGGGCACTCCGTAGGTCTCCTTCATCTTGCCGCCGTACTCGCGGATCACGGCGAGCCACTCCTGCGGCACGCTGGAGGAGCCATGCATCACGAGATGGGTATTCGGGATCGCCTCGTGGATCTGGCGGATCCGATCGATGGCGAGGATCTCGCCGGTCGGCTTGCGGGTGAACTTGTACGCACCGTGGCTCGTGCCGATCGCGATCGCGAGGGCATCGACGCCGGTCTTGTCGACGAAATCCTTGGCCTGCGCCGGGTCCGTGAGCAGCATGTCGTGAGTCAGCTTGCCGGCGGCACCGACGCCGTCCTCCTCGCCCGCCTCGCCGGTCTCGAGCGACCCGAGGCAGCCGAGTTCGCCCTCGACCGAGACACCGATGCAGTGCGACATCTCGACGACCCGGCGCGTCGTGGCGACGTTGTAGTCGTATTCGGACGGCGTCTTGCCGTCAGCCAGCAGCGAGCCGTCCATCATCACGCTGGTGAAGCCGGAACGGATCGAGGCCTGGCAGATCGCCGGCGAGGTGCCGTGGTCCTGGTGCAGGCAGATCGGGATGTCCGGGTTCGCCTCGACCGCGGCGAGCACGACGTGGCGCAGGTAGGTCTCGCCGGCGTACTTCCGCGCTCCGGCCGACGCCTGCAGGATCACCGGGCTGCGGGTGGCCTCGGCGGCATCCATGATCGCGCGCACCTGCTCGACGTTGTTGACGTTAAAGGCGGGCACGCCGTAGCCGTATTCCGCAGCGTGGTCGAGCAATTGCCGGAGCGAAATGAGCGCCATGGACTTGAAACCTCTGTAGGGCGTAGGACGGGCCCGCCACCGACCGTCCATTCCCGCGCGTGGCGAGGCGTCCGGCGGACGGGTTGATTATCGACTATACCGGTATTTCACGTGCCGCCGGAATCGGGACTTCCCGCCAAGCCCAGCAGCGCCGGCAGTTCCGCGAGCGATTCCACGTGCGCGTCGGCATCGAGTTCGCGCGGGTCATTGCCCTCGTTGTACCCGTAGGGGACGCAGACCACGGGCATCGGGGCCGCGCGTGCCGCCAGCAGGTCATTCAGGGAGTCCCCGACCATGAGGCTCGCCTCGACCGGCACGCCGAGCGTGCGGCAGGCGTACCAGAGAGGGTCCGGCGCGGGCTTGCGGCGGGGGCTGGTGTCGCCACCGACCACGAGTTCGAGCTTCGAGAGCAGCCCGGCGTGATCGAGCGAGTGCCTCGCCAGCAGGGTCTGCTTGTTGGTCACGCAGGCGAGCCGGACGCCCGCACGGGCGAGGGTCTCGAGCGCGAACGCGGCGCCGGGGTACGCGACGGCGGTCAGGGCGCCCTCCTCCTGCATCTGCTCGTACTGCACAAGGAACCGCTGCAGCAGCGCCTCGCGGGTCGCCTCGTGGACGTGAACGCCCTGGGATTCGAGTGCCCGCGTGATGAGGATCGGCGCGCCGCGGCCGATCATCGTCCGCACCGCGGCAGGGGGGACCGGTGCAAGGCCAAGGTCCGCGAACGCCCGGTTCAGGGCGGTCGCGATGTCGCCGGCCGTGTCGATCAGGGTGCCGTCGAGGTCCCACAGGACGGCCTGCAGCGGCCGCCCCAACCAATGTGGCGTCATTCGTCAGCCATTGCGCAGTGCACGCTTCCTGAGGTCCATGAGGCGCAGGATCATCGGCGTGAAGATCAGCTGCATCGCCAGTCCCATCTTGCCACCGGGCACGACGATGTTGTTCGGACGGCTCATCCACGAATCATCCAGCATCGACAGCAGGTAGGGGAAGTCGATTCCCTTCGGATTTGCGAATCGGATCACAACCATCGACTCGTCGGCCGAGGGAATGTCCTTGGCGATGAACGGGTTGCTCGTGTCGACCACCGGCACGCGCTGGAAGTTGACGTGGGTCTTGCTGAACTGCGGGCAGATGTGGTGCACGTAGTCGGGCATGCGCCTGAGGATCGTCTCGACCACCGCCTCCTGGCTGTAGCCGCGCAGGTTCTTGTCGCGATGCAGCTTCTGGATCCACTCGAGGTTGATGATCGGCACCACGCCGACCAGCAGGTCGACGTGGCGACCGACGTCGACGCCGTCATCCTCGCCGACGTAGGCGCCGTGCAGCCCCTCGTAGAACAGCAGGTCGCTGTCGGTCGACATCGGCGCCCACGGCGTGAAGGTGCCGGGCTTGCCACCGAGCTCCGCGGCCTCGGCGTCGTCGTGGATGTAGCGCCGTACCTTGCCGCTCCCCGTTTCTGCGTACTCGCCGAACGTCGCCGCGAGCTCCGCCAGCAGGTTCGACTCCGGGCCGAAGTGGCTGATCTGCGGCCCCTTGCCCTCGTCCGCCGCCTTGACGCGTCCGCGCATCTCGACCCGGTCGAAGCGATGGAAGGAGTCGCCCTCGATGACCTGGGCCTTGAATCCTTCGCGGCGGAAGATGTGCGCGAAGCTCTTCATGACGGTGGTCGTGCCGGCGCCCGAGGAGCCGGTGACCGCGATGATGGGATGTTTCGTCGACATGATGACCTCGTGCGGGCGCGTCAGCTGCGCGCTTCTGGGCGGAACAGGGACCGTTCGTTGAACAGCGGCGAGACGAACTCCGCATCGTGACCGGCGGCATGCTCGGCGTGGTAGCGCTCGATGCGCGCGACCTCGTTCGCGGAACCGAGGATGACCGGGACGCGCTGGTGCAGCGACGTCGGCGTCACGGCCAGCAGCCGCTCGCGACCGGTGGTCGAGCGACCGCCGGCCTGCTCGATCAGGAACGAGATCGGGCTCGCCTCGTACATCAGCCGCAGCCGCCCGGGCTTGCTCGGATCCTTGGTGTCCTTCGGGTACATGAACACGCCACCGCGGATCAGGATGCGGTGCACCTCGGCGACCATCGAGGCGATCCAGCGCATATTGAAATCGCGACCACGCTCGCCCGTGCGCCCCGCTTGGCACTCGGTGACGTAGCGATGGACCGGAGCCTCCCAGAAGCGCGCGTTGCTGGTGTTGATGGCGAACTCCGACGTGTCCGCCGGGATCGTCATGGCCGGGTGGGTGAGGATGAAGTTGCCGATCTCGTGGTCGAGCGTGAAGCCGTGCGTGCCCTTGCCGATCGTCAGCACCAGCATCGTCGAGGGTCCGTAGATCGCGTAGCCGGCGGCGACCTGCGCGCTGCCGGGCTGCAGGAAGTCCGCGGTCGCCGGTGCATCCGTGCGGTCATGGCGCAGCACCGAGAAGATCGTCCCGACCGAGACGTTGACGTCGGCGTTGGACGAGCCGTCGAGCGGGTCGAAGATCAGCAAGAAGCGACCGCGCGGATACTCCGGCGGAACCGGGTACGGGTCGTCCAGTTCCTCGGACGCCATGCCGGCGACGAGGCCGCCCCATTCATTGCTGCGGATCAGCACGTCGTTGGCGATGACGTCGAGCTTGGCCTGGACCTCGCCATGGACGTTCTGCGAGTCGACCTTGCCGAGCAGCCCGGCGAGGGCCCCCTTGGCGGTCATGGCGGAAATCGCCTTGACGGCTGCCGCCACGTCGACGAGCAGCGCGCCGAGTTCGCGGGCGCCTTCGATCCCGTCCAGCTGCTGGATCAGGAACTTCGACAGTGTGGTCCGTCCAAGATGCATGTCGTTCCCCTACTTCTCGTGGCTGAGCGGCGCGCCGAAGACGCGGCTCGCGCGGATGTCGGATTCACTGATGGTCGTCAGGTCGTCGCTGGTCAGTTCGCGGTCCGGCTCGCTGAACAACCGGCTCGCCTGACGCAGGCGCGCGCGCTCGAGCGCATTGCGGACGCTGCGCGCGTTGGCGAACTGCGGCTGGCGCAGCCGGCGATCGAGGTACTCCACGAAGGCCTCGCGGGCGCCGGGACCGAAGTGATAGTGCTGTTCGCCGAGCATGCGCTCGGCGATGTTCAGCAGGTCGCCGGCCTCGTAGTCGGGGAAATCGACGTGGTGGGCGATCCGCGACCGGAAGCCTGGATTGGACTGGAAGAACGTCTCCATCCGGTCCTTGTACCCGGCCAGGATCACGACCAGGTCGTCGCGCTGGTTCTCCATGACCTGCAGCAGGATCTCGATGGCCTCCTGACCGTAGTCGCGCTCGTTCTCGGGCCGGTACAGGTAGTAGGCCTCGTCGATGAACAGCACGCCGCCCATCGCCTTCTTGAGGACTTCCTTGGTCTTCGGCGCCGTGTGCCCGATGTACTGGCCGACGAGGTCATCGCGAGTCACGGCCACGAGGTGGCCCTTGCGGACGTAGCCCAGCCGATGAAGGATCGTCGCCATCCTGAGCGCGACCGTCGTCTTGCCGGTCCCCGGGTTGCCGACGAACGACATGTGCAGCGTCGGGCTCGTGGCACTGAGACCGAGATTCAGCCGGAGCTTGTCGATCACCAGAAGCGCCGCGATCTCGCGGATGCGCGCCTTGACGGGCGCTAGCCCGACGAGATCCCGGTCGAGCTCGTCCATGACGGCGCCGGCCTGCGTCTGCGCGAGCACGGCGCCCACGGTCCGCGCCGACTCGAGCGCACCGGCCGAGGCCGCGTCGGCCTCGACTGCGACCGTCGCGGGGGGCGCGGCCGTGCTGCCGGGGATCGAGTACAGCGGCCCGGCCACGGCCTAGCGTCCGCCGCGCTCGTTCTCGGGCCGGTCGGTGGCGTAGCTGTGGACCGTGTAGCGGATCTCACGGCTGCGCGCCTCCATGCGAACGAGCCCGAAACCGGGCTCTTGCTTCGGTCGGTTGACGATGAAGCTCATCGCCACCGACTCGATGCCACGCGTCGAATCGAACGCCACCAGGCGGATGTAGTGCTCCGGAAACGTCGAGCGGCAGGCCTGCAGCTCGGTGATCACGCCGGCGGCGTCCTTCAGGTCGAACATCGGCATGCCGTACATTTCCCAGTACGTGTTGCGCGGATGCGGGTCGTCCGTGTACTCGACGCTCCAGGCGTAGTTGCGGGCAAGGCCGTACTCGATCTGCAGCGCGATCTCGGCGTCAGTCAAATCCGGCAGGAAGCTGAACTGGCCCTGCGTGATGCGGCCGGTCGGGTTGGTCATCATGTTGGTGTCTTCCTCTGGGCTCAGTTCGACGGCGACGCGGTCACGGCGTAGTCCGACGTGTCGGTCGAGGCATAGTTGAAGCTGATCTCGCCCCACGTGTCGAGCGCCTGCTTGAGCGGCGTGCAGCTGCGAGCAGCATCGCGCAGGATCTGCGGACCTTCGTTCTTGATGTCCTTGCCCTCGTTGCGGGCCTTGACCATGCATTCGAGCGCGACGCGATTCGCGACCGCGCCGGCCTGGATGCCGGCCGGGTGGCCGATCGTCCCGCCGCCGAACTGCAGCACGACGTCGTCGCCGAACAGGTCGAGCAGCTGGTGCATCTGCCCGGCGTGGATGCCGCCGGAGGCGACCGGCATCACCTTGCGCATGTCCGCCCAGTCCTGGTCGAAGAACAGGCCGCGCGGCAGGTCCTGCTTGGTGTAGCTGTCGCGACAGCAGTTGTAGTAGCCCTGCACGGTCATCGGATCGCCCTCGAGCTTGCCGACCGCGGTGCCGGCGTGCAGGTGATCGACACCGGCGAGGCGCAGCCACTTGGTCATCACGCGGAAGCTGACACCGTGGTTCTTCTGGCGCGTGTAGGTGCCGTGGCCGGCGCGGTGCATGTGCAGGATCATGTCGTTCTTGCGGCACCAGTTCGACATGCTCTGGATCGCGGCCCAGCCGAGCACGAGGTCGAGCATGATGACGACCGAACCCAGCTCCTTGGCGAACTCGGCGCGCTCGTACACGTCTTCCATCGTCGCGCCGGTGACGTTCAGGTACGAGCCCTTGACCTCGCCGGTCGCTGCGCTCGCCTTGTTGACGCCATCCATCACGTACAGGAAGCGGTCGCGCCAGTGCATGAACGGCTGCGAGTTGATGTTCTCGTCGTCCTTCATGAAGTCGAGGCCGCCCTTGAGCCCCTCGTAGATCACGCGGCCGTAGTTGCGGCCGGAGAGGCCGAGCTTCGGCTTGGTCGTCGCGCCGAGCAGCGGACGGCCGAACTTGTCGAGGCGCTCGCGCTCGACGATGAGTCCGGTCGGCGGGCCCCGGAACGTCTTGACGTAGGCCACCGGGATGCGGATGTCCTCGAGGCGCGCCGCCTTCAGCGGCTTGAAGCTGAAGACGTTGCCGATCAGGCTCGCCGTCATGTTCGAGATCGAGCCTTCCTCGAACAGCACGAGGTCGTAGGCGACCCAGGCGAAATACTGGCCGGGATTGTTCGGCACCGGCTCCACCTTGAAGGCCTTGGCGCGGTAGCTGTCGCAGGCGGTCAGGCGATCGGTCCAGACGACCGTCCAGGTGGCGGTGCTCGATTCGCCGGCGACGGCCGCGGCCGCCTCGATCGCGTCGACGCCCTCCTGCGGGGTGATGCGGAACAGGCAGATCGTGTCGGTGTCCTTGGGGACATAATCCGCGTCCCAGTAGCCCATCTGGCGGTACTTGAGCACGCCTGCGCTGTAGCGCTTCTTCTTGTCGGTGATCTGGCCAAGGTTCGCGGAATCGGTCGGTGAAGCCATGTCGGTGCCCCGCACGTGTGGTGTAGGGGCACTTTAGGGATGCTTTTTATTCAGATAAAGTCAGAAATATTTAGCCTTAAGTTCAGGGTTTCTTAATGAAAAACGTCACGCTGCGCCAGCTTCGGGTCTTCGCGGCGGTCGCCCGCCACCAGAGCTTCGCCCGAGCGGCCGACGAACTTCACCTCTCCCCGCCTGCCATCTCTATGCAGATCAAGGAGTTGGAATCGGAAGTGGGACTGCCTGTATTCGACCGGACCAGCCGCAAGGTGACGCTGACGATGGTCGGCGAATACCTGCTGACCCACACGCGCCGGGTGCTCGCCTCGGTGCGCGACGCCGAGGACATCGTGGCCCGCTTCCGCGGCCTCAAGACCGGCTCGCTGGATGTCGGCATGGTCAGCACCGCCAAGTACTTCCTGCCGCGCCTGCTCGCGCAGTTCCGCGACGACCATCCGGGGATCGAGATCCGGCTGCAGGTCTGCGAGAACCGCGAGCAGATCGTCTCGCTGATGCAGCAGGGGGCCGTCGAACTGGCGGTGATGGGTCGCCCGCCCAAGGGCTATCCGACGCGTGCCGAGCCCTTCGCCCTGCACCCGCACGTCCTCGTGACGGCGCCCGGCCACCCCTTCACCCGCGTCGAGGAAGTCCAGGCCTCGGCACTGGCCGAGGAGGCGTTCATCGTCCGCGAGCCCGGCTCCGGCACGCGCGCGGCGCTCGACGAATACATGCACGCCCACCACATGACGCCGCGGGTCGCCATGCAGATGTCGAGCAACGAGGCGATCAAGCAGGCGGTCATGGTCGGCATGGGCGTGGCGCTGCTGTCGCTGCACACGATCGGCCTCGAGCTCGAGCATGGTCTCATCGCGACCCCCGTCGTCGAGGGCCTGCCGTTGATGCGTCGCTGGCACGTCGTGAACAACCTGGCGAAGACCCTGTCGCCGGCGGCCGAGTCGTTCCGCTACTTCGTCCTGGAGCGCGGCGAGGCGTTCCTCGCCTCGCAATTCCGGGCCAGCTGAGCGGTCAAGGCCCGAACTGGAAGCCGCGGTCGCGGATCACGCGCTCGCACGCCGCGACGACCAGCGGATCGAGCTGCAGCGGCGCGAGGCGGCGGATTTCCGCGAGCGCGTGGTCGAGGCCGAGCGCGGCGCGGTACGGGCGGTGGGACGACACGGACTCGACGATGTCGGCAACACCGATGATGCGAGCCTCGGTGGAGATCTGGTCTCCCTTCAGTCCCTGCGGGTAGCCACTGCCATCGAGTCGCTCGTGATGCTGGAGTACCGCCTGCGCGACCGGCCACGGGTAGCCGACCGGGCGCAGGATCTCGAACCCGACCGACGGGTGCTCCTGCAGCATCTTCCATTCGAACTCATTGAGCCGCCCGGGCTTGACGAGGATCTCGGATGGCACCTGGATCTTGCCGAGGTCGTGCACGAGCGCGGCGAGGCGCAGGCCCTGGGTGCGATCGGGATCCATCCCCATTTCCTGCGCGATGGCGACCGACAGCGACGCGACGCGCTGCTGGTGGCCCGCAGTGTAGGGGTCGCGCTTCTCGAGTGCCGCGCCGAGCGCCTGCACCGACCCCTCGAGCAGTCCCTCGATGTTCCGGGTCTGCTTGCGCGTCTCGGCGAGCGCGGTCTCGTACGCCGCGCGCGTGCGCAGCGTCTGCAGGCCGTAGCCCAGGTCCTCGGCAAAGCGCACCAGCAGGCTGGCCTCGGTCGTGCCGAAGGCGGCCGGCACGTTCGAGTACAGCGACAGGACGGCGACGACCTCGCCGTCGACGAGCCGGACCGGCAGCGCCACGTTCGAATGCAGGCCGAACTGGATCGCGCGCGCGCGCCACGGACGGAAATCGCGGTTCGACTGGATGTGGTCGGCGAACTGAACCTGCCCGGTGCGAACGGCGCGCCCGCTCGGCGTGCCGCCGCGCTCGCACTCGGCCCACGAGATCTGGATGTCCTCGAGGTACCCGACCGACGTGCCCGCGCAGGCACGGACCTCGAGGGAGGATTCGGCATCCTGGCGCGGCAGGCCGACCCAGGCGAGGGCGAATGCACCCTTGGAGGTCAGTGCCTCGCAGGCCACGTTGTACAGCGCCTGCTCGTCGGCGGTGCGGATCATCATTGCGTGGAATGCATTGATCGCGGCCAGCGTCCAGTTCGATCGCTCGAGCTGCAGCAGCAGTTCCTCGTCCTCGTGACTCATCGGGAGCGGCATCGAAGTGTCCTTGACCTGGCGGTCTTTCCTGGACGTCGCATTCCTTGGGGGCGCTTCCTCGAGTCATGAAAATACGATAGCAATCAGCTTGGAACAACTGAGTACGGGCGTGATTTATGCGTTGCGCCGGTATCTGCTGACGCGCTTCGCGACCGATCGGTTCGCATACGCACGTCGCACTCAGGCGATCACCGAGACCGGCGTCGCAATCAGCGCCCGGACAGCTCGTCGGCGAGCGCACGCATGCCGTAGATGGTGGAGAGCGCCGCGCTGACCGCGACGGCGCTCACGGCGACTCCGCGGCCACGTCGGCCGTCGTAGCCATACTCACCCCCGAGCGAGGCGAGGTTGCCGTCGAAGGCGACGCCGACGAGCTCTCCGTCGGCGTCGAGGACCGGTGCGCCGGAGTTGCCGTTGACGGTGTCGACGGTCGCGACGAAGTCGAATGGCAGGCGCGCCTCGAGCCGGCCGGCGCCCGCCCGCCAGCGTGCCGGCAGGACATAGGGCGCGACCCCGGTCGACCGTTCCATCAGCTCGCCGAACGTCGTCCACGGCGGCACGTCGCGCCCGCCCTCGCGCCATCCCGCGACCCGCCCGTACGACAGTCGCAGCGAGAACGTCGCGTCCGGATACACGGCGTCGCCGTAGGCGGCGAAGCGGGCCTCGGCAATGCGCACCGCCGCCGCGGCCACCGGCGCCACGACTCCCTGCTCGTAGTCGTCGCGCACCGCGCGGGCGAGCGGATCGATGTCGCGCACGAGGCGGATCAGCGGATCGTCGGAGCGGCCGACGGCGTCGGCCCCACCGCGCCAGAGTGCCTCCCTGACCACGGGATCCGCGAGCCGAGTGCCGGACACCAGCCGGGCCGCGAGCGTCTCCGGCGCGTCGAGCCCGAGCAGCGCACGCACCTCGGCACTGTCGGCGCCGAGGTACTCGCGCGCCTTGGACAGCCACAGCTCGAGGCCGATGCGCTCGACGTCCGGGTAGAACGGATGCGCCTCGAGCAGCTGGCGCTCGAGCTGCGCGAGCCGGGCGTCGCGGAATTCCGGCAGCCGCTCGCCATCGGCGCGCTGCCGCTCCCGCGCCGCCCGCACCAGCAGCACCGCATCGCGATACAGCTCGGAAATGGCCCCGGCGCGGGCCTCCAGGAACTCGTGCCGGAGGAAGATCTCGCGGTAGCGCTGCATCGCCGTCGCCGTCTCGGCCCAGGGATCGCCCGTGACCTGCCGCAGGGCCGCGTCCGCCGCGACCCGGCCGCGCAACGCAGCTTCGGCATCGGCGAGTGCGCCGAAGAACTGGGCGTCCGCGAGCGCACGGCTGCGGCCCTGGAACCACTTGAAGTGGTTCTCGACGTCGAAGATCGCATCGGTCGCCGCGCGCGCCTGCTCCGCGCCACCGGCGGCGTACTGCAGCAGCCGCCCGCGCAGCTCGGCACGCACGAGCTGGCGTACCGGCAGGAACCAGTCGCGCTGCATCTCGAGCTCGGCGACGGTCATCTGCCGGCTGGTCGCCGCCGGGTGACCGGCCAGGAACACCGGTTCCGAGGCCCGCGGCGGGGTTGCGCGCCAGGCGAGGTGGTCGGGCATCGCCGCCGGCTCGCCGTCGCGGTACAGGCGCAGGAACGCGACGTCGAGGCTGTGGCGCGGGTAGCTGTAGTTGTCGACATCACCGCCGAAGAACGCGATCCCGAACTCCGGGGCGAACACGAGCCGCACGTCCTCGTAGCGCCGGTAGCGATACAGCCGGACCTGCGCGCCCTGGTAGAGCTCGACGACTTCGCAGTGCGCCTCGCTGTGGCCGAGGCAGCCACGTGCCTCGATCGCGGACGTGATCCGCCGCCGCGCCGCGGTGCGAGCGCCCTCCTTGAGGTCGGCCGTCGCGGTGACCACCTCGGCGGTGACGTCCTCGATCGCCTCGAGGATCTCGGCCGTGAGCCCGGGGCACGGTCGTTCCTCGTCGCGGCGCTGCGCGATGAACCCCTCCGCGAGCGGGTCGTGGCCGGGCGTGACGAGAGACTGCAGGCAGGCGATCAGGCAGTGCTGGTTGCTGACGACGAGTCCGGCCTGGCTGACCACCCCGCCGGAGCAGCCGCTGCTCAGGCGCACGCCCGTGGCCTCGACGTGGTCGAGCCAGGGACGGTCCACCGCGACACCGGTGCTCGCGGCGACCGCCGCCGCCGGGAACCGGTCGAGCGTCCACATGCCCTCCTCCGCAGAGGCCGGCACGAGCACGGCGAGCAACGCGAGGGCAAAGAGGGGGCGCAGCAGCGCGGGCATGGTCGACTCCGTAGGGCCTCGGCGCAAAACCGCACGGTGCATCGGATCAGCCGGGAGCGTGCCGCAAGCCGCGCCCCGATTCTGTGCGCGGGTTCGCATTGGTACCCGCGCCGCTACCCTCCGGCAGGCGCCACGGCGCGGGGCACGCCGTCGCCGCCCCGGCGCCGGTAGCCGGAGCCGACCGCGTACGCCACGACGCCAAGCCCGAGCGCGACCGCGGCGCCGGCCGCCGCGATGCCGGCAAGGCCAAGGCCGAGCGCCACGAGGCCCGCGTGCAGCCAGCCGGACAGCGCATCGCTCGCCCGGTAGACGACCGTGTCGATCACGTTCTTCGCCTTGTAGCGGCTCTCGGTGTCGACCACCGTGTAGAGCATGTCGCGGGCCGGCTTGCCGATGCCGAACTCGGTCACCCGCAGCAGCACGTTCACGCCGACCAGCGTGCCGGCGAGCGGCAGCGCCGCGAGGCCGCCGAACGCGAACGCCACCACCACGGCTGCAGCACAGAGCACGCTGCGCACGCCGAGGCGCTGCGCCAGCGGCCCGATCGCAAGCAGCTGCAGCCCGAACGCGATCCCGTTCACCCACAGGTCGCGCTGCGCGTAGAACGCGGTGCGGGCGGCGCCGCTCGCGAAGCCCGTGGCGGCGGCGCGTGCAAGCTCGATGTACACGAGCATGCCGAGCAGGGATCCGCACGCCACCAGCGTCGCGATGCCGGCAACGTACGGCGATCGCGCGAGACCGGTGAGCCCGGCGAGCAGCTCGCCGCCGACCGGCTCGTCGAAGCCAAGTCGCGCGGTGTCCGTTGCGCCCCTCGCACCGGCATCGCGCAGCAGCGCGAACACGACGACGAGCGCGGCCGCGAGCAGCAGCGCGGCGACCAGCGCGAGGCCCGACTCGCCGAGGTCCGCGGCGAGCGCACGCGCGGCCAGTGGTCCGAGCAGCCCGCCGAGGCTGCCGCCCGCGGCGATCACGCCGAACAGCCGACGACCCTGCTCCTCGGTCCACAGGTCGGCCATGAAGCTCCAGAAGACGGAGACCACGAACAGGCTGAACACCGTCGTCCAGACGTAGAACGCCCGCGCGATCCAATGGTCACAGGGCGCGACATGGAACGCGACCGAGAATGCGACGAGGTTGAGCGCGAAGAATCCGTAGATCCCCGGCAGCAGCCGGGTGCGCGGGACGCGGGACACGAGCCAGCCGAAGACGGGCACGGCGAAGGCCATCGTCACGAACACGGCGGTCGCGAGGTACTTGATCGCGTCGGGACCGAGCCCCGCGGCCAGCGCGTCGCGGACCGGACGCACGAGGTAGTAGCTCGCCAGCAGCAGCCCGAAGTAGGCGAACGACAGGATGAGCCTCCGTCGTTCGCCCGCCTCGCGCGCCATCTCAGGGCACTTGCCTGTCGATCAGCAGGTCGACCGGCTTGCCGGAGGCGAGGTCGTAGGCGACTTCGCCGTACAGGTCGCCGCTCGACTGCTGCGGCATGCCCGACGCCGAGAAGCGCGCGACGATCGTGAGCTGCTTCGCGTCCTTGATCGTGCGGCCGGGCATCATGGCGTCCTGCTCGGTCAGCACCACCTCCATCGGCAGCGCGGCGCCGGCGAAGCGCTTGGCACCGAACGGCGGACCGGGCTGCGAGGGATCGCGCGCCAGCACGAACAGCGGCGCGCCCGGCGGGATCTTGCCGGCGAGGGCCGGCGCGACCTTCACGTGCACGGTGACCGTGCCGGGGCCGCTCGCCGCCGCGACCGCGCTGCGCGCGTCCGGGGCGGCTCGCATCGGCGCGGCGCCCGCCGCCGCCGGCGGTGGAATCGCCGCCGCGAGCTTCGCGAGCTCGGGGTCGTCCTTGCGGCCGAGCTGGGTGTCGACCTCGCGGATGCGATCGACCAGCATGGCCTTGATGTCGGCCGGCAGGTCCTGACCGAGCAGCTTGATCCAGCGCTCGCGGGCGAGCGCGAGCTTGCCGCCGATCGCCGCGGCCATGCCGCCATACCAGAGCGCCTTCGGGTTCTGGCCATCGAGCTTGAGCGCGTCCTCGAAGAGCTCGGCGGCCTTGCCGCCGCGCAGCGAGGTCTGGTCGCTGACCGTGAGCGCCTCGCCGTAGCCGACGACCGCCTCGAGGTTCTTGCCGCCCGAGGCCCGGTACGCCTCGCCGAAGGCCGCGGCCGAGCGCTTGTAGTCGTTGCGCACGAACTCGGTGCGCCCGAGCATCAGCCAGCCGTCGACGTCGTCGGGCTTCGTCTTCAGCCGCTCCTCGAGCTTGTCGATCATCTCCTGGATCGAATGCGGTGCCCCGCCCGCCGCGGCCTGCTGCGCCGCCGGGTCCCACGCCCAGTTGCTGACGCGGTAATAGAGTGCCGCGGCGCTGAGCGGCAGGATGACCGCGACGATCGCGATCGCGCCGAGCGCGACCGGGCCGTCCGTCGCGCGGCCGCGGAACAGCGGCCACAAGAGCAGCCCGAGCGCGACCGAGACCATGATCGCGCCAATGATGATGAACGTGGTCAAACCGGCTCCTCCGGATCAGCGTCGATCGGCGCTTTGGAGCGCCGCAGGATCACGCGGGTGGCGGCGCCGACCGTCAGCAGCACGAGCAGCCCCGGCGCCGCCCACAGCAGCACCGTGCGCGCCGACAGCGGCGGTTCGTAGAGCACGAAGTCGCCGTAGCGCGCCGTCAGGAACGCCTTGATGTCGTCGTCGCTCTTGCCGGCGGCGATCATTTCCTTGACCTCGCGGCGCAGATCGCCGGCGAGGCTCGCGTTCGAGTCCGCGATCGACTGGTTCTGGCAGACGAGGCAGCGCAATTCCTGCGTGAGGTGCTCGTAGCGCGCCTGGCGCACCGCGTCCGGGAACGCCGCCTCGGTGTCGATCGCGAACGCCCCGACGCAGAGGAGCAGGCCCGCGGCAAGCGCCGACCAGCGCTGGGTGCGGATCATGGCGCCCCTCCCTGCTGGCTGACGAGCGGCGCGAACTTCTCGGCCCACACCGCCTCGGTCAGGGCGCCCGCGTACTTCGCCAGCACCTTGCCGTCCTTGGAGACCAGGAACGTCTCGGGCGCGCCATAGACGCCCCAGTCGATCGCGACGCGGCCCTCGGCGTCGGCGACCACCGTCTGGTACGGATTGCCGAGCTGGGCCAGGTAGCGGTTCGCCTCGGCGTTGTCGTCCTTCCAGTCGATGCCGACGAACGGCACGCCGGTGATGCGCGACAGCGAGATCAGCGACTCGTGCTCCTCGCGGCACGCCGGGCACCACGTGCCCCACACGTTCACGACGTAGACCTTGCCGGCCATGCTGTGCGAATCGAAACGCTGCGCCGGATCCATGACCAGCGGCAGCGTGAACGTCGGCGCCGCGCGGCCGATCAGCGGCGACTTGATCTCGCGCACGTCGAGCGTGCCGTTGCCGATGCGATGCAGCGCGAACCAGAACAGCGCGCCGAGGGCGAGGGCCGCGATCGCGGGAGTCAGGTATCTCAGCATGGTTCAGGCCACCCGGCCGGCAGCGCCGGCGTCGGTTGCGGGTTCCGTGACGGGCACCTTGGCGCGATAGCGCCGGTCCATCATCGCGATGAGCCCGCCGAGGGCCACGATCACCGCGCCGATCCAGATGTAGCGCACCAGCGGCTTGTACTGCAGGCGCATGCTCCACTTGTTGGCGCCGAGGTCGTCACCCAGCGCGACGAACAGGTCGCGGTTCCAGGCCACGGCGATGCCGGCGTGCGTCATCGGCATGCTCTGGATCTTGAACTGGCGCTTCTCCGTGGACAGATCCGCGACCTTGGCGCCATCACGCGTGATCTCGACGTTCGCCTGGGTCGCGACGTAGTTCGGGCCCGGGACGTTGGTCCGCGTGTCCTTGAAGTTGAACGTGTAGCCGGCGATCTGCGTGGAATCGCCCGGGCCCATGCTGACGTCCTTCTCGATCTTGTAGGACGCGACGCCGCTGATGCCGATCACGAACACGCCGATGCCGAAGTGCGCGACCGCCATGCCGAGCGCCGAGCGCGAGATCGGCTGCCGGTTGCGCAGGCGCGTCACCGGATCGACCAGCGCTGAGCCCATCACGAACAGGCCGCCGGCGAAGCCGACCACGGTCAGCGGCAGGCCGATGCTGTGGTAGAAGCCGAGCGTGATGACGAGCGCAAGCAGCACGGCGCCGCCGGCGATCATCCACAGCATGCGTGCGCGACTGGCGAGCGCCGCGCGCCGCCATGCGGCGTGCATGCCGACCCCCATTAGCACCAGCAGTGGCAACGTCGGCACCAGGAACACGATGTTGAAGTACGGCGGTCCCACCGAGATCTTGCCGAGGTTGAACATGTCCATGAAAAGTGGCCACAGGGTGCCGAGCAGGATCAGCAGCGCCGTAGCGAACAGCAGCGCGTTGTTGAGCAGCAGGAACGACTCGCGCGACACCGTCTCGAAGCCACCGTCCATCTTCAGCGACGGGGCGCGCCAGGCGTACAGCGTGAGCGAGCCGACGATAAAGAAGAGCAGCAGGCCGAGGATGAACATGCCGCGCTGGGGGTCCGACGCGAACGCGTGCACCGAGACCAGCACGCCAGAGCGCACGAGGAACGTGCCGACGAGGCTCAGGCTGAACGCGAAGATCGCCAGCAGCAGCGTCCAGCTCTTGAACAGGCCGCGCTTCTCGGTGACCGCGAGCGAGTGGATCAGCGCGGTCGAGGCGAGCCATGGCATGAACGAGGCATTCTCGACCGGGTCCCAGAACCACCAGCCGCCCCAGCCGAGCTCGTAGTACGCCCACCAGCTGCCGAGCGCGATGCCGACCGTGAGGCACATCCAGGCGGCGACGGTCCAGGGGCGCGTCCACCGCGACCAGGACGGATCGATGCGACCGGACAGCATCGCCGCGATCGCGAACGCGAACGCAACCGACGTGCCGACGTAGCCCATGTAGAGCATCGGCGGATGGATCGCGAGCGCCGGGTCCTGCAGGATCGGGTTGAGGTCCGCGCCCTCCAGCTTGGCCGGGATCTCGCGCAGGAACGGGCTCGAGGTCAGCAGCGTGAAGCTCGTGAAGCCGACGCCGATGACGCCGAGCACGCCGAGCACCCGGGCGCGGAACGCGACCGGCAGGCTCTTCGAGAAGATCGCGACGAGCAGGGCCCAGGTCGAGAGGATCTCGATCCACAGCAGCAGCGACCCCTCATGCGCGCCCCACACCGCCGCGATCCGGTACATCAGTGGCAGCTCGTCGTTCGAGTTGGTCGCGACATACGCGATCGAGTAGTCGTGGACGATGAACGAGTAGGTCAGGATGCCGAAGGCGAAGGTGACGAACACCCAGACGCCCGTGACGGCGGTGCCGACCGCCTGCATCCAGCTCTGCCGGTTCCAGTGCGCGCCGGCGATCCCGAAGAAGCCCTGCGCCGCCGCGAGCAGCAGCGCAATCACCATTGCCAACGTGCCGAGTTCAGGAATCACGTGCGACCCTCCGGTGCCGGGGCCGGTGCCTGCTTCTTGAGCGACTTGGCGACCTCCGGTGGCATGTATTTCTCATCGTGCTTGGCCAGCACCTCGTCGGCGACGAACACGCCGTCCTTGAGCTGCCCGTGGGCGATGATGCCCTGCCCTTCGCGGAACAGGTCCGGCAGCACGCCGTTGTACTTGACGGTCACGTTCTTGGCGAAGTCCGTGATCACGAAGCTGATCTCGAGGCTGCCGGGCGCGCGCGCGACGCTGCCCTTGGTGACCATGCCGCCGACGCGGATGGCCTTGTCGCTCGGCGCCTTGCCGGAGGCCACCTCGGACGGGTCGTAGAAGTACTGCAGGTTGTTGTCGAAGGCCTTCAGCGCGACTGCGGTGGCGATGCCCACGCCGGCGAGGATGCCGAGGATCGCGAACAGTCTCTTGCGGCGCGGGGTCATGGTTGCTCCCTGATGTCAGTGGGCCGCGCGCTCGGCGTCGCTCTTCGCGATCGCGACGCGACGGCGCGCATGTTCGAGGGCGATGCGCTGCAGCCGCAGCGCCGACCAGATGTTCCAGGCCAGCACCGCGGCAGCGAGGCCGTAGGAAGGCCATACGTAGAGGCCGTAGCCGCCCATGTCGAGGAAATCGTGCATGTTCATCACCTAGCAGGGACCATTCAGGACGGGCTGAGTTCCTTGAGCCACGTCGCATTGCGTTCACGATTCAGGACTTCGGCGCGCACCCGTACGCACGCCAGCGCCGCGTACAGCAGCGTGAAGCCGGCGAAGCACATCAGCAGCGGCACCAGCATCGACGGCGGCATGGCCGGCCCGTCCTTGCGGATGACTGTGGAGCCCTGGTGCAGCGAATTCCACCAGTAGACCGAGAAATGGATGATCGGCACGTTCACGACGCCGACCAGCGCCAGCACCGCGCTCGCGCGATCCGCGCGCTGCAGGTCGTCGTAGGCCGAGCGCAGCGCCATGTAGCCGAGGTACAGGAAGAACAGGATCAGCTGCGAGGTGAGTCGGCCGTCCCACACCCACCACGTGCCCCACATCGGGCGGCCCCACAACGAGCCCGTCACGAGGCACAGCAGCGCGAACGAGGCGCCGATCGGCGCAGTCGCGGCGGCGAGCGCGTGCGCGAGCTTGATGCGCCAGATCAGGCCGACGGCCGCGGCGACCGCCATCGTCGTGTAGCACATCAGCGAGAGCCACGCCGACGGCGCGTGCACGTAGATGATCCGGAACGCCTCGCCCTGCTGGTAGTCGGCGGGCGCGGCGACGAGTCCGCCATAGATCCCCGCGACGATCAGCAGTGCGGCAGGAATCGCGTACCACGGGATCATCTTGCCGGCGATCCGGTAGAAGTGCGGCGGCGATGACAGCTTGTGAAACCAGGTCCAGGTAGCCACGTCGTTCCCTATTCGATCCAATCCCTATTCGAGGCTGATCCGCACCGCCGCCGCCGACGCCCACGGCGCCAGCGTCACGGTCAGGATCAGCACAGCCGCCAGCAGCAGCACCGCGCCGGCCGGCGATTCCCCGCGCATCGCGAGGTCCGTCGCCTTGGCGCCGAAGATCAGCACCGGCAGCGCCAGCGGCAGGACCAGCAGCGACAGCAGCACGCTGCCGCGGCGCGTCCCGAGCGTCAGTGCCGCCGCGACCGAGCCGAGGAAGCTGAGCACGCCCGTGCCGAGCGCGACCGACAGCATCATGACGCCGAAGGTGCGCTCGGGCGCCCCCATCCACAGGCCGACAAGCGGTGCTGCGACGACGAGCGGGATGCCGCTCAGCAGCCAGTGCGCGACCGTCTTCGCGAACAGCAGGACCGGCAGCGGCTGGCCCGACAAGGTCATCTGCTCGAGCGTGCCGTCGTCCTGGTCGGAACGGTACAGGGACTCCAGCGCCAGCAGCGAGGATAGCAGCGCCCCCACCCAAACCACACAGGGCGAGATGTTTCTCAACTGCGACGGTTCCGGACTGAGGGCGAGCGGGAACAGGCTCGCGATCATCAGGAAGAAGGCCACCGGATGCGTAATCTGCTCCCAGCGGCGCAGGGCGAGGCGCAGGTCGCGCTCGAGGACCAGCCACGCGGCCCGGCCGAGGCTCGTCGTCACCGGGTTCATGCCGCGAGCTCGAGATTGCGGACGGTCCCGGGCGGCAGGTCGATTTCCGAGTGCGTCGTCAGGATCGCGATGCCGCCGTCCTGGACGTGGCGCGCAACGATGCCGGCGAGGTCCGCGACGCCGGCGACGTCGAGGTTCGTGAAGGGCTCGTCCAGCAGCCAGAGCGAGGCGCCGGCCAGCATCACCCGGGCCATCGCCACCCGGCGACGCTGGCCGGCCGAGAGCGAGCGCACCGGCAGGTCACGCTGGGCCGCGACGCCGAGCCGCTCCAGCACCGAATCCACCTCGGTGACGCTGGTCGGGTGCCGGACGCTGGAGGCGTAGCGCAGGTTCTCGAGCGGGGTCATGTCCGCCTTTAGCGCATTCTCGTGCCCGAGGTAGGCCATTGCGGCGCAATAGGCGTCCCGGTCGGCCTCGACCGGCTGGTCGGCCCAGTACAGGCGGCCCTCCTCCGGCCAGAGGAAGCCGGCGAGGGTGCGCAGCAAGGAGGTCTTGCCACAGCCGTTCGGACCGCGGACGTGGATCATCTCCCCGGCGCCGGCGCTGAACGAGAGCCCGCGCAGCACGTGTCGCGTGCCACGCCACAGGTGCAGGTTGTCCGCGCGCAGCGCGGGCCCGGCGGTCTGCCCCACTTTGAACCCTCGCCCCCCGCTCGGGGGCCCTTCAAAACGAGGCCGCACTATACCGTATGACGCCGGGGGGGCTCTTTCGGTTTGACCTCATAGGCGCCGCCCGCCCCGGCGGGTCGCGCTCAGCTGCGGATGAACCGTTCCAGGTCCTCGATGTGGTGCTTCTGCTCGTCGATCACGGCCTTGACGCAGTCGCCGATCGACAGCATGCCGACGACGCGCCCGTGGTCGACCACCGGCAGGTGGCGGATGTGGCGGGCGGACATCAGTTCGAGGCACTCGTGCACGGTCGCCTCGGGCCCGATCGTCGTCACGGGACTCGACATGATCTGCCAGACCGGCGTATCGGCCGAGGATCGCCCCATCAGGACGACCTTGCGGGCGTAGTCGCGCTCCGAGACGATGCCGGTCAGTTCCTCGCCGCGCATCACGAGCAGCGCGCCGACGTGGCGGTCGGCCATCATCTGCAGTGCTTCAAGCACGGGCTCGTCGGGCGCGATCGCGTAGACGGCAGTGCCCTTGTGTCCCAGGATCTGTTCGACGTGAGGCATGGCTCCCCTCCCCAGACGGGGCCCCCGCGGGGCCCGGGGCCGCCGCCGTTCAGGTCCCGGCGGGACGCGGCGGTCGGTACTTCTTCAACTCCAGCCGGGCAATGTCCCGATTGTGCACCTCGTCGGGCCCGTCGACGAGGCGCATCGTGCGGGCCCGGGCGTAGAGGGCCGCGAGCCCGAAATCCTCCGTCACCCCCGCGCCGCCAAAGGCCTGGATCGCCGTGTCGACGACCCGCTGGAGCATCCGCGGGACCGCGACCTTGATCGCGGCGATTTCGGTCCGGGCGGCCTTGTTGCCGCCCCGGTCCATCAGCCACGCCGTGCGGTAGACCAGGAGCCGGCACATGTCGATCTCAGTGCGGCACTCGCCGATCCGCTGCTCCCAGACCGACTGGGCGGCCAGCGGCCCGCCGAACGCGTGGCGCGACAGCAGCCTGCGGCACATCATGCCGAGCGTCCGCTCGGCCGCGCCGATCGAGCGCATGCAGTGGTGGACCCGCCCGGGCCCCAGCCTGCCCTGCGCGATCTCGAAGCCCCGGCCCTCGCCGAGCAGCAGGTTCCCGGCCGGCACCCGGACGCCGTCGAAGCGGATCTCCACGTGGCCGGCGGGCGCCTCGTGGTAGCCGAACACGGGCAGGTGGCGGACGATGGTCACGCCCGGAGTGGTCGGCTCCACCAGGATCTGGGCGTGGCGGCGGTGGCGCTCCGCGTCAGGGTTGCTGACGCCCATGACGATCAGGATCGCCAGGTGCGGGTGCATGCCGTTCGTCGTCCACCACTTGCGGCCGTCGATCACGTAGTGATCGCCCTCGCGCCGGATTCGCGTCGCGATGTTGGTCGCATCGGACGAGGCGACGTCCGGCTCCGTCATGCAGAACGCGGAGCGGATCTCCCCGGCGAGCAGCGGCGTCAGCCAGCGCGCCTGCTGGGCAGGGGTGCCATACATGTGCAGCACCTCCATGTTGCCGGTATCCGGGGCGTTGCAGTTGAACACCTCGCTGGCCCAGTACACCTGGCCCATGATTTCGGCGAGCGGCGCGTACTCGATGTTGGCGAGGCCCGCACCATGGTGGGGGTCGGGCAGGAACAGGTTCCACAGCCCCGCGGCGCGGGCGCGCGCCTTGAGCTCGTCGAGCAGCGGCGGCCAGACGAACGACCCGGTGGCGGCGGCGGCCACCTCGGCCTCGAAGCGGCCTTCGTTCGGCAGCACGTGTTCGTCCATGAAGGCGCCGACCCGGGCGATCAGGTCCCGGGTCCGCTCGTTGTGTTCAAAATCCATGGTCTGGGTCCGCCGCGTGAGAGGGGGTCAGGCGTACATGCCGCCGTCGATGCGAAGCGTGGCGCCGGTCGCGTAGCGCGACGCGTCCGAGGCGAAATACAGGGCGGCACCGGCGATGTCCTCGGGCTCCCCGATCCGCCGCAGCGGCGTCGCCGTGAGCGCGCGTGCGCGCTGCGCCTCGTCCGCCTGCAGCGCCGCGGCGAACCTCGTGTTCACAAGACCGGGCAGGATCGCGTTGACGCGCACGCCGAGCGGGCCGCACTCGCGCGCGAACGCCTTGGTGAGGTTGACGACGGCCGCCTTGGTCGCGCCGTAGGCACCGATGCCGTCCATGGGATGCTCGGCAGTGACGCTCGCGATGTTGACGATCGAACCGCCGCCGGTGTGCTGCATGCGCTTCGCCGCGTGCTGGGTCATGAACCAGTAGCCGCGGAAGTTCACGTCGACGACCTTCGCGAACCCCGCCGGGTGCGACTCGAGCACCGAGCCGTACATCGGATTGGTGCCGGCGTTGTTGATGAGCACGTCGATGCGCCCGAACCTCGCATCGACCCAGACCCACAGCGCCTCGATCTGCTCGAGCTCGCCGACGTGGCACGCGTGCACGTGGGCCTCCCCCCCCGCCGCACGGATCGCGGCCGCGGTCTGCTCGCAGCCCTCGGCACGGCGGCTGCTGAGCAGCACGCGCGCCCCGTAGGCGGCGAGGGTCTGGGCGATCGCGGCGCCGATGCCGCGACTGGCGCCGGTGACGAGGGCCGTGCGGCCGGTGAGATCGAACAGGTCGTTGGCTTTCATGGCTCCCCGCGACAGCCGCGGCGGCCGGCCGACACAGGTGCCGGGGCGCGTGCCGTGGCGGACAGGTCCCATTGTGCCACGCCGGCCTGCGCGCGCCCGGATCGTGGCAAGGCAGGCGGGCACGCCTCGCGCGCGAACCAGGCCGCGGCAGCGCCTGCTATAGTTTCGGGATGATGCGGGGCGCGGGCTGCGGCGACCGTTCAGGGAGGCGCGATGGCCAGGACGTGCGCGATCAGGGGGTGGCTGTTCGCGCTGGCGCTGGCCGTGGCGCCGGTCGCGGGCGCCGAGGAGTTCGAGGCGCTGGTGCCGGAATCCCCCGCCCGGCTGCTGCCACCCGCACGTGCCATGGGGCCCGACTTTCACGTCGTCGATCCGGTCGCCGGCGACGGACTCATGCACCGCTACGTGCTCGAGACCCGCTACGGACGCTTCGATGCGTACGGCACCGAGGGTGTCGCGGCGCGCGTCCATGAGGTCGAGGCCCTGGCGACCCTGGCCCGCACGACCGACGTCGGTGTGGTCGTCGGCGCGGTCGGCGAGCGCATCACGGGCAGCGCCCGATCGGTCGTCGATGTCGCGGCGCATCCGGTCGACACCGTCGTCGGCATTCCACGTGGCATCTCGCACCTGTTCCGCGGCTACGCGGCCGAGGCCCGCGAGCTCGGCGAGTCCGCCGGACCACCGGGCGGGGGCGGCGCCCATGTCGCGCCGCCGTCGACCTCGGATGCGAAGCGCTACGTCTCCCGCTACTTCGGGGTCTCGGCGAGCGAGCGCGCCTGGTATCGGAAACTCAACGTCGATCCGTACACGGACAACGAGCCGCTGCGCCACGCGATCGCGCGCCTCGCGCGCGTCGACGCGACGACGCAGTTCGGCCTGAAGTTCGCGCCGCTGCCCGGCATTCCCTACGCCGGCGAGATGGGCCGCGCGATGGATGCGATCTACAACGAGCATCCGGCGGTGCTGCGCGAGCGGCGCCAAGCCCGGCTCGCCGGCTACGGCCTCGGACCGGGCGAGGTGCGCGCGTTCGAGAGCACGCTCGTGCTCAATCCGACGCGCCAGCAGCTGCTCGACGAGGCGGCCCAGCGCCTCGACGGCGTCGCCGGGCGCGACCAGCTGTTCCGCCACGCGATCGGCATCGCCTCCGACCCTGAAGCGGCCGTGTACGTGAGGAGTGCGCTCGGACTTGCCGCGCGCCATGCGGCGTCGCCGCTCGCGACGATCCTGCCGGGTATCCGCATGCCGGCGGGCCGCGCGGCGGACGGCACGGTCGTCGTCGTCGCGGCATTCGACGCGGTGCGCTGGACCGCCGAGGTCGCCGCGGCGGAGGCCGAGGCGCGCGCCGCGCTGCCGCCCGATACGGCGGCGCCGGAGCTGTGGCTCGCCGCCCCGCCCTCGCCAAGGGCGGCCGAGGCACTCGCGGCGCGCGGCTGGCGGGTGCACGTCGAGGGCGAGCCCCGGGACATCCCCCCCTGACCGGACCGGTCACGCGGCGGGCCTGTCACCTGCGTATCATGGGCAGGCGCGCGGGTGACGAAACTGGTAGCCGTACGGGACTTAAAATCCTGTGCCGAAAGGCGTGCGGGTTCGACTCCCGCCCCGCGCACCACGCCGCGCCGTGACGGTCGCGAGGTGCGCAGGCCGCCACTCGGGCACCGATCGCGGGCCCTCCACCCGGCGCTGCGCCCCCAGACGCGAACAGCGCGGCACGACCGTCGCGACTGTGCGAAGGTCGGAGCCATGAGCGCCCCCCCGCCCCGCGCCGCGACCCCGAACGACGGTCCTCCGGACGCCCTCAGGGCACCTTATTCCGACGCGGAGGAGCGCCTGCACGTGCTCAGCCACGGTGCGGCGCTCGTGGCGAGCCTCGCCGGGCTGCTGTGGCTCGTCGCCGAGGCTGCACGCTATGGCGACGTCTGGCGGCTCGTCGGTGGCATCGCCTTCGCCGCGAGCGCGGCGACGCTGTTCCTCGCCTCCACGCTCTATCACGCCGCGCGCTCGCCGCGCGTGCGGGCACGGCTGCGCGCCTTCGACCATTCGGCGATCTACCTGCTGATCGCCGGCAGCTACACGCCGTTCACGATTTCGGTGCTGCGCGGTGCCTGGGGCTGGGGGATGTTCGCGGCCGTGTGGACGATGGCGATCGCCGGCGTCGTCGTGCGCACGACGGGCATCATCCGCCTGCGGGGGCTGTCCACGGCGCTGTATCTGCTGATGGGGTGGATGTGCCTCGTCGGCATCGGCCCGCTGTCGCGCAGCCTCTCGCCCTCGCAACTGCACTGGCTGATCGCGGGGGGCGTGATGTACACGATCGGCGTGCCGTTCTACGTGCGCAAGGACCGACCGTACATGCACGCGATCTGGCACCTGTTTGTGATCGCGGGCGTCGGCTGCCACGCGGTCGCGGTCGCGAGCCTGATGCGCGCCTAGCGACCCCCCAGGGCCGCCGTCAGCGCGTGGCCGCGAGCCGTCGCACGAGCAGCGCGTACAGGCGCGCCGGATCGACGGGCTTGGCGATGAAGTCGTCCATCCCCGCCTTCAGGCAGCTCTCGCGATCGTCCACCGCGGCGTTCGCGGTCATCGCGAGGATCGGCATCGAATAGCCGGCGCGGCGCATCGCCCGGGTCGCCGAGATGCCGTCGAGTTTCGGCATCTGCATGTCCATCAGCACGAGTGCCGGCCGCCGCGCCGGGTCCCCGTCGCTGGCCGCGAGGCACGTCAGCGCCTGCTCGCCGTCGGCGGCGACGTCGACGACGAGTCCGACCTGCTCGAGCTGCAGCTTCGCGACCATCTGGTTCACCGGCTCGTCCTCGACGAGCAGAACCCGGGTACCCGCGTATTCGCGCCGCAGCAGCGCCTCCGGGGTTTCGCCCGCGTCGCCACCGCCGAGAGTCGCCTGTCGCACGGCAACGGCCTTGCGCAGCCGCGCCGTGAACCAGAACGTGCTGCCGCGGCCCGGTTCGCTCAGCACGCCGGCGGTCCCGCCCATCAGCTCCGCGAGCCGACGCGTGATCGCGAGCCCGAGCCCCGTGCCGCCGGCCGAGCGCGTCGGCGATCCGTCGAGTTGCTGGAACGGGCGGAACAGGCGCATCTGGTCGGCGGCCGAAATGCCGATGCCGGTGTCCTCGACCGCGAAGCGCACCAGCAGGTCGCCGGCAGTCTCCTGCTCCTTCGTCACGCGCAGCGTGACGCCGCCCCGATCGGTGAACTTCATCGCATTGTTGGCAAGGTTCAGGAATGCCTGGGTGACTCGCGTCGCGTCCGCGAGCACGTTGCCTGGCATGGATTCGCATTCGCATGTCAGGCGCAGCCGCTTGGTGCGCGCGGTCGGCTCGAGCAGCGCGACGATCCGCGCGGCGACCAGCCGGATGTCCGTCGGTGCCAGGCTCAGCGTCAGCTGGGATGCCTCGATCTTCGACAGGTCGAGGATGTCGTTGATGATCTCCAGCAGGTGATTGCCCGCGCCGATGATCTTGTCGAGCCAGTCGCGCTGGCGTGGGTCGACGAGCTCCCGGCGCAGCAGGTGGCTGAACCCGATCACCGCGTTCATCGGCGTGCGGATCTCATGGCTCATCGTCGCGAGGAACGTCGTCTTGGCATTGTTCGCAACCTCGGCCTGCGCCCGGGCGGCCTCGGCCGCCGCGGTCGCATCCGAGAGGTCGCGAGTGCGCTCGTGCACGAGCCGCTCGAGATGCTGCTGGTGTTCGATCAGCTGCTCCTCCGTGCGCTTGCGATCGGTGATGTCCTGGATCGTGCCGATCAGCCGCGTCGGCGCGCCGCGCGCGTCGAATTCGAGTTCGCCGTTCGCCGCGACCCAGCGTTCGGCGCCGTCGACGGGCCGGATGATCTTGTAGTCGAGCCGGAAATCCTTGCGGTCGCGGACGATCTCGAGAAAGTGCTCGAGTGCCGCGTTCCGGAAATCCGGGTGCAGCAGCCGGTCCCAGTGCGGGATATCGTGGCAGTACGTCTCGTCGATGCCGAAGATCAGGTCGAGGTTCGGGCAACTTTCCCAGCGGCGGCTGACCAGGTCGGCCGTGTAGCTGCCGAACCCGGCGATTTCCTGCGCCTTGCGGGTCTTCGTATCGTTGTCCAGGAGTTCGCGGCGCAGGCGCAGCGCCGCGGTGATGTCGCGCGCGATCTTGGACGCGCCGACGATCTGGCCGTCGGCATCGAGGATGGGCGAGACCGTGACCGAGACGTCGACGATGGTGCCGTCCTTGCGGACGCGACGCGTCTCGAAGCTCGGCACCGCCTCGCCCCGCGCGAGCTTCTGGAGGATCGCGTGTTCCTCGTGGACTCGGTCCGGGGGCACCAGCACGTCGCCGGACTGGCCGAGGATCTCCCCGCGCGTATAGCCGAACAGCGCCTCGGCCTTGCGGTTCCAGCTCGTCACGAGCCCGTCGATGGACTTGCTGAGGATGGCGTCCTCGGACGAGACGATGATCGCCTCGCACAGCGCCGCCTTGCGTTCGAGCCGCTTGCGCTCGGTGACGCGCTGGAAGACGGTGAGGTAATGGTCGCGGACCGGGCTGTGTGTGGTCGCGGAGTACCACTGGCCCATCGATTCGAAGTAGCGGTCGGCCGACGAGGGCTGCCCGGTGCGGCCGATGCGGTCGTATGTCGTCAGCAGGTCGGGCTTCGATTCGCGGAAGTTCGGCATGAACTCGGCGATGTGCTGGCCGGGCGTGGCCGCGAGGCCAGTGAGGCGGGTGAACGCCTCGTTGCGGTACAGGAGCACGATGTCGACGGGTACGTCGTCGACGTACAGCACCCGCGAGTAGAAGACGCCATACGGCGCCGCGTCGAACCATGCGGCAAGGTCGACGGCGGCCGGCGCGAACCGAAGCGCCCTCCGGCTCCCGGTCGAGTCCAGCGCCAGTTCCGTGACCATCCGCGGATCCCCGTGCGGCGCGCCCGGCTGCGGGCGCCCCCGGACGTTACCAGCGAAGCGTGCGCGAAGCGGTCAGTGATTTCCTCTGCCGGGGTGACCGAGAGCCTATTTCGCTGTCGACAGGTACGCGGCGACGTCCGCGATCTGCACGTCGTCGAGGTGCAACTGCTTCTTGTGCTTCTTCTGGCGCGCGACGATGGCTTTCAGACTCTTCTCAAGGTCCGCGGCAGGCTTGCCCGCGTGGTCCTTGAGCTCGTGGCAGTCTGCGCAGATCGAATCGTAGATCTTCTTGCCGGCCGCGGCGTCCGCGGCGAGGACCGGCGCGCCGAGCAGCATCCCGACGGCGGTCCCCGCGAGGACCGCGGCTACGTGGGCAACTCGGCGCATGGGTATCTCCTTGGCGAACCGGGACGGAACGGAGCCGGGCGGGCTCGGCCGCAGTATAGCGCTCGCGCGGGATGGTCCTTGTGCGGCGCGCAACGAAGCATGCCCGCGACCTCGCTTACAACGGTTGGCTGGACAGCAGGATCGAGGTTTCGGTGCGCGCGACGCCCTCGACCCGGCGGATGCGCTCGAGCACCCGGTCGAAAGCCGGCAGCGTCGGCGCCTGCAGTTCGGCGACGAGGTCCCAGCGCCCGGTCGTCGAGTGCAGCACCCGGACCGCGGGGTCCGTCTGCAGCGCGAGGCGCACCGCATCCTCGCGGTTGCTGTCGACGGCGATGTTCATCAGCGCGGTGATGTGCGGCGTCTCGACCGCCTCCGCGAGGCGCACGGTGTAGCCGAGGATCACCCGCTCGCGCTCGAGGCGACCCATGCGGTTCTGGACCGTGCCGCGCGACACGCCGAGGCGACGTGCGAGCGACAGGGCGGTGGCACGGCCGTCCGCGCGCAGCAGTCCGATCAGCTTCAGGTCGATGTCGTCCATGGCGCCTGCTCTGACGAAATGTATTGATCTCCTATCATAACGCCATTTTGATGATCATAAAAGGCACTTTGTTGGCTTCCTGTTGGCAGCCCCCCGGGGGACCATGGCCACCCGGTCGACGCCCCGTCGCCCGTCCCGCGGGAGAGCCTCATGGTCAGCTACATCGGCGTCAGCGACGTCCAGCGCCTCGTCGGCCGCATCGGTGCCGGCGCGTTCATCGAACGCCTCGCCCTGGAGATCGAAACCAACTACCGCCGCTGGGACGAGTTCGACAAGTGCGCCCGCGTCGCGAGCCACTCGCCGGTCGGCGTGATCGAGCTGATGCCCACGAGCGACGCCCGCCTCTACTCGTTCAAGTACGTCAACGGCCACCCGAAGAACACCGCGGACGGCCTGCTGACGGTGACCGCCTTCGGTGTCCTCGCCGACGTCGCGACCGGCTACCCGCTGCTGCTGTCGGAGCTGACGGTGACCACCGCGCTGCGCACGGCGGCGACGTCCGCCCTTGCCGCGCGCTGGCTGGCCCGGCCGGACAGCCGCGTGATGGCGCTGATCGGCAACGGCGCGCAGAGCGAATTCCAGGCGATCGCCTTCCACCGCATGCTCGGCATCCGCGAACTGCGGATCTTCGACGTCGATGGCGCCGCGAGCGCGAAGCTCGCCGCCAACCTCGCGGCGATGCCGGAGCTGGCGGACCTGCGCGTGGTTCGCACCGCGTCTGCCCAGGAGGCCTGCCTGGGCGCCGACATCGTCACGACCGTGACCGCGGACAAGCGCAACGCCGTGATCCTGACCCCGCCGATGGTGCGCCCCGGCATGCACCTGAACGCGGTCGGCGGCGACTGCCCGGGCAAGACCGAGCTGCACGCCGACGTGCTGTCGATGCCGGACGCGCGGGTGTTCGTCGAGTTCGCGCCGCAGTCGCGCATCGAAGGAGAGATCCAGCAGATGCCGGCGGACTTCCCGGTCACCGAGTTCGCGGACCTTGTCCGCCACCGCTCGCCCGGCAGGACCACCGCGCGGGACATCACGATCTTCGACTCGGTCGGTTTCGCGCTCGAGGACTACTCGGCCCTCCACTTCCTGTACGCGCTGCTCGACGAGGAGGCCGGCGAGCATCGCAAGATCGACCTCGTGCCGCGCCTCGCCGATCCGAAGGATCTCTACGGCGGCACCCTCGCTGCCGGTGCGCGCCGCCCCGCGCTGCGCCGCGCGGGCTGAAGTCGTGGCCGGGCGCAAGGTGACGCTGATCGGCGCGCCCACGGACGTGGGCGCCGGCAGCCGCGGCGCGTCGATGGGACCGGAGGCGCTGCGCGTCGCCGGCCTGCGGGAGGCGCTCGAGGCCCAGGCGGTCGAGGTCGGCGATGCCGGCAACCTCGTCGGGCCGCCGAACCCGGTTGCGCCGCCCGTCGCCGGCTATCGCCATCTCGCCGAAGTCACGGCCTGGTGCCGCGCGGTCGACGGCGCGGTCTACGCGGCACTCGGCCAGGGCACGCTGCCGATCCTGCTCGGCGGCGACCACTGCCTCGCGATCGGCTCGATCAGCGCCGTGGCGCGTCGCTGTCGCGAGCGTGGGCGGCCGCTGCGCGTGCTGTGGCTCGACGCACACGCCGACTTCAATACGGCGGCGCTGACGCCGAGCGGCAACGTCCACGGGATGCCGGTGGCCTGCCTGTGCGGCCACGGCCCGGCCGAACTCACCGGGCTTGGCGGGCGGGTGCCCGCGCTCGCGCCGGAATCGATCCGCCAGATCGGCATCCGCAGTGTCGACCCGGGCGAGCGCCGGCTCGTCCACGACGTCGGCCTCGAGGTGTTCGACATGCGCTACGTCGACGAGACCGGCATGCGCCAGACGCTGGTCCGCGCGCTCGAAGGCATGACCCCGGACACGCACCTGCACGTCAGCTTCGACGTCGACTTCCTCGACCCGGACATCGCGCCCGGCGTCGCGACGACCGTCCCGGGCGGGCCGTCCTACCGCGAGGCCCAGCTGTGCATGGAAATGATCGCCGACACGGGCCTGCTCGCCTCGCTCGACGTCGTCGAGCTCAATCCGGCGTACGACGTGCGCAATCGCACGGCGTCGGTGGCCGTGGACCTCGTCGCCTCGCTGTTCGGCAAGAGCACGCTGATGCGCCGCGCCTGAGCGCCCGTACGTATTCACCGCGACGCCGCTCGCGCGGCGCGCTTTAATATCCTCCGGAACGACACCGGGGGCGCGCGTGAAGGGACTTTGGAACGACGTGGACGCGGCGTGCTGGGAGGGTGACCTCGGCCAGCGCGTGTATACCTCGCGCCTGCTCGGTCGGGAGCCGTCTCTGGTCCTGCATGGCGGCGGCAACACCTCGGTGAAGCTGCGCGAGCCGGATGCGTTCGGCACGCCGCGCGACGTGCTGTACGTCAAGGGCAGCGGCTGGGACCTCGCGACGATCGAGGCGGCGGGATTCGCGCCGGTGCTCATGGACCACCTGCTGCGCCTCGCGAGGCTCGAGCAGCTCGCCGACGAGCGGATGGTCAACGAGCTCGCCACCCACGTCACGCGCGCCGGCGCACCCGCCCCGTCCGTCGAGGCGATCCTGCACGCCCTCCTCCCGCACCGGTTCGTGGACCACACGCATGCGGACGCGCTCCTCGCGGTCAGCGACACCGCCGACGGCGCGGCACGGGTCCGCGAGATCTACGGCGACACGGTCGTCGTCGTGCCCTACGTGATGCCCGGATTCGACCTCGCGCGCGCCTGCGCCCGCGAGTTCCCGCGGCAGGCCCATGCCGGCACCGTCGGCATGGTGCTGCTCAACCACGGGCTGTTCTCGTTCGGCGCGACGGCGCGCGAGTCCTATGAGCGGATGATCGACCTCGTGACGCGCGCCGAGGACTACCTGCGGCGACACGCGCCGCGAGCGGCGGCGAATCCCCAGTACCGCGACCCGCCGGATCGCGTCGCCGTCGCGCGGCTGCGCCGCGCGCTCGCCGACGCCGCGGGGCACCCGGTGGTGCTGGCACTCGAGGACGATGCACGCGCAATGGCCTTCGCGCGCCGGGCCGACGTCGCCGCGATCTCGCAGCAGGGCACCGCGACCCCGGATCACGTGATCCGCACCAAGCGGTTGCCGCTGCTCGGCCGGGACGTCGCCGGCTACGTGGAGGCCTATCGCGCGTACTTCGAGCGCAACGCCCGTGCCGCGGCGCGCGCCCTGACCATGCTCGACCCGGCGCCGCGCGTGGTGCTGGACCCGGAATTCGGGCTCGGCTGCGTCGGCCGGACCGTCAAGGACGCGCTGATCGTCCGCGACATCTACCGCCATACGATCGGCGTGATCGAGGATGCCACGGCGCTCGGCGGCTTCCAGGCGCTGCCGGAGGCGGACCTGTTCGCCGTGGAGTACTGGGAGCTCGAACAGGCGAAGCTGGCCCGTGGCGGCGCGGCGCGCCCCTTCGCCGGCGAGGTCGCGCTGGTGACCGGAGCGGCGTCCGGGATCGGCCGCGCCTGCGTGGAGTCGCTGCTCGCGCGCGGTGCGGCCGTGGTGGCCCTCGACCGCGACGCGGCGATCGCCGGGCGCTGGACGCGCCCGGACGTGCTCGCCGTGACCTGCGATGTCACCGACGGCGCCGGTCTCGAGCGCGCGCTCGACGCGGCGTCGCGTGCCTTCGGCGGCATCGACTTGCTGGTGCTGAACGCCGGGATGTTCCCGGGTGGCACCCGGCTCGCCGCGCTGGGTGACGACGCCTGGCGGCAGGTCATGCAGGTGAATCTCGATTCGAACCTCGCGCTGCTGCGCCGCTCCCACCCGCTGCTCGCGCTCGCCCGGCGCGGCGGTCGGGTCGTCGTGATCGGCTCGAAGAACGTGCCCGCCCCGGGACCTGGCGCCGGCGCGTACTCGGCCTCGAAGGCCGCCCTGACGCAGCTCGCCCGGGTCGCGGCACTCGAATGGGGCGCCGACCGGATCCGCGTCAACGTGCTGCACCCGAACGCGGTGTTCGACACCGGGTTGTGGAGCGACGCGGTGCTCGCCGACCGGGCGCAGCAGTACGGGATGTCCGTCGAGGAATACAAGACCAGCAACGTACTGCGCGTCGAGGTCACGAGCCGCGACGTCGCGGAGCTCGCCGCCGAGATGTGCGGCGCGCTGTTCGACAAGGTGACCGGCGCGCAGCTGCCGGTCGACGGCGGCAACGACCGCGTGATCTGAGCTGGGAGCGACGGCATGTTGGCAGTGATCGGCGGCAGCGGCGTCTACGACATCGACGGGCTCGAGAACACGCGCTGGGTCGCGGCGGAGTCGCCCTTCGGCGCGCCGTCGGACGAGGTGCTGCTCGGCGAACTCGACGGCCAGCCCCTCGCGTTCCTGCCCCGGCACGGCCGCGGCCACCGCCTGCCCCCCTCCTCGATCAACTTCCGCGCCAACATCGACGCGCTGAAGCGCCTCGGCGTGACCCAGGTCGTCTCGGTCAGCGCCGTGGGCTCGCTGCGCGAGGACCTGACCCCGGGCACGTTCGTCATCGTCGACCAGTTCATCGACCGCACGTTCGCCCGCGAGAAGAGCTTCTTCGGACCCGGCCTCGTTGCCCACGTCTCGATGGGCCATCCGGTCTGCGCGCGCCTCGGCGATGCGCTCGTCGAGGCGGCGTCGGCCGCGGACGTACGCTGCGTGCGCGGCGGCACCTACGTCGTGATGGAGGGACCGCAGTTCTCGACCAAGGCCGAGTCGGAGCTGTACCGCGCGTGGGGCTGCGCCGTGGTCGGCATGACCAACATGCCCGAGGCCAAGCTCGCCCGCGAGGCGGAGCTCTGCTACGCGACGGTCGCGATGGTCACGGACTTCGACTGCTGGCATCCGGATCACGACCACGTCACCGTGGAAATGATCGTGCGCACGCTCGTGGCCAACGCGACGCACGCCCGCGCGCTGGTGCGCGCGGTGGCGCCGCGCGTGGTCCAGCCGGACGACGCGCCATGTCCCTGCGGCTGCCAGCGCGCGCTCGAGCATGCGCTGATCACCGCGCCCGCCGCGCGCGATCCGCTGATCGCCGGCCGCCTGGCGATGGTGGCTGGCCGGGTCCTCGCCCGATGAGCGCCGGCGAGCGCGTCGAGACGCTGCGCTGGCTGGCCGGGCACGGAGAGCTCGAGATGATCGACCAGCGCGTCCTGCCTGCGCGCTTCGACCGCATTCGCTACCGTTGCGCCGCCGAGGTCGCCGAGGGGATCCGCACGATGGTCGTGCGCGGCGCGCCGGCCATCGGCTGCGCGGCCGCGTACGGCGTCGCGCTCGAGGCGCTGCGCCTTGCGCACCGCCCCGCCGCGCAGTTCCACGCCGGCCTCGCCGAAGCGCACGCCCTGCTCGCAGGCAGCCGCCCCACCGCCGTGAATCTCGGCTGGGCTCTCGAGCGGATGCAGGCGCACGCGCTGGCGCTCGGCGCCGCGCCGCCGACGAGCGTCGCCGCCGCGCTGCTCGCCGAGGCGCATGCGATCCTCGCCGAGGACATCGCCGCCAACCGCGCGATGGGCGTGCACGGCGCCGCGCTCCTGCCGGACGGCGCGCGGGTGCTGACCCACTGCAATGCCGGTGCCCTGGCGACGGCCGGCCACGGCACCGCGCTCGGCGTGCTGCGCTCGGCGGTCGCCGCGGGCAAGCGCATCTCCGTGCTGGCCGACGAGACCCGGCCGTTCCTGCAGGGTGCCCGACTGACGGTCTGGGAACTGCTGGAGGAGGGAATCCCGGTCACGCTGATCACCGACAACATGTCCGGGCACCTGATGCAGCGGGGCGAGGTCGACGCGGTGATCGTCGGCGCCGATCGCATCGCCGCCAATGGCGACGTCGCGAACAAGATCGGCACCTACATGGTCGCCGTGCTGGCGCGCCGGCACGGGATCCCGTTCTACGTGGCCGCGCCGCTGTCGACGATCGACCTGCGCATCGCCGACGGGTCGGGCATTCCGATCGAGGAGCGCCACGCCGATGAGGTGCGCGGCTTCGGGGCCGCGCGGTGGGCGCCGGCCGACGTGCCGGTGCGGAATCCCGCCTTCGACGTGACGCCGGCCGACCTCGTGACGGCGCTCGTGACCGAGCGCGGGGTCGTCCGCGACCCGTGCCGCGCGACGATCGCCGCCCTGATGGCGTGACCCCCCCACGCCGGGGGCGGCGTGGTAAGTTCCGCATGCACACCGCGCGCACGTTCGCCCCTCGCGGGCCGGATCGCCGCCGCGCTGGATGAACAGGGAGGCTTCATGGATTTCCGCCAAACCGCGCCGCGCTCGATCGGCGACATTCTGGACGTCACGATCCGCATCTACCGCGCGACGTTCTCCGACTGGTGGCCCTGGGGCGTGGCGTTCGCCGTCATGACCCTCGTGACCGGCCTGCTCCTGCCGGCGGCGCTGACCGGGATCGCGCCGAAGGCCCCGGCCGAGGTCTTCGCGGCGCTGGCGTCGCCCCGTTTCATCGCCGCGATCGTGGCGACGGCCATCGGTTATGTCTGGCTTTTCGGCGCATTGCTCACCTCGCTGAACGGCGCGTACGTCGGCGAACCCGTCTCGCTCGGCCGGGCCGCGGCGAGCGGCGGGCGGCTGGTCCTGCCCTTCCTCGGCCTCGGCATGCTGACCGGTCTGGCCACGCTGCTGGGGGCCGTCCTGCTGATCGTGCCGGGCCTCATCATCGCCGGACGACTGGCGCTCGGGAACACCGTGCTCGTCATCGAGCGCAGGGGCGTGTTCGAGGCGATCGATCGCTCCTGGACCCTGACCCGGGGTCACTGGTGGCGCTCGAGCACGGTGCTGTTCGTCGGCTCGCTGATCATCGGCCTGCTGGCCGCCATCGTCGTGATCGTCCTCGTCGCCATCGTGACCCTCGTGTTCAGGAGCGAACCGGCCCTCGCCTCGCTGCTGACCCTCGCCGTGCAGGCGATCAGCCGTTTCTTCACGACGGCCTTCGTTCCCATCCTCGGCATCGTGCTCTACCACGACCTGAAGACCCGCGCGGACGGGGACGATCTCGAGCGCCGCGCGGAGACCCTCGGATCCGCGTAGTCCGTGCGTCCGGGCCTGCTCCTGTGCCTGCTGGTCCTGCTGCCACCGGTCGCCGGGGCGGCCTCGCCGCGCGAGGTCGTCCGCCTCTGCGCGCGCGAGGCGGTGGACGGGACCAAGGGGTTGCAGGCGCTCGAGAACGCCTGCCCGGCGCTGGGCTCCGCCCTCGATGAACTCGGCATCACGCCGCTGCTCAGCAAGGCAACCCGCGAGAACATGACACCGGCGATGCTCGCGGATGCGGCGGACCTCGCCTCCGCGCACGTCGCCCGCGGGATCCCCGACGTTCAGAACCTGCGCCCGATCCTCAGTGCCCTCGCGACCCAGACCGTGGATCGCGGCTGGTGGGCGCGCTTCCTCGACTGGCTGCGCAGCCACCTCGGGAGCCAGGCACCTGCCCACGCACCCGAGTGGCTGACGCGCCTGCTGAGTGCGATCAACTTCAACCAGGACACGCTGCTCGTCGTCATCTATGGGCTGATCGTGGTCGTGATCGGCGCGGCGGGCTGGATCATCTACCGCGAGCTCCAGGCGGCCGGGGTCCTGCAGCGGCGGGCCGGGCGCGCCGCGCGAGCCGATGGCAGCGCGGCTTCGGCCGACGCCGCGCCGATGACCCTCGGCGATCTCGCGCGACTGCCCGCTGGGGAACGCATCGGCGCGCTGTTCCGCCTCGTGGTCGAGGCGCTCGAGGCACCCGGCGACAGCGGCGCGCGGGCCCGCACCCATCGTCAGTGGCGCGACACCCTGCGCCTGCCGGACCCGGAGTCCGCACGGCGATTCAGTGCACTGGCGGGCGTCGCCGAGGAGCAGCTGTACGCGCCGACGCCGGTCCCGGCCGCGCGCCTCGAGGCGGCGATCGCCGACGGCGTCGCGCTCTACGGCTCGCTCGCCGGGCGCCAGACGCCATGAGGGAGCGCCTGCTCCCGGTCGCGCTCGCCTGCGCCGCGCTCGGGCTATTCTGGCTGCTGCTGTTCCCGAAGCCACGGCCGCCGGGATCGGACGTGCCGCGACCGCTCAGCACGGAAGCGGCACCGACCGGCTACCTCGGTCTCTCGCGTTGGCTGGCCGCGAACCGCATTCCCACCACGGCCTGGCGCTCCCGCTACACGGCGCTCGACCTGCCGGGAGTCGCGATCCCGCAGCGCAGCGGCAACCTGATGATCGTGTCGCTGCCCTTCGACGAGGCGGCGCGCGCGGACGAGTCGGCGGCGCTCGAGGCCTGGGTCCGGCGCGGCAATACCCTGCTCGTGATGGCCGCGCTCGACGATACGCCACGCTGGGCTGCGATGTCGCCCGGCAACTTCGTGCTGCAGCTCAACGACGTCGCGCACCTGGCCTTCGAGGTGATCCCGGCAGCCGGGCCGCCGCCGAAGTCCGCGGCGAACCGCGTCGACCGGACCCTCGAGGCCGTCGGCAATGCGCTGCGCGGCGAGCAACTGGAGTTACAGCCCGCAGGCGTCGGCGGCGCGTCGCCTGCGATGTTCGAGGGCGTCGCGCGGCTCGCGACCTTCAGCGAGCTGCCGGCCTCGCGCTGGCGCGGGTCCGCGCCGGATGGCGCCGCCGTGCTCGAACTCGCCCACCGCATCGACACTGGCGATCCGGCACTCTGGGCACGGTCGTGGGGCAGCGGCACGATCATCGTTTGCGGCTACGCGAGCCCGCTGAGCAACGCGATGCTCGGCGAGGCCGGCAACGCGCGCTGGCTGGCGAACCTGGTCGCAACCTACCTCGGTCCCGCCGGCCGGGTGGTGTTCGACGATGCGCACCAGGGCTCGGTCGACTACCTCGACGCTCGCAACTTCTTCGGCGACGCGCGCCTGCACCGCACGCTCGGCTGGCTCGTGCTGCTGTGGGCAGTCTGGGTCTTCGGCACGCGCGCGCTGCTGCCGGCGCGCAGCGGGGCCGCTCGCGTCGATGACACGGCGCTGCTCACGGTCACGGCGGACTTCTATGCAGGCGCGCTGTCACCGGCCGTGGCCGGCGAGCAGCTCTGCGCGCACTTCTTCGACGGCATTCGGCGCCGGCTGCAGCTCCCGCAAGACGGCAAGCCCGTGTGGGATTGGCTCGCCGCTCACGGCCGGGTCACGGCCGCCGAGCTCGCGGAACTGAAGCGACTCCATGCCCGCGCCCTCGCCGGCCGCCGTCTCGACCTGCAACGACTCCACATCCTGCTCCACGACCTTTCAGGAAAACTCGCATGAGCACGCCTCTCCAGGAACTCGACGCCCGCCTCCAGTCGGCCGTCGGCGCGACGATGCATGGGCTGCAACCGGTGGTCCGCGCCCTGACCATCGCCGTCGTGGCACGCGGGCACGTGCTGCTGCAGGGCGTACCGGGGCTCGGCAAGACCCTGCTCAGCAAGTCGCTCGCCAGCGCACTGGGCGGTCGCTTCAAGCGCATCCAGGGTACGCCGGACCTGATGCCGACGGACATCATCGGAGTCCACATCTGGGACGCGGGCAGCCGTACGTTCACGTTCCGCCAGGGACCGCTGTTCGCGGACCTGTTGCTCTTCGACGAGGTCAACCGCACCGGCCCGAAGACGCAGTCCGCGCTCCTCGAGGCAATGGAGGAACGCCAGGTGACGGTCGACAACGAGGTGTATCCCCTGCCCGCCGGGTTCCTGGTCGTGGCGACCCAGAACCCGCGGGAATTCGAGGGCACCTACCCGCTGCCGGAATCGCAGTTGGATCGGTTCATGATGCGGATCGGCCTCGGCTACCCCGCTGCGGAGGACGAAGTCGCGGTGCTGGAGCACTATGGTCGCGGCGCGGTCGGCGCGACGATGCCGGACGCCGCGATCGCGGCCGGGGACATCGCGGCGGCCCGCGTCGCGGCCGATGCCGTGCACGTCGCGCCGGAGCTTGGACGCTACGTCGTCGAACTCGCGCGCGCCACGCGCGAGCATCCCCAGCTCAGCCTCGGCCTGTCCACTCGCGGGGCGCTCGCGCTGCTGCGGGTCGCGCGCATCTCGGCCGGCCTCAATGGCGCCACGTTCGTGACTGCGGATGACGTGCAGTCGGTGCTCGGGCTCGTCGTGCCGCACCGCCTGATGCTCGCCCCCGACGCGGTCATGGAGGGCGTCAGCGAGCGGGACGTGCTCGCCGCCGTCGTCGAACGCGTCGCGGCGCCGCGCTGAATCACCCGCCGTGAGCCTGCGCCCCAACGCCTACGTGATGCTCGGCCTGATGGCCCTGCTCGGGGTGCTCGCGGACTGGTCCGGTGCGGTTGCCCCCTGGTGGGCCCTGCCGCTCGGGCTCCTGCTGCTCGGACTCGCCTACGAGCGCGTGTACGCCTCGCGCGCCACGCTGCGCCTGTCCATCGGCATGCCACAGCGCCTGCACCTGGGGCGGCGGGTCGAGGCACGACTCGCGCTCACGCAACGCCTGCGCCGGCCTCTGGAGGTGCAGATCGCTCCGGAGGCACCGGACGGGCTGCACGCCGATGCGGCATTGCTGGACGCGCGCGCGAGCACGACACTCGCGCTCGAGGTCGTTCCGCAGCGACTCGGTCGCCTCACGTGGCCGGCGATGCGGGCGCGCATCGGCGGCCCACTCGCACTCGCGTGGTGGCCCGCCCGGCTCAGCGATCCGCTGCCGGTCGAAGTCGTGCCGGACCTGCTCGGCGAGGCCGCCGCGCGCACCGGCCTCGGGCCGCTCGGCGGCCGGGAGGCTCCGCGCCGCGGGGTCGGCAGCGAGCTGCTGCAGTTGCGCCCGTATCAGCCGGGCGATGCGCTGCGCAATATCGACTGGAAGACGACCGCCAGGACCGGGGCGCTGGTGTCCCGCGACCACGTCGAGGAGCAGGCACTCGATGTGATCGTCGCGATCGACTGCGGTCGGGCGAGCGCCGTCTGGTGCGGGTCGCTCGACCGGCTCGGGCACTACGTGAACGCCACCGCGCGCCTCGCCGAGGTCGCCGTCGCGCAGGGCGACCGGATCGGGCTCGTGGCCTACGGCGACCGCCTGCTTGGCTCGGCCGCGCCCGCGCGCGGCAGCGGCGCGGTGCTGCGCGTGCGGCGCCTGCTCGGGGCGCTCCGCAGCGAGACGACGGACTCCAATCCGATCCACGCTGCGACCCGCATCCGCGCGATGGTGCGCCGGCGGTGCCTCGTGATCCTGTTGACCGAGATCGACGACGCCGCCAGCGACGGCCAGCTCGTCGCTGCGGTGAGCCTGCTGCGTGGCGTGCACCTGCCGCTCGTGGTCGGTCTGCGCAGCGGCGCTGCCGATGCCTTCGCCCAGGAGCCAGGCGCCGACTGGCGCGATCCGTATCGCGCGCTGGCCGCGGCCGAGACACGGCGCATCGAGATCCGCAGTGTCGGCGCGCTGCGGGCGCTCGGCGTGCACGCGCTGCTCGCCCGTCCGGAACGCCTCGAGGCGGAACTCTTCGCCGCCTACGCCGCGATCCGCAGGGAGCGCCGCGTCTGAGGGCGGCCGTACAGGCGACCCGTCAGGGCCGTCCACATGATGAACCACCACGCCGCGCCGATGGCGATGCGGGCGGCGACGGGGTACCCGTCGTCGGGCGAGACGTAGCCCTCGATCAGGCCGCAGCCGACCAGCAGCACGCACAGGACGCCGAGCAGTCCCTTCAGGCCCGACACCCGCTCCTGGAATGACGCCAGCCGACCCGCGGGACCCGGGTGCATCAGTGAGTCCCCGAGCGCGGCACCGGCGGCACCCGCGATGCAGATCAGCGACAGCTCGACCGGACCGTGTGCGGCGATGAACGTCAGCAGCCTCGTGTCGAGCCCGTGCTGGTGCGTGAACGCGAGCATGGCGCCGAGCATCACCCCGTTCAGGGAAATCATGTAGGCCGTGCCGAGGCCGTAGAAGATACCGCTGCAGAAGGCCATGAGGCTGACGACGATGTTGTTGGAGAAGATGCGGATCGACAGCACCGAGGAGGGCGTCACGTTCAGCAGGCCGTCGGTCCACAGCTCGCCGCGCTCGACGTGCCGGATCATGTCCTCGCTCGCGATCAGGCCGACCAGCGTTGGATAGGCCGTCACGAGCCACCAGCCCGCGCCCGTGCTCAGCACCATCAGCAGCACGATCCAGCGCAGCGGCTGCTGGATGCTCCTGAACCCGGCCGGCACGTCGCTCCGCAGCATCTGCAGCAGCGCCGCACGCGTGTTGCGCGGCGGCCGGTTCACGAGCGCATGGTAGGTCCCGTAGACGGATTCGAGGGCCGTCGTGATCGTCCCGCCCGGCCACTGCCGCCGGGCGCTCGCCAGGTCCCGCGCGAGCCGGCGATAGCCGACCAGCAGCGCGCCGGCACGATCGAATCCAAGCGTGCGGGCGCGCGCCTCGGCGGCGCTCGCGGCGAGCCCGCGCCACAGCGGAGCCCTCGCCAGCAGCCAGCCGCGCGCCGTGGATGTCGAATTCATCGCGGAGCGCCGGGCCGCAGCGCGGCCCGGATCCGCTCCTGCAGCGAGTCCGGATGCCACGAGGCGAGGTCGAAGGCCGCCGCACCGGGCTCGAGCCGCAGCAGCACGGACCGTGCAATCCTGCCGCGTCGCTCTTCGCTGAGCTCGTTCCAGCGCGCCAGCAGGTCGAGCGCCACCTCGACCAGGGCCGGGTCGTGCACCGTCTCGGCGGCCAGGTTGCCGAGCAGTTCGAGTCGGTCCACCGTCGCGGCCCGGTCCATGACGAGGATCGTTCCCGCGGCGAGGTCGCCGACGCGCACGCGCCGCGCGGTGAAGAAGGTGAACGCGAGGCCGACACCGTAGAAGGCCGGAAGTGCGTCGATCATCCGGAATACATTGCGGATCAGGATCGCGCCGACCGTCGGCACGCCGCCGCGCGCATCGACCAGCCGCGTGTGAACCATGCGCTTGCCCGGCGTGCGACCGCGCATGGCGACCTCGAGGACCGGATGGTAGAGCGCGTAGATCAGCACGGATGGCAGGACGGCCGCGAGCAGCCAGGCCGCCGCGGCGCCGTCGGAGGTGCCGCCATCGACCTTCGGATTCGGCAGCAGGTGCCCGACGGTGGCCAAGCTGCCGAGCAGCAGCCAGGCGAGCGCCAGCACGAGCCGGATGTGAAAGTCGATGATGAAGGCGTAGCTGCGGGTGCCGGGTCCCGCGATCGTCAGGGTGACCTCGACGCCGGTCGCGCTGGCGATGGTGATTCGATCCTGGTCCATCGTGGATTCGCCCCTCGCCCCGGAAGACATGCGTGCGACCCGGGACGGCCCATGTTGCGATATCTGGCGACAACAACCAACCCGGGCGGGCGACGGTCCGTGGGGCGTGGCGGGCAGGGGCCGGCGGGTTCGACGCGGCGGCATCGATCCCGCGGAACCGTCAGTGGATCACGGTACCGGTGGGCGCATGATTGCGGACTGGAGGCGTCGCCGAGAATCGAACTCGGGTACACGGATTTGCAGTCCGCTGCGTGACCACTCCGCCACGACGCCGAAGGAGATTGGAGCGGGAAACGAGGCTCGAACTCGCGACCTCAACCTTGGCAAGGTTGCGCTCTACCAACTGAGCTATTCCCGCCCACGGCGAACCCGGAATTGTAAAGAACGCCACGGGCCTGTCAAGACTCCCGGGGGCTTCCGGCCCCAACAAGTTCGGGCCAGGCCGCCCGCAAGTACAGGATCATCGACCACAAAGTGAGAACTGCGGCAACGACGGTGAGCGCCAGTCCGATCTTGTAGATCGGCAGGCCCAGCAGGTCCTCGTGGAACAGCATCATCGACAGGCCGACGATCTGCGCGATCGTCTTGAACTTGCCGACCGCCGACACCGCGACCTTCTGGCGCGAGCCGATCTCCGCCATCCACTCGCGCAGCGCAGAAATCGCGATCTCGCGGCCGATGATGACGGCGGCCGTCAGCGTCACGTACCAGGTCGGGTTGCGGCTGACCAGCAGCACGAGCGCCGTCGCGACGATCAGCTTGTCGGCGACCGGATCGAGGAACGCGCCGAGCCGCGACACCTGCCCCATGCGGCGCGCGAAGTAGCCGTCGAGCGTGTCGGTGATGCCGGCGATCGCGAACAGGATGCAGGCGAGAATGTCGCCCCAGCCGGACGGGACGTAGAACAGCCCGACGATGACCGGGATCAGCACGATCCGCAGCCCGGTCAGCAGGTTCGGAAGCGTGTACGGGTTCAAGGGTCAGGCGTCCGGGTGCAATCGAGCGTAAATGGCCTCGGCGAGGCGGCGTCCGATGCCGGGGACCCGTTCGAGGTCCTCGATACCGGCACCGAGGATGCCCTGCAGGCCACCAAACCGCTTCAGAAGTTCGCGTCGCCGCGCCGGTCCCAGTCCCGGGACGTCCTCGAGCACCGAGGCCTGGCGGGTCTTCGCGCGCCGGGCCCGGTGGCCGGCGATCGCGAAGCGATGGGCTTCGTCACGGACGCGCTGGATCAGGTGCAGAGCGCGGGAATCCGGCGGGAGTATAAGCGGCAGGTCCGACCCCAACAAGAAAAGCCGCTCCTGTCCCACGCGACGGTCGGCGCCCTTGGCGACGCCGACAACGGCCGGCACCTGCACCTCGAGCGAGGCGAGCACGGCGGCGGCCTGCGCGAGCTGCCCCGCCCCGCCGTCGATCAGCAGCACGTCCGGCAGGCGCGCCTCGCCCGCCTTGATGCGCCGGTAGCGGCGCGTGAGCGCCTCGCGCATCGCGCCGTAGTCGTCTCCCGCCGTGATGCCATCGAGGTTGAAGCGCCGGTAGTCGGCCTTCAGCGGACCCTCGCGCCCGAATACGACGCACGAGGCGACCGCCGCCTCGCCGCGCGTGTGGCTGATGTCGAAGCACTCGAGCCGCTCCGGCGACGCCGCCATGCCGAGCACCGCGCCGACGGCGGCGAGCTGCTGCTCGATCCCGGCCTGCGTGGCGAGGCGCATCTTGAGGGAGTTCTCGGCGTTGTCGCGCGTCATCTCGAGCCAGCGCGCCTTCAGGCCCCGGGACGCGACGTGGATCGTCACGCGGTGGCCGGCGCGTTCGCCGAGCGCCGTGGCGAGCGCCGCCGACTCGGGCACTGCGGCGGCGATGACGAGTTCCGCGGGCGCCTCGTGCGCGAGGTAGTGCTGTGCGAGGAACGCGCCGGCCACCTCCTCCGGCTCCGCGTAGGGTGCGCGCGCGAAGTACGTCGTCGTGCCGAGGTTGCGCCCGGCGCGCACGAACATCACGCCGATTCCGTATTCACCCGGCCCGCTCGCGACCGCGATCACGTCGCAGTCCGCCTCGGCGCCGGCGCTGACGATCTGCGAGGCCTGGATCGACTTCAGCGCCGCCAGCTGGTCGCGCAGCGCCGCCGCGCGCTCGAAGGCGAGTTCCGCGGCGGCCGCCTCCATGCGGTTGCCGAGATCCGCCGCGACCTCGTCGTTGCGGCCCTCGAGGACACGGGTCACCGCCGCGACGTCGGCGCGGTAGTCGGCTTCGCTGATGAGGCCGACGCACGGCCCGGAACAGCGCTGGATCTGGTACTGCAGGCAGGGGCGCGAGCGATTGGAGAAGTAGCTGTCCTCGCACTGGCGCAGCTTGAACAGCTTCTGCAGCTGCAGCAGCGTCTCGCGCACCGCGACCGAGTTCGGGTAGGGACCGAAGAAGCGCCCGGGCATCCGCCGGCTGCCGCGGTAGAAGCTGAGGCGCGGGTAGCGCTGCTCGGTGGTCAGGTACAGGTACGGGAAGCTCTTGTCGTCCTTCAACAGGATGTTGTAGTGCGGACGGTGCTTCTTGATGAGGTTGAACTCGAGCAGCAGCGCCTCGGTGTCCGAGTTCGTGACCGTGACCTCGATGCCGGCGATCTGCCGCACCATCGCCACGACCTTCGGCTGCACCACGTCGCTGCGGAAGTAGCTGCCGACCCGCGCGCGCAGGTTGCCGGCCTTGCCGACGTAGAGGATGCCGCCGGACGCGTCCAGCATGCGGTAGACGCCGGGCCGCGCCGGCAGCGCGGCGACGAAGGTCTTCGGGTCGAATTCGAGGTCGATGGCCGCGCCGCTCTCGACGACGAGGGCGGGCGCGGCATCCTTCGGCGCGGCGGGATCAGGAGGGGCGCTGGTCACCGCGGGATATTCCGGTGCCGGCCCCTCCCCCCGCAAGCCCCATCAGTGCGTTTCGAACTGCTCTTCCTCGGTGGAGCCCTTCATCGCGGTGGTCGAGGAGGTGCCGCCGGTGACGGTGGTGGTGACGTCGTCGAAGTAGCCCGCGCCGACCTCGCGCTGGTGCTTGGTGGCCGTGTAGCCGTCCTTCTCCGCGGCGAACTCGGCCTCCTGGAGCGCGACGTAGGCCGTCATCTGCGCTTCCTTGTAGCCCCGGGCGAGCTGGAACATCGAGTAGTTGAGCGCGTGGAAGCCGGCCAGCGTGATGAACTGGAACTTGTAGCCCATCGCGCCGAGCTCGCGCTGGAACTTCGCGATCGTCGCGTCGTCGAGGCGCTTCTTCCAGTTGAACGACGGCGAGCAGTTGTAGGCGAGCAGCTTGCCCGGGAAGTGCTTGTGGATGCCCTCGGCGAACGCCTTCGCCTCGGCGAGATCCGGGTGCCCCGTCTCGCACCAGATGAGGTCGGCGTACGGCGCGTAGGCGAGACCGCGCGCGATCGCCTGCTCGACGCTCGCCTTGACGTAGAAGAAGCCTTCCGGCGTGCGGCCCTTCGCGGCATCGATGAACGGCCGGTCGCGCGCATCGACGTCCGCGGTCAACAGGTTCGCGCTCTCGGCATCGGTGCGCGCGACGAGCACCGTCGGCACGCCGCAGGTGTCGGCCGCGAGGCGCGCCGCCACGAGCTTCGCGATGCCCTCGGAGGTGGGCACCAGCACCTTGCCGCCCATGTGGCCGCACTTCTTCGCCGAGGACAGCTGGTCCTCGAAGTGCACCCCGGCGGCACCGGCCTCGATCATCGCCTTCATCAGCTCGAACGCATTCAGCACGCCACCGAAGCCCGCCTCGGCATCCGCCACGATCGGCTGCAGCCAGTCGAGCTCGTCATGGCCTTCCGCGTGGCAGATCTGGTCGGCGCGAATGAGCGTGTTGTTGATCTTGCGCACCACCTCCGGCACCGAGTTCGCCGGATACAGCGACTGGTCCGGGTACATCTCGCCGGCGACGTTCGCATCCCCGGCGACCTGCCAGCCCGACAGGTAGATCGCCTTCAGCCCCGCCTTGACCTGCTGCATGGCCTGGTTGCCCGTCAGCGCGCCGAGCGCGTTCACGAACGGCATCGTCGCCATGTGCTTCCACAGCTTCTCGGCGCCGAGCTTCGCCAGCGTGTATTCCATCGGCACCGTGCCGCGCAGGCGCACGACATCCTCCGCCGTATAGCCACGGGTCACGCCCTTCCAGCGCGGGTTCGTCTCCCAGTCCTTCTTCAGCTCGGCGGCGGTCAGCATCGTCATGGCGGGCTCCCGTGGATTTGAGTCGTCGATCAGCAGTTCGATCCGGACGCGCACGCGCGGGGCCGTCGCGGCGGTCGAGTTGCGGGCCCTGCCCGTCCCGGACGGGCAGCCGGGCTGCGCCGTCCCTCGACCCCCTCGGCGTCCCGTCTGCGCGGGCGCTTTTTGCACTGCACAATACTAGCGGGAACCGGACCTCGCAGGCAATCTGTTGCAACCGAAACCATCCAAAGATTTCAATGCGCCTGCTCCTGCTCAACAAGCCCTTCCACGTCCTGACCCGGTTCTCAAGGGCGGACGACCGCCGGACCCTCGCCGACCTGGTGACCGCACCAGGCCTCTACCCCGCCGGTCGACTGGACTACGACAGCGAGGGGCTGCTGCTGCTGACGGACGACGGCATCCTCCAGGCGCGGATCACCGACCCGAGGCATGCGCTCGCCAAGACCTACTGGGCCCAGGTCGAGGGCATCCCCGAGGCCGCGCAGCTGCAGCGCCTGCGCGAGGGCCTCCTGCTGGCGGATGGGCTGACGCGGCCGGCCGAGGTGCGCGCGATGCCGCAGCCCGAGGGGCTGTGGGCGCGGGATCCGCCGATCCGCTACCGCGCGCAGATTCCGACGAGCTGGCTCGAGCTCACCATTCGCGAGGGTCGCAATCGACAGGTGCGCAGGATGACCGCGGCGGTCGGGCTGCCGACGCTGCGCCTCGTCCGCGCGGCGATCGGGCCGTTCACGCTCGCCGGGCTGCCACCCGGCGGCAGCCGCGCGGCGAGTGGCGCCGAAATGGCGGCTTTTTCGGCCGGGCTCGCTAGCGCGCGGGCGCCAGTCGCCCGATCCGCATCGCGACCTCGAGCGCCTGCTCGTAGTTCAGGCGCGGATCCACCGTCGAGCGGTAGGCCCGGGCGAGGTCGTCCTCGCTGAGGCCCCGCGCGCCGCCGGTGCATTCGGTGACGTTGTCGCCGGTCATCTCGAGGTGCACCCCGCCGAGGCGCGAACCCATCTCACCATGGATGCGGAACGCGGACTCGAGCTCTCCGAGGATGTTGTCGAAGCGGCGCGTCTTGACCCCGGACTTCGTGCTCTCGGTGTTGCCGTGCATCGGGTCGCAGATCCACAGCACCTCGGCCCCCGCGGCACGCACGCCCTCGATCAGGCCCGGCAGCTTGGCATCGATGTCCCTGGCGCCGAGGCGATGGATCAGCGTCAGGCGGCCGGGGACGTTGTCCGGGTTGAGCGCACGGGTCAGGCCGCGCAGGTAGGCGGCATCGGTCGTGGGACCGACCTTGACCGCGACCGGGTTGGCGATGCCGCGGAAGTACTCGACGTGGCCGTGCTCGAGACCGGCCGTGCGCACGCCGATCCACGGCAGGTGCGTCGACAGGTTGTACCAGCGCCCGCGGCGCTGGATGTAGCGCGTCTGCGCCTGCTCGTAGTGCAGGTGCAGGCCCTCGTGGCTCGCGTAGAACTCGACACGCTGCGAATCGTGCAGCGCACGACCGGTGATCGACTCGAAGAACGACAGCGAGTCGGCCAGCGAATCGACGATGCGCTTGTACTCCTCGTACTTCGGCGAATGCCGCATGAAGTCGAGGTCCCAGTACTCCGGGTGGTGCAGGTCGGTGAACCCACCGTCGATCAGCGCGCGGACGAAGTTCAGCGTGAGCCCGGCGCGCTCGTAGCCGCGCAGCAGCAGTTCAGGATCGGGCTCGCGCGAGACCGCATCGAAGGGCGCGCGGTTGACGATGTCGCCGCGGTAGCACGGCAGCGTGACGCCATTGCGCGTCTCGGTGTCCGCCGAGCGCGGCTTGGCGTACTGGCCGGCCAGGCGACCGACGCGCACGATCGGCTTCTTCAGGCCGTGCACCAGCACGAGGCTCATCTGCAGCAGGATCTTGAGCTGCTCGACGATGCGCTCGGACGTCGTCTCGTCGATCGACTCGGCGCAGTGGCCGCCCTGCAGGATGAACGTCTCGCCGCGCTGGGCCGCCGCCAGCTGGCGCTGCAGTTCGTCGACCTCCCAGGACACGACAATCGGCGGCAGGCGCGACAGCGCGAGCACCGCGCGCTCGAGCGCACCGGGGTCGCGGTAGGTCGGCTGCTGCAAGGTCGTCTTGCGCTGCCAGGAGTCGGGGCTCCAGTCTTCGAGGCGGGTTGCGGTGACCATAGGGCGCGCATCCTAGCATCCCCGACACCCCGGTTTGCACTGCAATAAAGCCCTCGGGGCCTCAGCGCAGCGCCTCCCCCGCCACCGCCTCGGCGGCCGCGAGGCGCTTCGGCGAGACCGGCACGAGGGTGCGCAGGTCCTGCGCGAACAGCTGCACTGCGTATTCCTCGACGAGCCAGCGCAGCTCGACGAGCGCCGCGGGCACCGGGTCGCCGGGCCCGACCCGGGCCGCGAGCGCCGCAACCCGTCGCCGGGCCGCGAGGAACTCCCGTTGAGCGCTCGCCACGGCACCGTGGGCGCCTGGCAGCTTGGCGAGCCGCCGGCGCAGGGTCTTCACGTAGCGCAGCAGCGAATCGAGCCAGGGATCCGGGGTGCCGGCCACGAAGCCCTCGTAGAGGAGCGCGCCGAGCTGGGCGCGCGCGTCGGCCGCGAGGTCCCGGTCGACGCCAGGCGGCAGTCGCGCGAGTTCGTCGCGCGCGAGTCGCGCCTCGGCGAGCGCGAGCCGAAGCGTGCCGCCCAGCCGCTCCGCGGCCGTGACGATCCCCGGCCTGCCGCGCTCGAGCGCCGCCTCGAACGACTCGGGCGTCCGGGGCAGCGCGACCCCGCGCGGCAGGCACTCGCGCTCGAGCGCGCGTTCCGCGATCGAGCGGACGAAATCCCGCGCCGGCCCGAGCGGCTGGTGGCCGAGCATCAGCTCGCGATCGGCGGCGAGCAGCTTCTCCGCGTGGCGCAGCGGTGCGGCGAGGGCAAGCGCGAGCAGCCGGACGATGCCGCGCCGCGAGCTGGCCTCCGCCGTCGCGGCGTCGGCAACGAGGCTGAGCGAGGCGTGCGTGCCGTGGTCCTCGAGGGCCGGGTGCAGCGCGAGGCGCACCCCCTGCCGCTCGACCTCGATCGTCTCCGGCAGCACCGCGAAATCGAAGCGCTTCAGCTCCGACCGTTCCCACGGATCATCGACCGCGGCGCCACGGTCGCGACCGGTGCGGCGATGCTCGCGCTGCAGGCCCGCGAGGTCGCGCCCCTGGGCCAGCACCCGGCCATCCGCCGCGAGCACGCGCAGGTTGAGGCGCAGGTGCGGTTCCAGTTCGATCGCGCCGAGCTGATCGGCCTCAAGCGGTTCGCCGCCGATGCGCGCGAGGACCTCGGCAAGGGCCGTCATGAATGGCCGGCCGCGAAGCGCGCCGAGCTCGCCGAGCGCGGCACGGGCGACGTCGGGCGCCGGCACGAGCCGCCGCCGCTGCGCCTTGGGCAGGCCCTTGATCAGCGCGGCGACCTTGTCCGCGAGCCAGCCGGGCACGCCCCAGTCGAGCTCGCCGGTGGTGAGCTTGGGCAGGAGCGGTTCCGGCACGAGCAGCGTCGCGCCGTCGGCGAGGTCACCCGGCTCGAAGCGGTACTCGAGTGGCAGGCGATTGCCGGCGACCGCCATCGATTCCGGGTACTGGCTGCGATCGAGCGGCGGCACGCCGCTGCGGCGCAGGTCTGCCGGCGCCATCTCGAGCAGGCCCGGCGCCGTGCGTTCGGCGTCGCGGCGCCAGCGCTCGAACGCGGCGAGCGTCACCGCGGTCGGTGGCAGGCGTGCGAGGTAGAACGCCGCCTCCTCGGTCTCGTCGACGAGCACCACGTGGCGGCGCAGCGCGGCCTCCTCCGCTCGCAGCGACTCCTTCAGCGCGGCGTTGCGCGCGAGGAAGCGCGCCGTCAGGCGCGCGCGGCCGTGCACGAGCGCCTCGCGCACGAAGATCTCGCGGGCCGCCACCGGCTCGACCGCACCGTAGTTGACGCGACGGCCCGCGGCGAGCACGAGCCCGTACAGGCTCACGGTCTCGCGGCAGCTGACGATGCCGCGCACGGCGTCCCACTCCGGCTCGGTGTACTCGCGGCGCACGAGGTGCTGGGCCGCGGCCTCGATCCAGGCCGGCTCGATCGCGGCGACCATGCGTGCGTAGACGCGCTGCGTCTCGACGATCTGCGCGGCGACCACCCAGCGCGGTGGCTTGTTGCGCAGCGGCGTGCCCGGCGCGATGAGGAAGCGCCGGCCCCGCGGTCCCAGGAAATCGCCGCGCTCGGTCTTGCTGCCGATCTGCCCGAGCAGCCCCGACAGCAGCGCCCGGTGCACCGCCTCCGCGGTCGCAGGTTCCACGTTCGGCTCCCAGCCGAATTCCCGCGTCGCCTCGCGCAACTGCGCCTCGAGTTCCTCCCACTCGCGCATGCGCGCCGCCGAGAGGAAGCGATCCGCGCACCAGCGGCGCAGCGCACTGCGCGTGCGGCTGCCGCGTTCCAGCTGGTAGCGATCCCACAGCGCGAGCAGCGTCGAGAAGTCCGAGCGCGGATCCGCGCCCTCGGCGTGGGCCGCGTCCGCGGCCTCGCTGCGCTCCGAGGGCCGCTCGCGCGGATCCTGGATCGACAGGCCCGCCACCAGTCGCAGCACCTCCCGGAGCGCGCCCTGCCGGCGTGCCGCGAGGAGCATGCGGGCGAGGCGCGGGTCCACCGGCAGCCGCGCCATCGTGCGACCCGCCTCCGTGACCCGCTGGTCGTCGTCGACGGCCTCGAGTTCCTGCAGCAGCCGGTAGCCGTCGGTCACCATGCGGGTGTCCGGCGGGTCGAGGAACGGGAAGTCCGCCGGGCTGCCGAGCCCGAGCACCTCCATCTGCAGGATCACGCTCGCGAGGTTGGTGCGCAGGACCTCCGGCGCGGTGAACGCGGGGCGCGCCGCGAACTCGTCCTCGCCGTACAGGCGGATGCACAGGCCCGCACCGGTGCGGCCGCAGCGACCCTGACGCTGGTTCGCGCTCGCCTGCGACACCGGCTCGATCGGCAGCCGCAGGATCTTCGTGCGCGGGCTGTAGCGCGAGATCCGCGCGAGGCCCGAGTCGATCACCGAGCGGATCCCGGGCACGGTCAGCGAGGTCTCGGCCACGTTGGTCGCGAGTACCACGCGCCGCGGTCCCTTGCGGTCGAAGACCCGCTGCTGTTCGGCCCACGCGAGGCGCGAATAGAGCGGCAGCACGGCGAGGCGCGACCCGTGCTCCTGCTCGATCGCCTCGGCGACTTCGCGGATCTCGCGCTCGCCGGGCAGGAACACCAGCACGTCGCCACGGCCGATCTCGCCTGGCTCCGCCGAGATCTCGGCGAGGGCCGCGAGCACGCCGCTCGTGAGGCCGGGATCGAAGCGGTCATCCGGATCGGCCTCGAGCGGCCTGAACCGCGTCTCGACCGGGTAGCCGCGCCCCGACACCTCGATGACCGGGGCGCCCCCGAAGAACTCCGCGAAACGCTGCGGATCGATCGTCGCCGAGGTGATCAGGAGCTTGAGGTCGCGCCGCCGCGCCAGCAAGCGCTTCAGGAAGCCGAGCAGGAAATCGATGTTGAGGCTGCGCTCGTGCGCCTCGTCGATGATCAGCGCGTCGTAGCGACGCAGCAGCGGGTCGTGGCGGGCCTCGGCGAGCAGGATGCCATCCGTCATCACCTTGATTGCGGTGTCACGCGCGGTGCCGTCGTTGAAGCGCACCTTGTGGCCGACGAAGGACGGCGGCGCGCCGGACAGCTCCGCGCTGAGCCGCGCCGCGACGCTGCGCGCCGCGATGCGCCGCGGCTGCGTGTGGCCGATCATGCCGCGGCCGAGGACGCCGGCCTCGAGCAGCATCTTCGGCAGCTGCGTGGTCTTGCCGGAGCCCGTCTCCCCGCAGACCACGACGACGCGATGCGCCCGCAGTGCGGCGACGATCTCCCCGCGCCGCGCGCTGATCGGCAGGTCCGCCGGGTAGTGCAGCGGCGGCAGCGGACGCGACGCGGGCTCGGTCATGCGCCGGGCAGCCGGACCGTCGCGGCGAGGCCCCCGGCGGCGGCGCGACCGCGCCCGAGCTCGCCGCCGTGCGCGCGCACGACCTCATCGACCATCGCGAGGCCGAGGCCGTGGCCCGGCACCCGCTCGTCGAGGCGGACGCCGCGCGTGCGCACGCGCGCAAGCGCCTCGTCGGGAATGCCCGGGCCATCGTCCGACACCTCGAGCAGCAGGCCCGGCCGACGCCATTGCGCGTCGAGGCGCGCCCGCGCGGCGATGCGCACGTGTCCACGCGCCCACTTGCAGGCGTTGTCGGCAAGATTGCCGGCGACCTCGAGCAGGTCGGCGCGATCGATCGGGTACGCGAGGCCGGGTTCGACCTCGACGTCGATCGCCAGCGCCCGCGCGGCGTGCACCTTCGCGAGCGCCGCGGCGAGCTCGCGCAACGCCGGCTCGACCGGCAGTGCGGCGATGCCGACCGCGGGCGCGGCGGTCACCGCGCGCTGCAGCTGGTGGCGGACGATGTCCTCGATCCGCGCGACCTGTGCGGCGAGCACCTCGCGCTCGGGCCCCGCCGGCGCCGCGAGTGCGCCATGCATCACCGACAGCGGCGTCTTCAGGCTGTGCGCGAGGTCGCCGACGACATTGCGGTAACGCGCGAGTCGCGCCTGCTCGGTGCCGAGCAGCGCGTTCAGGTTGTGGGCGACGCCCTCGAGCTCGCGCGGCCAGCCGCTGCCGAGGCGGTCCCGCTGGCCGGCCTCGACGGCCGCGATCTCCGCCTCGATGCGCCGCAGCGGCCGCAGCAGGAACCGCAGGCTGACGAGCACGGCGGCCAGCAGCACGGCCGTGAACGCGGCGAAGCCGGCGAGCAGTTCGGCGCGCAGGCGCGCGAGCTCGCGGTAGTAGGGCTCCAGGCTCTCGACCGCGGTGAAGACGTACTCGCGCGGACGGCCGCGAGGCGCGTCCCAGGCGACGCCGAGCGAGTAGACGCGAAAGCGCGTGCCGTCGGCGGCCGCGACCGCGTGCGAGCGCCGCTCTCCCGGACGCGGCTCGTCATCGAAGCGCACGGTCAGCCCGAGTCCCGACGGCGAACGCCAGGTCTCCGCGCCGCGGCGCAGGTGGATCTGCAGCACGAGGCCCGATCCCGGCGTCGCGAGCCGTGGCTCGGCGATCGGGTCCGGCGGCGCGAGGCGCCCGCTGCGGTCGAACTCCGCGGCGGCGATCAGCGCGACGACGTGGGCATCGAGCACTTCGTCGCGCGCCCGCTCGGCACGCGCCCGGAACGAGAAGTCGAGCGCGGCGAGCGTCAGCCCGAAACCGAGGACGAGCAGGATGCCGAGCGTGATCAGCAGGCGCGAACCGAGCGACTTCATCGAGGCGCGGCACCGTCGGCCGGTTCGCGGCGCAGCCGGTAGCCGCGACCGCGCAGGGTCTCGATCGGCTGGTGCCGATCCTGCGGATCGAGCTTGCGGCGCAGGCGACCGACGAAGACCTCGATGGTGTTGCTGTCGCGCTCGAAGTCCTGTTCGTAGAGCCGGTCGGTCAGGTCGGTCTTGGACAAGACAGAGCCCGCGTTGAGCATCAGGACCTCGAGCAGCCGGTACTCGAACGAGGTCAGTTCGACCGGGGCCCCGGCCACGCTGACCGTCTGGCTGCGGGTATCGACCGCGACGACCCCGGCGCGCAGCACCGGGTCCGCGAAGCCCGCCGCGCGGCGCGCCAGCGCCTGGACACGGGCGAGGACCTCCTCGGGCTGGAACGGCTTGGTGACGTAGTCGTCGGCACCGGCCTCGAGACCTTCGACCTTGTCCTGCCAGCGGTCGCGAGCCGTCAGGATGAGGATGGGCAGTCGCCGACCTTCCGCCCGGGCGGTCCGGATCAGTTCGAGGCCGGGGATCCCGGGCAGGCCGAGGTCGATGATCGCGATGTCGGCCGGGTACTCGCGCAGCGCATAGAGGCCCTCGGTCCCGTCCGCTGCGGCATCGACCGTGTGCCCGGCGCGGCGCAGCGCGTCCACGAGCTGGCCACGCAGCGCCGGTTCGTCCTCGACGACGACGATCCGCACGTCAGTCCACCCGCCCGCTCGCGGCGTGCACCATCACCGTCGAGACGCGGCCATCGGGCGCCAGCAGCCGCAGGCGGTAGAGCGTCTCGTCACGCTCGCGCAGCGTCTCTGCCTTGACGACGCGCGCATGGGTGTCGCGCTGCACGCGCTCCACGGCCTGCTCGAGCGTGAGTTCGGGGCGCGCCGGCGGCTCGGCCGCAGGCGCCTGCAGGACCGACGCGGCGGCGAGCAGGCACGCGAGCATGACGGGGACGATGCGGGACATGACCGGAAGTGTAGCCGCTCACCGCCAGTCCGGCGCACCGACGCGGTCGAGGTCCAGCGTCGGGCCCGGGTCGTACGACAACCGCGTCTGGAAGCGGCGCCCCTGGTACTGATAGGCGACGTCGTAGCCATCGAGGCGGCGCTGGATCCCGGGCCGGCTGACGACCTGGCAGCGCTGCGCGTAGCGCGACGGCGGCAGGTCGTAGCGGCGATCGCGTTCGTCGCGATCGTCCCCCGCCCCCGCCACCTCGTGACCGATGAGGCCACCGACGAGGGCACCCGCGGCGGTGGTGAGTCCGCGACTGTCCTCGTCACCGAGGTTGTGGCCGATCACGCCGCCGATGAGACCGCCGAGGATCGCACCGCCGGCACGGCGGCCGCGGTCATCGCCCTCCTCACGGTCGTAGCCGATGCGCTCGTTCCAGCAGCGCCGCTCCGGCACCTCGACGCGCACCGCGACGTAGTGCGGCGCGACCTCGAGGACCCGGGCGATCGGGCGACGATCGTCGTCGTCCCGGTCATAGCGGTCGTCCCGGTAGCCGGGGTGCGCGAGGGCGCTGCCGGTGGCGAGCACGAGTGCGGCGCCGAGCGCGAGCCGGGCCGGGGTGCGGAACGTGGACGGGTCCATGGCGTGTCTCCCCACCGGCCCGGTCGCGATCCGCGACGAAGGAGGCCGGTGCGGGGTGGAGTCTCCCACCGGGTGGGTGAACGGACCCTGAACGGCTCAGCCGGCGTCGCGCTCGCGACGCTTCGCGTCCTGCCAGTGCCGCTCCATGTCCTCGAGCGTGCCGCCCGCACCGGCAGCGACCTCGCGCTCCACGTGCTGGAAGCGCCGGGTGAATCGCCCATTCGCGCCACGCAGCGCACCCTCCGCGTCGACCTCGAGGTGCCGTGCGAGGTTCGCGAGCGCGAGCAGGACGTCGCCGAACTCCGCGGCGATGCGCGAACGATCGCCCGTCGCGATGGCCTCGTCCAGCTCACCGAGTTCCTCGTCGACCTTGGCGCGCGCGCCCTGCCGATCCGGCCAGTCGAAGCCGATCCGCGCGGCCCGCCGGCCGAGCTTCATCGCCCGGGTCAGCGCCGGCAGCCCGACCGGCACGTCCTCGAGCAGGCCGCCGGGCGCCTCGCCGCGGCTGGCCTTCTCGGCGGCCTTGATGTCCTCCCAGCGCGCCGACTGCGCGGCGGCATCGACGACCGTTTCGTCCGCGAACACGTGCGGATGGCGACGGATCATCTTGTCGCTGATGCCGCGCACGACGCGCTCGAAGTCGAAGGCACCGACCTCGCTCGCCATCTGCGCGTGGAACACGACCTGCAGCAGCAGGTCGCCGAGTTCCTCCTCGAGCGCGGCGAGGTTGCCGCGCTCGATCGCATCCGCGACCTCGTAGGCCTCCTCGAGCGTGTACGGCGCGATCGAGGTGAAGTCCTGCTCGAGATCCCAGGGACAGCCCCGTTCCGGATCGCGCAGCCGGGCCATGATGTCGAGCAGTTGCTTCATCGGTCGGGGTCCCCGTCGCCGGGCGCGCCGACGAGGCGCGACAGGCTGGTCAGCATGCCGGCGGTCGCGCCCCAGATGTGGTGCTCGCCATACGGCATCTCGTAGACGTCGACGACGCCGCCGCCGAGCGGACGACTGCGCAGCCGGTGGTTCGCAGGATCGAGCACGAACGCCAGCGGCACCTCGAACACCGCGGCGACCTCGGTCGGATCGATCGTGAGCGCGAAGCCGGGGCCGACGAGGCCGACGACCGGCGTGACCCGATAGCCGGTCATCACCAGGTGATCGGCCAGGAAGCCGAGCACCTCGACGCATCCGGCCGCAAGCCCGATCTCCTCCTCCGACTCGCGCAGTGCCGCGGCCACGGGACCGGCGTCGCCGGGCTCGACGCGCCCACCCGGAAAGGCGATCTGGCCGGGGTGGTGGCGCAGGTCGCGCGAGCGCTCGGTGAGCAGCACCGTCAATCCGTTCGGATGATCGACGATGGGGATGAGCACCGCGGCGGCCGCGGGCGCGTGCGGCAGCAGGTGCCGATAGCGTTCGGTGCCCCCGGGCGGCAACCCCGCGAGGCTCGCCGGGCCCTCGGTCCCGGGCCGCGTGCCGGCGAGCCGCCGCCGCAGGCGCGCGCGCAGTTCCGCCGTCGCGTCCGGCCCGCCCGATTTCACGGCGCGCAACCGGATCGGCCGGGGCTCGGATCAGCAGGAGTCGGGGCCGTCGCGGTCATCCGGGGTCGTGGTTGGGATATGCTTTCGCATCCTAACCCACCGGGAACCGAACCGTGACCGACCGACCCGCGGCGCTGCCGTTCGCGCTCGACGCCCTGTCGCCCGTCGATGGCCGCTACGCCGACAAGTGCGCCGAACTGCGCGCGCTGTTCAGCGAGGCCGCCCTGATCCGCCATCGGGTGCGCGTCGAGGCCGAATGGTTCCTGTTCCTGGCGCGGGATCTCGCCCTGCCGGAGCTGCGCGGCGTGCGCCCGGCGGTGCTGGCCGCGGCCGAGGCGCTCGCCCGCGCCGCCGCCCCGGACGAGGCGGTCGCCGTGAAGGCGCACGAGCGCGCGATCGCCCACGACGTCAAGGCCGTCGAGTACTACGTCCGCGGCGTGCTCGGCGCCGCCGGCGCCACCGACGCCGAACTCGAGTTCGTGCATTTCGGCTGCACCTCCGAGGACATCAACAACCTTTCCTATGGGCTCATGCTGCAGCGCGCCCGCAGCGAGGTCCTGCTGCCCGCGATCGGCCGCATCCGTGATTGGCTGGTGGCGCGCGCACACGCCGAGGCCGCCGTGCCGATGCTGTCGCGCACGCACGGACAGGCCGCGAGTCCGACGACGCTCGGCAAGGAACTCGCGAATGTCTCGGCCCGCCTCGATCGCGCCAGCGCGGCGTTCGACGCGGTCGAGCCGCTCGGCAAGATGAACGGCGCGGTCGGCAACTGGAACGCCCACCTCGCGGCCTACCCGGACCTCGACTGGCGCGACGCCGGGCGGCGCTTCGTGACCGGACTTGGACTGGTGTGGAACGAGTACACGGTGCAGATCGAGCCGCACGACTGGATCGGTGCGTACTGCGACGCGCTGGCGCGCGTCGACACGATCCTGATCGACTTCTCGCGCGACGTGTGGGGCTATGTCTCGCTCGGCTACTTCCGCCAGCGCGTCGTCGCCGGCGAAGTCGGCAGCTCGACGATGCCGCACAAGGTCAACCCGATCGACTTCGAGAATGGCGAGGGCAACCTCGGCATCGCCAATGCGCTGCTGCGCCACTTCGCGGACAAGCTGCCGATCTCACGCTGGCAGCGCGACCTCACCGACTCGACCGTGCTGCGCAACCTCGGTCCCGCGCTCGCGCACGCGCTGCTCGCGTTCCGCTCGATCGAGAAGGGCCTCGGTCGCCTCGAGTCGGATCCCCGACGCATGGCAGAGGACCTCGACGCGAACTGGGAGGTCCTCGGCGAGGCGGTCCAGACCGTGATGCGCCGCTATGGCGTGCCGAACGCGTACGAGCGCCTGAAGGCGCTGACCCGCGGACAGCGCATCGATGGGGTCGCGCTGCGCGCCTTCGTCGCGGAACTGCCGATCCCGGCGAGCGAACGCGAGCGGCTCGCGAAGCTGACGCCGGCAGATTATGTCGGATTGGCGCGGGAGCTCGCGCGCGACGCCTGAGGGCCGGACCACGAACCGTGAACCAGTCGACACGGGAGGCGCGGCCCGCTCGTTACCATCTCCCGTGCCGGCTGGAGATCTGCCTCCATCCGGTACGGGTGCCCCGGCCGCGTCGAACGCCCCGCCGGTCCCGGAACACCACACCGGGATCCCTGATGCATTTTCCTCCCAGCAACGTCCTGCTGCCGCGGCTCACCGAGCCGCGCACGCTGCTGTCGACGGTCGACGAGGCGCGTATCGCGGCGACCACCGTCGCCTCCAGCGCGCAGCGCGTGCTGACCATCCTCACCCACAGCCTCGAGTCCGAGATCTACGAGTACCCACCGTTCATCGCGGCGGTGAAGCGCTTCGTGCTTGGGCCGCGCTTCGCGAAGGTCCGCGTGCTGGTGCTCAACCCGGGGCGCATCATGTACGGGCGGCACGAGTTCATCGCCATCGCGCGCAAGCTCACCAGCTACATCGAGATCCGCAACGCGCAGCCGCAGTTCCGCGACCATCCCTCGACCTACATGATCGCCGACGAGCGCGCGACGCTGTATCGCCTGCAGAGCAACCGCTGGGACGGGCTGTGCGAGCTGCGCAACGAGGCCGTCGCCCGGCTCTACCTCGAACACTTCGACTCGGGCTGGAACCAGTGCGCCGTGCCGCGCGCGCAGGCACTGTCGAGCTGAGGCTGCACGCCCCGGCGCTATACTCGCCGGCATGAATCCCCCGCTCATCGTCGCCCTGTCCGGCGGCGTCGACTCCGCCGTCGCGGCGCTCCTGCTGAAGCGCGCCGGGCACGCCGTCGAGGCGCTGCACATGACCAACTGGGACGACGACGAGGACGGCTACTGCACCGCCGCGGCGGACTGGCAGGCGGCCCGGACCGTGGCCGACGCCCTCGGGATCCCGCTGCACCGGGTGAGCTTCGCGGCCGAATACCGCGACCGCGTGTTCCGCTACTTCATCGACGAGTATGCCGCCGGTCGCACGCCGAACCCGGACGTGCTGTGCAACCGCGAGGTGAAGTTCGGCGTCTGCCTCGACTACGTTCGCCGCCTCGGCGGGGCGCGGCTCGCGACCGGGCACTACGCGCGCGTCGAGCACGGCGCGACGCGCTCGCGCCTGCTCCGCGCGCGCGACGCGGCCAAGGACCAGTCCTACTTCCTGCAGCAGGTGGCACCCGTGGCCCTCGCGCAGGCCGAGTTCCCGCTCGGCACGCTGGCCAAGCACGAGGTGCGGGCGCTCGCCCGGGACGCCGGGATCCCGGTGCACGACCGCCCGGACAGCACCGGCATCTGCTTCATCGGCGAGCGCCCGTTCCGCGAGTTCCTTGCGCAGTACCTGCCGGCGACGCCGGGCCCGATCGAGACGCCCGAGGGCGAGCGGCTCGGCACGCACGCGGGGCTGATGTTCCACACGATCGGCCAGCGCAGCGGCCTCGGCATCGGCGGCCAGCGCGCGCACGGCGATGCGCCCTGGTACGTCGCGGCCAAGGATGTCGGACGCAATACCTTGGTCGTTGTACAGGGCGAGAATCACCCCATGCTGTACAGCAATAGGATCGTCACCGGCCCGATCGCCTGGCTGGCGCCGCCCGGCACGGCGCGATTCGACTGCATGCTGCAGGTCCGCCACCGGCAGCGCGCGGTGCCTGCCCGCGTCGAGGTGACGGCCGCGGGCACGGTGCTCGAGCCGCTCGCGCCGCTGCGAGCGGTCGCCGTGGGGCAGTACGCCGCCCTGTACGAGGGCGATGAATGTCGCGGCGGAGCCGTGATCACGGCGGCAGATTGTGCAGCGCAGCGTTATAATTGACGCTTCCCTGCGGGAGGAACCATGACGGACAGCTTCAAGACGCGCGCCACCCTCGACGTCGGCGGACGCCAGTACCAGTACCATCGCCTGCCGGCGCTGACGGGCCATGACCTGTCGCGGCTGCCCTATTCGCTGAAGATCCTGCTCGAGAACCTGCTGCGGTTCGAGGACGGCATCAACGTCACCCGGGCCGACGTGGAGGCCCTGCTCGCCTGGCAGCCGAAGGCCGCGCCATCCCATGAGATCGCGTTCACGCCCGCGCGCGTGATCATGCAGGACTTCACGGGCGTGCCCTGCGTCGTCGACCTCGCCGCGATGCGCGAGGCGATCGTGCGCCTCGGCGGCAACGCCAAGCGCGTCAACCCGCTGGCCCCCGCCGAACTCGTGATCGACCACTCGGTCCAGGTCGACGAGTACGGCGCCGCCGACTCGCTCTCCAAGAACACGGCGATCGAGTTCGCGCGCAACGGCGAGCGCTACTCGTTCCTGCGCTGGGGCCAGACCGCCTTCAAGGACTTCAAGGTCGTGCCGCCCAACACGGGCATCGTCCACCAGGTCAACGTCGAGCACCTCGGCCGCGTCGTGTTCGCCCAGGACAAGGACGGCACGGGCTGGGCCTATCCGGACACGCTGGTCGGCACCGACTCGCACACCACCATGATCAACGGCCTCGGCGTCGTCGGCTGGGGCGTGGGCGGCATCGAGGCGGAGGCCGCGATGCTCGGCCAGCCGGTGACGATGCTGATCCCGCAGGTCATCGGCTTCAGGCTCTCCGGCGAGCTGCCGGCCGGCACCACCGCCACCGACCTCGTGCTGACCATCACCGAGATGCTCCGCAAGAAGGGCGTCGTCGACAAGTTCGTCGAGTTCTTCGGCGACGGCCTCGCCTCGCTGCCGCTCGCCGATCGCGCCACGATCAGCAACATGTCGCCCGAGTTCGGCAGCACGATCGCCGTGTTCCCGATCGACGAGGAGACGATCCGCTACCTCGAGCTGACCGGACGCCCGGCGGACCAGGTGGCGCTCGTCGAGGCCTATGCGCGGGCGCAGGGCCTGTGGCGCACGAACGGCATGCCGGCGGCCGAATACACCGATGTGCTCGAACTCGACCTCGGCACCGTCGAGCCCTCGCTCGCCGGTCCGAAGCGCCCGCAGGATCGCGTGCCGCTGACCCGGGCCAAGGCCGTCTCGCAGGCCACCGTCAAGAAGGTCGCCGAGGAGCGCACCGCGAAGAACCCGACCGCGACCGGCCGGGCGACCGTGGCCGGCGGCGCCTACGAGCTCGCCGACAACGCGGTCGTGATCGCCGCGATCACGAGCTGCACCAACACCTCGAACCCGGCCGTGCTGATCGCGGCGGGCCTCCTCGCGAAGAATGCCCGTGCGCGCGGCCTCACCTCTAAGCCCTGGGTGAAGACCTCGCTCGCCCCCGGCTCGCGCGTCGTCACCGACTATCTCTCCGCGGCGGGCCTGCTGCACGAACTCGAGGCCGTGGGCTTCTACACGGTCGGCTACGGCTGCACGACGTGCATCGGCAATTCAGGACCGCTCAAGTCCGAGATCTCCGATGCGATCCGCGCCGGCGACATCACGACCGCATCGGTGCTGTCGGGCAACCGCAATTTCGAGGGCCGCGTGCATCCGGAAGTGAAGATGAACTTCCTCGCCTCGCCGCCGCTCGTCGTCGCCTACGCGCTCGCAGGCTCCATGGACCTCGACCTGACCACCGAGCCGCTCGGCACGGGCAGCGACGGCACGCCGGTGTACCTCAAGGACATCTGGCCGAGCGCCCAGGACGTGGCCGCGACGATCGCGGGCTCGGTCCACTCGGCGATGTTCAAGAAGGGCTACGCGAGCGTGTTCAAGGGCGACGAGCACTGGAACGCGATCCAGGTCCCGGCGGGCGAAGTCTACGCGTGGGAGGAGAACTCGACCTACGTGCGCAACCCGCCGTACTTCGACGGCATGACGATGACGCCGGCGCCGGTCGGCGACATCCGCGGCGCCCGCGTGCTCGCCGTGCTCGGCGACTCGGTCACCACCGACCACATCTCGCCGGCCGGCAACATCTCGAAGTCGAGCGCCGCGGCCAAGTACCTCGTCCAGCAGGGCGTGGCGGCGGTGGACTTCAACTCCTACGGCGCACGGCGCGGCAACCACGAGGTGATGATGCGCGGCACGTTCGCGAACATCCGCCTGCGCAACCTGCTGCTGCCCGGCACCGAGGGCGGCGTGTCGGTGCACCTGCCGAGCGGCGAGCAGGGCTCGATCTACGACGTCGCGACCCGCTACAAGGCGGACGGGACCGCGCTCGTGGTGCTCGCCGGCAAGGAATACGGCACGGGTTCCTCGCGCGACTGGGCGGCGAAGGGCACGATGCTGCTCGGCGTTCGCGCCGTGATCGCCGAGAGCTTCGAGCGCATCCACCGCTCGAACCTGATCGGCATGGGCGTGCTGCCGCTGCAGTTCACCGACGGCGCGAGCGCGGCGAGCCTCGGGCTCACCGGCCGGGAGACCTTCGACTTCGTCGGCCTCGACGGTGGCGGTGCCAAGACGGTCCGCGTCATCGCGCGCGCCGAGGACGGCAAGGCCACCGAGTTCGTGGCGCGCCTGCGCATCGACACGCCGAAGGAGCTCGAGTACTACCGCCACGGCGGCATCCTGCAGTACGTGCTGCGCAGCCTCGTCGGCAAGGACCGGGTCGCGTGACGGACGCCGCCGCCCCCGCGGCCGCCGTGCGCGACACCGCCGGTGGCGGTGTCGCGATCTTCGACCTCGACGGCACGCTGACGCGCCGCGACACGCTGGTCCCGTACCTGCGTTTCGCGCTCGCCCGGCATCCCGAACGGCGCGGCCGGCTGGCGGCCGTGCCGGCCATCCTGCTGCGGTTCGCGTTGGATCGCGACCGCGGCCGGCTCAAGGGAGACCTGATCCACGCGCTGCTCGGCGGCCTGACGCACGCCGAGATCAACGCGATGACGCAGGCCTTCCTCGACGAGCAGCTGATCGCAATGCTGTACCCGACCGCCGTGGCGGCGATCGAGGCGCACCGCAACGCCGGCGACTGGCTGGTGCTGCTCTCGGCGAGCACCGAGTTCTACGTGCGTGAGCTCGGCTCCCGGCTCGGCTTCGACCAGGTGATCTGCACCGAGGTGCGCTGGGACGGCGATCGCCTCGATGGCCGGCTGAAGGGCGAGAATCGCCGCGGCCCGGAGAAGACGCGCTGCCTCGCCGACCTGCGCGCGATGCATCCGACGGCGACCTTCGCCGCCTACGGCAATGCCGGCTCCGATCTCGATCACCTGCGCCACGTCGATGCGCCCCGCGTCGTCAACGCCTCGCTCTGGACGCGCGCCCGCGCGCGGTCGCTGGGCCTGCCCGTCGACTCCTGGCGCTGATCCGCCGCCGGGGGGCGGCGAATTCTCAAATAAGTGAAATCCGTACTTGATAGGAATGATTCTCATTCGTATCATAAGGGCCGTCAGTACCCACCGGACCGCCCATGACCCGCCTGTCCCGCCTCCTGATGTGCCTGACCGCCCTCGCCGCGAGCCACGCCCTGGCTGCCGAGCCCGAGTACAACCTCGTGCTCGAAGGGCATCGCTACTCGCCGGGTGAACTGATCGTCCCGGCCGGCGTGCGGGTGCGCCTGGTCCTCGAGAACAAGGACCAAACGCCTGAGGAATTCGAGAGTTACGCGCTGAATCGCGAAAAGCTCGTAACACCTGGCGGCAAGGTCGTCGTCTATGTCGGCCCCCTCGCCCCGGGCCGCTACGAATACTTCGGCGACTTCAACCCGCTCACCGCCCGCGGCTGGCTGGTCGTCCGGCCGTGATCGGCGCCGCCCTCATCGTCCTGCGGGAGGTCTTCGAGGCCTCCCTGCTGATCGGCATCCTGCTGGCCGGCACCCGCGACCTCCCGGGCCGCGGCCGCTGGATCGCCGGCGGGATCGCGCTTGGCCTCGCCGGTGCGGCGCTTGTCGCACTGGGTGCGGGACGGCTCGCGGACGCCTTCCAGGGCAGCGGCCAGGAACTCTTCAACGCCACGGTGCTGCTCGCCGCGACCGCCCTGCTCGGCTGGCACAGCCTGTGGATGAAACGCCACGGCCGCGAACTCGCCGCCGACCTGCACGGGGTCGGTCGCCGTGTCGCGAGCGGCGCGACGCCGCTGTCGGGCCTGTTGCTGGTCGTCGCGCTCGCCGTCCTGCGCGAGGGCGCGGAACTCGTCCTGTTCCTCTACGGCATCGCCGCGGGCGGCGCCGACGCCCATGCGCTCGCGACCGGCAGCGCCATCGGTCTCGCCGGCGGCATCGGGATCGGTGCGCTCGTCTACCGCGGCCTCGTCGCGATCCCGCCCCGGCACCTGTTCGCGGTCACCGGCAGCCTGCTGCTGCTGCTGGCGGCCGGGCTCGCCTCCCAGGCCGCCGCGAACCTCGTGCAAGGCGGCTGGCTGCCGGCGCTGGTCGACCCGGTGTGGAACAGCGCCTGGCTGGTTCCGGAGCACGGTGCGCTCGGCCAGGTGCTGCACGCGCTGGTCGGCTACGTGGAACGCCCGAGCGGGACGCAGCTGCTGGCGTTCGCGATCGCACTCGCGGCCATCGCCGGCATCGGCCGCCTCGGAGCCGGCCCGGTTCCCCCCGAGCGTCCGCACGGGCGCCCGCTCGCGGTCGCCATCGCCATCGCGCTCGCCAGCATCCTGCCCGGCCGGGCGCACGCGGGGCTCGTCATCTACTCGCCGATCGTCGAAGCCGGCGAGTCCGCGATCGAGCTGCGCGGTCAGCGCGACCTCGACGGGCGGGCCTCGGTCAACGGCGCCGAGGAGCACAAGATCGAGTTCGAGTACGCGCCGAACGACCGCTGGCTCGCCGAGGGGCTGTTCACGATCGAGCGCGACCCGGGTGGCGCGCGCCACGTGACCGAGGCCTCGTTCGAGAACGTGTTCGCGCTGACGCCGCAGGGCAAGTACTCGGCGGACTACGGGCTGCTCGCGGAGTACGCGCACGGCGTGGGCGCCGATTCCCATGATGCGATCGAACTCGGCATGCTCGCCGAGAAATCCTTCGCGCGCACGGTGCTGACGGTCAACCTGACCGCCGAGCAGGCGCTGACCTCGGGCAGCCGGGCGAACCTCGGCTACGCCGCCCGGCTGCGCTGGCGGCAGCAGCCGCACTTCGAGCCCGGCGTCGAGGTGCACGGCGAGTTCGGCCAGGCCGGCGCAATCGGCAGCCTCGGCGCGCACCGCCACCAGATGGGGCCCTCGGCGATGGGCCGGTTCCGGCTCGGGGCCCACCGTGCGATCCGCTACGAGGCCGCCTGGGTGTTCGGGCTGACCGCCGCCTCGCCCGATTCCACGGCCCGGCTCCAGTTCGAGTACGAATTCTGAAATGATCCGGCTGCGCGGCCGGTCTCTAGGGGGAAGGCAGCACCCACCACCTCGGAGCCCGCGACCATGCTGATTCGACGCCCAGCCGACATCCGTCCCTCCGAGATCACGCCGGCCGACGTCTATGCGCAGCGGCGGCGCTTCCTCGCGGGCGCGCTGGCGCTGGCCGGCAGCACCCTTCTCGCGCCGGCCGCACGCGCCGGCACGCCCACCGGCACCGTGCTCGCCGCGCGTCGCAACGCCGCGTACAGCGTGACCGAGGCGCCGAACTCCTGGGATGACGTCACCGGCTACAACAACTACTACGAGTTCGGCACCGACAAGAGCGATCCGGCCGCGAACGCGGGCCACCTGCGGGTGACCCCCTGGACCGTCACGGTCGGCGGCGAGTGCGACCTGAAGGGTCGCTTCGCCCTCGAGGACCTGATCCGGCCGCATCCGCTCGAGGAGCGCATCTACCGGCTGCGCTGCGTCGAGGCCTGGTCGATGGTCGTGCCGTGGGTCGGCTTCCCGCTGGGCGACCTGGTGCGCCGGCTGAAGCCCACCTCGCGGGCGAAGTTCGTGCAGTTCACGACGCTGAACGACCCCGCCCAGATGCCGGGCGAGCGCAGCCGCACGCTCGACTGGCCCTACACCGAGGCCCTGCGCATCGACGAGGCGGCGCATCCGTTGGCGCTGCTCGCCGTCGGCCTCTACGGGCGGGTGCTGCCGAACCAGAACGGCGCGCCGCTGCGGCTCGTCGTGCCCTGGAAGTACGGCTTCAAGAGCAGCAAGGCGATCGTGCGCATCGACTTCACCGAGCGCATGCCGGAGACGACCTGGGCGCGGGCGAACCCGACGGAGTACGGCTTCTACGCCAACGTCAACCCGGCCGTCGACCACCCTCGCTGGAGCCAGAAGACCGAGCGGCGCATCGGTGCGGGCGTGTTCGCGCCGCGCCAGGGCACCCTGCCCTTCAACGGCTATGCGGAGCAGGTGGCCTCGCTCTACACCGGGCTCGACCTGAGGAAGAACTTCTGAACGCCGCGCGCTGGATCCGCGCCGCGAAGCCCTGGGTGTTCGCGGCCTCCCTGGTGCCGCTCGCCGCGCTCGCGGCACGGACCTTCGGCGTCGGCGGACTCGGCCTCGGCGCGAACCCGGTGGCCGCGCTCACCGACGCGCTCGGACTGTGGGCGTTGCGCTTCCTGCTGGCGACGCTCACGCTCACGCCGCTGCGCTACCTGAGCGGCAGCGCGGAGTGGCTGCGGCTGCGGCGCATGCTCGGGCTGTACGCGTTCCTGTACGCCACGCTGCACTTCGCCATGTACTTCCTCGTCGACCAGCGCCTCGCGGTCGGCGTGCTCGTCGAGGACGTTGCCAAGCGCCCGTGGGTCACGCTCGGCCTGATCGGCTTCCTGATCCTGGTCGCGCTCGCCGCCACCTCGACGGCATGGGCGATGCGCAAGCTCGGCCGCAACTGGCAGCGGCTCCACTACGCGGTGTACGGCGCCGGGCTCGCCGGCTGCTGGCACTACTACTGGCAGGTGAAGCGCGACGTCACCGCGCCGCTCGCCTATGCCGGCGTGTTCGCGCTGCTGATGGCCGTGCGCGCGGTGCACGCGTGGCGCCGGCGGCTGCGGCTCAGAGCGATGTACGCGCCGACCACAGTTCCGGGAAGAAGCGAAGTTCCAGCGCCTTCGCGAGGTAACTGACGCCACTCGTGCCGCCGGTGCCGCGCTTGTGCCCGATGATGCGCTCGACGGTCTTCAGGTGGCTGAAGCGCCACAGCTGGAAGCGGTGGTCGAGGTCCATCAGCCGCTCGGCGAGTTCGTACAGCTCCCAGTTCGCCGCAGTGCTGTGGTACACGGCGAGCCACGCTGCCGTGACCTGCTTGTGCGGCAGGTAGGGCTGCGAGAAATCGCGCACCAGCAATTCCTCCGGGATGCCGAAGCCGCGGCGCGACAGCAGTTGCAGCACCTCGTCGTACAGGCTCGGCGCCGCAAGCGCCGCCTCGAGGGCGGCGTGCGCCGCCGGGTCCTTGCGATGCACCGCGATCAGCTCCCGATTCTTGTTGCCGATCGTGAACTCGAGCAGCCGGTACTGCCACGACTGGAAGCCGGAGGACCTGCCGAGCTGGTTGCGGAAGCGCGCGTAGTCGAACGGCGTCAGCGTCGCGAGCACGTCCCAGGCCTGCATCATCTGCTGCTGGATATGGCCGATGCGCGTCAACGTCGTGAAGCACGGCAGCAGCTCGTCGCGGCGCAGGTGGCCGATCACCGTGGTGAGCTCATGCAGGGCGAGCTTCATCCACAGTTCGCTCGCCTGGTGGACGACGATGAACAGCATCTCGTCGTGATCGGTGGATCTCGGTTGCTGTGCACCGAGCAGCGCATCCAGGTGCAGGTACTCGCCGTAGGTCTGTGCCAGCGGCACGTCCCAGTAGACGGGCTCGTTGGACAGGTCGACCTTGACCACGGGCGCGTCCTCGCCTGGCTCCGGCGTCTCGCTCATGGCCTCTCCTCCTGGTAGACCCAGGCCGGTACGTGCTGCCAGCCGCGCGTCAGTGCGCGATCGAGGCGCTCGTAGTCGGGCTCGTGCTCGGCAACCAGTCGCCAGTAGCGCGATGAATGGTTCATGTGGCGCGTATGGCAGAGCTCGTGCACGAGCAGGTAGCGCACGACCTCCGGTGGCTGGAACAGCAGGCTCACGTTGAGGCTGATCGTGCCGGAGCGCGAGCAGCTCCCCCAGCGCGTGCGCTGGCGTCGCAGCTGGACCCGCTCGTAGGCGAACCCGCCCTCGCGCGCGACCCCGGCGATCCAGGGCTCCAACGCGCCGCGCGCCTCCTCGACGAGCCAGTCGCGCAGGGCCTGGCGCGTGTCGGCCTGGCGAGCGGCGTCGCAGCGCACCTCGAGCTCGCCGCCGCCACGCAGCTGGACCCGGGTACGGCTGCCCGGCAGGTAGCTCACCTGCCATTCGCGGGCAATCGCCTGCAGGTCGATGCGTTCTGGCAGCGGCTCGCGGGACGGGTCCGGCCGATTCGCGAACATCGCGACCTTGCGCTCGATCCAGTCGCGGTGGCGCGAGACGAATCCGGCCACGACGTCCGGGCGCGTGCCCGACGGGACCGTCACCTCGACCCGACCGCCCGGATAGACGCGAACCGTCAGGCGCCGGGCGCGCCCGCTCTCGCGCACCGAGAACGGCGCGGTGGTGGCACGGCCGTCGAAGAGCGTCAGCTGGGGTGCGGGTCGGTCCATCGCGTGCTCAGAGGCGTGCCGCGAGTTCGGCACCCTGCAGGATCGCGCGCTTTGCATCGAGCTCCGCCGCGCGATCGGCACCCCCGATCAGGTGCTGCTCGAGGCCCGTCCCGCGCAGGTCCGATGCAAGTTCGCGACGCGACTCCTGTCCGGCGCAGACGATCACCGTGTCCACCGCGAGCCGCTCCGGCCTGTCGTCGACCGTGAAGTGCAGCCCCGCCCCGTCGAGGTACTGATAGCCGACGCCCGCCAGGAAGCGCACGCCGCGGCGCCGCAAGTCGGTGCGATGGATCCAGCCGGTGGTCTTGCCGAGACCGTCGCCCGGCTTCGTGAGCTTGCGCTGCAGGACCCAGATCTCGCGGTGGCTGCTGGGCGGCGCCGCGTGCCCGGGGAGCAGGCCACCGCGGTGCGCGTGGGCGAGGTCGATGCCCCAGTCCGCCGCGAAGGACTCGAGGTCGAGGCTGCCGGCGTGCCCTTCATGGATCAGGAACGTGGCGAGGTCGAAGCCGATGCCGCCGGCGCCGATGATCGCGACGCGCCGCCCGACCGGGGCGCCACGCAGCACCTCGACGTACGACAGCACGCGGGCATCGTCGAAGCCGGCGATCTCGAGCTTGCGCGGCACGACGCCCGTGGCGAGGACGGCGACGTCGCAGGTGCCCTCGAGCGCCGAGGCGGTCGCCTCGACCCCGAGGCGGACGTCGACGCCGAGCACCGCGAGGCGTCGGCGGAAGTAGCGCAACGTCGCGTGGAACTCCTCCTTGCCCGGGACGCGCTTCGCGAGGTTGAACTGGCCGCCGATCTCGGCGGCCGACTCGTACAGCGTCACCGCGTGGCCGCGCTCGGCGGCAACGCAGGCGCACGACAGCCCCGCCGGACCCGCACCGATCACGGCGATGCGACGCCGCGCGGGCGCCGCACGGTAGACGAGTTCGGTCTCGCGGGCGGCCTGCGGATTGACGAGGCAGGTCGCGGTCTGCCGCTCGAAGATGTGGTCGAGGCAGGCCTGGTTGCAGGCGATGCAGGTGTTGATCTCGTCGGCGCGGTTCGCCGCGGCCTTGGCGACGAAATCGGGATCCGCGAGGAACGGCCGCGCCATCGACACGAGGTCCACCGCGCCGCGTGCGAGGATGTTCTCGGCCACTGCGGGATCGTTGATGCGGTTGGTCGCCACCAGCGGCAGCGCGACGTGGGGTCGCAGCCGTTCGGTGACCCAGGCGAACGCCGCGCGCGGCACCATCGTCGCGATCGTCGGGATGCGCGCCTCGTGCCAGCCGATGCCCGTGTTGATGATCGTGGCGCCGGCCGCCTCCACGCCGCGGGCGAGCTCGACGACCTCCTGCCACTCGGAGCCACCCTCGACGAGGTCGAGCATCGACAGCCGGAAGACCAGGATGAAGTCGGCGCCGACGGCCTCGCGCACGCGACGCACCACCTCGAGCGGGAAGCGCATGCGGTTCTCGTAGGACCCGCCCCATTCGTCGTCGCGCCGGTTGGTGCGCGCGGCGATGAACTGGTTGATGAGGTAGCCCTCGGATCCCATGATCTCGACGCCGTCGTAGCCGGCCTCGCGGGCGAGCACCGCGCTGCGCGCGAACGCGCCGATCTGGCGCAGCACGCCACGACCCGACAGCGCCCAGGGCTTGAACCGCGCGATCGGCGCCTTGACGGCGGACGGGGCGACCGTCAGCGGATGGTGTCCATAGCGACCGGTGTGCAGGATCTGCATGCAGACGCGGCCGCCTTCGGCGTGCACGGCATCGGCCACCAGCCGGTGCCTCGGAACCTCGCCGCGCACGCTCAACTTGCCGGCGAACGGCGCGCCCCACCCGGCCCGGTTCGGTGCGATCCCGCCGGTGACGATGAGGCCGGCCCCGCCGCGCGCACGCGCCGCGAAGTAGGCGGCGAGGCGCGGGTAGTGCTCCTCCCGGTCCTCGAGCCCGGTGTGCATGGAGCCCATGACGGTGCGGTTGCGCAGCGTGACCCAGCCGAGGTCGAGCGGCGCTAGCAGGTGCGGGAATTCGGAGTGGCTCACGCGCCGATCATATCAGCCGCGCCCGCGGCCGGCGGCTCACGGCCTCGTGCCGAAACCGTCGAGGGCACGGCGCGCCGCGCGGAATTCCGGCGCCACGAGCAGCGCGTGCTCGTACGCGGTGCGGGCCCCGACCGCATCGCCGGCCGCCGCGGCCGCGCGGCCCGCGTACAGCCAGGCATCGGCGGCACCCCAGCTCGGCTCGCCGGCGGCACCGGCGTGCGCCCCGTCCAGTGCCGCCGCGGCGGACTCGAAGTCCGCCCGGCAGCGCGCGACTCGATCCGCCACCGCCTCGGTGCGGTACCAGAGTGCGAGCGCCCGGCTGAGCCGGAGGCGCGGATGGCCCGCCACGAGCGGTGCCGCCGCGACGATCCAGGCATCGATGCGCGGCCCGAGCGCATGCCCGCGCAGGCCGCCTTCGAGCGACAGGTAGCCGCCGCAGGCGATCGAGAGCGCGAGGGCCTCCGCGTCCGCGCCGCCGAGCACGTCCGACCTGAGCGACTCGAGACAGGCCTCGCCGACGCGCACGACGGTGCCGTGCTCGCCGTCGAGGCTGGCGAGCTGCACGCGACGCAGCGCCGCGTGCGCGTACTGCAGGCGCACGCGCCGCTCGGCGGACGCGGCATCCGCGGCCGCATCCTCGAGCACGCGCGCGGCGAGCCGTGCGTCGTGCGTGTAGAACGCATAGTCCGACTGCGCCTCCAGATCGGCGAGTTCCTCGCCGCCGGGCTGCGCCGGCGCCGCGGCGGCGCCGGCCGCAAGCAGCGAGGCCACGATGCAGGCCGGCCATCGGATCGTCATGTCGCGCGCAGCCCCGCCGTGATCGGCAGGCGCGCGGCGCGAAGCCCCGGCAGCAGGCCGCCGACGAAGCCGAGGAGCACCGCGTACAGGACACCGGTCAGCAGCACGCCGGGCGTGACCATGAAGGCGAAGGTCAGCTGGCTGAAGGTCTGGAAGTTCAGCGTGGAGGCCTGGATGCCGTCGAACGCGACCCAGGCGGCGAAGCCGCCGAGGATACCGCCGGCGAGCCCGAGCAGCACCGCCTCCACCAGCACGCTGAGCACAACCGGGGCGGCCCCGAAGCCGACGGCACGCAGCGTCGCGATCTCGCGGGTGCGAGCCGCGACGGCGGAATACATCGTGTTCAGGGCACCAAAGATCGCACCGATGCCCATCATGATCGAAATCGCGGTACCGAGCACCGTGACCAGGGTGACCAGCGTCTTCGACTGCTCCGAGTAGAACGCGCGCTCCGTCGTGACGGTGACGTTGATGCGCGGGTCGGCCTTGAGCGCGGCCGCGAGACGCGGCAGCGCATCCGGCGATGCGAGCCGCGCGCGGACCGACTGCACACCGAGGCGCCGGTACGTCCCCTGCAGCACGTGCACGTCCGCCCAGAGCTCGGACTCGGTGACGGAGCCGCCGTCCTCGAACAGCCCGACGATGCGCCAGGTCTGAGTGCCGAAGCGCACCGGGTCGCCGAGCTTGAGCCCGCGGAACTGCGCCGCCGCGCCACGGCCAATGACGACCTCGTAGAGTCCCGGGGTGAACATCCGTCCGGCCACGATGCGGAAATGGTCGCGCACCGTCCGACCCCGCGGACCGATGCCGCGGAACGGCACGTTCGCGGCCGTGCCCGACACCCGCATCGGCAGGTCGACCAGCACGTAGAGCTCCGGTGACGCCACGGGCCCCGAACCGTCCCTGAGGATGCCGGGCGCGTCGAGGATGACGTCCGCCTCGGTGGGCAGCAGGCTGCTCGCGAGCTCTCCCGAGGAGCCACCGCGCACGATCACCGCGACGTCATCCGCGCCGGCGAAGTTGAGCGCAGCCTTGAAGCCGCGCGCGATCGCAAGCGTGGCGGTCAGCACCATGACCACGCCGGCGATGCCGACCACCGCGACGAGCGCCGGACCCCAGCGTGCCGGCAGGCTGCGCAGGTTCATCCAGGTCACGGCGAGGATCGGACCGCGCGCCATCTCAGCTGGTCCTCAGCGCGGTCACGATGCGCAGCTGCATCGCCTGCCAGGCCGGCAGCAGGCCCGCGGTCGCGCCGAGCGCGACGACGTAGGCCAGGCCGCGCAGGTAGGCCGCGGCGGGGATGGCGAAGAACGGCAGCACCGAACGCAGGCCCGCCGCCATGCCCTGCGTGACCAGTGTCGCGAGGCCGAGGCCGAGGAGGCCGCCCACGCCCGTGATCAGCAGCGATTCGGCGAGCACGAGCGTCAGCACCGCCCGGTCCGTGAAGCCGAGCGTCTTCAGCACCGCGAGCTCCGGCGTGCGCTCGCGCACCGACTGCGCCATCGTGTTCGCGGTCACGAGGAGCATCGCGAAGAACACCGCGCTGACGACGAAGGTCAGGATCGCGCCGATGTTGCCGATCTGGTTGGCGAACGACTGGGCCACCGCCTTCTCGGTCGAGGTCTTCGTCTCGCTGGGCGAGTTCGCGAACATCGAATCGATCGAGCGCGCGATCGCCGGCCCCGCGTTCTTGTCCTCGAGCTGCTCGATCACCCAGCCAATCTGGTCGGTCCCGTAGGTGATGCTCTCGTTGTAGTACTCGTAGTGCAGGAACACCGTGTTCGGGTCCTGCACCGTCGACCGGTAGATCGCCGCGATGCGCACCGGCCAGGCGCCCGCGCCGTCCTTGCGCCGGTAGATGTTCGACTTCAGCGGCACGAGATCGCCCACCTTCCAGCCGTAGCGCGTCGCGATTCCCGTGCCGACGATCGCCGCGCCGCGGTCACCGAGCCAGGATGACAGGCCCGCCGGATCGATCGTGAAGTCCTTGTAGATGTCGAAGTAGTTCGGCGTGATCGCGAACACCACGAGCTGCACGTGCGGGTCGCGGTAGATGCCGCCGAACCAGTTGAGCGAGGCCGCCCGACGCACGCCGGCCACCTCGCGGATGCGACCGAGGTAGGCGCGCGGCATGCCCGCGATCAGCGAGACCTTGTTGGTGCTGATCAGGCGATCCTGGCCGGCGACCTCCACGCCCGCGGTCAACGCGTTCTCGACCGCGGCGAGCAGCCCGAACAGCATGAACGCGATCAGGATCGAGGCGATCGTGAACGCGAGGCGCAAGCGGTGCCGGCGCAGCGTCGCACCGAGCAGCGGCAGTAGCGCGAGCGCCCCGACCGGCACCTCAGCTCTCCTCCCGCGCGAGGACGCCCTTCTCCAGGTGCAGCGTGCGGCGCGCCCGCGCCGCGGCACGCGGATCGTGGGTCACCATCACGATCGTCTTGCCCGCCTCCCGGTTCAGCGCATCGAACAGGTCGAGGACCGCATCGCCCGCCTTGCGGTCGAGATCGCCGGTCGGCTCGTCGCACAGCAGCAGCAGTGGGTCCGTGACGATCGCGCGCGCGATGCCGACCCGCTGCTCCTGGCCACCGGACAGCTCGCGCGGCCGGTGCGTGGCGCGATCCGACAGGCCGACCAGCGCGAGCGCCGCCCGGGCGCGGCGTCGCCGCTCCTCGCGCGAGAGGTCCGTCAGCAGCAGCGGCAGCTCGACGTTCTGCTCGGCGGTCAGCACCGGCAGCAGGTTGTACATCTGGAAGATGAAGCCGACGCTGCGCGCGCGCCAGGCGGCAAGCTCGTCCGAGTCGAGCGCCTCGACCGGCACGCCATCGATCAGGATGTGGCCCGCGGTCGGCTGGTCGAGGCCACCCAGCAGGTTGAGCAGGGTCGACTTGCCCGACCCCGATGGCCCCATCAGCGCGACGTAGTCGCCGCGCGCGATGTCGAGATCGAGCCCGGCCAGCACCGGGACGACCTCGTCGCCGCGCCGGTACTCCTTGGTGAGCCCGCGCACCTCGACGAGTGGGGCTTCCATCAACCGGCCTTCTGGGCGACCCGCGCGCCCTCGACGAGCGTGGCGTCGGGCTTGAGCACGACCTGCTCGCCCGGCTTCAGCCCCTCGAGCACCGGCAGCTCGTCGCCGGGCGAGGTGCCGACCCGCACTGCGCGCTTCTGCAGCCTGCCGTCGGCGACGACCCAGACCGCGCGCGCCGCGCCCTCGCCCACGACCGCACCGGCCGGCACCAGCGCGACCGGCTTCGGCCCGGTCGTGGCCTCCTCGAGGAAGGCGACCTTGACGCCCATGTCCGGCAGGATGCGGGCCTCGAGGCGATCGAGGGAGATGCGCACCTTGATGGTCGCCTTCTGGCGGTCGGCCGTCGGCACGATGTTGATCACGTGCGCCGGCAGCGGTGCATCGGGGTACGCGTCCAGCGTCGCCTCCGCGGCCTGGCCCTCGCGCACCCGCTGGATGAACGCCTCGTTGACGTCGACCTCGACCTCGCGCGAATCCATGTCGACGATGGTCGCGATGCCGGTGCGCGTGAAGCCACCGCCGGCCGAGATCGGCGAGACCATCTCGCCGGGCTGCGCATCCTTCGAGATCGCGACGCCCGTGAACGGCGCCCGGATCACGAGGTCGTCGAGGTCCTGCTGGCGCTGGCGGACGCTCGCCTCGGCGACGCCGAGCTCGGCACGCACCTGCTCGAGCCGCGCGCCGAGCGCCGCGTAGTCGGCCTCGGACGTGTCCAGCACGCTCTGCGCGACGAGGTGCGAGGCGGCGAGCCCGCGGTTGCGCTCCAGCATGCGCAGCGCATCCGCGCGCCGCACCTCGACCTCGCGCAGCGCGCGGCTGGAGGCCACGCGACTCTGCGCCGCGACCTCCCAGGCCGCATGGACGGTCGCCGAATCAAGCCGCGCCAGCACGTCTCCGGCGTGCACGAGCCGGCCTTCCTGGACGTTGTTCTCGATCAGGCGCCCGGTGACCTTGGAGGCGACCGTCGCGATGCGCCGCGCCACGACGTAGCCGGACGCGTTCAGCACGGTGACGCGCCCGGACGCGCTCGGCGCGGAGGCCGCCGCGGTCTCGACCACGAGCACCTTCGGGCGCAGCGCCGAGGAGAGCACGAGACCCACGACGACGACGACCGCCGCCACCAGGGCAATCCGGCCGCGGCCCCATTTGCGGCGCCGGCCCGCCGGCGCGGGCGTGACCCCGTCGCCCGAACCCATCCGAAGAGCGGCCAGTGCGTCCCTGTCTAGCGGCATGCGAGGTCCCATCCATCGAGCGTTATTTCCGGTGTCGGCGAACGTTACCATAGGGCGATGACGGCTCCGCCCCTCGTCGACATCGGCATCAACCTCGCCCACGAGAGCTACGATCCGGACCGTGCCGAGGTGCTGGCGCGCGCCCGCGCCGCAGGCCTCGTCCACCTCGTCGTCACCGGGGCGACCCTGGCCTCGAGCGCGGCGGCGGCGGACCTCGCGGCCGCCGCGCCCGCATACCTGTCGGCGACTGCGGGCGTGCACCCGCACCACGCCGCGGAGTTCACGGCCAGCGAGGTGCCCCTGCTGCGGGAACTGGTCGGGCGCGCCGGCGTGCGCGCGGTTGGCGAGTGCGGGCTCGACTACTTTCGCGACCTCGCGCCCCGCGCGGTGCAGCGGCGCGCCTTCGAGCTGCAGCTCGGCGTCGCGGTCGACTGCGGACGGTCCCTCTTCCTGCACCAGCGCGATGCCCACGAGGACTTCATCGCCGTGCTGCGATCGCTCGGAGCCGCGCTGCCGCCGGCGGTCGCGCACTGCTTCACGGGGACGCGCGCGGAGGCCGAGGCCTATCTCGAGATGGGACTGCACATCGGCATCACCGGCTGGGCCTGCGACGAGCGTCGCGGCAGCCACCTGCTCGAGGTGGTGCGCCACATTCCGGCGGAGCGCCTGATGCTGGAAACCGACGGGCCGTACCTGCTGCCGCGGACGCTGCGGCCCAAGCCCAGCCACCGCCGCAATGAACCGGCCTTCCTGACGGAGGTGTGCCGGGTGCTCGCCGCGGCACGCGGCGAGCCGGAGGCGGCGCTCGCCGCGGCCACGACCCGCACCGCGGCGCGGTTCTTCGGGTTGCCCGGGATTTCTCCAATCGACACGAATAAACGTTCTCAACCTGCTGTTTCAGAGAGCTAAATAATGGACACCGCGACCCTCGCCCAGCGCATCGACCACGAGTGGACCGCCAGCATCCAGCCCAGCCTCGAGGCGTACGTCCGGATCCCCAACAAGTCCGCGTTGTTCGACCCGGCCTGGGAGGCCAACGGGCACATGGACCGCGCCGCCGCCCTGCTGCTCGACTGGTGCCGCAGCCAGCCGATCCGTGGGCTGCGCGCCGAGGTCGTGCGCCTCCCCGGCCGCACGCCGGTCATCTACGCCGAGGTCCCCGGCACGGCACCGGGTCGCGTGCTGCTGTACGGGCATTTCGACAAGCAGCCGGAGTTCACCGGCTGGGGCCCGGGTCTCGACCCGTGGACGCCCGTGGTCCGCGACGGCCGCCTCTACGGCCGCGGCGGCGCGGACGATGGCTATGCGCTCTACGCGAGCCTGCTGGCAATCCGCATGCTCCAGGAACAGGGGATCCCGCACGCCGGCTGCGCGCTGCTGATCGAAGGCAGCGAGGAGAGCGGCAGCGTCGACCTGCCGGCCTACGTCGAGCACCTGGCGGACCGGCTCGGCACGCCCGACCTCGTGATCTGCCTCGACGCGGAGTGCGGCAACTACGACCAGTTCTGGCTGACCACCTCGCTGCGCGGCAACCTCGTCGGGACCCTGTCGGTCGACGTGCTGACCGAGGGCGTGCACTCGGGCATGGCGACCGGGATCGCGCCGTCGGCGTTCCGGATCCTGCGCGGCCTCCTCGATCGGCTCGAGAACGTCGTCACGGGCGACATCGCGATCGAGGAGCTGCACGTGCCGGCCCCGCCGGCACGCGTCGCCGAGGCGCGCGCCGCGGCCGCCGTGCTCGGCGCCTCGGTGATCACCAAGATGCCGTTCGCCGCCGGCGTGCGGCCCGTCAGCAACGACCCGGCCGAGCTCTTGCTCAACAGCACCTGGAAGCCGACGCTGGCGGTTACCGGCGCGGAGGGACTCCCGGCGCTCGGCAGCGCCGGCAACACGCTGCTGCCGCGCGTCGCGGCGAAGCTGTCGCTGCGCCTGCCGCCGACGCTCGACGCCGCGCAGGCCGCGCGCCGCGTGCAGGCCACGCTCGAGCGCGACCCGCCGTACGGCGCCCGCGTGCGCTTCGAGGTCGGCTCCTCGCTCGCTGGCTGGGACGCGCCGCCGCTCGCGCCGTGGCTCGCGGAGGCGGTCGAGGCCGGCTCGCAGGCCTACTTCGGGCGCGGGGCACTCGCGATGGGCACCGGCGGCAGCATCCCGTTCATCGGCATGCTCGCGGCGCGCTACCCGGGCACCCAATTCCTGGTCACGGGCGTGCTCGGGCCGCAGTCGAACGCCCATGGACCCAACGAGTTCCTGCACCTCGGCGCCGTGCGCCGTCTCAACGCCTGTGTCGTCGAGGTGCTCGCGCGTCACGCCGCGCGCAGCCCCTGACGTTCAGCTGCGGCGCAGCGACCGCGGACTCGGCGTCGATGCCGCGCGCACCCGTTCGAACGCCGGGCGCAGCGCGACGAGCGTCGCCTCGATGGGCGGCGGCAGCTCGCCGCCGAGCGAGGACAGGCGCAGCACTTCCGGCGGGTGTCCCTTCGGGAACGTCGTCCGATCGGTGAACACGACGCGGCCCTCGACGGCCACCCCCTCGCCGGCGATCGCCCGGACCACGGCGAGCCGGTCGTAGAGGGGCCCGAGCGGGTTCGGGAAGGTGGCGCGGCGCTGCTTGTGGATCACGGTCCACTCGTTCATCTGCTCGCTGCCGAACACGAGCCCCGGGACGTCGCGCAGGTCGAGCACCACGAGGCCGCCCGCGGTCAGCAGCACGAAGTCGAGATGGAACCAGCCGTCGTTGCCGTCCGGCAGCAGCACGTCGCTGATGTGCGCCCCGGAGACGGACTCGATGCGCGCGACCAGCGCGCGCCGTGCGCGACCCCGCAACCAGATCCAGAGACCAACCGCGAGGGCCGCGACCGCCGCCAGCGCGACGGCTCCGATGGTGATCAGAACGCGCGCGTCCCCGCCGGAGGTCACTGCAGGACCGAGGCGAGCGACTCGAGCGTCGCCGGCACCTCGAGCACCTGGCGCGGCAGCGTCAGCAGGCGCGCGAGCGCCGGCGGCACCGGAATCGTGCGGCCGATCAGCGGCTCGACGGTCTCGGGGAACTTCGCCGGGTGCGCGGTCGACACCAGCACCCACGGCCCCGCAGCCCGTCGCGCCGGCGGCAGGTGGGCATAGGCTTCCGCGGCCGTCGCGGTGTGCGGGCACCACACCTGTCCGAGCGCCCCGTCGTCGGTGCGGATGCGGGCGCGGATCTCGTCGTCGCTGACACTCACGGCGCTGAGCGCGCCGGCGAGCTCGTGGAAATCCGGATACAGGCTGCGCAGCCGCTCCATGTTGCTCGGGTTGCCGACGTCCATCGCCGAGGCGAGCGTCGCGACGCTCGGCCGCGGTCGCCACTCGCCGCTCTCGAGGAAGTCCGGCACCGTGCGGTTGGCATTGAACGTCAGCAGCAGGTCGCCGATCGGCATGCCGACGCGGCGCGCCCAGACGCACGCGAGCACGTTGCCGAGGTTGCCGCTCGGCACGATGAAGTTGACCTTCCGTCCCGTGCGGCGATACCCGGCAAGGCTCGTCATCACGTAGTAGCAGGCCTGCGGCAGCAGTCGACCGATGTTGATGCTGTTGGCGCTCGACAGCTCGCGATGCGGCGCGAACGCCGGGTCCGCGAAGGCCGCCTTGACGAGGCGCTGGCAGTCGTCGAACGTGCCGGCGACCGACAGCGAGCGCACGTTGCCGCCCCAGCAGGTGAGCTGCAGCTCCTGGCGCGGCGAGACGAGCCCGCGCGGATAGAGCACGACCACCTCGACGCCGGGCCGACCGTGGAATGCCGCCGCCACGGCGCCACCCGTGTCACCGGAGGTCGCGACCAGGATCGTCAGGGTCCGCGAGGAGCCCTTGATCACACGGCTCATGCAGGCCGCGAGGAATCGCGCGCCGAAATCCTTGAACGCGGACGTCGGGCCGTGGAAGAGCTCGAGCACCGCGACGTCGCCCGCGGCCTTCAGCGGCACCAGCGGCACCGGGAAATCGAACGCCTCGCGCACGATCGACTCGAGCTCGGGCTCGAGCGCGTCACCGGCGAAGAACGGCGCGAGGAAGCGTCGCGCGACGGACGGCAGGTCCTCGCAGCCGTCGAAATCGGCGGGCGACAGCGACGGGAACGCCTCGGGCACGTACAGCCCGCCATCCGGCGCGATGCCGCGGCGCAGCGCCTCCGACAGCGTCGCCGAATGGGTCGAATCGCGCGTGCTGATGAACTTCATTGGTCGATGACCCGTGCGCCGGTCGCCTCGATCGAGGTGATCCAGCTGTCGCAGGCGAGGTTGTGGGCGGCGAACGCGGCGACCATCGCCGCCTGGATCCGCTCGGCGGCCGCCGTCTCGCACCAGCAGAACACCGTCGGACCCGCGCCCGAAATCGAGCAGCCGAGCGCTCCGTTCTGCATCGCGGCCTGCTTGACGTCGCGGAACCCCGGGATCAGCGCCTGGCGCTGCGGCTCGATGATCACGTCCTCGAACGCGTCGCGGATCATGTCGAGGTCGTTGGTGTAGCAGGCCGAGATGAAGCCGGCGAGGTTCGCGCACTGCCACACGAGGTCGGACAGCTGCACCGTGCGCGAGAGGATACCGCGCGCCTCCTTCGTCGACAGGAACATGTGCGGGTGCACGAGCACGCAGCGGATGCCCGGCGGCACCGGGATCTGCTTGGTGCGCGGATGGTCGACGCCCACGGTTAGCACGAGGCCACCGAACAGCGAGGGCGCGATGTTGTCGACGTGCACCGAGCCCGAGGCCACCGCCTCGCCCTTCATCGCGTACTTGAGCAGCTGCAGCTTGCTGAGCGGCGTCTCGAGCAGTGCGTTGCCCGCGACCACCGCCGCCACCGCCGAGGCCGCCGAACCGCCAAGGCCCGAGCCGAGCGGGATTCCCTTCTGGATCGTCATCTCGAAACCGAAATCGAGATTCTCGTCCTCGGCGAGGCTCTTCAGCGCCTGACCGGCGGTGTTGCGCGCCGCCTCGAGCGGCAGCTCGGTCGCGACCCCGGTGATCGCCTTGATGCGAACGCCCCGCTCGGCCGTGCGGACGACATGCACGGTGTCGCCGATCGCCTCCACGGTGTGGCCGAGGATGTCGAAGCCGATGCCGACGTTGCCGACGCTGGCCGGCGCGAAGGCGGTGGCGCTATGACGCAAGATGCACCTCGGGGAACAGGTTCAGATGTTGGCGCCGAGATAGGCGCACAGACGCAGCAGATCGCCGAACACGCCACCGGCCGTGACCTCGGGACCTGCGCCCGGCCCCTGCACGATCAGCGGATTGTCGCAATAGCGCATGGTCTCGAAGCGCACGACGTTGTCGGTCAGCGCGATGTTGGCGAACGGGTGCTTGCGATCGAGCCGCACGAGGCCGACCGTCGCCTTGCCGAGGCGTGCGTCGAGGCGACCCACGTAGCGCAGGACCTGCCCGGCCGCCGCGGCCTCGGCGTAGCGCGCCTGCATGCGCGCGTCGAACTCCGGCAGTCGCGTGAGGAATTCGTCCGCACCGCACCCGGCGAGCTCCGGAGGCACGAGGCTTTCGACGACCACGTCGTCCAGCTCGAGCTTCAGGCCGACCTCCCGGCCGAGGATGATCAGCTTGCGCGCGACGTCGGTGCCGGAGAGGTCGTCGCGCGGATCCGGCTCGGTGTAGCCCTTCTGCTTCGCCGTGCGCACGATCGACGAGAACGGCTCGCTCCCGTCGTAGACGTTGAACAGGTACGCGAGCGTGCCCGAGAAGATGCCCTCGACCGAACGCACGTCGTCGCCGGTCTCGCGCAGGTCGCGCAGCGTCTGGATGACGGGCAGCCCGGCACCGACCGTCGCCTCGTATAGATAGTGGGTGCCGGCATTGCGGCGCGCGTCCTTCAGCGACTCGTAGTACGCGAGCGGCCCGCTGTTCGCCTTCTTGTTCGGCGTCACCACGTGGATGCCGGCGGCAAGCCAGGCGTGGTAGTGCTTGGCGACCTCGGCGCTCGCCGAACAGTCGATGATGATCGCGTGCGGCAGGTGGTCCGCCTGGATGTGGCGCGCGAATGCCTCGAGGTCGGTCGGGACGCGCCGGACGTCCTTGGCCTCGCGCCATGCGGCGGGGTCGATCTCGCCGTCCGCAAGCATCATCTCGCCCGAGCGCACGATGCCACGCACGCGCAGGTCGAGCTTCACGGTGTCGCGCAGCCGCGCGATCTGCGTGGCCAGCTGGCCGAGCAGCGCGCCCCCGACGAGCCCGGGCCCGATCAGGCCGATCGAGACGGTGTGCGGCGACAGGTAGAACCCGGCGTGCACGGCACGCAGCGCACGAGTCGAATGCCTGGCCGCGATGACCACCGAGATGTTGCGCTCGGAGGCGCCTTGCGCGATCGCGCGCACGTTGATCGCCGCATCCGCGAGCGTGCTGAACACCTTGGCCGCGACGCCATGGCTGCCGGCCATGCCGTCGCCGACGACCGCGAGGATGGCGCAGTCGCGGCTGACCTCGACGCGCTGGATCTGGCCCTCGCGCAGCTCGAGGTCGAACGCCCGGCGCACGACCTCGTGCGCAGCCACGGCCTCGGCATCCGGGACGGCACAGCAGATCGAATGCTCCGACGAGCCCTGCGAGATCAGGATGACCGAGATGCCGGCGTCCTGCAGCGCCCCGAACAGGCGCTGCGCGGTGCCGGGGACGCCGATCATGCCTGCGCCCTCGAGGTTGACCAGCGCCACCGCGTCGATGGTGGTGATGCCCTTGACCTTCAGAGCCGAGGTCGGGTGCGCGCAGATCAGCGTGCCGGGCTTCGTCGCCGCGAACGTGTTCTTGATGACGATCGGGATCTCGCGCGTTACGGCCGGGGCCATCGTCTGCGGATGGATGACCTTGGCGCCGAAGTATGCGAGCTCCATGGCCTCGCTGTAGGAGAGCGAGTCGATGACCTTCGCGTCCGGCACGCGCCGCGGGTCGGCCGAGAGCACGCCGTCGACGTCGGTCCAGATCACGATCTCGCGCGCGCCGAGCAGGGCGCCGAAGATGGAGCCCGAGAAATCGCTGCCATTGCGGCCGAGGGTCGTCTGGATGCCGCGCTTGTCCGCGGCGATGAAGCCGGTGATCACGAGGGTGCCGGCGAAGTCGGCCGGTACGCGGCGGCGGATCGCGGCCTCGGACTCGGGCCACTGCACCGCGGGACCGAGCGGGCCCCATTCGACGACGACGACGTCGCGGGCATCGACCCACAGCACCGGCCCGGCGCTCCGGCCGCGTTCGGCGAGGAGCCGCGCGAACAGGCGCGTCGACCAGATCTCGCCGTAACCGGCGACGAGGTCGCGGATATTCTGGGCCGCCGAGCGCAGCAGGCTCACCGCCTGGAGGATCCCGCCGATGTCGCGGCAATCCGCCGCCAGCTGTTCGACGTACGCCGCGGCACCGGGCTTCGACAGCAGCGTCGCGGCCAGCGCCGTGTGCCGCGCCTCGAGCGCCTGCAGCTTGTCGGTCGCCTCGGGGCTACGCGCCTCGGCGAGCGAAACGAGGCCGAGCAGCGAGTCGGTGACCCCCTTGCAGGCACTGAGCACGACACCGACCCGGGGCACGGGGGTCGACTCGATGATCTCGGCGACCCGCGCGATGCACTCGGCGTCGGCGACGGACGAACCGCCAAACTTGTGGACCACCCAGCCATTGGCGGGCGGATTCGCGGGGTTCGTCTTGACGCTCATGGAACAGGGGCCTCTTCGGTCGCGGCGCACAATCTAATGGCGCCTGCCCGCCCGGGCAAGCACGCCGTAAAAACAGGGGGGCATCACTTTTTGGCGCGGCGATCGTGCCAGCGCACCAGCAGGCGGACGACGCCCGGCACCCGCGCCAGCGCCACGAGCGCCCGTCCCACCAGGCGTTCGCGCCGGTCGAGGGCGAAGCGTGCGAGCAGCGGACCGTAGAGCTCCGGGCGCGGCTCGTGGCGGACGTCGGGTGTCGTCACGGCTTGCGACCGACGCGCGGACGCGGCGGCAATCCGGTGTGCTGGGTCAGCACCCGGCCGGCGCGTGGACGCGGCCCGGGACGGCCAGTGAGCGGCGCCTCCGGCGCGCCGCCCGTCCCGGCCGGCTGCCACGGCGGCACGAGGTGGTGCTTGCCGCCGCCGATCAGGTCGGCCCGGCCCATGCTCTTCAGGGCCTCGCGCAGCAGCGGCCAGTTGTTCGCGTCGTGGTAGCGCAGGAAGGCCTTGTGCAGGCGCCGCACGCGCAGGCCCTTCGGGATATGGACCTGCTCGCTGTCGCGGGTGACCTTGCGCAGCGGGTTCTTGCCCGAATGCCACATCGCGGTCGCGGTCGCCATCGGCGAGGGCAGGAACGCCTGCACCTGGTCGGCGCGGAAACCGTTCCGCTTCAGCCACAGCGCGAGATCGAGCATGTCCTGGTCGGTCGTGCCCGGATGGGCGGCGATGAAGTACGGGATCAGGTACTGCTCCTTGCCAGCCTCCTTCGTGTAGCGGTCGAACAGTTCCTTGAAGCGGTCGTAGGACCCCACGCCCGGCTTCATCATCTTCGACAGCGGCCCCTCGGCGATCGCCTCCGGGGCGATCTTGAGGTACCCGCCGACGTGATGCTGGGCGAGCTCCTTGACGTACTCGGGGGACTCGACCGCGAGGTCGTAGCGCACGCCGGAGGCGATGAGCACCTTCTTGACGCCCGGCAGGGCCCGCGCCCGGCGGTAGAGCTGGATCAGGGGCGCGTGGTTGGTGTCGAGGTTCGGGCAGATGCCGGGATAGACGCACGACGGCCGGCGACAGGCCGACTCGATCTCCGGGGACTTGCAGCGCAGGCGGTACATGTTGGCGGTGGGTCCGCCAAGGTCGGAGATCACGCCGGTGAAGCCCGGCACCGTGTCGCGGACCTTCTCGATCTCGCGGACGATCGAATCCTCCGATCGGCTCTGGATGATCCGGCCTTCGTGCTCGGTGATCGAGCAGAAGGTGCAACCGCCGAAGCAGCCGCGCTGGATCGTCACCGAGAAGCGGATCATCTTGTAGGCGGGGATCTTCGCATCGCCGTAGGCCGGATGCGGCACGCGCTGGTACGGCAGCTCGTAGACCTGGTCCATCTCGCGCGAGGTCAGCGGGATCGGCGGCGGGTTCAGCCACACGTCGGTGTCGCCATGGCGCTGCACGAGCGCGCGCGCGTTGCCCGGATTCGCCTCCAGGTGCAGGATCCGCGACGCATGCGCGTACAGCACGGCGTCATCGCGCACCGCCTCGAACGACGGCATCCGGATCACGCTGCGGCCACGGTCACCGCCCTTGACCTGGCGCGTGAAGCGCACGACCGCGACTCCGGGCTCGGCGGGCGCCGCGGGATCCGGTGCCTTCCCCTGCGGCTCCATCGCGTAGGGGTCCGGCATCGGCTCGATGCGCCCGGGCACGTCGAGCGTGGTCGAGTCGATCTCGATCCAGCCCGTAGGCGTCGCCTTGCGCGTGTAGGCGGTGCCACGGATGTCCCTCAGCTCGCCGATCGACTCCCCGGCCCCGAGCCGGTGCGCGATCTCGACGATCGCCCGCTCGCCGTTGCCGTACACCAGCAGGTCGGCACGCGAGTCGAGCAGCACCGAGCGGCGGACCTTCTCGGACCAGTAGTCGAAGTGCGCGACGCGCCGCAGCGAGGCCTCGATGCCCCCGACCACGAGCGGCACGCCCGGGAACGCCTCGCGCACCCGCTGGGCGTAGACGATCACCGATCGATCCGGACGCTTGCCGCCCTCGCCCCCCGGCGTATACGCATCGTCGCTGCGCACCCGGCGGTCGGACGTATACCGATTGACCATCGAGTCCATGTTGCCGGCCGTCACGCCGACGAACAGGTTCGGGGCACCGAGGGCCGCGAACGGCTCGGCGCTGTGCCAATCCGGCTGGGCTATGATGCCGACCCTGAAGCCTTGGGCCTCGAGCAGGCGACCGACGATGGCCATCCCGAAACTCGGATGGTCGACGTACGCATCGCCGGTGACGACGATGACGTCGCACGAGTCCCATCCGAGCAGGTCCATCTCGGCCCTGGAGGTGGGCAGGAAGGGCGCGGTACCGAAGCGGTGCGCCCAGTGCTTGCGGCGTCCGAACAGGTTGGCGGCGGTGGTGTTGAGGCCTGACATCCGCGAATTGTCGCCGATCCGGCCCGGTCCTGCTCGCTTGCGGCGGGATCGAGCCCGGAGTCGCGAGCCGGGCGCAAGGGTGGTTTCTCTCGGTGAAATAGGTAAAGACCAGCCTACAGGTGGCGCATTGGCCAGATTAGTTTGCGAACGCGTCTTAGATCGATTACCCGGCACAGGGCCGGTTCTGGAGTTTCCATGAATTCCCGTCATTCTCGACTCGGCTTGGCAGCGCGCATCCTGCTTCCGGTGCTGGCCGTCTGCGCCGCATCCGCCGCCCAGGCCGTCCCGAGCTTCGCGCGCCAGACGGGCATGGCCTGCGAGGCCTGCCACACCGTCTGGCCCGAGCTGACGCACTTCGGTCGCGTCTTCAAGGCTAACGGCTATACCCTTGATAACCTTAAGCAAGTTCGCGGCGTAACCGCCCAGCGCGAGGAGATCCTCTCGCTCGCGAGCCTGCCGCCGCTGTCGCTGATGGTGCAGGCCTCCTACACCCAGATCGCGACGCCGCTGCCGGATTCGTCGGGTACCGGCAGCTCGCAGAACGGCACGGTGTCGTTCCCGCAGCAGATCAGTCTTTTCTATGCGGGTAAGATCGCCCCCCACGCGGGCGCGTTCATCCAGCTGACCTACGGCAACGACAGCGGCACGATCGGCATCGACAACACCGACATCCGCTTCGCGGGCCTGAAGACGCTGCCGGGCGACCAGAGCCTGATCTACGGCGTGTCGCTGAACAACAATCCGACGGTCCAGGATCTGTGGAACACGACCCCGGCCTTCGGCTTCCCCTACGCGGCCTCGAACATCGCCCCGGGCGCACCGGCGGCCGCGCAGATCGACGGCAGCCGCGGACAGGACGTCGCGGGCCTCACCTTCTACGCGCTGTGGAACGAAGCGCTGTACGGCGAGCTTGGCGTGTACCGCTCGGCCAAGCAGGGCACGGCCGGGCCCCTCGACAGCGCGACCGCCGGCGGCGTGGTGGCCGGCGCGGCACCCTACTTCCGGGTCGCGTACGAGCACAACTGGGGCCGGCACTCGCTCGAGGCCGGGCTCTACGGGATGACGATGAAGGTCTACCCCGACCTCGGCGCCGGCTATGGCCAGCCGCTGCATGGCCCGACGGACAACTACAAGGATCTCGCCCAGGACGTCCAGTACCAGTACATGGGTGACAAGCACCTGTTCAGCGTCGCGGCCACCCGGATCCACGAGGCGCAGACCCTGACCGCGAGCTCGCTGGCGGCCCAGGTCGATACGGTCTCGACCGACCTGACCACCGTGCGCGCGACGGCGACCTACTACTACAAGCGGCGCTTCGGCGGATCCATCGGCTACTTCTCGACCACCGGCGGCGTGTCGGCGTACACCGCGCCCGACACGACCACCGATCCGGTGACTCCGGGCGCCGTCAGCCTCTCACCCGCGGATACCAAGGGCTGGATGGCGGAGCTCAACTACGTGCCCTGGCTGAACACGAAGTTCTCGGTGCAGTACACGGCCTTCAACAAGTTTGCGGGCTTCAACTCCAACTACGACGGGTCCGGCCGGAATGCGAGCGACAACAACACGCTCTACATCCTCGCCTGGCTGTCGTACTGAGTCCGGTACCCAAGGAGCACTGCAATGCGAATTTCCACGCTGATGGGTACCTCGATCCTGCTCGCCTTCGGCGCGGCCGCCGCGCACGCGGACGAGACCCCGGCGGCCGACCCGGCCGTGACCGCACATGCCGAGCGCCTCGCGATCGGCACCTGCGGGACTTGCCATGGTGTGCGCGGCGTCAGCCAGCAGCCGAAGTATCCGCGCCTCGCCGCGCAGAACCCGGGCTACCTCGCCGCCCAGCTGCGTGCGTTCCGCGGGCAGCAGCGCGGCGACCCGGACGCGATCGGCTACATGTGGGGCATGTCGGCATCGCTCGAGGATCCAACCATCGATGCGCTCGCCGCCTACTACGCCGCGCAGCCGGCCGGTACCCCGCTGCGCAGCGGTGACGCGGCGGCGGTCGCACGCGGGCGCGACATCTACGAGAAGGGCGTGGAAGCCTCGGGGGTGCCGGCCTGCAGCGCGTGCCACGGCCCGGATGCGCATGGCATCGCCGACTTCCCGCGGCTCGCGGGCCAGCATGCCCAGTACGTGATGAAGCAGCTCGCTTCGTTCCAGAACAACATGCGCAACGTCGCCGTCATGCACGGCGTCGCGACGGGCCTCAAGACCGAGGAAATGGGCGCGGTCGCCGCGTTCATCGAAACCCTGCCCTGATCGACCCGCGCCGCGGGCCCGCAGATGCGGGTCCCGCGGCGCGCAGTTTCAGAACTGCACCGAGACGCCGGCGCCGCCCGAGACCGTCGAGCTCGCGGCCGCCACGGTCACCCGGAAGGTCACACCCTTCGCGAACTCCGGCATGTGCGCGATGCCGAGTGCCACGGCCTCCTGCCCACCCGAGGTGCCGACACCGACGCCGATCGTCGTCTTGCCAGGCGCTGTCGGCATCGCGATCTGGCTCGCAGCGAGGGCGCTCGCACCCATCTTGTCGATGTCCTGCCGGACCTGGTGCTGCAACGCGGCCACGGACGAGGTGATCTGGTTCTGGATCCCGGACACCGACGCGTTCAGCTGGTTGAGGTTCACCGCATCGGTCCCCGACGTGCCGGCCGCGACGTTGGTGATCTGACGGGTCTGCTGCGCACTGCCGACCGAGACGCTGTTGGCGCGGTCCGCGATCGACCCCTGGCCGAGGGCGACCGAGTTCGTGGCGCTCGCCACCGCATTGGCACCGATCGCCGTGGCGTTCGTCGCGCTCGCAATCGCGTTGTTGCCGATGGCCGTCGTCGGGTCCGCGGTCGCCTGCGCACCGGCACCGATCGCGACGGCGCCGGCGAAGGACGCGACCGCCCCCTGCCCCTGCGCGATCGCGCCCGCACCCGTCGCCTGCGCACCGTTGCCCACCGCGATCGCGCCGCTGCCGGTCGCGACCGACGCGGCCTGTCCCGGAATGGAGCACTGCATGCCGCCGCTGGCGCTGACGGTGCAGACGCCCGCCTGGCCGTTGACGATCGCCGCGATCTGGACCTGCACGGCCTGCACCTGGCCGACGTTCGCGGCATCGGTTGCATTCACGCCCGCGGTGACGTTCGTGATCGTGCGGGTGAGGCCGTTGCCACCGACCGAGACGACGTTGGCGAGACCCGCGTCGGTGCTCTGCGCGCCGAGGGCCACGGAGTTGCTGCCGGTCGCGCTGGCGCCGGCCCCGAGGGCGACGGCGTTGCCGCCGGTCGCGGTCGCGCCAACGCCGGTCGGCGCACCCGCGACCGTCGCCTGGCCGCCGATCGCGACGTTGCCACCGGTCCCCGCACCACCGCCGGCCGGCGCCGTCGTCGCACCACTACCGAGCGCGATGTCCGAGGCACCCGCCGCGGTCGCACCGCCGATCGCGGTGCTCGACGCACCGGCGGCCGCGGAACCCGCACCCAGCGCGGTCGCGCCATCGGTCGCCGTCGCGTTCGCGCCGAACGCGCTCGCGTTCATGCCGCTGGCGCTCGCGGCGTAGCCGGTGGCCGTCGAATAATCGCCGCTCGCCTGCGCGCTGGAACCGAGCGCCGCGGAGAACGCGCCAGTCGCGACGCTCTGCGCGCCGAACGAGGCGGCGCTGTCGCCCGTGGCCGTGCTGCGCGCACCGACCGACGTCGCGTTCGGGCCGCCGGCGACACTCAGGTACCCGGCCGCGAGCGACGCATCGCCCGCGGCGACGCTGCCCGCGCCGAACGCACTGGAGAAGTTGCCGACCGCCTGCGCCGAATCCCCGGCCGCGATCGAGGACGCGCCCAGGGCGAGCGTGTTGGTGCCGAAGGCGGCGGAGTTGAGGCCCGAGGCGCGGCTCTGCGCGCCATTCGCGGTGGATGAATCGCCGCTCGCCTGCGCGCCCGTGCCGGTCGCGGTCGCCGAGGCGCCGCTCGCGATGCTGTCCGCGCCGAACGCACTCGAGGCGACGCCCGCAGCGACGCTACGCGCACCGTATGCGGCGGCCTGGTCGGCGGTCGCCTGCGCCGAATCGCCCACGGCGACCGCCGAGGCACCGGCCGCGACGCTCGAGTAGCCCACGGCCGTCGAGGCCGTGCCGTTGGCGATGCTCGCCGCGCCGATGGCACTTGAATTGTCGGCCTGCGCCGAACTGCCGGCGCCGGCGGCAAGCGCGTTGTTGCCGAGCGCCTGGCTTGAGTCACCCACCGCGACCGCCGAGGCGCCCGCCGCGACGCTCGAGTAGCCGACGGCCGTCGAGGCCGTGCCGCTCGCGATGCTCGCCGCGCCCATGGCGCTTGAATTGTCGGCCTGTGCCGAACTGCCGGCGCCGGCGGCAAGCGCGTTGTTGCCGAGCGCCAGGCTCGAGTCGCCCACCGCGACGGAGGAGTTGCCGAGCGCGGCGCTGTTGGTGCCGTATGCGCTGGCATTGGTGCCGGCGGCGAGACTCGCCGCGCCGCTCGCGGTCGCGCCATCGCCGGTCGCGGCGCTCTGGAAGCCGACAGCCGTGGACGAGAGTCCCGAGGCGGTGCTCAGCGCACCGAGCGCACTTGCGCCGATGGCGGTCGCGGAGCTCTCGGCGCCGGCGGCGGTCGCGTAGTCCTCGCTCGCGAAGCTGTTTGCGCCACTGGCGGTCGAGGCATTGCCGAGGGCCGCGGCGCCGGAGCCGGCGGCCAGAGAATTGGTCCCGGCGGCGTAGGCGTTGTTGCCGATCGCGGCGGAGCCGTCGCCCGCGGCGACGCTGCCGGCGCCCGCGGCGAGCGCCGCGGTACCGGTCGCCTGGCTCGAATTGCCGAGCGCGGTCGCCTGCACGCCCGTGGCGATGCTGCCCGCGCCGAAGGCGCTCGCGTAGTCCGCGCCGGCGATGGCGTTCGCACCGCTCGCGGTGGACTGCACGCCACTCGCGATCGCGCTCTGACCGAGCGCGGTCGAGGACTGCCCGCTCGCGAGACTGTAGGTGCCGAAGGCGGAGGCGCCATCGGCTGCGGCGTTGCTCCACGCGCCGGAGGCGGTCGCGCCGACGCCGGTCGCCGCGGAGGCGTGGCCCGCGGCGGTCGAGTCGACGCTTGCCGCCACGCTCTGCGCGCCGGTCGCGGTGGCGTAGTCGGCGAGCGCCTGGCTCGAATCGCCGGTGGCGGTCGAGGACTGGCCGAGCGCGAAGCTGTTGACCCCCGAGGCCGTCGAACGGTCGCCGAGCGCGACGCTCGAGTCGCCGAGCGCCGTCGCGGAAATCCCGCTCGCGTCACTCGCGATGCCGAGCGCCGTCGCGCGCGGGCCGGACGCACTGCTCAGGCTGCCGACTGCGGTCGAGTCGACGCCGGTTGCGCTCGAGGACGTGCCGATGGCGGTCGAGGCGTCGCCCGCCGCGTTGCTCTGGGCACCGAAGGCCGACGAGGCGACCCCGGATGCCGTGCTGAAATTGCCCGACGCGGTCGCACCGTCGGCGCTCGCGAGCGCATTGGACCCCTCGGCCGTCGAATTCGCGCCGAGCGCGATGGCGCCCGTGCCCGTCGCCGTCGAGGACGCGCCGTTGGCAATGCTGTTGGCGCCGGTCGCGGTCGACTGGGCGCCATTGGCCTGGCTCGAGGCGCCCGTGGCCGTCGACTGCATGCCGGATGCGACGCTCAGCGTGCCGGTGGCGGTCGACTGGTCGCCGAGCGCGGTGCTGCCGCTGCCCGTGGCCGTCGAGGCGACGCCGACCGCGACACTGTTCGTGCCGACGGCGGACGAGCCACCCGCGACGGCAACCGATCCCGGTCCGATCGCGAGATTGCCGTCCGTGCCATCGACACCGGCCGTACCGCCGTTGATCGCCGTGTTGTTCGCGCTGGTCGCGCTGCCGGCGCTCGATGCCGGTCCAACCGCGAGGTTGCCGTTGCAGTCCGCCTGCGCGAGATCCGGCGCGAGTGGCAGCGCCGGGGCCGCGCCGACGTTGCTGTAGAGCGTGCCGCCGGGACAGGTGGGGGTGTTCACCACCTGGGCACCGGCCGCAGCGCCATAGAGTGCCGCGGGCACCGCGAGGATCGCGACCACGGCGGCGCGCAGGGCGATATGTCCGGACCGCGTGGCGCGCAGGGCGGAGTCGGTGCCACGCAATGCGATCGTGCGGCGACTGGAATGGGGCATGGGGAATCGTCCTCTGACTCGGTGAGGGAATGGCGGTGGTGCCAGTCCATGGCACCTCGAATCCGAACAACACCGGCGCGCGGTCCGGAAGGAGAGTGATTCATATCACCATCCGGCAACCCCAAAGTGCTACCCAGTTCACACTCGGCGCGTGATTGGCGCCCCGCTGGGGTATCGCACACCCCGGATGGGGTGTTACCCGCAGCGCCGATTGCGCGCGTCATGACGCCGCATGAAGATAGAGCCCCCTCACCCCGGACCGTCCCCTCCCATGGACATCGCTGCTGGCACCGTCATGATTCCCCTTGGCCTGCTGCTGCTCGCATTCGGCGGAGTCCCGAAAACGGGGGACGAGGACGCGGCCGGCCGCCTGCGTCGCCTCGCGAAGGACGCGGTGTTTCGCTGGGGCATGGGCCTCTCCACCCTTTCGTTCGGGCTCGGGCTCGTCTTCGAGCGCGTGCACTTCGGCTGATCGACCCGATCGGGATTCGCCGAAAGAAGATTAGGCATCGCTTTCAATACGTTGATTGATAAAGTTTTAATAAATCCTCGAAATCACTTGAAGTACCGGGTCGCACCCGGATCGAAGGGCCGCCCGGTGGCAGGGTCCGATCACGGCGAGTCGGTCGACGCCATGATTTAAGAACGCGCCGTGCGCCTCGCGGGCGCGCGCCCGGTCCGGCAGCGCCCCCGGCTGCGTGCCGCGCCCTGCCGGCGCACCCCTGCCCCGCGGCGATGCGCCGCGCAGCGCCGGGGGCGGCTTGCCTCGTCTTAAAGGAGAGCCGCGCGCCGCGCGATCACCCCGCCGGGACCGGGGTGGGCAGGCCCTGGGCCGTGGCGGGGCCACCGGCGGGTCGCACGAGCTCCGGGTAGAACTTCAGCATCGGCGCACCGCCGAGCGGCTTGTTCGAGCCGCGATGGCAGGTCGCGCAATAGACCTTGGGGTTGTCGCCGCCCGGTCCGAGCCGGTTCGTGGGCAGCAGGCCGCCCACCGTCTGGATGTAGCCGTTGTTGAGGTCGCGCACCATGCGGATCCCGTACCAGGCCGTCGCGCGCTGTGGCGGGCTGAGGTCCCACGAGAAGAATGACTTCGTGTTGTGGCAGAACGTGCAGTTCACGCCGAGCGACTCGGACATCACCATCATCAGGCTGTAGGTTTCCTTGGCCTGGTTGATCGAATGGCGATTGCCCGCCTGCAACGCCTCGGTGCCGACGATGCGGATCGGCTTGTCGTGCTGCAGGTAGTCGCCAAGCGAGACGTTCGGCAGGGTCGTCGAGGCCGCGGCCGGGGTCGGCAGGTAGTCACCCTTCAGGTTCGTCGGCACGGTGCCGGAGGCCGCCGACGGCGTGACCGGCCGAGCGGGCCGCAGCGGCGGCATCAGCCCGTGCTGCTCGCGCGGCATCGCCGCGAACCACTCCTTGGCCGGGACCGGCTGGCCCCGATGGCAGGTGTAGCAGGTGACGCCGGTCGCGCCGACGTGCTGCGTCCAGTCGCTGTTGATGTGGCGCACCATGCGCAGCATCTCCCGCGCCACGCGCTTGGTGTACTTCGCGTCGCTCGCATAGTCCGGCGCGGCATGGCAGTAGTCGCAGCCGACATCGGGCGCGACCCAGGCCTTGATCGACAGCATCAGTCGCACCATCTGCCCCTGCGTCAGGTCGCCGAGCACCTGCACGTTCTGGTACACCTCGCTCGCCTTCGGGCCGTTCGGGTTCCCCGGCCGCAGGGGCTTCGGGAACGTATTGATGGCGTGCTGGGCATCGACCTGGAACGGCCGCTTCAGCTGGAACATCGCGAGTCCACGGTAGCCGCGCTGCTCCGCGTTGGTGCGCGTGTACTTGTAGGCGAAGAGCCCGACGATCACCAGCAGGAAGCCGAGTAGAACGCGACGCACGGTCATGGACGTTTGCCTCCGGGACGCCGACCTTGCGACGGCACCCTCCGGGGTCGCCGCCGACGGCCGTCAGCGGGACCCCTGTTGTTGTTATGGCCCGCGAGGGGCCTCCTGTCAGGTACCCGCCCTCTTCGCCCCGGCATCACGCTTGTCCGTCCACCCCTGGCAGTAGCAGTGGACGCAGACATCGCCCTCGAGCAGCGCGCAATCGCCCGAATCGGCCCCGAACAGGCCCGAGCTCTTCGGCGTGAAGTTGATGCAGCCCTTGCAGCTCTTGCCGCTGTCATCGGGCGTGTCCTGGAAGTAGAAGTCGTCCTTCGCGGCCTTGCCCTTCTTCTTCTTCGCACCCGCCGCAGGCGTCGCCTCGGCGAAGGCCGGCTGGACGCCGACCACCGTCACGGCGATGGCCGCGAGCAGCGTCGCGCCGCGCGTCAGGGCGGCTCGTCTGGACATGGCTTGCGTTGAATCGGTCATCGGGAGCCTCCTGTGAAGTGAGTCGTGATCCGGCGGATCAGTACATCAGCCATGCGAGCAGGTACAACGTGTTGTTGTCCTTCGCGTCGCGGCCGCTGCCGTTGTAGTTCGAACCGGCGCCGTTGAACTTCGAGTACGCGGTGTACTGCAGCACCAGCCGCCGCTTGCGGAAGGACTGCGCATCGGTCGACGAGAACAGCCAGTTGAGCTCCGCGATGTACGCCTCGGTCTCGGGGCTGCCGTTTGCATTCGCGTTGACGGCACTGACCGCCGGATTGTCCGGATGGGCGATGTCGTAGGGCGCATACAGCAGCGAATCCACCGAACCGCTGGTCTTCTGGTACCCGACGCTGATGCCGTACCACTTGTTGTAGTAGTAGCTCAGCTTCGCGTTGACGAAGTTCAGCGTGTTGGTGTGGTTGGCGGCCCCGCCATTGGCGTAGGCATTGTCGAGCGTCTGCTGCTCGTGGACGTTGGTGTACATCGCGCTGAAGCGGTGCTTGTCGGTGATGTACTGGTACTGGGCATCGAACGCGGTGTCCTTGTAGCGATCGGACAGCCCGGTCGGTGCGATGCCCGGCTGGTAGACCTTCGCGTCGAGCCCGAAGGATCCGATCATCGCGGATTGATGGCCCCGACCCCACTCGTGCTGGAGCGCGACCCGGTAGTAGGGCGCGACGCCGTCGATGTGGTACAGCGACTCGTTCGGCACGTTGAGGTGCAGCAGGCTGAGCACGCCGTCGGTGGTCCGATAGCCACCGGCCTCCAAGTACAGCGTGCGGCCGAGCAGCGTGTACGCCGTGAGTCCGCCTGCCGACTGCGCGAGCGCCGCGTTGATGATCGGTGAGGCCACCGGTGCGGGCGCCACCGTCGATCCGGCATACGGCCATCCCCACACCGGCGTCGTGTTCCAGACGTCCGACATGGTCGGGTTGTTGTTCAGGCTGATGCCGTACAGCGCCTCGAACTTGCCATTCGTGTACGAGTTCGCGACCCGCACCTCGAAGTTGTCCATCGCCGTGTGCCCGGCCGCGCCGTCGTACGTCAGCTGGCAGAAGCAGCCGACATGCTCGGCCAGCTTGCCGTTCAGGAAGATGCTCGCCTGCTGCAGGATGACCTCGTTGTTCAGCGGGAAGTCGTTGGCCTTGATCGTGCCGGGCGTATTCGGATTCGCGGTATGGGTCACCGAGAACTGCAGCATCCCGGCGATCGGGATCTGCGGAGGCGGATCCCTGAAGTCGAACGAGACCAGCGGCCGCTTGACGTCGTCGTCCACGGCCTTGGTCAACTGGTAGCCGCCGAGCTTGAAGCGCCGGCCGACGTTGGTGAGCTCCAGCCAACTCATGTGGCACGTCGTGCAGTCCATGCCGCTCTGGCGCGCGAAGGACGGCACGGCGGACGCATCGAGCGAGAGCAGCCCCAGCGTTGCAAGCGTGGCCCAGACGAGAACCGTTCGCATCGACATCATGTACGCCCCCTTGGCTGCGTGGTCCTGCGCCTGCAGCGCGGACCCCGTCGTGATTGGATTCCCCATTTCCCACGCGTTTCCGCCGTTGTTCCCCGCCGCTGTGCAACGCACTTACGCTTCGAAGGTCCGCCAGCACGGTGTCGATGTAAAACGAGGAATCCGCGCGACGTGGTTTTGAAAAGCTAATCAATCCCGTTCGTGATCGGCTCCATGGGTGCTGCGTCGCAGCACCACGGGCGTGACGATTCAGGCGTTGTCCTTCGCCCGTGGCTACCGTTAAGGTGGGCTCGTCGCCGCGGAACATCCCGGGGGGGGGAACACGCGAGATGACGGTGATCGTCGACCTACAGGCCGATGCAGGCGCAGACCTGCAGGTGGCGAAAAGTGCGTGCAGTGATCGCCTGCGTGGCGTCAGCCTGCGTCAACTGCGTGCGTTCGCGCTCGTCGCCCGGCATCTCAGCTTCGGCCGGGCTGCTCGCGAGCTGCACCTGTCCCCATCGGCGATCTCGCTGCAGATCAAGGAACTCGAGAGCCTGCTCGGGCTCGCATTGTTCGCGCGCAGCGCACGTGGCGTGTCGTTGTCGCACGCCGGAAGCGTGCTGCTCGGCGACGTGAACCGCGCGCTGCTGGCGTTGCGCGACGCGGGCGAGGCCGTGGATCGACTGCGCGGCGAGGAATCGGGCGTCGTCGCGGTCGGCATGGTGTCGAATGCCAATTACTTCGTGCCGCGGTTGCTGGCCGACTTCCATGCCGAGCATCCGGCGGTCGACCTGCGCATGCGCGTCGGCAATCGCGAGCAGCTGCTGCGACAGCTCTACCTCGGCGAAGTCGACATCGCCGTGATGGGAACCCCGCCCAGGGAACTCGAGCTGTGCGCGGAGGCATTTGCGACGCAGCACCTTGGCATCGTCGCGGCGCCGAGCCATCCCCTCGCCCGCCAGTCCGCCATCCCCGTCGCGCGCCTCGCGCGCGAGGAGTTCATCGTCCGCGAACCAGGCTCCGGGACGCGCGCGGCCATGGAGGCCTTCCTCGCCGGCGCCGGGATCACGCCCGTGCGGCTGATCGAGATGAACGGCAACGAGACGATCAAGCAGGCCGTGATGGCCGGCATGGGCGTCGCGTTCCTGTCGCTGAACACGACCTGCCTCGAGATCCAGCAGTCACTGCTCGTCAGCCTCGATGTCGAGGGCCTGCCGCTGCGCAGGCCCTGGCACATCGTCAGCGCACGCAATGGCGCGCTGACGGACGTCGCGCGTGCGTTGCGCCAGTACGTCGTCGAGCGTGGCGCCGCGGCGATCGGCGATCCAATCCCCGCCCGCGCCAGCGGGATCCCGGTGGCCGCGACGGGATAGGCCCGTCCGCACTCGTTCGGGCGCCCGGGCCCGACCCCGCTTCCCGTGCCGGACACGATCGCCGACACCCCGGATTGTTTGACATATTCAGGCGGCCCAGGGCGCCCGCTGGCGTCGCCATGAGCTATCCTCGCGCCCCGCCCCTTCGTCCCGGATCCTCTCGTGCTGCGCCTGTTCGAATCGCTGCTCCGGCCATACCCGGATGCCCCCCCGGCAGGCCTACCGCGCGGTCTGCTCCCGTTCCTGTGGGCCTGCACCCGGGGCATGCGCGGCTACCTGCTGACGATGACCGCGGCGACCGCGCTGATCGGCGCGTTCGAGGCGCTCCTGTTCAGCATGCTCGGCCACGTCGTGGACTGGCTGGCGAAGGTGCCGGCGAGCCAGCTCTGGACCAGCCAGCGCCGGACCCTGCTGCTGCTCGGCGCGATCCTCGCGGCGAGCACGCTGCTCGTCGCCCTGCAGAGCCTGATCCGGCGCCAGACGCTGGCCGGCAACTTCGCGATGCGCCTGCGCTGGGACTTCCATCGCAACATGCTGGCGCAGAGCCTGAGCTTCTACCAGGACGAGTTCGCCGGGCGCGTCGCGACCAAGGTGATGCAGACGGCGCTCGCGGTGCGCGACACCTGGATGATCCTCGGCGACATCCTCGTGTACGTGCTCATCTATTTCGCGACGATCCTGCTGGTGGTCGGCGACTTCAGCCTGTGGCTGCTCGGCCCCTTCGTCGGCTGGCTCGTGCTGTACGCCGCCTCGGTCTGGTTCTTCGTGCCGAGGCTCGCCGCGGTCGGCAAGGCCCAGGCGGACGCCCGCTCGCTGATGACCGGGCGCATCACCGATGCCTACACGAACATCGCGACGGTAAAGCTCTTCTCGCACACGCAGCGCGAAAGCGGCTACGCGAAGAGCGCGATGTCCGACTTCCTCGGAACGGTGTACCGGCAGATGCGCATGGTGACCGCGTTCGAGATCGTCAACCACGCGCTCAGCATGCTGCTGATCATCGGCACGGCGCTGGTGACGTTGTCGCTGTGGGCGCGGGGCCTGCTCGGGATCGGCGGCGTGGCCGCGGCCACGGCGATGGCGTTGCGCCTCAACGGCATCTCGCACTGGGTGATGTGGGAATTCGCCTCGCTGTTCGAGCAGGTCGGCACCGTGCAGGACGGGCTGGACACGCTCGCGACGACACCGTCGATCGTCGACCGCCCCGCCGCCCCGGCACTCCGGGTCACGCGTGGCGAGGTGCGCTTCGAGGCGGTCACGTTCACCTATGCCGCTGCGACGACGCGCCCACCCGTGATCGAGGACCTCGACCTGCACGTCGCCCCGGGCGAGAAGATCGGCCTCGTCGGACGCTCGGGCGCGGGCAAGAGCACGATCGTGAACCTGCTGCTGCGCTTCTACGACATCGACCAGGGTGCCATCCTGCTCGATGGCCAGGACATCGCCGCCGTCACCCAGGACAGCCTGCGCGCCCAGATCGGAATGGTCACGCAGGACACGGCGCTCCTGCACCGCTCGGTGCGCGACAACATCCTCTACGGTCGACCTGACGCGACCGACGCGCAGATGATCGCCGCCGCAATGCAGGCCGAGGCCCATGAATTCATCCTCGGGCTGCGCGATGCCAAGGGGCGCACGGGCTACGAGGCGCATGTTGGCGAGCGCGGCGTGAAGCTGAGCGGCGGCCAGCGCCAGCGCATCGCGATCGCGCGGGTCATGCTCAAGGATGCCCCGATCCTGCTGCTGGACGAGGCGACGAGCGCGCTCGACAGCGAGGTCGAGGCGGCGATCCAGCAGAGCCTCTACCGGCTCATGGAAGGCAAGACCGTGATCGCGATCGCGCACCGGCTGTCGACGATCGCGGCCATGGACCGGCTCGTGGTCCTCGATCAGGGTCGCATCGTCGAGGCAGGCACCCATGCGGAGCTCCTGGCGAAGCGCGGGCTGTACGCGCGACTCTGGGAGCACCAGACCGGCGGTTTCCTGGGCGGGGACATCGACGCGCCGGACGCGGCCGGTGGGCATCCGCCGCAACCGAGGGTGCTCTCCGCAGTGCCCCTCGCCATCGAGGACTAGGCGCGCGCAGGGCGCTGCGCTGGCGCCGTGCCAGGATCCTCACGACTCGATCATGAAAAAAGCATAACTAACTGATTATATTGGTGGGCCGTGATGGGTTCGAACCATCGACCAACTGGTTAAAAGCCAGCTGCTCTACCACTGAGCTAACGGCCCCGGGGAGGGAATCGGGCGCGGATTCTAGCAGGGCGACCGCCTACTGGCGCGCCGCCGCGTGCGACGGCTCCCGGATCGGTCGCGGCGCTCGCGGACCGGCGGTCAGCGCCGCGGCACCGCTCCGGCGTGCACGGCACGCCCGGTCATCGGGATCCGCGCTGGTAACGCGTCGGATCCGGCAGCCCCGCGGCACCGAACCCCTCGCGCCGCAGGCGGCACGAGTCGCACCGGCCGCAGGCGCGACCTGCGGCGTCGGGCTGGTAGCAGGACACCGTGAGGCCGTAGTCGACGCCAAGCGCCGCCCCACGCCGGACGATGTCGGCCTTGGTCATCGAGATCAGCGGGGCGTGGATCGCCATGCGCTCGCCCTCGACACCCGCGCGGGTCGCGAGGTTCGCGAGCACCTCGAAGGCGGCGATGAATTCGGGGCGGCAGTCCGGATACCCGGAGTAGTCGACGGCGTTGACCCCGAGCCAGATCTCCCGCGCATCGAGCACTTCCGCCCAGCCAAGCGCGAGCGCGAGGAACACGGTATTGCGCGCCGGGACGTAGGTGACCGGGATCCCGCTCGTCGCCGCCTCGGGCACCGCGATCGACGGGTCCGTCAGCGCGGAGCCGCCGATCGCGCCAAGCCCGATCGGCATGAGGCGATGTTCGGCGGCGCCGAGTGCCAGGGCGACGCGCGCGGCCGCCTCCAGCTCGACGCGGTGACGCTGGCCGTAGTCGAAGCTGAGCGCGTAGCAGGACCGCCCCGCCGCGCGCGCGAGCGCGAGCACCGTCGCGGAGTCGAGGCCACCGGAGACGAGCACGACGGCACGCGGTTCAGTCATCGTCCAGGCTCCTCGCCCCACAGGATCTTGTGCAGCTGCAGCTGAAACCGAACACCGAGCCGGTCGGCCAGGATCCACTCGGCGAGTTCGCGCGGCGTCACCTGCCCATGCCCCGGCGAGAACAGCACCTGGGCCCGCGCCGCGAGGTCGCGCTCGGCGACGAAGGCGCGCGCCCAGTCGTAGTCGGCGCGGTCGCAGATGACGAACTTGACGAGGTCCGTCGCGCGCAGCCCCTCGAGGTTCGACGGCAGGTTGCGGGAGGACTCGCCGGAGGCCGGCGTCTTGACGTCGAGCACGCGCACGACGCGGGCATCGACCGCGCCGGCATCGAGCGCGCCGCTGGTCTCGAGCGACACGGCAAGTCCGGCGTCGCACAGCGCGGCGAGCAGACGGTGGACGTTCGGCTGGGCGAGCGGCTCGCCGCCGGTCACGCAGACGTGCCGCACGCCGTGACCGCGCACCTCCCCGACGAGCTCGTCGACCGAGCGCCACTGGCCGCCGTAGAACGCGTACTCGGTGTCGCAGTAGGTGCAGCGCAGCGGGCATCCCGTCAGGCGCACGAACACCGTCGGCCAGCCCACCGTGTCCGCCTCGCCCTGCAGCGACAGGAAGACCTCGGTGATCTTCAGCCGGTCGGCGGCCGGGATCGCGTCGCGCGGCGCGGCGCCCATCGTCAGTGGTGCTCGGCGTCCATGTGCTTCAAGCGCTCGCGGGCTTCCGCGGCGGCCGGCGCGTCCGCGTAGTTGCGCACCAGCTTGGCGAGCGTCTCGCGGGCCTCGCGATAGCGCTTCAGCTCGTAGTACGAGTAGCCGACCTTCAGCAGGGAATCCGGCACCTTGCGCGAGTCCGGGTGCTCGCGCACCACGCGCTGGAACGCATCGAGCGCCTCGCCGTAGCGGTGCTCGACGTAGTACGCCTCGCCGATCCAGTACTTCGCGTTGTCGACGAGCGGGCTCTGCGGGAAGCTGGCGATGAACTCCTGCAGCGCCTGCTCGGAGCCGGCGTAGTCGCGGTTCTTGAGGCGCTCGAGCGCGGCCTGGTACGCCTCCCGGTCGGAGGCCGGCGGTGGCGCCGTCGCGGCCTGGGCCTGCGACTGCAGGCGCGCATCGAGCGCGGCGATGCGCTTGTCGACGTCCGCGTACAGGTCACGCTCGCGCTGCTGCGCCGCCTTGATCTGGTGCTGCAGCTCCTCCATCTCGCCACGCAGGCGGCGCTGCTCGACCTGGGAGGCCTCGAGCTGGCGCTGCAGGTCGAGCACGGCCTCGTTCTGCCGCTCGATGCGATCGACGCGACCTTCGACGGCGGTCGCCTTGATGAACGCAGGGTCTTCCTCGGGCCGCGTCAGCGAGCAGCCGGCGAGCGCGACCAGCGTGAGTCCGATGGCGAGGGAGGGCCGCGCGCGCATCGTGTTCAGTGGCTGCCGAGCTGGATGATTTCGACGCGCCGGTTCTGGGCCCAGGCCGCCTCGTCGTGGCCATCGGCCACGGGGCGTTCCTCGCCATAGCTGACAGTGGACAGCTGCGCCTCGACCGCGCCCTGCAGCACGAGCGCCTTCTTGACGGCCTGCGCCCGGCGCTCGCCGAGACCGACGTTGTACTCGGCGGAACCGCGTTCGTCGGTGTGCCCCTCGAGGCGCACCGCGGCGTGGCGGTCGGCGGACAGGCGCTTGGCCTGCGCCGCGATCACCGAGGTGTACTCGGGCTTGATCTCGGAGCTGTCGTACTCGAAGCGGATCGTCGCGCCGAGGGTCCCCTCGCCGGCCGCGCTGGCCGTGCCGTCGTTGGACAGCGGGCGGACCCCGCTCGCCTCGCTCTGGGTCCCGCCGGTCGTCGCGCCCGACACCGGTGCGACCGCCTGTCCGGTGGTCGTCGGCGGCACGGTCGTCGGCTTCTTCGGGCAGCCGGCCAGCAGCATGCCGGCGGCGGCGATCAGGACGATGCTTGCGATGCGCTTCATTCGCTCACTCCAGGAAGGACGTTCAGGGCCCCGTCAGGGGCTCGGGTGGGCCCGAAGGCCTGCATTCTGCCACAGCGACGACGCAGGGCGGGCCGTCACAGCCGCGGCGACCAGGACGGTTCGCGCACGTCGCCGCTCGGCGCGCTGATGCGCCCGGTGACGCCGCTGTCGACGGCGACCGTCTGCAGCACGCCGCGTCCGCGCTCGCGCGCCGCGAACACGATCGTCTGGCCGTTCGGCGCGAACGAGGGGCCCTCGTCGAGGCGGCCGCTGGTCAGGACCCGCGACCGCCCGCTCGCGGCATCCACGACGGCGATCCGGTAGGCGCCCTGGTCCTGCGTGACGACGGCGATCTGCGTGCCGTCCGGTGAGACCCGCGGCCGGGCGTTGTAGTTCCCCTCGAAGGTCAGCCGCTGCGGACGCCCGCCCGCGAGCGCGATCTTGTAGACCTGGGGGCGCCCTGAGCGATCGGACGTGAAGTAGATCGACTGGCCATCGGGCGCGAAGCACGGCTCGGTGTCGATCGCCGGGTCGTCGGTGATCCGCGTCAGTCCGTGCGTCGCCAGCTCGAGCACGAACACATCGACGTTGCCATCGGACTGCGACAGCGCGACCGCGAGGCGCTGGCCGTCCGGCGACCACGCGGGTGCGCCGTTGATGCCGGCCCGGGCCGAGACCCGCTCGCGGGTGCCGGTCACGATGTTCTGCACCCAGACGCCGGACGCGTGCCCCTCGAAGGACACGTAGGCGATCCGCGTCCCGTCGGGCGACCAGGTCGGCGACATGAGCGGCTGCGGGGAGTTGACGACCGGCAGCGCATTCTCCCCATCCGCGTCGGCGACCACGAGCTTCCAGCGGCGCGTCGCCGGCGGACCCTCCACCTGCACGTACGCGAGTCGGCTCGCGAACGCGCCGGGGACGCCGAGGATCTTCTCGTAGACGAGGTCCGCCACACGGTGCGCTGCCAGACGCAGCCCCGTCGGCGTCGCCGAGACGCTGTACGCCAGCAGCCGGATGCCGGTGGCGACGTTGTGCAGCTCGAACTCGACCGCCAGGCGGTCCCCCGCACGCAGCACGCGGCCGATAACCACGAAATCCGTCTTCACGAGGCGCCACTGCGACAGGTCGACCTGCGCGCCGAGCGTCGGTCGCTGCGGCATCGAGGTGCGCGCGAGCGGCGCGAAGCGCCCGGACCGGGCGAGGTCCGCCTCGACGACGCTGGCGACGTCCACCGGCAGGCCGTCGCCGGCGAACGGCACGACCGCGAGCGGGATCGGCGAGGTCACGCCCTGCGTGATCTCGACGGTGAGCTGCGCCTCGGCGGGCAACGCGAGCATGAGGCCTGCGAGCAGGAGGTAGGCAAGGCGGCGGAGGTCAGCCATCGGGATTGAACACCAGGTGCAGTTTGCGTTCGAACAGGGCGGGATCGGGCGGCATCGGCAGCGGCGAGGCGTGGAACACCGCCGACTTGATCGAGTCGACCACGGCGGCATCGCCATTGCACTCGCCGACCTTTACATCCGTCACGGTACCACCGGGGACCTGGCTTACGTCGACGATGCAGCGAATCCCCGCCTTCGCCGTCGGCGGCCGGTTCCAGGCCCGCTCGATCTTGGCGCGGATGTCGGCGACGTAGCGCGCCTGCAGGCCGGCGTTCTCGGGACCCAGCCGGCGCTGCTCGTCGGCGAGCTGGCGGGCGAGGTCCGCTTCGCCGACCTCGCGCTTGCGCGCCTCGGTTGCCATGCGCTCCTTTTCCTTGGCGAGGGCATCACGCACGTGCGCCTCCTCCACCGCCTTGCGCTTCGCGGCGGCCTTCGCCTCGAGTTCCGTGCGGTGCTTGGCCTCGGCGTCGGCCTTGCGCCTGGCATCCTGCTCCGCGGCCTTGCGCTTGAGCGCGTCGGCGGCCCTCACCTCGGCCGCCTTCTCGAGCCGGCGGGCGTCCGCGATCTTTGCCGCCTTCGCGTCGGCGACCTCCGCCGCCCTGCGCTCGCGCGCGAGCACCGCCGGATCCGGCACCGCGGGTGCCGGTGGCTCGGCCGGCACCGGCTGGGGCGCCGGATCCGGCGCGGGTGCCGGGGCGGGTGCGGCCTCCTGGACGGCACCGGCGCGCGCCCGCGGCGACGGCGCCAGATAGGCCTCGATCGCGGCCGGCTGGACCACCTTCGGCGCGACGCTGTACCAGGCCGCCGCGATCGCGCCGACCGCGACGGCGACGTGCAGCAGCGCCGAGCCGATCAGCGGACGGACGTGCTCGCGCAGGAACGGGTTCATGCCCGGGTGCTCAGTGGGGGGACGGCCCGGGCAGCGGGTCGGTCACGAACCCGACCTTCGCGGCGCCGGCCTGCTGCAGCAGCACCATGGTGCGCATGACGCGACCGTACGGGATCGCGGCATCCGCCTTCAGCAGCACCGGGGTCTCGGCGTCGCGCGACAGCACGAGCCGGACCCGCTCGCCGAGCGCGGCTTCGTCCACCGGCTTCGACTTCTGGTCGCCGATGTTGACGTACAGCAGCCCTGCCCGGTCGACGCTGACCACGAGCGGCTCGCGCTTGGGATCCGGCAGCGCCGCAGCCCCCGCCTTCGGCAGTTCCACGTGGACGCCCTGCGTGAGCAGCGGCGCCGTCACCATGAAGATGATCAGCAGCACGAGCATCACGTCGATGTACGGCACGACGTTGATCTCGCCCATCAGCCGCCGTCCACGCTTGCCGACCGCAGGCATTGGTTAGCCCGCCTTCGGCGACGTGGCGTTGCGCTGCAGGATCGTCGTGAACTCCTCGACGAAGGTGTCGAAGCGCAGCTCGAGCCGGCTGACCTGGTCGGAGAAGCGGTTGTAGGCGACGACCGCCGGGATCGCCGCGAACAGGCCGATAGCCGTCGCGATCAGGGCCTCGGCGATGCCCGGGGCGACCATCTGCAGCGTCGCCTGCTGGACGTTCGCGAGCCCGCGGAAGGCGTGCATGATGCCCCAGACGGTGCCGAACAGGCCGACGTAGGGGCTGATCGAGCCGATCGTCGCCAGCATCTCGAGGTTGTTCTCGAGGCGGTCGATCTCGCGCAGCTGGGCGACCCGCATCGCGCGCCGTGCGCCCTCCATCAGCTGTGGACCGTCGATCGCCGGCTGCTTGCGCAGCCGCGAGAACTCGCGGAATCCGAACTCGAAGATGCTCTCCATGCCGTACACCGGCGCCTTGCGGCCCTCGATCGAGCGATACAGGGCGCCGAGGTCGCCGCCCGACCAGAATGCGGTCTCGAAGGTCTCCGCGGCACTGCGGGTCGCGCTCAGCGAGGCGCGCTTGCGGATGATGATGGCCCAGGACACGACCGAGGCCGACATGAGCACGGCCAGCACGAGCTGCACGAGCAGGCTCGCGTCGAGGATCATCTTCAGGAAGGACTGGTCGGTTGCGTTCATGCGAGGAGCTTCGTCAGTTCAGGCGGCAGCCGCCGGGGTTTCAGGGTATCCGAATCGATCGCCGCGACCCGGACGGTGGCCTCGACCAGCAGTTCGCCATCGCGGCGCACCTGCTGCAGGAACGTGAACGACGCGCCGCGGGACGCACTCGGCACCGCCGAGACCCGCAGCAGGTCGTCATGGCGGGCCGCCCGCTTCCACTCGACCTGCATGTCGACCACGGCGAACTGCAAACGTTCCCGCTCGCGCAGCGCGACCTGGTCGACGCCAAGGGCGCGCAGCCATTCGCTGCGTGCGCGTTCCATGAAGCGCAGGTACGAGGCGTGGTAGACGATGCCGCCGGCATCGGTGTCCTCCCAGTAGACGCGCACCGGCACCTCGATGCGGTCCGCCATCAGGACTCCTCCCGGAACAGGCCGAGCGAGCCCGCCGCCGGGGCCGGCACCGGCAGGCCGAAGTGGCCGTAGGCGAGCGGCGTCGCGATGCGCCCGCGCGCGGTCCGCATCAGGTAACCCTGCTGGATCAGGTACGGCTCGAGCACGTCCTCGATCGTGCCGCGTTCCTCGCCGATCGCCGCGGCGAGGTTGTCGACGCCGACCGGACCACCGGCGAATTTCCCGATGATCGTCATCAGCAGCCGCCGGTCCATCACGTCGAAGCCGAGCCGGTCGACGTCCAGCATGTCGAGCGCGGCGGCGGCGACCGCTTCGGTGACGGCGCCGTCCGCGCGCACCTCGGCGAAGTCGCGCACGCGCCGGAGCAGTCGGTTGGCGATGCGCGGCGTGCCGCGCGAGCGCTCGGCGATCTTGCGCGCACCGGCCGGATCCGCGACGAGGCCGAGGATCCGTGCCGAACGCGTCACGATGTGCGTCAGGTCCTCGATCGAGTAGAACTCCAGGCGCTGCACGATGCCGAAGCGATCGCGCAGCGGCGAGGTGAGCAGGCCTGCCCGTGTCGTCGCGCCGACCAGCGTGAACTGCGGCAGGTCGATCTTGATCGAGCGCGCGGCGGGCCCCTCGCCGATCATGATGTCGAGCTGGAAGTCCTCCATCGCCGGGTAGAGGATCTCCTCGACGATCGGGCTGAGCCGGTGGATCTCGTCGACGAACAGCACGTCGCGCGGCTGCAGGTTGGTCAACAGCGCGGCGAGGTCGCCAGGGCGCTCGAGCACGGGGCCCGATGTCTGCTTGAGGCCGACGCCGAGTTCGTTGGCGACGATGTGGGCGAGCGTCGTCTTGCCGAGGCCCGGAGGGCCGAAGATCAGCAGGTGGTCGAGCGCCTCGGAGCGACGCCGGGCGGCCTCGATGAAGATCTCCATCTGCCCCTTGACCGCCGGCTGGCCGACGTAGTCGGCGAGCATCCGCGGGCGCACGGCGCGATCGAGCGTGTCGTCCTCGCGCGTCTCCTGCGGCCCGACGATGCGATCCGATTCGATCATGTGCGCCTCCGGGCGGTCATCCCGCCGCCGCCTGCAGCGCGCGCCGGATCAGTTCCGAGGTGCTGCCGCCACCATCGCCCGCGGCCTTCAGCATCCGCGTGATCTCCGCCGGCTTGTAGCCGAGCGCCACCAGCGCGCTGAACGCCTCGTGCTGAGCCGCGCCCGGCGCACCGCCCGGCACGAACGGCACGGACACGGCATCGGTGGCGAATTCCTTGACGCGATCGCGCATGTCGATCAGCACCCGCTCCGCGGTCTTGCGACCGACGCCGGGGATGCGCACCAGCAGCGCCGCGTCCTCGGCCTCGATGCAGCGCATGAAGTCGAGGACACTCATGCCCGAGAGGATGCCGAGCGCGATCTTAGGCCCGACCCCGGACACCTTCAGCAGGTTGCGGAACAGGCGCCGTTCCTCGTCGGTCGCGAACGCATAGAGGATGTGCGCATCCTCGCGCACCACCAGGTGCGTGCGCAGCGTGATCTCGGCGCCGGTGTCCGGCAGCACGTAGAACGTGGACATCGGCGCCTCGCACTCGTAGCCGACGCCGTTGACATCGACGACGACGATCGGCGGCAGCTTTGCGGCGAGCCGGCCGCGCAGCCAGCCGATCACGTCCGGCCTCCCGCGGCGGCGACCGCGACGCGGGTCCCGCGACCGTGGGCGTGGCACAGCGCGATCGCGAGCGCATCCGCCGCATCGGCGCCGAGCCGGCCGGACACGCCGAGCAGGATCCGCACCATCTTCTGCACCTGCAGCTTGTCGGCGGCGCCCGTGCCAGTGACGCCGAGCTTGACCTCGCGCGGCGAATACTCGTGGATCGAGGCCGGGCTCGCGAACGTCGCGGCGAGTGCCGCGCCGCGCGCCTGGCCGAGCTTCAATGCGGAGTCTGGATTGCGGTTCACGAACACCCTTTCGATGGCGATCTCGTCCGGCCGGTACTCGGCCACGAGCGCCGCGACGCCCGCGAAGATTTCCTTGAGGCGCGCCGGGAAGTCGCTTCCCGCCGCGCGGATCGTGCCGGAGGCGACGTACCGGGGATCCCCCCGCCCGACGTCGAGGACCCCATATCCCGTCGCGCGCGACCCGGGGTCGAGCCCGAGGATCCGGGCCGGGCGCACGATCGCCGACGCCGTCGTCGGCGCCTCGGCACGCACGGTGCCGGGCTTATACGAGCGCCACGCGCCGGAGCGTCGCATTGCAGGCTGGGTGGTCACGGTCCATCCGCGGGTATGATACCGGGATAGTCGTCCCCCGACACGCTCAGCAGATGCGTTTCCGCCGTGGAAACAACCACTTTCGACAATGACCAGGCCGCCCTCGCGGCCGCGCGGGCCGCCGCCGAGAGCCTCGGACCGCTGGTCGTCGCAGCGGCGCCGGAGGCGTTCGAACGCGGCCTCGGCGTCGCGCGGATCGTCGCGCACTTCGACCCGGATCCGGTGGCCGTCGCCGGCACGCTGCTGCAGGGCCTCGGCGCCGCGACGCCGCTGCCGGCGGACCTCGTGGAGCGCCATGCCCCGGGCGAGGTCGCCGCCTTCGCCGCGGCCCTCGCGCGCTTCGGACGGCTCGACCTTGCGACGGCCGCCCGCGTTGCCGGCGACGCCTCGGCGCTCTCCGGGGCGCAGGCCGAGGCGCTGCGCCGGATGCTGCTCGCCGTGGTCTCCGACCCGAGGCTCGTCCTCGCCCGCGTCGCCGAGCAGCTGTGGCTGCTGCGCGACGCGCGCCGCGCGGATGCCGCCGAGAAGCGCCGCCTCGCCCAGCAGACGCAGGACGTCTACGGGCCGCTCGCGAACCGCCTCGGCCTCGCGGTGCTCAAGTGGGAACTCGAGGATTTCGCGTTCCGCTACCTCGAGCCGGACGAGTACCGGCGCATCGCCGTGTCGCTGGCCGAGCGCCGCAGCGACCGGGAACGCTACATCGAGGACCTCAAGGCGACGCTCGAGGCGGAGCTCTCGGCCGCGGGCATCGCCGCCGAGGTCCAGGGCCGGCCGAAGCACATCTACAGCATCTGGAAGAAGATGCAGCGCAAGGGCCTGCGCTTCGAGCAGGTGTTCGACGTGCGCGCCGTGCGCGTCCTCGTCGACGGCGTCGCGGCGTGCTATGCCGCGCTCGGCGTCGTGCATGGACTGTGGTCGTACCTGCCGGGCGAGTTCGACGACTACATCGCGACCCCGAAGTCCAACGGCTATCGTTCGATCCACACCGCCGTCGTCGGCCCCGCCGGCCAGGCCGTGGAGGTGCAGATTCGCACGCGCGACATGCATGACCGGGCGGAACTCGGCGTCGCCGCCCACTGGCGCTACAAGGAAGGGGGGCGTCGCGATGCCGGCCTCGAGCGCAAGGTCGAGCAACTGCGCGCCCTGCTCGCCCCCGGCCGCGACGGCGACGGCGACCTGCTCGATCGCGTCGGCCCATCGCTGTTCCGCGAACGCGTCTACGCGCTGAGCCCGAGGGGCGACGTCGTCGAGCTGCCGGAGGGGGCGACACCGCTGGATTTCGCGTACCACGTCCACACGAGCCTCGGCCATCGCTGCCGCGGCGCCCGCGTCGACGGCCGCATGGTGTCGCTCGACCACCGCCTCGCGAACGGCGTGACCGTGGAGATCATCACCGGCAAGGAGCCCCAGCCGAGCCGCGACTGGCTCGTCGAGAGCCTGGGCTTCCTCGCCACGCGGTCCGCCCGCGGCAAGGTGCGGGCCTGGTTCCGCGCCGTCGACCACGACGAGCACCTGCGCGCCGGCCGCGCGATCGTCGAGCGCGAACTCGGCCGCCGCGGCGGCGCGCCGCCGCCGATCGACGACCTCGCCGCGCTGCTCGGCTGCGACGGTGCGGAGGACCTGTACGTGGCGCTCGGCGCCGGCGACTACTCCGGCGCGCAGCTCGCGGCCGCGCTGCAGCGTCGCGACCGCAGCGAGGCCCTGACCCTGCCACCCGTGACGGTCGAGGCGCCGAGCGGACCCGAGTCGGCATCGGGCATCAGCGTCATGGGGGTCGGCGACCTGCTGTCGCACTACGCGCGCTGCTGCGGTCCGGTGCCGCCGGAATCGATCGAGGGCTACGTGACGCTCGGGCGCGGGGTCACGATCCACCGCGCGACCTGCCGCAACCTCGCGCGACTGCGCGCCAGGCAGCCCGACCGGGTCCTGCCGGTCGCCTGGGGCAGCGACCGCGACCAGTCCTACCCCGTCGAGTTCGGCGTACTGGCATTCGACCGCCGTGGCCTCGTGCGCGACGTCAGCGGCGTGCTGGCGGACGCCAAGCTCAGCATCGAGCGGATGAACACGGCGACCAACCACGTCGAGCGCACCGCCGACATGACCGTGGGCGTGCGCGTGCACGATCTCGGGGAACTGGACGCGGTGCTGGCGCGGATCGCCGGCCTGCCCGACGTGATCCGCGTCCAGCGACGCTGAACCCGGCTCAGCGGTTCGGGAAGTCGATCGCGCGCCGATCGGCGGCGAGCGCGGCCTCGTGGATCGCCTCCGACAGCGTCGGGTGCGCGTGGATCGTGCGCTGCAGGTCCTCGGCGCTGGCCGAGTACTCGAGTGCGAGCACCGCCTCGGCGATGAGCTCGCCGGCCATCGGGCCGATGACGTGCACGCCGAGCAGTTCGTCGTCGTCGGCGGCGGCGATGACCTTGGCGAAGCCGGCGGTCGACTCCATCGCACGGGCGCGGCCGCTCGCGAGGAATGGGAACACGCCGATTTTGCAGGCGCGCCCGGAGGCCTTCACCTGCTCCTCGGTCTGCCCGACCCAGGCGATTTCAGGGGCCGTGTAGATGACCGATGGCACCGTCTTGTAGTTGACCTCGCCGTAGCGGCCGGCGATGAGGTCGGCGACCATCACGCCCTCCTCCTTGCCCTTGTGCGCGAGCATCGCGCCGCGCACGCAGTCACCGACCGCATAGACGCCGTCGACGCCGGTCCAGCACTGTTCGTCGACCTTGACGAAGCCGCGCTCGTCGAGCGTGACGCCGCTACCCTCGCCGAGGAGACCTTCCGTGAACGGCCGGCGGCCGATCGCGACGACGACCTTGTCGACCTCGACCGAGTGCTCGCCGCTGCCATCCGCGTAGGCGAGCGCGACGCCGGTCGGGCCCGTCGTGGCACCGGACACCTTCGCGCCGAGGCGGATGTCGAGGCCCTGCTTCTTGAACTGCTTGAGGGCTTCCTTCGCTACCTGCTGGTCGGCCATCGGCAGGAACGTCTCGAGCGCCTCGAGGACGACCACCTCGGCGCCGAGCCGACGCCAGACGCTGCCGAGCTCGAGCCCGATCACGCCTGCACCGATGACGCCGAGCCGCCGCGGCACGGTGTCGAGGTCGAGTGCGCCCCAGCTGTCGAGGATCCGCTCGCCGTCGAACGGCAGCGAGCGCAGCGGCATCGGGCTGGAGCCGCTGGCCAGCACCACGTGCTGCGCCTCGAGCGTGCGCACGGTGCCGTCGAGCGCGGTGTACTCCACGCGCTTGCCGGCGAGCAGCCGGCCGTGGCCGGCGAGGGCCTCGACCTTGGCGGCCTTGAACAGCGCCTGGATGCCCTGCGTCGACGCCTTGACGATGCCGGACTTGCGCTTCTGCATCTGCACGACGTCCATCGAGACGTCGGTCACCCTGATCCCGTGGGTCGCGAACTCTTCGCGCGCCCGGTGCAGCAGCTCCGAGGACTCGAGCAGCGCCTTCGACGGGATGCAGCCGGCGTTCAGGCAGGTGCCACCGAAGGCATGGCTGCCGTCGCGGTTCTTCCAGCCGTCGATGCAGGCGACCCTGAGGCCATTCTGGCCGGCGCGGATCGCCGCGGGATATCCGGCCGGCCCACCACCGATGACGATGACGTCGTACGTGTCGCTCATGGTTCGTGTCCTTCGGTTCTCAGACCTGCAGCAGCAGCCGTGCCGGATCCTCGAGGCAGTCCTTGATCGTGACCAGGAATTGCACCGCCTCGCGGCCGTCGATGATGCGGTGGTCGTAGGTCAGCGCCAGGTACATCATCGGCCGCACCACGATCTGGCCGTCGACGACGACCGGCCGGTCCTGGATCTTGTGCATGCCGAGGATGGCGCTCTGCGGGGAGTTCACTATCGGCGTCGACATCAGCGAACCGAACACGCCGCCGTTGGTGATGGAGAACGTGCCGCCGGTGAGATCCTCGAGCGTGATCGAGCCGTCACGCGCCTTCTGGGCATACGCGCCGATCGCGCGTTCGACGTCCGCGCAGCTCATCAGGTCGGCGTCGCGCAGCACCGGCACGATCAGGCCGCGGTCGGTCGAGACCGCCACGCCGACGTCGTAGAAGTCGTGGTAGACAATGTCGGCGCCATCGACGTAGGCATTGACGATGGGGAAGCGGCGCAGCGCCTCGACCGTCGCCTTGACGAAGAACGACATGAACCCGAGCCGCACGCCGTGCGTCTTCTCGAAGCGGTCCTTGTAGCGGGCACGCGCCTCGTTGAGCGCCTTCATGTCCACCTCGTTGAAGGTGGTCAGCAACGCCTGCGTCGCCTGCGCCTCGACCAGGCGGGTGGCGATGCGCGAGCGAAGGCGGGTCATCGGCACGCGCTGCTCGGTGCGGCCGCTGCGGGTCGAGGCGGCCGGGGCCGAGGCGCGTGGCGCGGCGGGCGTCGGGGCATCGAGCGCCCGCACCACGTCCTGCTTGGTGATGCGGCCCTCGCGTCCGGACCCCGCGATCGCCGCCGGATCCAGGTGCTTCTCCTCGACCAGGCGGCGCGCCGCGGGACCGAGCTTCGCGCCGTCGCCGCCACGGGCCGCGGGTGCGGCTGCGGTCGTCGCCGCCACTTCACCCGACTTCGCCGCAGCAGCCGGCGCCGCTGCCGCGGTCGCGGTCGCGGTCGCGGTCGCGGTCGGATCGATGATCGCGAGCAGTGCGCCGCTCGTCACGGTGGAGCCCGCCACGACGCGGATCTCCTTGAGGATCCCGGCGACCGGCGCCGGCACCTCGAGCACGACCTTGTCGGTCTCGAGGTCTGCAAGGTTCTGGTCGCGACCGACGGCATCGCCCGGCTGCTTGTGCCAGGTCACGAGCGTCGCGTCGGCGACGGACTCGGGGAGCGGCGGAACTCGCACTTCGATCGTCATGGCGTCTTCCTGAGAACTTTGTGTTTGGCGGTCGCTTCGTTCTGGGGCGGGATGCGCGGCGGCTCGCGATGCGGATCGTCCACCGTGACCGCGTGCAGCGCCGCGCGCACGAGGCGCTGCTGCTGCTCGACATGGAGCTGGTGGATGCCGGTGGCCGGTGCCGCGGCACCCGGACGCCCGGCGTAGAAGACGAAGTCACGCGACGAGAGGGGCTCCTGCAGGCGGTGCCGGATCTGGTACCAGGCGCCCTGGTTCTGCGGCTCCTCCTGGCACCAGACGATCTCGCGCGCATTAGGGTACCGGTCGAGCACGTCCCGGTACTCGTCCGTCGGGAACGGGTACAACTGCTCGAGGCGCACCACCGCGACATTCGCTACGCCATCCGCGCGGCGCTGCTCGAGCAGGTCGAAATACACCTTGCCGCTGCAGAACACGACGCGGCGCCCGGCTGCGGGATCGAGCGCGTCGACCTCGTCGATGAGCTTCTGGAAGCGGCCGGTCGCCAGATCCTCGAGCGGCGTCACGGCGAGCTTGTGGCGCAGCAGGCTCTTCGGGGTCATGACGATGAGCGGCTTGCGTAGCGGGCGCACCATCTGGCGGCGCAGCATGTGGTACATCTGGCCGGGCGTCGAGGGCACGCAGACCTGCATGTTGAGTTCCGCGCACAGCTGCAGGAACCGCTCGAGTCGCGCGGAGGAGTGCTCGGGCCCCTGCCCCTCGTAACCATGCGGCAGCAGCAGCGTGATGCCGGACAGCCGACCCCACTTGCCCTCGCCCGAGCTGATGAACTGGTCGATGATGACCTGGGCGCCGTTCGCGAAGTCGCCGAACTGCCCCTCCCAGATCACCAGCGTCTCCGGAGTCGTCGTCGAGTAGCCGTACTCGAAGCCGAGCACGGCCTCCTCGGACAGCACCGAGTCCGTGACGCGGAAGCGGTTTTCCCGCGCGATGTGCTCGAGCGGGACGTGGATGCGGTCCGTGGCCTGGTCGTGCAGCACGGCGTGGCGGTGGAAGAACGTCCCGCGCCCGCTGTCCTGGCCGGTGAGCCGCACGCCATAGCCCTGGTCCACGAGCGTCGCGTAGGCGAGCGTCTCCGCCGCGCCCCAGTCGAGCGGCTGCTCGCCGGCGAGCATGCGCGCCCGGTCCTCGTAGATCTTCGCCACGCGCGGATGCAGGCGGAAGTCCGCCGGCACCTGCACGAGGCGCGCGCCGATGTCCTTCAGGTGGGCGACCGAGGGCGTGTTGTAGGTGTCGTCGTCCGGATCGGCAGTCAGGTGCCGCGACCAGTCGACCGTGTACTTGTTGCCGAGCAGCCCGAGCGCCGCGCGTGCCTGCGGCTTGCCGGCGTCGAGGCCATCGCGGTAGCGCCCGACCATCTGCCCGGCCTCGTCGGCTCCGAGCACGCCGTCCGCCGCGAGGCGCTCGGCGTAGATCTGGCGCGTGGTCGGGTGGCTGCGGATGACCTGGTACATCCCGGGCTGCGTCGCTGCGGGTTCGTCGGCCTCGTTGTGGCCATGGCGGCGGTAGCAGACAAGGTCGATCACCACGTCCTTGCGGAAGCGCTTGCGGTAGTCGAGCGCGAGGCGCGTGACGAACACGCAGGCCTCCGGGTCGTCGCCATTGACGTGGAAGATCGGCGCCTCGACCATCTTGGCGACGTCGGAGCAGTACAGCGTCGAGCGCGTATCGCGCGGATCCGACGTCGTGAACCCGACCTGGTTGTTGATGATCAGGTGGACGGTACCGCCGGTGTAGAAGCCGCGCGCCTGCGACAGCTGCAGGGTCTCCATCACGACGCCCTGGCCGCCGAACGCCGAATCGCCGTGGATCACGACCGGCAGCACGCGCTCGCCGATGGCGTCGCCACGACGCTCCTGGCGGGCACGCACCGATCCCTCTACCACGGGATTGACGACCTCGAGGTGCGACGGGTTGAAGGCAAGCGCGACGTGGACGTTGCCCGCCGGCGTGCGCAGGTCCGCGGAGAAGCCCTTGTGGTACTTCACGTCGCCGGAGCCGCGCAGGTGCGACAGGTCGTAGTTGCCCTCGAATTCGGAGAACAGGTCGCGCGGCGACTTGCCGAGCAGGTTGACGAGCACGTTCAGTCGGCCGCGGTGCGCCATGCCGATGATGCACTCCTCGACGCCGAGCGTGCCGCCGTGCTGGATCAGGTCGTCCAGCATCGGCATCAGCGCATCGCCGCCCTCGAGCGAGAAGCGCTTCTGGCCGACGTACTTGGTGTGCAGGTAGCGCTCGAGGCCCTCGGCCGCCGTGAGCTGCCAGAGGATGTTGCGGCGCTCGTCGACCGAGAACCGGTATCTCAGCCGGCTGTCCTGGAACTGCTGCTGCAGCCAGAGGCGCTCGTCGCTGTCGGAGACGTGCGCGAACTCGGCACCGATCGTGTCGCAGTACAGGAACCTCAGCTGCGCGACCATGTCGCGCAGCTTCATCCGCGTCGGGATCGAATCGGTCTTGGAGCCCGTGTAGAACTCGCGATCGAGGTCCGCGTCCGACAGCCCGAAGTAGCCGAGCTCGAGGACCCGCGGCATGTCGCGCGTCATGAGACCGAGCGGGTCGATGCGCGCGACCAGGTGGCCGCGGTTGGCGTACACCTGGACCATGCGCGAGACGAACCCCTGCTTGGCGGCCTCTTCGCTGCCGGGCGCGACCGGCGCCGCGCCGAGGCGCGGCCCGCGCGCGCGCGCGGCGAACTCCGCGAGCACCGGACCGTGGGGCACGTCGCGTGCCCCGTCGTCCTGCGGCGTCGTGAACGCCCGGAAGTAGCTGCGCCACTCCGGCGGCACGGACTCGGGGTCGGTGAGGAACCGTTCGTACAGGTCCTCGACGAACGCGGCGTTGCCGCCCGACAGCGGGGTCGAGGCGAACCAATCGCTCAGGTTGAAGCTCATTCCAGGCTCTGTGATCGAGGGGGGCCCGAAGCCGGCCGTGCGCGGAGTTTAGCGGATGCGGCGGCGCACCACAAAAGCCCTGCCCGGCCCCGGGGAATCAGTTGAGCGAGGCCGCCAGCGACAGCTCGTAGGTGATCAGCATCAGGTAGGCGACGACCAGCGAGTGGACGATCGCGCCGGCGCGCAGCCAGCGGAACACCCGGAAGCGCGCGAGCGCGACGAGGGCCACCACGCCACCGCCGGTCAGCGCGAGCTTGGTGAGGACGAACCGGCGCGCGTCGCCATAGACGAACAGCGCCATGACCGGATTCGCCTCGCGCGCGCCGACGGCGAGCAGGTGCAGGGTGAGCACGGCATCCGCCACGCACAGCACGAGGATGAGGATCGCGCTCGCGAACAGCGCCGGGTCGTGCCAGTCGATGATCGGCCGGACGCGATCGTCCTCCCGCCGCCCGGCGCGCCGGCGCGGTCGGAAGCCGCCATAGAGCAGGCCGAACCACAGGCGTGCGCGACGGTCGGGATTGCCGTGGCGCCGCTCGGGAACGCCCGGTGGCAGGCCGGAGGGGTCGCGGTCGGTGGGCGGCTGCTCGGACATCCCGGCATTGGTAGCACGCCCGGGCGGATCCGAACCGTGCTCCAGTTCCGGGTCTCGCGGCCGGACGCTCGCCCGATCAGTGGGTCGCCACGAACCAGGCGATGCACGCCAGCGCGAGCAGCAGCACGGCGACCACGCGCCAGCCACGCGAGGCCCCCGCCGGCGCGGCGGGCGTCGCCTCCGGCGGGCGCCCGGGCGAGTCAACGCGAGTGTAGCTGAGCCCGGTCCCCGGCACGCCGACCGTCGTGCGCGTGCCGGTCGGGCCGACCGTCACGTGCGCGCCGCGCACGCCCACCGAGACGGACGCGCCGCGCTTGCCGAGGTTGATCCGCAGGTCCGGCAGCAGCCGCAGCGAACGGCGAAAGCGAAAGCCCATGGTGACCTCGATCGGGACTGCGGCGCCCGGCGCCCTGCCGCTCAGGAACGGGTGACGAGGCGCGCCTCGGCGAGGTTGCGATCGTAGCCGAGCGCCGCGTAGCGCAGGAAGCATTCGAGCGCGATGAAGAAGCAGAACAGGAAGCCCTGCGCACCGCCGGTGAAGCCGAGGCGGAACACGTACATCCTGAGGAAGATCGCGCTCGCCGAGACCATGCCGCGCAGGATCCCGCCACGCTTGCCGGCGCGGGCGCGCTTGATCGCGCCGAGCTGGACGTAGCCGGCGAGCTTCTGCAGGCAGCCGTACACGGTCTCGCGCGAGTGGTGCAGCAGCCGCGCGCGGAAGCAATGGTCGCGCGCGACCGGGCCGGCCAGCACCGGCTGCTCGTGCACGATGCCCTCGAAGCGCAGCAGCAGGTCCGTCCGGAACAGCCGCGGCACGCCGCTGACCGGCCGCATGTGGCGGAGCGTGCGCCCGAACGCCACCTCGCACCAGGCGATGCGCCCGACGCCGAGGTCGCGGTCGGCGATGGCGGCGAGGATCTCCTCGCGCAGCGCCGGCGTGATGGTCTCGTCCGCGTCGAGGAAGAAGACGTAGTCCTCGCGCACCTCGGCGAGCAGGCGGTTGCGCTGCTCCGCGAAGCCGGCCCAGTCCGGATAGCGATGCACCTCGGCGCCGAGCCCGGCGGCGATCTCGCAGGTGCGGTCGGAACTGCCGCTGTCGGCGATGATGATCCGGTCGGCGAAGGCGGCGCTCGCGAGGCACCCGGCGATGCGGCGCTCCTCATTGAGCGTCAGCACGCCGATGCACAGCGTCGGCCGGCGCACCGGTTCAGCCGGCATGCCCGCTCCAGTGCAGTAACCCGAACCAGCGACCGAGCATCCGTGCCAGCAGGCGCCGATTGAAGATCAGTGCCCGGAACGGCAGCGCGAGCGCGGTGGTCGCGAGCGTCGCCCAGTACAGGCGCCGCGCCGCCAGGCGCGAGCGGTGCTTGAGCGCGTAGGTCAGCTTCGACTGCGCGTGGTGATAGCCCCGCCAGTACTCGCCGCGCCAGGGCTTGGCGCCGCGGACCGAGCCACGGTTGCGGTGCATCGCGACGACCGCGGGGACGAGCACCATCGGCAGGCGCGCCTGGAACAGGCGCAGGCACAAGTCGTCGTCCTCGTAATAAAGGAAGAAGTCCTCGTCGAAGAACCCGGCCGCGCCGCAGCGCTCCCGGCGCAGCAGCATCGCGGCACCGGTGAGGAAGCCGACGCACAGCGGGCCGTCCGCGGCCGGGCCCCGCGAACGCCACAGGGTCCGCGGCCAGCGGTAGTTGATGTCCGGGCGCCCGCTCGCGGAGACGAGCTGCGGCGCGAGCATCGCCGCCTCCGGCATCGCCTGGGCGTGCCGCACGAGTTCGGCGAGCCCCGCCGCCGGCAGCTCGCAGTCCGGGTTGATCAGGAGTGCGAACGGCGTCGTGGTGGCTTCAAGCGCGCGGTTGTTCGCCGCGCCGAAGCCGAGGTTGCGGCCATGCTCGAGCACCCCGGCGTGCGGCCAGCGCCGGCGCGCGGCGTCCGCCGTGCCGTCGCCGCTGCCGTTGTCGGAGATGAACACGTGGGGGCAGGCGCCGAGCAGCGGATCCAGCGCCGCCAGGCAGTGGGCGCTGTTGTAGGTGACGACGATGACCGTCACTTCGGCGAGCAGCTCGAGCGGGGCCTGGACCCCGGCACCGGTCGGTGCGGGCGCCACGGGGCCCGGGGTGGACTCCCGCGTCACGCGCGGTTCCGGCAGGCGCGGCGGATCTCGACCGGGATCGGACAGGGGAACCGCATGGCGGGAGGGACCGTCGGTGTAGGGCGGGAGGTGGACTCGGGACTCATTTTAGCAGGCCGGGCGGGCTGCGGCGGCGCGTGCCGATGCGACGAAGCGTGCGCGACGCCCGACCGGCCGTGCGCACGCCTGGAACCCGACTCCCTCGGCGCGGTCGGAATGACGACTGCCAAGGAGGACTGCCGATGCCCGCGACCCGCCCCCGCCGCTTTGCCGAGTCCCGCGGCCTCGCGCTCTTCCTCGCGCTGATGTTCGTGTTCCGCTCGGCCTGGGCGGACTGGATGGTGGTCCCGTCCGGGTCCATGAACCCGACGATCATCGAAGGGGATCGCGTGCTCGTCGACAAGCATGCATTCGGACTGCGCGTGCCGTTCACGACCACGCGCCTCACCCGCGGCGAGGATCCGGCACGCGGCGACATCGTGGTGTTCGACTCGCCGAGGGACGGCACGACGCTGATCAAGCGCGTGGCCGCGATCCCCGGCGACACGATCGCACTCGACGGCGAGCGCCTCATCGTCAACGGCGTCATGGCCCGCTACGCGGCGACCGACGGGCACGCGACCGACGCGTTGCCGGCCCGGACGCGCGAGGCCGCCCCGCTCGCGCTCCTCGAGTCCGGCCTCTCGGCACCCCACCGCATCCTGCTGCTGCCCGGCCGTCCAGCGCCCTCGACGATGGCGCCGCTGACGGTGCCGGACGGGATGTATTTCATGCTCGGCGACAACCGCGACAACAGCGCCGACTCGCGCTACATCGGCTTCGTGCCGCGCGACCGGATCGTCGGCCGGGCACGGCACGTCGCGCTGTCGCTCGATCCGGACGACTACTACCTGCCGCGGCTCTCGCGCACCCTGCGCTCGCTCGACTGAGGCGATGACCACGGCCGGCGCCAGCCCGGACGGTGCCGGCGCCGCTCGGGCCGCAGGCGGGGGGACCGCCAGTCGGCCTTCGTAAGGCGTTCAGGCCGCGAGGCGGGCGCGAAGCCCGGGCCGAGGCACGAGTCGCCGACCCTCAGCCGCCCCGCCGCGACCCGACCGCCGTCCTGGGCGGTCCGTCGATCCAACCGCGGCGACGCCGGGGCATCCCCTGCCCGAGCCGGGATTTCGATGGCCGGCGGCGGCGACCAGGCCCGGAACCGACGGGTCGTGCTCCAATTCAGGTACTCATCAGGCCGTTTCAGGAATCCCTCAGGACTCGGACGGGCGTCGGGCGGCACCGTGGCAGCACCTGCCCGCCACCCCGAGGACCTCGCCCTGAAACGCCGCCACCCGCACTGGTGCCGTCGCGCCCTCGCCGTGCTTGCCCTCGCCGGCGCCCCGCTGGCCACGGCCGGCCCGGCGTGCCAGCAATCGCCCTCGGCGCCGCACTACACCTAGCTCGCCTACTGGGCCTGGTCGCTGGGCGCGAGCGCCCGCCAGCAGGTCGGCCACAACGACTTCGTCGCCCTCCCCGACGGCACCCCGAGCAACGGCGACGGGTCGCCCGGCAACCCGGTGATCTACACGGGCAGCGGCCGCTTCAGCGTCGGCGCCGGGACCACGCTCGTGCTGCCGCTGTCGATGTGGCTGGGCGAGGCCTACACCCGGGCCTCGGTGACCGCCGACGACGACCCCTCGCAGCCGCCGAAGGCGCTCTTCACCGGCCAGGTGGTGGCCCTCGAGGTCGACGGACACACGCGGGTCGACAGCGCCCGGCAGGGGCTCGGCTGCCAGGACATGGAGGCGGCGTACTTCGACGAGGCGATTCGCTACCACCCGGCCGAGTATCGGTACACGAACGATCGCGGCATCGACGTCGATGCCTCCGCCGCGATCTGGGTGCAGGGGCGCGCCACGATCATCGCGCCGCTCGCACCCGGCCGACACACGATCCACCGCAGCGTCGACACGCTGGCTGGCTGGGGCTACGACAACCGCTGGACGGTGACCGTCACCGGACACTGAGGGACCCGGATCCGGATCCTGCGTCGCCTCATGGACGGGGCGATGGGTGGACGCCCGGTGAACGAGCGCGCCGGCGATGGCATAGGGAAGTCCGCCGCCGGCGCAATTTGAAGGCGCGCAATGCCGCCACCGGCCGCGCCGGGGTTGGCGGCGGTCTCAGGCCGCGCCCTAGAAGTGGATGCGGTCATCGGCGCCGAAGAACCGCCGGCCGAGCGCAACCAGTTCGGCGTCGTGCGGATGATCGAGCGTCTCCACCGCCTTGATCCGGACCGCGAGCGCCGGATGGTGCTCGTCGATGAAGTGCTTGAGCTCCATGCGCGCGGTGCCGGGTCCCGTCAGCAGGATCGCGCCGAAATCCGCCAGCGCCGCCACCACCCGCCCGAAGTAGTCGCGGTCGACGCCGTGATGGCCGCTGCCGGGCACGTTCGCCGTGTGCTGCAGGTGCCGACCCGCGCCCGCCGCGTGCAGCACGACCGGCGCATCGGCCGCTGCTGCGAACGGGAAGATCTTCGCGTCGCGATGGTCCAGCCAGACGATCGCGTGAAAGCGTTCGCCCATGTGCGTCCCCGGTCGTTGACTGCAACCAGCATGGGCGCCGTGCCGCCGCGCGTCTGTAGGTAGCCGCCGGCGCCATGCGTCGCGAATGCCCGTGCGGCGCGGCGTCCTGTGTGCGCCAGCGCACCGAGGGGACGGCGGCTAGGCGACCGGGGCGGCCCCGGCCGCGGCGATCTCCGCGCGCACCTCGGCATCGAGCTCGGGGCTCGGCTGGCCGTCGAGGGTCCCCGACACCCGCTCCGGCACGAACAGCAGCACCGGCAGGATCATCGCGTACACCGCCGTCGTGCACAGCACGCAGTAGAGGAAGCCGCGGCCGGGGAACGCGTTGTAGATCCACGCGCCGAGCAGGTCGCCCGCCCGGTACGACAGCTGGTACGCACCCGCCACGAGCATCATCAGCGTGCCCTGCAGTCCCGGCGGGCAGGAGCGCATCGCGAGGTCGCAGATCGCCGCGTAGATCACGCCCCCCATCATGCCGATCGGCACCGCGAGCAGCAGCGCGGACTGCACCGTGTGGACGAGCGCGAGCGGCAGCATCTGCGGGATCGCGATGATCGCGCCCCACCACAGCAGCTTCTTCAGCGTGACGCGCTTGCACAAGTACCCGTAGGCCAGGTACATCGGCAGGAATGAGATCAGGAAGATCGCGTACCAGGCCGCGTACGCGGTGTCCGATGCCTGCAGCTCGTTGGTCAGGTAGTACTGCAGCGGCGTATTGGACCCCGGCGAGAACTGGAACATCAGCATGATCAGCACGGGCGGGTAGATGGCCCGGTGCCTGAGCAGGCGGCGCACGTCGGCGACGAAGCCCGCGCCCTGCGCGGGCGGCAGGTCGTAGGCATGGCTGAACACGGCCGGCGGCTTCCACAGGCCGAGCGCCGCGAGCGCGAGCGTGAACAGCGCCACGACGACGAAGATCTGGCTCGGCGTCAGCAGCTCGGTGAGGTACCCGGCCGCGAGCGCGCCACCGGCCTGCGGGAGCGTCTGCACGACGTTCCACAGCGCACTGAGGCGCCCGGACATCAGCTTTTCCTGGGCGACGAGGGCGAGCAGCCCCTGGTAGGCCGCGGCGACGAAGCGGAACAGCACCATCACGAGCAGCATGCCGAAGACCAGCCGCCAGTAGCTGAGGCGCGAGAACGCCAGCTACAGGAACACCGCCGCGCTCAGCGGCAGGAACAGCAGGAAGTGGCCCCGGTCCCTGAGCCCGAACGGGCTCCACAGGTCGCGCGCGAAGCCGAACACGACGGCGAGGTAGGCCGGCACCGCGATGATCAGGCGGAACGTCGAGACCTCCGTCGCGCTCGCGTGCAGCTGGTTCTTCAGCATGTACGACGTCGCGATGTCGAGCATGTACTGGTCCGGCAGGACCAGGTACAGCAGCAGGGTCACCGGCGCGAAGTACGCGTAGACGCGGGCCGTCGAGTCCGTTCGAGCGTCAGCGGCATTCACCATGCGATCGTCCGTGTAGGCAGCCGGATCATCCTGGCAGCGGGCGAGGCGCATGCGCGCGCCCATTCAGGCGGGGCGGCGCGCGCCGCCACCGCCGGTCAGGGGATCGGACGGCGGAAGTTGCCCGTCGGCACCTTGCCGAGCAGGCACATGTTGAAGGGACTGGCCCGCCCGCCGTGGTACGGCTCGTGGAAGCCGCGGGTCCGCAGGATCTCGCTGGTCGAGTCCGCGTACGTCAGCGTGATCGTGATCCACTTCTCCTCGGAGAAGCCGTCGAACAGCACCTTCGCCCGATCGAGCTCGATGATGCCCTTGATGCCGTGATCGGCGTTCGGCGGGCCGACGAGGCGTGTCAGGACCGGCTCGGCCTGACCTTCTACGCCGAAGGTGAGCGCCGTGATCGGCGCACGCGGGATACGCTTGCCATCGACGACATCGAAGGTGCCGGCCGTGTAGCCGGCGACGCGCGTGTCGCCCTGCCACACCTCGTCGATGTTGATGTCCCAGACGACGTGGGGATTCGCGCGATTGAGGTGGTTGCCGATGATCATGAAGCCGCAGACCCCGGACTTGCCGTTGCGGTCATTCGCATCGCTCCACTGCAGGTAGACGTCATCGTTGAGGGTGATGACGTCCGCCGCGCGGGCGAGCGATGGAACCGCCGCCAGCAGCAGGATCAACCAGGGCCGAATCGCAGGCATCGCATCCCCCCCGCCTTGCCGCGCACGAGCCTAGCATCGCACGGCCAGCTGCGCACCCGGGCGCCCGCGCGCAGTGACGGCCGGCGCGAATGCCGGGCCGTCCTGTGCGGTCGCGACCACACCACCCGGGCTGCGGGCGGACTAGAATCACGGCATCGTCCCGCCGGCACGGCCATCGGGCGAGCATCGAGATGGCATCGCGACGGCGGATGCCGGCACGCGACGCCTCCCCAGCCGACGCAGGAAACACGTCCTCATGGCCCACCACGAGCAGAGCGGATTCAGCGCCTACGACGACTCGCCCGACAACCCCGCGGTGGCGGACGTGGTCGAGCGCAACATCCGCACGATCCTGCGCCTGCGGGCGCGCGCGGCGCTCGAGCGCTCGGTCCAGGAGCGGATCGCGGATGCGATCACGGACTTCTCCGGGCGGATGGCCTTCGTCTACTTCCACGTCGGCTGGTTCGGCGCCTGGCTGCTCGTGAACACCGGCCGGTTCGGAATCGCACCATTCGATCCGTATCCGTACGGGCTGCTGACGATGATCGTCTCGCTCGAGGCGATCTTCCTGTCGACGTTCGTGCTGATCAGCCAGAGCCGGCTCGGCGAGGAGTCCGATCGGCGTGCCGACCTCGACCTGCACATCGGCCTGCTGTCGGAAGCCGAGCTCACCCGTGCGCTGCGGATGCTGCGGGCGATCCAGGACAAGCTGGGTATCGAGGATGACGAGCCGGAGGAACTCGCGGACTTCGCGATCAAGACCAATCCCGAGGACGTGCTGTCGGAGCTCGAGCGGCTGCGCAAACGGCGTACGCGCTAGCCGCCGGGCGGCTGCCGCGCAAGGCAGCGCTCCTTGATCATCGGGGCGACCCGCTCGATGGGACCGGTGTCCCCGGCGGCCAGGCGCAGGAGCTCGGCGATGGTCACGTTGTCGGCGATGACCACCCAGGAACAATCACAGAACGATCGTGCGGACGCGGCGGGCTCGCCGCGCGCGGAGCCGCGGTTCACGCAGCCATCGACGTAGCCGGTCTGCAGGCCGCGCACCACGTCCGTCAGGGTCGGTGCCGCCGCCGGCGACTCGGCCCGCGCGCCTCCGGGCGCGATCGCGCCGAGGACGAGGACCACCATCGAGGCGAGCACAACGGTCCCCGCGGGGTTCATGCTCGAATGCTCCGGTCGTTGCGAGGCTGGAGGGCGGCGCCGGGCGCGCGACCGAAGGCAAGTCCCTGTCTCGGCCACGATTCCGCCCTGCGTGCGCCGAGCTTACCGCAGGCGGCTGCGCCGGCGATCGGCCGGGGCGACGCCCTGCCTGCACGATCCATGCGAGCGACTCCGCCGCGACCCAACGGCCGAAGGGCAGCCCGCCGTTGCGCCGGCGCGCCGACCCGGCCGCCTTTCTCTGCCGAGCCGCGCCGCGCGTTCGGCGATCGCGAACCCACCGAGCAGACCCACGGCGAGAGAGCGCATCTATCTGGGCATGGACGCCCCGCGTCGGGTGTCGCGGGATCCCCGACGCCGTGCGGCCGCCCGCGACCGTCGCGTCGCGAACCTCGCTGCGCTCGAGGGACCCCTTACGGGCGCGGGCGAAGCCCTGCCCTTCGCCGCCGCGCGTCGCGGCACCCGTTCGAGGTGCGGCCACGCGCCTCAGCAGTGCGCGCTCAGGCCCTCATCCACGACGCGTGCGCGGTGCACCAACGCAGGCCAAGGCGCCCGGACGCGAATCGTCGCGGGGGTGGCGGACAACAGCCGTTCCGACTCCCGCGCGATAACCCCGTAGCACTCGCAGGCCTGCGCCTCCAGCCCGTTCCGGTCGAGCACCATGATGTGCCCACGCGAGTACTGGATCAGGCCGCAGGACTGCAGCCTGCCGGCGGCCTCGGTGACGCCCTCGCGCCGCACGCCGAGCATGTTCGCGATCGACTCCTGCGTCATCGCGAGCTGGCTGGAATCGATGCGGTCGAGGCTCAGCAACAGCAGCCGGCAGAGTTGCTGCGCGATCGAATGGTGACGGTTGCACGCCGCCGTCTGCGCGATCTGCGTCATCGCCGCCTGCGTGAAGCGCAGGATGAGCATCTGCAGTGACCCGCCGAGGGCGAACTGGCGCTGGATGACCGCTCGCGGCACTCGGTATGCCCAGCCCGCGCTCTTGACCACGGCACGACGCGGCATGGTGTTGCCGCCGAGGAACAGGGCCACCCCGACCACGCCGTCGTTGCCGACGATCGCGATCTCCGCCGAGGCCCCGTCCATCAGCACGTGGACCATCGAGACGATGGCGGTCGTCGGGAAGTAGGCGAATTCGAGTGGCGCACCGGATTCGTACAGCACGTCGCCGATCCGCAGGTAGATCGGCTTGAGTACCGGCTCGATCCGCGCGAATTCGGTCGGAGGAAACTGCGCGATGAGGCGGTTTTCGCGCGGCGCACCGAGCGGCGAATCGTTCGAGGGCATCGGGTGATTCACGTCGTGCGCTCCTGCATTGCGTGTGTACGAGACCGTACACGCATATCCAGCGTAACGCATCGCACCAAAAGCGAGGTGCGCCACCGCACCGACGGTCGAATTAGGGCCCTGCATCCCGCCCGATCGACGACACGCGCAGGCGATCCTCGCCGCCGCGTTGCCTCGCCACACGCGCCACGGCCACGGCGCCTGACCGGCGGGTATGCCGGGTCCCGCGATCGCGATGAGGTATTGCGAACACCGACCCTCCGCGCGACGCCGAGACCAGAACCCGTCCGGATGAAGGCCAGCGCAGCTTGAGCAATTGCCTTGCACCGTTCGCTACCGTACGGAAGGATCATCCCTGCAATCGCTAGCCTCGCGGCCGTTGAAATCATTGGACGAGGGGCGCGATGCAAAAGACCAATGACGCCACCTGGCTGGCATTCGAGGCGCTGGCCAAGGCCTATCCGCACGACGAAGGGGTGCGCCTGACCGCCGACCTCGCGCGTTGGCTTCTGGAGGAACGGCGGCGGGCCGGGCTGGCGATACCTGAGGCCATGGAGAAGGTCGTCAGGAAAGTGGGCTAGCGCCTGCCGATCCGGCCGCGCGACTCGAACCGAGCTGCACGCCACACAACCTCGCCCGTGCTCGAGACGACGGATCGCGACGGCAGTTGGCGCGCACGCACGCCCCTGTTGGCCTGCCGTGTGCCGAGGCGCCCGGACGACCATCCGATCGGCATGCCGACTGCGGATCGCGGCGCAAGGCGAACAGGCCCGATTCGATCGGCGCCGATGTGCCCGGCCATTGCGGTCCCGGACTGCTCGCAATCCGCTGCGGGCGCTAGCGGTGGACCGACTTCACGCACCCGTCGGTGAACAGCACGAAGCGACCGCCGTGGTACCACCAGAGCTCCGAGGTCGTCGCGTCGTGCAGGGCGAGGTTGACGCTGAGCGGTGCGCCCCAGGCGGATCGGCGGACATCCTCCCGCGTCATGCCGGCTTCCGCCTCGGGCGCGCCGTCGTGGCCGCCGGCCGCGTCGCGGGAATGCGCTTCGGAGTCGCCACGATTCCCGCGATGCGCGCCCGGTCCGCCATGATCACGGCGACAGTGGCCCGGGGCCGGCGTCAGCAGGTAGGCACCGGACATCCTCCCGGTCCGCGAGTCCTCCGCATCGACGACGATCCAACCGTGATCGTTGATGGCGCTCGCCACTGCCAGGGTCAGGTAGGTCGCGTCGGCGGCACTGAGCGCCGTGTTCAGGTCGAGCACCTTGCCGTCGCTCCACAACGCCGCGTGCCGGACGCGTCCCGGTGTCTCGGCATAGCCCACCACCTGCGCAGCGCCATTGACGCCGAGGGCGACGCTGTGCAGGCCACCGAGGGTGCCGAGGTCCGTCGCCACCCGCGGCGCACCGTTGCCGCTCCAGAGGATCGCGTGGATGCCGTTGTCGGGGCTGCTCAGCGCACGCGCCCAACCTGCGATCTGGCCGGACCGGTTGATCGCCACGGCGTCGCTGATGCTGTCGCTGCCGGTGTTCGGCAGCAGCGTCGCGACGGTGCCGTTCCAGAGATAGGCGTAGGACTCGGCCGCGGTCTGCTGGCCGACGACCTGCCCGGACTCGTTGATGCCGAGTGCATGGCTGAACGAGGTGTGCGGCATGGCGAGGTTGGTCACCGTGCTGCCGTCCCATCTTCCCGCAACCGGATAGGTGTCGCCGGAGGACAGGGTGCCGACGATCACCCCGTCGTCATTGATGGCGTGCGCCGTGCTCCAGCGCCCCGCCAGCTGGCCGATGTCGATCGCCGACGCCCCGTACCAGCGCGTGGCGTGCAGCGTGGAATCGGGCCCGAACTCCGACTCCCCGACGACCTGACCCCGGAGGTTGATGTCCTCTGCCCCGCTGTTGGCGCCACCGGGCAACGTACCCAGATCGGTCATGCTGCCATTGACGTAGAGAAACGCATGGTAGAGGCCGCCGGCCGTGGTTGCGCTGCCCACGACCTGCCCGACGTTGTTGACCGCCGCGGCGTGGCTGGCGGTCCCGCCCAGCGAGCCGAGCGGGGTTGCCGTGTAGTCCTCCGCGCGTGCGCAGTGGCTGCTGGCGAGGGCGCCGAGGCCCAGCGCCGTCGGCACCACGAACATCGACACCGAATGACGAGTGGCCGGCTTCATTGCAGCATCCGCGCAGGGAGGGGCTGCAGGATGCGCGCGGCCGCCGGGCCGCTCCGTGCGCCAGCAAACGGGTGCCTAGTGCGGCGTACCGGCGCCGGTCGGGGTGCCGGCCTGAAGCGATCTCAGTTCCGCGACTTCCTCGTCCGTCGCCTTGCGGCCCTTGATCTGCTCGAACAGCTCCAGGATGTTCTCCGGCTTCTCGGCGTCCGCGCCGCTCATGAGCTGGAAGCTGACCTTGGATTTGGTACTCATGTGTCCTCCGCGCCGTTGCGACCGCGCGGATGGTCGGCGCAATGTCGGGCGAACACCAGCCGGGGATCCCCGCGCCGGGCACCGGACACCCACGCGCATCCTGCAGCGCCGGCGACTGCGCCCACGGTTCCGCGCCGCTCGGGGCACGACTCCGGTCTGCCAGCGGATGAACGCAGAGGTGTACGCAGCCTCGGCATCCTGCCAGGCGCGCATCGAGCGCATGCCGTGGCCGGTATCGAAGTCCCCCCGCAGCAGGAACGGATTGCCACTGGCGCACGCCGCCTGCAGGCGTGCCGTCCTCTTCGCCGGATGGAAAGGCGCGACCCTGGGATCAGTCGCGCCGGTGGTGACCAGCACGGCCGGGTACCGGCTGCGATCGATGACCGCCTGGTCGCTGTCGATGCCACGCAGCGTGCGGACTCCGGCCGGATCGCCGGGGACTGCGACCCTCCATTCGTGATCGACAGCCCCGGCCGGGCAGCCGTGTGCGCGCCTGCGATCAGGCGACCGTGTTGACTACGTTTCCGACGGCGCTCGGCGCAGTCCCGGCGGACGCGAGATTCTGCTCCAGCGCCGTCAGGAAGGTCGTCAGGTCCGGAGCGCTGTTCGAGGCGCCTGCGCTCGTCGACCCGAGCACGCTCACGAGATTGTCGTAGGCGGCCGAGAGCTTCGTCGGGGCGGTGCTTCCGGTGACACCCTGCGCCGCAGCAGAGGAAAGGCTCTGGATGAGGCTGTCGAGGCGCGTGACGAAGCCGGCGTACGGCGTGCTCGGCGAGGGCGTCGACGGGGACGCCGTCGCGGACGTCGAGGTGGCCGTGGCCGTAGGCGTGGTCGAGGGGTCGGTGGCCGGCGTTGCGGCCGCGGGCGTTGCCGTGGTGCCAGTCGAAGCGGCAGTCACGGGACTTCCATCTCCGTCGTCATCGCCATCCGTACTGCCGCCGACGCCGGCACTACCACCGTGACCGTGATGCCCACCGTGGCCGAGCGCCTGATGGAGCGCATGCATGAACTTTGCGAGCGCCTGCTGAATCGATTGACTGCTTCCGCCGGTCGGGGACGCCGTGGTGGCGGCACTGCCGGACGCGCTCACCGCCGCCGCCGGGGCCGATCCTGCGGAGGGTGCGACGGTCGAGGTTGGCGTCAGCCCTAATTGCGACAACGTCGCCACCAGGGCCGCGAGGAATGCGCCCGGCTGGCGACCGCCACTTGCCCGGGTCGCGCTCTTGCTTCCATCCTGGTCGCCGTCGGCATCGCCAACCGCTGTGGTGGTCCCCGGGGATTGCGCCGCAGCGGGAGGGCCGGGGCTGAAGATGTTCGTGAGACCGGAGGCATTGATGTTCATGACTGTTCCTGTTGGGCCGTGGCACATGAGATCGCGAGTCGAGCGGCTGTCGTCGCAGACCGACTGCAACGGAGCCGTTCGAGACCGGCGATTCGATGCCGACCCGCCACACCGGGCGCAGTCGTCATGCCACCGCCTCTGATCCTGTGTCGGCATTTCGTTAAACGGCTGAAGTCGATCCGCGCACAGTTCGGAAGGAACGCGCTTCAGTGATCGCGAAGGACGTCGAGGTGGGCGGCAACGCATTGCCGCAGCGGCAAGATCTTGCCGCCCGCAGGCCGTGTGCCGGCCGTGGCTTCGCCACGCACGCCGTTGCCGGGCGCACGCAGGGTCGCTCCGGCGCCGCGCGTCCCTGGCGGCCCGACCAGGAGGCCGCAGGTTCCGGCGCCGGGATTCACCTCGTGCCGAGGCTAAAACATGCCGCCCCGTCGAGGTGCTGCCACTGTTGCTTGGACCGCGTCCCGACGCGGACTATCGCCTGGCAGGGCTCTGGCATCGCGCGACGCGCACGCACATCCCGCGCTCGGCGCCGAATCGTTGGCTGGCGGATTGGCAACCACGCCCGTCGGGTGCGATTGCCGACGGGCGGGACTTCACAACGGTGGCACCGGACCGACGAGGGCGCCAGCGCGGTCACCAACGCGTCTTGCCCAGGCGAGGCAACGCCTGCATCGACGAGCCCCAGGTCGCGGCTTCGTCCGCCAGAGGGCGGAGCAGGCACCCGTCACCTACTCCGCCGCGCCAGCACTACTGCTTGTCGTAGACGCCGGTCTCGTGGGTGGTGCCACCCTTGCCGGTCTTCAATGCCGAGGACAGGGTCAACACCTTGCCCTTGCCGGACACCGTGCGCACCGAATGGCCGACGACCTTGCCATCCTTCTTTAGCTCCGCCTTGACGGTGGTGCCATTCACTTTCTTCAGCGTGACCGCGTCGAACGCCGAGGAGCCCGTCCAGGCAACGTCCTTGCCGTCGTAGGTCAGCGTCGCTGACTGGTTGACAGCCGATCCATCGGCGGCGACGCCGGTGACCGTCATCGCCGTACCGCCAGTCGTCGCCGTGTAAATGCGGGTCATGGATTTCGGCGCACTGCCGGCCGCGAACTTCGACTTGTCCAGGTTCAGCTTCCAGGTGCCGATGATTGCGTCCGGCGCATCGGCCGCAGAGGCGACCGCCGTCACGCCGAACGCCAGCATCGCGCCGATCGCCAGCGATTGAATGAACTTGTTCATCGATTCCCCCTCGAGTGGTTTGTTCTCGGTGCAGATCCGATCGCTCCTCGCGCCGAAGGTGCTCCTGCGCGGGATCCCGTGCCGAGTATGCTCCGGTGACCCGATCAGCGGTCGAGCCCGCATCGCGTGCCGCCTCCCTCCGCACACGCCGCAACGGCCGACGAGCGGATTGCACGAAGGCGCACCATTCCGCAGAGAATCCGTGCGCCAGAGAACAGACGGCGACGCTTTCCTCGAGGGGCCTGCGCCCGACCTGCCTCCGTGGACGTCACAATGCGGTGGCTGGGCCACCTCGTTCCGAGGTCGACGCGGAGTCTTGAGCCTGCGCCAGTGCTTGCTCGCCTCCGACCGCTGCTTCCTGGGCGGCATGCGGAGGGTCGCGTCCGACGGCGCCGGATCCTGGGCCACCGTTCATCCAACCGCCGATCCGTCGCGGCACCGACCCACCCGCAAGCCGTTACGCAACCGGGCGCCCGCGACCGCCGGCCGCCGTCGAGCCCCGCGGCGCTCGAAACGGGTCCGTGCAGGTCGTCACTGCCCAGCGGGGAGTTGCGCGCGCGGGTCGACGGTGCCGTACTTTTGCAGCATGCGGGCAACGAGTTCGTCCTCGTCGCGGACGCCATCGAGCACCGTCCGGACTTCGAAATCGAACAGGTCGATGCGGGCCGCGAGCGAGTCGCCCCACTTGATGGCCGTGGCGACGAGGCCGAGGTAGGTGCTCAAGTCGACCGGCGACAGTGCGGCGAGGTCCGGCGCGACCGTGGACCCGCCGAGGGCGAGTGATCCGTGTGAATCCGCGAAATTCTCGTGGAAGCTCTCGAGCGCCGCAAGGCTTTCAAACCAGTGATCCCGCAACATCGCCTGCAGGTCGCGAGCGAAGGAAATCCGGTTGCGGCGTTGCAATCAGCCCGTTCCAAGGGCTCAGGTGTGAGCGTGCGACGGGAGGCGGCACCGCGGGCGGGCGTCTAGTTCTTCGAAGGCTCCGCAGCGCTCTGATCCCGATTGCCGGTCTGTCGCCTGCGGTCGTCCGCGACGATTTGTCGAACCTGCTCCAAGATGGCAGGCATAGCCGACTTCATGGCCCCCATGACCTGACGAATCTCATAGTCGGCAACGCGCTGATTCGCTCTCAATCCGGACGAGTAGGCACGCCTGCCACGATCCGTCGAGTAGAAGGAAATCGCCGCCTCCAGATCCGCGTCGCTCATCGACTCCGCAAGGGCACTCGCAAAGATATTGGCCTCGGTCGCCGGGTCGACGGACGACAGCATTCGGCCGACCAATTCGTTCAAGAGCGCTTGCATTTGCCGCTGCGCCTCGCCAGACATTCCAAATTTCGAGTATTCCGCAAGGACGGGCGCAAACTGCTCGGAAAGCTGCCCTTGAATCCGCGAGGTATTTGAACGGATGAGGGGCTCGTAGCCCAATGCCTTTGCGTAACGTGCAACAAGGGCAGCGCGTCGCGCCTCGGCGTCGGTACTCACTGGACCGTCAGAGGGTTCTTCCGCGTAGGACGGCATGATTGGCGCGCACGCGATCGACAGCGCGAGCGCAAATCCAAGGTTAGCTAACCGCACTTCGCCTCCCTGCATGACACGCTCAGCCGCGAGCCGCGGCCAATTAGGTCCGTCACTCGATGGTCCCACTGAAGGTGAACGGTATCAAATCACCGCGGTAACGATCTCCATTGCTCAGAGACGATCCCCGCGCGTGGGCAAGCGGAAGGACGCACCAGGGCGAGGCATGCGACGGCACGAGTCACGTTCCGAATTCCTTCTCGACCCAACGCCTGCGCGGCTTCCGTAGCGCTTCCGTACGATCAGAAATCGCACTTTCAATGAAGATTAAATCATTGATTCTATTCGCGCCCCAACTTGGCGCCGAAATTACCCGGGGGGGGGGCGTACGAGTTCCCCTGACCTGACTCCCACCCCCCTCAGAGCCTCATCGCCCAAGACAGTCCGGTAGCCGACGCATTGGCCATCACGAGGTTGCCATGCGCACACCCACGGCGCGACCTGGCTGGCCTTCGAGGCAAGGGCCAAAACGTACCCGCATGACGACGGCGTCAGAATTACCTCGGGCCTGGCGCAGTGGCGCGTCGGGGAGCGGCAGCGGGCCAAGCTGCCGACCCCGCGATCATCGGAAAGGTCGTGAACGCGCCGCCGGAACGAGCGGAATCCCCGCCCGCGCGTCCTGCAAAGCGCTGACGGCCGGCTCGCTCGCGCGAGCGGCTCGCGAGCACGTGCCGATCGCAAGGATCGCCGCGGCCACGCAGCGCATGATCGGTGATGCGGTGCGCGCCCGCGCGCGGCTCCTTCGCGCCATGAATCCATCCCAGGCCCGGTCGATTGCTCCTTCGGCGCACACCCTCACCGCTTCGCATCGCAACCGCCCGGACCTGGATGACGGACCGCCAAGCCTCGCGTGAGCTTTGGCCGTGGGGCGCGGCTGGCGAGGTGCCGGGTGAACCAGGCACACCGTCGAGTCCGTCGACCGATGCCCGGCTGCTATGCTGGGAAACGGACGTGGGCCTGCCCACGCGCCGGGGCACGAGCGGGTCAGTTCATCGCAGCCCTGACGACAGCGCCGCGAAGCTACCTGCGACTGAGCGCCGCGGCCGATGTTGTGCGACAACGAACCGACCCGCACCTGATCGATCGCGCAATATCGCACTCAACGGGCAGCATCTGGGGAACGGCCATCACTCTGCAAACCGTTCTGCTGATCGCCGCACTGCTGATGCTGGCAGGCGCGATCCCGGCCTGGCCGCGCAACTGGAATCCCGGGACTCCGCTGTGGGGGAAGGACCGGACTGGTCCTGATCATCACAATGGCATTGCGGCGATCCTCGCGACGAGGGCGACGCACGGCGCTGCACCGGCCGCGCGCACTGCGCCACCGACGCGGGCGAAGTGGAGCGCGCGTGGAGACTGGTTGTGCGACAGACACGCGCGCAGTGGTCGCGTCACGCGATTCGCAATCGACATCTCGCTGCCCGCGAGGACTGACGACCGACGCGGCTCCGAGGTGACCCCGCATGCGTAACCGTGTGAAGCTTGCCGGCGCATTGCCGGTCGCGCTACTGCTGGCCGGGTGCAGCGGCGGCCATAATACCGTCGCCCCACCCAGCCCGACGCCGACGCGCGGCGTTCTACTGCAATCCCCGCCTGAACTGCTGGCAAGCGTCTCCGCCGCAGGCCTGCTGGCAAAGCTGGCCTCCAACATTGCCCCGTCGAGGGTCCCGCTCGATGTGAGCGTCGCCGGCACCGAATACCTGCTCGCGCAGAGCGGCACGCTGGTGTGCGATGTCGCCAGCTACCACATCCGCTACACGACGGTCGGCGGCGCCGGCGAGAGCACGACCGCGTCCGGCGCGCTCATGGTGCCATCGGGCATCGATTCAAGATGCCGCGGCGGCCGTCCGATCGTGCTGTATGCGCATGGCACGACGACCGCGCGCTCGTTCAACATCGCCGACCTGAGCGGCCAGCAAAACGCGGAAACATTGTTCCTGGCGGCGATCTTCGTCTCCCAGGGCTACATCGTGGTCGCCCCGAACTATGCCGGCTACGACACCTCGACGCTGCCGTACCATCCCTACCTGGTCGCGGACCAGCAGTCCAAGGACATGATCGACGCGCTGACTGCAGCGCGAAGCGCGCTTCCGGTCGCGGGTGCTCCGCTCACGACCGATGGCGGCCGGCTGTTCATCACCGGCTATTCACAAGGTGGCTACGTCGCGATGGCGACGCAGCGCGCGATGGAGGCGGCGGGCATGCCGGTCACGGCGGCGGCGCCGATGTCCGGTCCGTACGCCATGGCGGCATTCGTCGACAGCGTGTTCTACGGGGAAATCGATGGAGGAGCGCCGGTCGTGGCGACGTTCCTCCTCACCGCGTACCAGCATTCCTACGGCAATATCTATTCCAGCACGACCGACGCATTCGAAACGCAGTACGCGACCGGCATCGACTCCCTGCTGCCCTCGTCCTTGTCGAGGCACGACCTGTATGCGCAGGGCAAGCTGCCGCAATATGCGTTGTTCAGCGTGACGCCCGCCGAAGCTGGCTTTGTCGACAGCGTCACGACGCCCTCGACGCTGGCCGCGCTGGCTCCGGTCTTTGCACTCGGAATCGGAGCGAACAATCTCGTCAGGGACGCGTACCGCTCAGGGTACCTGAGCGATGCGCTGGCCAATCCCGACGGTGGCTGGCCTCTCGCGACGACGGGCGTCGCAGCGGCGAGTCCCGCCCAGGCTCTGCGCCGGGCACTCAAGCAGAATGACCTGCGCGACTGGACGCCGATCGCGCCCGTGCTGCTCTGCGGAGGCGATCGCGACCCGGTCGTGTTCTGGCTGAATACCCAGCTCATGCAGGGCTACTGGGGCGTCCACGCACCGGCATCCGCGTCGATCGGCGTGCTCGATCTTGAGTCCGCAGCCACCGCCAACGACCCGTATTCGGGTCCAAAGCACGATTTCAGCGTCGCGAAGCAGGTGATTGCCGCGGATGCCATCCTGCACGGCGCCACCGACGGTGGAGCGCTCGCAGTGGTCACCGGCTACCATGCGACGCTGGTGGCGCCGTTCTGCTTCCTCGCGGTCAAGTCGTTCTTCGACGGTCGATAGGGCCCCAGGCCACGGATCCGGCCAACGCGCCGCCCATGGGTACCCCCGCTCGCTTCGCCTTCGTGCTGCGGGCCGGTCGGCGACGCGTGGACTTTCCGACTGCCGAGTGGCTTTCCGCACGGCGGCAGTGCGGCGGGCCTGACCGGCGTCGCGCTGGTGACCGCCGTCCTCGCCAGTGCCCTGATCGGCGCCCTGACCAGCCTCGGCATCGGCAACTACGCTCCGACCATGGCAGTGCTGTACCTGCTCGGCATGAGTCCGCTGATAGTCTTTCCGATCATGGCCGCCTGTGCCGCCCTCATCCTGCCGACGGCAGCACTGCGCTTCCACCGAAGCGACCGCCATTCCAGACCCGTTGCGCGCGCGCTCGCGCTCGGCGGACTGCCAGGCGTGCTGGTGGCGTTCTACCTCGTGCGTTCGCTCGAGGTCGGCCTGCTGCGCTGGCTCGTCGTCGGCGTCCTCTGCTATACCAGCATCCAGATGTACCGTTCTTCGCTGCAAGGAAGATCCCCGTGAAGATCACCCGAATTCGCGCCTATCAGGTCGATCTGCCGCTGCACGAGGGAAGCTACAAGTGGTCGGGAGGCAATGAGGTGTCGGTGTTCGACTCGACCGTCGTCGCGATCGACACTGACGCTGGGCTCACTGGCTTCGGCGAGATCTGTCCGCTCGGGCCCGCCTATCTGCCGGCCTATGCTGCCGGTGCGCGCGCGGGCATCGCCGAACTCGCCCCGCAGCTGATCGGCGCCGATCCGCGGGCGCTCGGCGAGATCAACCAACAGATGGATCACGCGATGCGCGGCCATCCCTACGTGAAGTCGGCACTCGACGTCGCCTGCTGGGATCTGCTCGGGAAGGCCACCGGCCTGCCCGTCGCGACGCTGCTCGGCGGGCACGTCGGCAAGGACTTCGCGCTCTATCGAGCGATCTCGCAGGACTCGCCGGCGCGCATGGCCAAGAGCGTCGCCCGCTATCGCGCCGAGGGTTACACGAAGTTCCAGCTCAAGGTAGGCGGCGATCCGGACACCGATATCGCCCGCATTCGTGCGGCCGCGGCTGTGCTCATGCGTGGCGACGTGCTCGTCGCCGATGCCAACACCGGGTGGACCCAGCACGAGGCGTTGCGGGTGGCCGACGCCGTACGAGACGTCAATGTCTACATCGAGCAGCCCTGCGCGTCCTACGAGCAGTGCCGGACGGTTCGTGCGCACACCGACCGGCCGTTCGTGCTGGACGAGGTGGTGGACGGCGTCGACATGGTGGTGCGCGCCATCGCCGACCGGGCGATGGACGTGATCAACCTCAAGATCTCGAAGGTCGGTGGTCTCACGCGGGCTCGCCAGATCCGCGATCTATGCGTGTCTATGGGAATCGGGATGACTATCGAGGACACGTGGGGCGGGGACATCGTCACGGCGGCCATCGCGCACCTCGCCCACAGCACGCCGACCCAATACCTGTTTTCGTCGACGGACTTCAACTCGTACGTGACGGTATCGCTCGCCGACGGCGCTCCGCGGCGGCGCAACGGCCGACTCGCGGCATCTCACGAACCGGGACTTGGCGTGCATCCGCGCATGAAGGTGCTCGGCAAGCCCGTTTACTCGACCTGAAATGGCCGCGTCATGGGCATGAAATGCCTGGCGATCGTGCGTAGCCCGGCCCCGAATGTCCGCTAAGTGGAAGCTCTACAGGCAGCAGACGGCCCGAAGCGGCGGTCGCCACGCTGCAGTGTCGAACGAAATCGTGAGCGTGTCGCCGGAAAGCGAAAATCGCCTAGTGATAAGTTTGCCGATATCGCCCGGAAGGAGTGCGCTTTCGAGGTGATGGGTGACGATGTCTTCCTTCGCATCGACTTTGTACGTGCCAAAATACGCGTCATAACCGAGAACGGTTTGCGCAGTATCGGCGGTCCCTTTGATCCTCTCGGCGTCGCGACACTCTTCGGCGAGCATGCCGAGGGTCCGGCCGCGGCGGGACAATTGCGCAGCAACGTGCCCCGCTGCGTCGTAGATTAGAACGCCGTTGGGGGTCGCGGACAGGCCCGGATCGACGACGATCTTCCCGTCTGGTGATCTCGTTACCCGGGACACAAGACGCCACCCGCCGACGAGCTGATCGACGACGCTAGGGGTTGTCCCGCGCGCCGCATTGTCCGCAGCGCTTGCTTGCCCGGCGACCATCAGGAAAGCCAACGCCGCAATCCGGACCCAATTAGCAGCTATCACACTTGTTCGCATGGGCGTACCTCGTTGACCAAGTTCTACGACAGAGAACATATCGGTAAAGGCACTCCGTCACCGCCACCCGGCATCGCGAGCTTCGCGGTCAATGCGCGCTACATTTGCAAGCATGGTCGATAGTCTGCACGAGCCGACTGCTGTACCGGTCGAGCCGATACCTTCGCCGGTCGCAAAGCTGTCGTTCGCGACCGCCCGGAACGGGTCATCATTGTCAATTCGTGGATGGCGTCTGAATGGACGGTGTCAAATGGTGTTAGCGGGTACTGATAGGCTTTCCCACCCACACCAAGTGCTTGCTACTTTCCGGAATCTCCCGATCCCTGACCCCCAATAACCTTCTACCCCCGCGCGGCGATCCAGCGATTCGGCGCGGTGTCTGTTGAATACCACCACCCTCCAAACTCACCAAGGAACAGCCATGACCAGCCCCATGTATACCCACTCGGTCCCCGTCTTTAGGCAACTGCTGACGGCTTTGAAAGCCATGCTGGCACAGGCCGACGCGCATGCTGCCGCCAAATCGATAGAGCCAGACGCCTTGTTGCAGGCACGCTTGTATCCCGACATGTTTCAGTTGGTCAAACAGGTGCAGATCGCTGCCGATTTTTCCCGCGGGATTTCGGCACGCCTCGCAGGCATCGAAGTGCCCGCCTATGAAGGCAAAGAAAAGAGCTTTGCTGATCTCGATGCACTATTGGCCCGGACACTGGAATTTCTTGATAGCGTAAAGTCTGCGCAATTCGAAGGTAGCGAAACGAAGGAGATCGTGCTGCGTCCCGGCACGCCCAAAGAAAAGAAGCTGAGCGGTCAGGCGTATCTCGCCAACTACGGCTTGCCGCAGTTCTTCTTTCATGTCACCACCGCCTACAACCTTTTGCGCCACAACGGGTTGAGCATAGGCAAGCGTGATTACATGGGCGCGTACTAGCCGTGCCGTTCGCGCATCCGGAAACCTGACGCCGAAGAGGCGGATGGCACCTTCGGCCCGGTCGCGCAGACGCCGACGGAGAACAGCTGCACGACCAACCGCGACGAACCACTATCGCGCTAATCTGCAGCAAGCGATCGATCGCAACGAGATGAACACCATGGTTCCAACCGACTCCCAAGCGCGGCGTTGGCCCTACGCTGCGCTCTACGGTCTCGGCTTTGCGGTCAATTTTCTGGATACGCTCGGAGTAGGTTCGTTTGCGACGAACGCCGCGACGCTGAAGCTCGAGCGGCTCGTCGACGACGACCGGATCCCCGGCACGCTCAACGTCGCCAACGCACTGCCGACGATGCTCGAGGCCCTACTCTTGATTGCGCTTGTCCCGGTCGACCGGACCACGCTCGGATCCATGGTCGTCGCCTCCTGCCTCGGCGCCTGGTTCGGCACTGGCATCGTCGTACGCCTGCCGCGGCTCCAGATGCAGCGCGCCATGGCGCTGGCGCTGCTCACCACCGCCGGATTGATCGCCTGGCGTCAACTCGCTGGTGCTCATGCCGCCGCCGCGGCACGCGCTTTCCCTGCCCTTGCGCGGACGGGGTGTCCGGCTCGGCGGCGCGTGACGTGGCGAAGGCTCGTTCCCGCACATGGACGGGGAACACCTCCCCGCGGCCAGGATGTTCTTCGCGGCGTTGACGTCGCGGTCGTGAGCGCATCCGCACTCACGAGTATGGCGCCCCGAACGGGCGGTGGCATATTCCGGCGTCAGCATTCCGCTGATCTAGGCTGATACGGTCGGGTCGACGCCGATCAGACCGCCGCCCTGCCGACGGCAGCTGATTCCGACTCCGCCATGCGCCTGCGGCGCGGCGCAGCAATTGCCACCCACTTGGCGGCCGGGAACAGCCCAAACGGTTGATCGGTGCGATTAACTCGTCATCTACTGCTCGGTGACTGAACTGCTTGCGTGACGGGGCTACTTGACCCGATCGGGCCTGGCGCGGGTGTCAGCGACGAGGTGGCTTGTTACTTGCAATACGACCTTGTGTATTCCATATCTCATTGACATGGAATCTCATAATTTGTAATGTGGAATCATGAAAACCACTGTCAATATTCCCGATGACGACCTCGCGGACGCGATACGGTTCACCAATGCGAAGACGAAGCGCGAAGCGATCGTCACGGCGATACAGGAATTCAATCGCCGTAAGCGGATGGGCGAACTCACCAAGCACGCGGGAAGCTGCAAGGATCTGCTGAGCGTCGAGGATCTCTTGCGGCAGCGTCGCAAGGGCTAAGTGGCCGTGATCCTAGTCGACTCTTCCTCCTGGATTAACATGCTTCGGCCGAATGGGGATGCGGCAGTCAGGGACCGCGTAACCCGCGCGCTTGATGCCGGCGAGGCCTGCTGGTGCGCGATCGTCCGGCTGGAACTGTGGAATGGCGCGGGCGGCGATCGAGAAAAAAAAGTACTGAGGGATTTCGAGCGACTGCTGCCCGAACTCGCCATCGACAATGACGTTTGGACCACCGCGTTCGAACTTGCACGACGCGCACGTTCTTCCGGCATCTCGGTCCCGGCTACCGACATCTTGATCGCCGCCTGCGCACGACGCCACCAAGTGGAGCTTGAGCATGCAGACGCGGATTTTTCGCATCTAGAAAAGCTTTAGTCCCGGCCGCTCTTTCGGTTCGCCGTCACTGTCCAATTCTCCAGTTCCCGAACCCGGGACGGGGCTTGCGAGAAATGGTGCGTCTCAGCCGGGAGTTGCCTTTAATTGCGCCGATGGCCACTGTTCTGCGGGTCAAAATCTTCCTGCCGCTCAGCTGGAGGGCCGCCCAGCCGTGGCTAAAGTGGCGGGCCACCAAAGGCACCGACCACTCACCGGCCGCCCCAGCGTCGACCGCCGGGAAGTCGCACTGCACTTGATCGCGATTGACGAATTTCGTATCTAGGTAGCATGGTGCTCCAGCTGCCCGCTGTGTTCATGGAACGAGCAACTCGTGATCCGTGGCCAATCTGGCTTCCCGGGGACGTGCTCGGTTCGACCATCTCCCATATGCGAGGCAGACTGGAACCCGCCGACAGCATGAAGGCGGCGAGTCCCGCAAAAGCAGGAAACAGTTCTATCCCGGAGATCACGCGGCCTATGCATGATGTTCACGCACCCCATGAATCGATCCACACGTGGAAGGCTTTCTTCATCCATATCGCGACGATTGTCGTCGGCCTGCTAATCGCTATTGGTCTTGAACAGACGGTGGAGGCGATTCACCACAGCAATGAGCGGCGCCAACTAATCCGCGAGATGCGCGAAGAGGCCGAGCGCAATGTCGAAACATTACGCTTCGACGTACAGTCCGCCCGCGCTGCGAAACGGTGGACTGGCGCCGCTATTCTCGTCCTGCAGCAAGCGCCTGTTGTCTCTGGTTCCATCACTGTCTCGCTGCCTGCAGGCATCTCGTTAATTGAAGGACATCAGCCTTCGCGCGCCGTGTGGGACATCGCAAAGAGCAACGGCAAGGCCGGCCTCATTCCCGACAATCTCGCCGAGATTTATGATCGGCAGGCAATTGAAGCCACACGGATGGAATTAGCAGTTCAGAATATACTGACCAACAGATCCACAATCGAAGCGCTTGAGTCCAGGCTGCACGGACGCGTTCAGGGGGGCGCTACTTTGAAGCTTTCTCCGCAGGAACGCGACGAGCTGGTACTCGCGCTATCAAACAACATCGCCGCCTCGTCCGGGGTGATCTATGCCGCCACCGTCTGGCAAGCTGCTGCGGAAGCTGTTGCGCACAATGCGCATTCGCGCGCCGAAATGGACGCGAACATTGACCGGCTCCTCGCTGTTCAGCCCGAGTAGCCTGAGTTGCATAGACAGTCTGACAAAAGCACCTCAGCGGGCGAGCCGTGAATCGGCTGCGCGCCTAGGAATCGAACGTGCCTGCCGCAAAGCAGACGCTCACGGCCGACAGCTGTAGGTCTGAAGCGGGTAAAAAGTCACAGGTGCTCATTCAGCACAGCGGACCAGCTAACGGAAGGAGGCTACGGCATGGCTTCGCGGCTTTCGACAATCGGTAATGGGCCGAATCTACCGCTCGCCTTTGATTTCAAAGCACAAGCCACCGCGAGGAAAATCCGATGAATGTGCGATTCTCCACGTTGCTGTTGATCGTTATTTGCATCGGAACCTGCTACGCAGCGACGCCGAGAACGCCGACGTCCATCGTCCGCGCACAACGCGCGGAGTACAACGCCGCGATTGCGGCCCACGATACCGCACGCCTGCGTACGTTCTTGGTTGATGACTATCACCTCATTTCGGGATCGTCGGGTAACGTCGATAACGGGGGAGATGCTGCGACTCGCGGCTACGCCGACGAGGAGTTCAAGGACCCGACATTCGTCACGTACCGGCGGACTCCAACATCCATTGTCGCCGCCGTGTCCGGGAAGCGGATTGCGGAGACCGGGCGATTTGAGGGCCGATGGAAAAAGCCCGATGGGACGATGCGAAAGACTGGCATCTATCTCGCGATGTGGGTCCCTGCGGCTGGAACTTGGTACCTGAAGTCGGAGGCATTTGTGACATTGGCGTGCACCGGTAGCACTGCTTGCGACCAGGTGGACTAGCGGGCCGATCGCCTTGACCGAATGCGTCAGATCACTTTCAGTCTATGCGCAGTGGAATTCCATGCGATGCACGAAGACGAGATATGGTCGAGTGCAGCGCCCCGGACGCGAGGCGCATCTCGAACCCCGCTCCTGAGGGGCTCGGCGCCATGGTTCTGCCTCATAGGGTTTCGCCGCGGCACCAACGTCCATCGAACGCCAACCCGCTGGACTGTTCGAAAACAACACCGCGGCAAGCCGTGACTCGTCACCACGGACTCGTCCTCCCGTCGTTCAGAATCCTCAAGAAGACAACTGCCGCTGCGAGGGAGACCGCTGATGTTCGATTATTTTGGCGTCCTGGTGTCCGTCATACTCGGTCTTGCGCTCACTCACATATTGCGCGGACTCGCCAAGCTTCTGCAGTTGCGCGGCCAGTGCCAGCCCTATGTTCCCCACGTACTCTGGTCTTTCAATGCAATCTTGTACGTTCTCGGGGCATGGTGGGGCATGTTCTGGTGGCGCAATCTCGCTGACTGGACATTCGACTGGTTCCTGTTCATTAGCTTCTACGCAATCGTGCAGTTTGTCTGGTCCTACATGCTGTATCCCGCGGAGAGTGCGGAAGGAACAGATTTTCAGGCCTTCTTTTTCGACAACCGTCCGTGGTTCTTCGGGCTTCTGATCATCGCCACCCTGATGGATGTACCGGAAGTGCTCGTTAAGGCAAAACTCGGCTTACGGCCGATGCCGCCGCAATATCCGCTGGTGATTTCAACACTAGTCGTGATCGCTCTCGGAGGGATCCTCACGAAGAATCGCCGTGTCCACGCGGCACTTCCGGTTGCCTGGTTTATGGTTTTCTATGGATCAGTAGTGTCCGGACGTTAGTGGAACAAATTCATCTGGTTGGGCGCGTCGGCATCGTTTTGGACGGCCCGGATTTGAGCAAACAGCGTATCCA
>CAISEB010000025.1 GCA_903884235.1 uncultured Pseudomonadota bacterium
GAGCTTGCAGCATCATGAATAACGATCCATCGACCGAAATGACGACCGCGACGGCAAAATACCCGCTCGCTCATTCGAAACATCGATGATCGAGGGCCTCATGACCGCTTCACACCCGCCCTTTTCAACAGCCTGCTAGGGCACGCTCGCGGCATCGGAGCGCACGGCCTTGCCCACCGGCAATGGCCGTGGCGTTCCGGGATCACCCGCAGGAATGAGGCATCCATGACGGCGATTGCCGGCGCGCAGCCATCACGACAGCACCTGGATTCCGTTGCCCTCCTCGCGGGGCTGCTCGCCCCCGCCACCTGGGGCCTGACCGGCGTCTTCGTCCGGCTGCTGCACGGCCTTCCCACGCTGAGCATTGTCGCGGTACGGCTGGTGATCGCCGCTCTCGTCCTGCTGCCGTGGGCCGTGCGTCGCCGACGCGCCTTCCCGGAGGTGTGGCGAAGCCCGCTGGCCGCCGCGATGGGCGCGTATTACATCTTTGCGACCGAGGCATTCGCGCGCGCGCCGGTGGTCGATGTGACGCTGCTGGTCGGGTCGGCGCCCGTGATCGCCATCGGCCTGGAGAGCCTTCGCGGTCTCCGTCCGGTTCGCCAGCAGCTGGCCGGCGCCATCATCGCCGTCATCGGACTCGTCGTTTTCCTGCGCCCGGGCGGCGAGGTCAGCAACGAGCGTGCGTTCGGATATCTTTGCGCAGTCGGCGCCGCGGCCGTGTCTGCCGCATACGCCGTGGGGCTTCGCGCCCGGACCCACGCAGTGCGGCCCCTGGATCCCCTCGCCTTGACGGTGATGGCGTGCCTGATCGGGGCCGTCGCAAGCGTCCTGCTGATGGGTGGGAGCACGACGCACTGGGTGGTGCCTGCGCCGACCCCCGGGGAAGCGGCGTACCTGGCGGTGCTGGGCGTCGTCTGCACGGCGGTTCCGACGCTGGCCTTCGGCGTCGCCTCGGCGAGGCTGCCTGCGGTATTGACGACGAGTCTCGGCCTGATGACGCCGCTGTTTGCCGCGTTGTTTGCGGCATTTCTGCTGCACGAGTGGCCCTCCCTCGCCGCAATCCCGGGCGCACTCATCGCAATCGTGGGGGTCGTGATGGTGCCGCGGTCACCCGCGCGTCCGTCGCCGCGCGCATGACGCCGTTCGAGGGCGGGGCCCAGCACCACGTCGCGTGATCCTGGGCGCCACGCCGCAGCCCAGCTTGCGCGCGGACGGCAGGTGCAGCAGGTCGATCGCGAGCAGAGGCCGCACTCGTCGACCGACTCGCCGCGACGAGGTGAGCGGTCGGAGCTCGGTGCGAGCGGCTACTCATCGGGAAATGCGCGATCGAACCCCGCCAGCCCGCGGGTCGCGAGCCATCGGAACGGCTCATTCGGAAAATAGGGCGGATGCCGGTTGAGGAAGGGAAGCCATTGCCAGTGGTCGTCCCGCCCAAGGACGAGGTCGGCCAAGACCCGCCCAAACACCGAGGTCAGGTTCAGCCCATGCCCGGAGTAGCCGATCGCGTAGTACAGGTTCCGGTGTCGACCAAAGCGGCCGACCGCCGGGCTGGCATCGCGCGAGTAGTCGACGGCGCCCGCCCAGGTGCGCTCGAAGGCGATGGCGCCGAGCGCGGGATAGATGCGACCCAGTTCGCGCGCGAGCGCGGCGACGCTCGCCGCGGGGGGTGGCTGGGGCGTGGCGCCATTGTTGAACACATAGCCGATCGGACCGCCGCCGATCCGCAGCCGGCCGTCGCGGGTCGGCCCGAGGTAGTACACCTCGAGCCGGCTGTCGTTGAACGGAATCCCCGTCGGACCGCCGATGCCGGCCAGCAGGTCGGCGGGTTGCGGCGCGGTGATCCCGACGTATTCGACGATGCTCGCATAGTCGTTCTGCAGGTAGCCGAGGCGCGAGCTGTAGGCGTTGGTGCCGAGGACCACGGCCGGCGCGCGCACCTTCAGGCCCGCACCCGCCGTGAGGGTGACGACGTGATCCTCGGCGACCGCGTGGACCGGCGTGTTCTCGTAGATCTCGACGCCGACGGCCTTGGCTGCAGCCTTGAAGAGCGCGACGAGCTTCCCTGGATGCAGCTGGCCGCACGCGGGATCGAATAGCGCACCGGCGTAGTGGCGGGTCCCGAGGCGGGCCGCCACCTCGTCCGCCGTCCAGAACTCGAGCGGGATCCCGTGCTCGGTGAGGCGACGCGCCAGGGCACGTGCGTCGCCGACTTGGCTTGCATCGTTGAGCGTCTGTGCCGCACCGCGGGTTTCCAGCTCGATGTCCTGCCCGAAGCGCGCGGCGAGCGCGCGCAAGCGCCCGATATTGTCGACCGTGAGATCGTAGATGCGGCGGTCGAGTTCCGGCTGCTCGGACGCGATCATCCAGCGATCGGCGGTCGAGGCGAGCAGCATCGCGCCATTCCTCGCCGACGCGCCGTTGCCGCAGGCCCGGGCCTCGAGGAGCGCGACCCGTCGGCTGGGATCCATCGTGCGCAGGTAGTACGCGGTCGCAAGCCCGGTGAGGCCACCCCCGATGATCGCGACGTCGACGTCGATCGAGGCCTGCAGCGCCGGCCCGGCCGCGGGCAGCGCCGCGACCCAGTAGCTGTCGTTGAGATCGACAGGCGCCGTCTGCGGCCAGAGCGCTGGCGCGATCGCGTTCAACGTGATCGCACCCGCAGCGGTCCCGAGCGTCGCGAGCCCGGCGCTGCGCAGCACCCGACGCCGAGACCACCTCGCCCTTGGCTCCGAATCAGTCACGACAAGCCCCCTGGCGGTTTCATCGATCTGGCCGCGGGCATTCATTGTCCGCCAAGTTCCAGCGGCAGCATAGCCACGGGCAGAGGGCCGCGCGGGTCAGCGTGCGCAAGCGCCGAACGGCGAGCCGGCCGCCACTCGCAGTCCGCGTTGCCGGGCACGCCGGGACCCATGTGCCGACCACACAGGCCGCGCCCGCGTCCGTGGCCGTGGCCGACGGCCACGGCGCGATCGGGCACGGCTCAACGCGCATCAGGCGTCGTCGGGCGAGCCGGCCAACGCATCCAGCATGTCGATCCGTCGCTGCAGCAGGGCCGCGCCCCGGCGATTGATCCAGGCAATGAAGCCGAGCACCGCCAGCATCATCAGGTCGACGAACAACGCCAACCGTCGCGGCGAGCCACCCTGCACGCCGCACATGAAGACCAACAGACCCGGCAGCAGCGGACCGATGTACCAGAACCAGACTCCACGCAAAGCATCGCGCTGGCGTGACAGTTCCCTGCGCTGGAACCGCAGTCCGTCGGCGCCGAAATCCTCGGGCAGGACGCGTGCGCCGGCACGCCGGTGAACCTGCCACATCACGAAGAGCGTGCCGAGGATGACGAGCGCGGCGCCGAGCCGGATCACCCAGTCCGGGAAGTACCAGAGATAGAAGGCGAAACAGGGGATCACGATGGCGCCGCCCAGATATTCGCCGAGATTCCGCCGAGCGACCTTGCGCTGGAGCGCCGCGGCCTCGACGCGCAAGTCCGCGGGCGCCAACTGCGGCAGCGCCGCGGGCTGCGATTGCCAGGCCTTCTTGATCTCGACCTCGCTCATGGCGCTAGCTCCGATAGCCAAGTTGGGCGGCCAGCAGAGACTTGATGCGATGGATCTTCGTGGCCACGTTTCGAGCTGACAGTCCGGTGATCTCGCCAATGGCCGGCGCGCCGACGTCCTCCAGGTAGAGCAGCATGACTTCGCGATCCAGTGGGCGCAGTCGGTGCACCAGGGCGAAGATGCGCTCCAGGTCCATGCTGCCTTCCACTCGCCCGGGGTCGGCGTGCTCGTCGGGCATCAGCGCCGCGGCCTCGAGGTCGAGGCATTGCCGGTCCACCTGCCGCAGCCGGCGACCCACGTGGGATGCGCCGACGTTGTGGGCCACCCGGTACACCCAGGTGCGCAGCGAGCAGTCGCCCCGGTAGCCTGCGAGGCTCTGCCAGATCGCCAGCAGCAGCTCCTGCTGCAGCTCCTCGCAGCGCGCGGTGTCACGCTCGTACCCGCGCATGAAACGCGCGAGTTCCCCTGCGTGGCTACGCGTGACCTCCTCGTACAGTTCGTGTTGGCGGTCGGGTTGGACTGGGGGCTTCATGGATATCGGGCCTGGCGCTGCCTCTCATCCTGACAGTCACGTCCGGCGGAAAAGTCTTACACGGGCGTCGCGGGGCGACCGGGCCGGCATGGCTCGAGATGGGCCGGACGGCGGGGCTCGATTGCATCATTGATATCCAGCCATGGGCTGAGAATCAAACGGTCGCGATCATCGCCCTGTGCGCCGTGGGATGTTCCTGTACTCGACACCCGAGTCCGACCCAAGGCCGGCCAGAGCCTCGACAGGGGAAGACGATTGACCGGGCCTCTGGTCGGGAGCACCCGGCTCTCAATGACGCGGCGCCGGAACAACCGCGCGACAGGCGCCACTCATTTCAGGAGCATTTCCGGCGTGTAGGCATCGGCAGGATCGTCGTTCACCCAATCTCCATGCCGATCAATGTGCGTGGGCTTGGACCAGTTCACCAGCAGCGCCTGCGCGAAATTGTTCACGACGGCCACGTACCGCTTCTGTTGGGGTGATCTGGCGATCAGCGCTGCGTCCTTGGCGAAGGTGTCGTAGAGGCGAAAGAGGTTGTGCTGGCTCTCCCGGTCAAAGCAGTACGCTTCGTAGTGCATGCGGATCCCGAACCAGCTTAGCTCGCCCACGGGGTAACTGCTGTCCGTCGGCGCGAACCATTCGTCCGGGGTACCGGTGAAGGGTTTCAGGCGTAGCACGCCCTCGGCGTCTCCACGGCGGAAGCCGGGCACATAGTTGAACTTGTAGGCGGCATAGCGATGGTAGCGCCCGTAGTAGATCAAGTTCCTGGGTGCGAATGCACCAGCCCACGAAGCCACGCGGTAGCGCCCTTTGGCATCCGTCACTGCGGTTTCCACGTGCAGGCACTCGCGGTCGGCCTCGACGAAGTTGGTATGCATGGCTTGCCACTCGACCACCACCACTGCGCCGGCGATGGGCTGGTTCGTGACTTCGTCAAGCACCTGCCCGCTGGTCCCGGCGTGTGCCGCGCCGGCCAACAGCGTCGACAGGACGCCTGCCAGGGCACCGCCCCGCTTCCATGCGAAAGCGGGACGCAAGCCGGTGGCTGCGCGTGATCGCGTGGCGTGTTGCAGGTGCCGTCGCACTTCAGTCCTCCAGGAGCGGTTGCGTCAACCCCGACTCCGGACCGGCGCCCGATCGGCGGGGTTCCGAAGCGTCAGTGTCCGGTGATGGGCTGCACGGCACGCCCCTCGAGCAGGCGGTCGCCTCGAATTTCCCGGCTGCCGTCATCCGCCTCACCCCCGGCCATTCAAGGTCGTGAGCGCCTGCGGACCCCGACGCTTCCGCTGGCGGACAATCCATCGCGCTCGTCGGTCGGCGCACGGCCGCGCGCACGATCAGCGGGCGGCTCGATAGGCCGCGGCCAACGTGCCTGCCAGCACCGCCGAGACGACGGCGGGCAGCGGAAACAGGAAGCGCCACGCGATGACGCCGGCAACGAGGGTCGCGATGCCCACGGCAAGGATCATCGGTCGCAGGCTCTGCGGGGCAGTCTTGGCGATCCCGGCGAATTGCCACAGGAGAATTGACTGCATCAGGAGGAGCGCGGAGAGCGAGTATCCAAACCCCAGATAGAAATCCAGATAGCTGCGGGTGACATGCATCGTGTCGAAGCGGACCGATCTCATCGACTGCAAGACTGGGTTATCTCCCATGGGAGACCAGTACTTCAACCCTCCGAGGGTGTGCCCCGCAGAAAAAAGGAGAGAAATGACGGCAGACACGCGAAGCCAGATCGTCGTTGTCACGGCCCCTCCCGAGTAGATACCTGCAACCACGTCCCAATGGCGTTGAGACTACTGTCCGGCTTCTTCGGCGCCAGTGCAAGTGTCGCCGGCGGGCACGCATTCGGTGCCAAGGTCTCTTTGAGTGGGTCACGTGTGGCACCGATTCTGGCCTCAGAGACCCGATGATCATTGCGCCCGCCGGGTGCGACGCGGCAGGCCGCGCGTGATCCGCGTGTGCGCGACACCATCCCCATGCGCCACCGCCACGTCACGCCTTCTGGAGCGTCACTGCCTTCGAGGCGCCACTTTTCGCCGGCGCTTTGGCGTGCCGCATTGGCTCCGGCCGAAGTAGTATTCGGCACGGTGTTCAGCGCAATCGGAAACCGGGGATGACGATCATGTGGCGAGCTCTGCCGTTCGTATTGCTGTGGATGGGCACGTGGACGTGCGTGCTGGGTGCCGAGACATCGCCCCGGCCGCCGCCGGAATCGCGCTCGCCCGATGACCCGTCAGCCAAGGCCCCGGACGCGCTCGCGGACATGCCGATGTGGGCCTATGGGATCACGACGCTGCCCCATCCCGGCGACACCGCCACGCCGCAAGGCTGGGGACGGCAGTTCAATCCGGCGATCGATCGTGACGAGCAGCTCAAGCCGGTCCTACATGTCGCCGGCAGCGCCCGGAACTACGCGCGCATCGACCTCACTGACTGGGCGAATGCGGTCGACTGGTTTCCGGACGAACACGCGCCGATGCCCGATGTCGTGCAGCACGGCTCGGCGGCGCTCCGCGAGAAGAAGCGCGCCTGCGCAATCTGCTACCGCGTCAACGGCGGCGGACGGCCAGAGAACGCACCCGTAGCCGGGCTGCCGGTCGAGTATTTCCTGCGCCAGCTCGAGGACTTTCGCAGCGGCCGGCGGCGTTCGAGCGATCCGCGCAAGCCGAATGTTCCGACCATGATCGGAATCGCGCAGGCGATCAGCTCCGACGAGGCGCTCGCAGCGGCCGAGTACTACGCCGCGCAATCGGGCGCGCCGCGCATCCGCATCGTCGAGAGCGACCGCGCGCCGCCGCTCCGGCTGCACGGGAACCTGTTCGTCGCCACGAGCAGTGAGCGCACCGAAGTCCTCACCGACCGCATCGCCGAAGTGCTCGACGGCGAGCAAGAAAAGTTCAACGACGATCCGCACGTCGGCTACATGGCTTACGTGCCGCGCGGCAGCATTGAGCGCGGACGGGCGCTGTCGACCGCGGGCTCCACAAGCGCGCAGGCTGTGGCACCGGCGGCGGCGCAATCCTGCACCGCATGCCACGGCGCCGACCTGCACGGACTCGACCCCGCGCCGCCGCTCGCCGGCCGCTCGCCGAGTTATCTGGTGCGTCAGCTCTACGACTTCAAGACCGGTGCGCGCGATGGCGGCCTCGCGCCGCTGATGAAACCGATCGCCAGCCGCCTGAGCACGCGACAGATGACCGACATCGCGGCGTATATCGCCTCGCTGCCGTGACGCTGTGAGGGCCAATGGCGCGTCGGCTCCAAGACATCATCGGTCAATCCACGGAATGACCTAGTGACGGAGCCGGTACGGCAATGAGCGAACTTGCCGGCGATTCACCCCGTCAGTATCGGCGCGCCGTTGCCGTAAGGCCGCCGCTCGTCACGGCGGGCGGGCTCGCCGCCAACGGGATGCCCTGACGCGCCACGAGATCGTTACTCTTTCCTGTTCGCGTCCGCCAGCCTTCGCGGTCGCTGCTTCTTTGATACAGATTTGATGACCAACGCATGACGACATTCAGTCGCAATCGGCGTTTTCGCCCGAACCAGGGCCTCATCGATGAGAGCCCGGACCTCAGGTCGGGCAAGCACTCCGACATTCTCCAGGCGAACATTCCGTACGACGTTTCCACTTCCACGCAAGATGCCCTGCGGGTCGGGCAACGCTGCGCCCTGCAGAAAGCAGAGAGCCAGGCCTTTTGCCTGAGCGGCCAGCGAAAAGATTGCATCGCCTGCCTTCTCGTTTGGCCCGTAGCCAATTACCAGAAAATTGTAATTGTCGTATACGAGCTCCACTGCTCGGGGCAATCGCTTGCGCATTTTCGCGCGCGCGGAGCGAATGAGCGTCGCCATTTCCGGGGAGAATTTCGCCACAAGGCCGGCGAGCTGCTGTTCAGGCGTTTGAACCATGATTTGCACTCCGCAGGAGAGTCCAACATGACGGGTTGCCCACGCCGGGGAATTCTACTAGCGCGGCCAGCGAAAGCTCAAAGGTGTGTCGTTCCGGCGATGCACTATCCGGCCTCGGGCGGGACGCAGTCGCTGGCGCACTGAGCTCCATGCCGACGCGGGCATGGGCGCCGAGGAGCGCGGCCGCGTCCTCTGGGCCGGCATCGTCAAACCCTTTGCGGTACCGGCACGGCGAGACTCTGCTTTCGCCGGGTTGGCAAGCGTTGGCGGGGGAATGGTGGGGGCGACGGAAAGCGAATCCACCGCCGAGCGGGTACTCCCTGTCCGATATCAGGCAGGTGGGTGCGCAGCCGTTATCCGCTGCAATTGGCGTGTGAGCCGTCTGGACTGACGGGATGCGGAATTGCCTGCGTTCGCGCGCACGCTCGGGGCGCGGCCGGAGTCGACCCGCTGTCGACGTTCGCGTCGCGACGGCGGTCCGCCGCCACGCCGCAATTGCGGGTATTCGCCAAGGCCATGAGGATATTCCTGTGATTGGCGCCGGCCCTGCCGGGCTAGCCGTCTCGGCCTCCTTGTGCCGCGAAGGGCTGAAACAGCTTGTTCGTATGGCCTGGAGCCGACGATTCTCGGCATGCGCTTCGAAGCTGCCTGGCCGGCGCTAGTGCCTCGCCAATGCAGCGCGTGCTTCCCGGAGCTCGGATCGTTCGGGCTGGTCCGAGTGAACACAAGCCTCCAGCAGCTCGCGAAAATACACTCGACTCAATTCGCCGCGCCCGGCGAGTCGCGCAGCGCGCGCGGCTTCGTACAATGGCCAGAAGCGCCGGGGTTCCCTCTTCAGTGTCGCTTCGAACTGCGCCAACGCCTGTTTCGGCTTATGCATGTCCAGTAGCATCTCGCCGAGCAACTCCCGCGAGGGAGCAAGTGGACCCGGCGTTACCACGCTCTTCTCCGTCCCGTCTTCCATGTCCGCAGCCATTTCCATCTGCCGCAAGGCTTCCTCGGCTTTGCCTGCGGCCAGTGCTGCAAATGCCGACACCGCGGTGGCCTGGATCTCGACCTGCCGCGCCCAATAGTGCTCGTCGGCCTTCAAAAGGCGCTCCTGGATCTGCCTCAATGCCGTGGCTGCCTCGTTCGCCGCCTCGCCGTGCTTCAATTGCCCCGCACCCAAGCCGCGGGCGAACCAGGTGATCGCGTCCGCATACGCAAACGGGCTCTCCGAGAGAGGCAGGCCTTCGGCTTGCTTCCAGTCGCGCCGTTCGAGCGTGTATCGAGCCGGGATGGCGGCGAGCGCAAAATAGCCGGCGGCGGGTGGACCGGCGCCGACCAGCAACGCTTTCGGGTCGAAGCGCGAGGCCATATCCGGTAGCGCAGCCACGATCCGCCCTGCCGCTACATCCTGCCCTGTTTGCAGGTAGGCGTATGTCTCGTAGTCGCTTGCATGCAACTCTTCTGCAGTCTGCCCCTGCCGTCGCGCGGCTGAGGCAGCCGCCATGTTGCTGTCGATGGATTCCTGCCAGTATCCGAGCCGCGTAAACGTGTGTGATGGCATATGCAGCGCGTGAGGCGCGTCCGGGGCGATCTTCGCGTAACGTCGTGCCGCAGCCAGAGCGTGGTCCGCTAGAGCGGGGACATCGTAGGCGTGGATGATGTAGTGAGCCAGACCAGGATGCGTCGGCTCCTGCGAAAACATGCCCTCCAGAATTGCTCCTGCGATTAATTGCTCGGCGTAGGTCTTGTCGTCAGGATCGGCAGCCGCCGCGAGCGCTAGCGCGTAGAAGATTCGTGCTTCGTGGTCCGCCGGGTATTTCTCGGAAACGATTTCCATGGCGTCGCGGTACGCAAGCAAGCGTTTCGTCTGTGACGTGCTTTCATGATCGGCGTACAGCTTTTCAACCGCCGCCAGATAGGCGCGTTCGCGCTCCGTTTTTGCGCCCAGCTCCTGGCCCTGCTTCGCGCTCTCCAGCCCAGGTTGCAACTGGGTCAAGGGCTTCCGACCCGGTGCGAACGGATTGCCCCAGTCGCTTAGTGAGATTCCCCAATGAGCCATGGCGCACGTCGGGTCTTCCCGCAAGGCCGCGGTGAATCCTTCGATTGCCCTGCTGAACTGGAAGGAATGAAGCAGAGCCACCGCGCGATCGAAGTCAATCTGCGCCGACTCGTTGCATGATGTGGGGAAGTGCACATCGCCCAGCATCTCCCCGCCGCCATGCTGGTGCTCTTGCGTCACACCGCGCACCGGAAATACCAGCAGGAGCGCTGCCACGGTGAGGGCTCTCATGTCCTTTGCCGCCTGCATATCTGATTGCCACGGGGAGACACAACCAATTCACATCATAGCCAGTGGACCAAGTGCACGGCGAAAGACTGCCTTCTGGTGACCCCTGCGGAGGTCCAGCCAACCGGCACTGGCGGACAGGGCAAGGAACCACGGGTGACCCAGGCACAAGCGGACTGGTTTGGATGGCAACCGGCACCACAAGGGTGAGTTTGGCCACTTTGGCATCGGCAGCGGCGCCGCCCTTCAGCGGCCTCTTCGGGACAACTCGGCCATCGCAATTACGGGCCAACGGCGTCAAAGCTGACGATGGCTGGCGTTGGTGGCCGTAGGCTGCCATCTCGCACCGCAGTGCGTTGCTAAAAAAGCGTACGAATTGGGTCCAATGGAACCGTAGCGCGCCCTTGGTCGCAACGACCGCTGTTGACCCGAACCGGGCTGTCCCCAGTGTCCGGATCCGGGTCGCCCGGATTGATCGCGTCTGATCGCAACAATTCTAATCCGTCGACTCAGAATGAAGAGCATCCAAAGAAACGTAGAGACGATGAAGACGCCTGTCGTCGGTGACGGCCTGCTGGAAACCTTGCTCGAGTCGATCAATCTGCGCGGGCGACAATCGGGAAAGGTCAGGGTTTCCGCTGAGTTTCGATTGAATGTCATCCATCGGAAACCCGGGTTTGAGCCTGGCAAAATCGTCGCTCGCGTCCGCGGTTTCAACCTCGCGCTGGAGACGGTCGTCATCAGCTTGATTCGGATTCGGCTGCTCTGTATTCAATACCGAGGTGGCTTTCTGCAAGTCGACATAGACTGCGGCTGCCGCCTCGTTAATGCCCTGCTGCGCGTCGTAAATCACCCCGTAGCGCTTCATCACATTGGAAGGAATGTAAGCGGCAGCGCCCGACTCATGTACAACTTTCCACGCTGAAGAGCGAAAGTCATTGTAAGTGCGTATGAAAACGAGGTGATCGTCCGGCCTGAGACTCCCCGCGCGCAAACGATGCAGGACGGCGAGTGCCTTACGGTGATTGAGCTCCATACGATCGCCTTCGGCCATGTCAGCTTTGAGCACTTTGCGGTGCTGGTCGAGCTCTTGACGGAGTAGCTCGAGCGCCTGCTGCGCCTAATGCCGGTGATGAAGCCATTCAACCGTTGATTCGAGGCCCAGTGCCATTAGCAATCCGATAGTGATCGCGGCAATGTGGATGAGAAAATCCTTCCACGTATGGACAGTCTGATGGGGAGCGTGAACATCGAGCATAGGCGCTGAGATCTCCGGGGTTGAACCTACTCCTGAATCTGGGGAACCCGCATCCTGAGAGGGATCGGCGGATAGCTGCGGTATTTCGGGTTTGGTGTTTTCTGACACGCAGTAGTTTCTTCGTTCCAAACCGCTAGATTACCCCGCGAGGCGACTGTCAGCTAAGTGACAGCCAGTTCCGGCGCTCCAACTACCGGTCTTGGCCGGTTGCAACCGATCGCTCGTGCCGAAATCGACTGTTCACCCGCCGGTGCCCAGAGATCAGCCTGAATGGTGACGATTCGGTTGCCGAATGCCTCAGGCCGCCAGCTTCAATTTTGGATTAAGGCCGGCCTTAGCGGCGAGGCGGACGAGGAGATCGAGGCTAAATGAGCTGATCTTGCCGCGCTTCAGATCCGACACCCGCGCCTGAGTCACCCCGAGGATCTTGGCCGCCCGGATTTGCGTCAAGCCTGACTCGGCCAACCAGGCTCCGAGGCCCTCGAGCAGGAGTGAGCGCATTTCCATCTCGGCGGCCTGGTCCTCCGGATAGAGATCGTGCCACACGCTACGGGCTTTCTTCTTAGCCATGGGGAGCTTTCCTCGGGAGCCCGTTAAGGCGTTGTCGTGCAAGTTCGATATCTCGCCGCGCCGTCTTCTGACTGGTCTTTCGAAAGCAGTGCAACACATAGACAGCCTCGGGGCGCGTCGCGAGGTAGATCGTCCGAAACGCGCCGGATGCGTCCCTCACGCGGATTTCTCTGACCCCGGGTCCAACCGATGGCATTGGTTTCCAATCATCCGGTTCGAGGCCGCATTGGACTCGAAAGAGCTGGTGGCCAAGGTCATCGATTGCGGCCGCCGGGAGCGCCTTCAGGTCCGACTTAGAGCTTCCAACCCAGACGACGGACTTCATGACGGGAGGGTAGTGCATCGTCGTTGTGTATGCAAGATCTCGCATACACAGAATCTAATTATCAAGTCTCTATTAAGGATGGATGGAGTGGTATCCGCTGGTGCGATAATCGCCTCGCCGCTTGCCCTGCGTAATCGCACGCCGACTCGAGGGATTCGAACAGCACACGCACTCGTTGCGCCACAAGCTGGCCTAAGGGGATGAGGGCGCTGATCGGCATCGGCGTCGGTTGCGACGCTTGCAACACGAGTATCCGATCCCCTCGATCGATGACCGGTATCCGGGAGCTCGATCAGCGCGGCGTACCTCCGCTTTGGGCCGACACCCGCCATTGGTAAACCACCGACGGAGCGGCAGTCTTGGCTGCCGTTGGCGAGGGGCGGCTAGACGAATGGAGCGGGCGATGGGAATCGAACCCAAGCGAACCTGCCCGGAAATCACGTGCCATCAGCAGCTTGTTCGGATAGCGCTTGTCGGCGTGTGAATGGCGTGTGCAAGGGCGCCGTCGACCGCACACCGCGCGGTCGCATCTAGATCGATAATGCTGAAATTAGCCAGTTTACTGACATTTGATAACTTACCAAATATGCGTATAATCTTCCCATGGACGCGGTACGAAACCCCTTTGCTCCTGGCGCCGGCACACCACCTCCGGAACTCGCGGGCAGAGATGAACTCCGGGCTACACTTCGGACAGCTCTCGAGCGGGCCCGCATCGGGCGCCCGGCCAAGAGCGCCATGCTCGTCGGTCTGCGCGGAGTCGGAAAGACCGTACTCCTCGACCGGGTCCGCGAAGACGCCGAGGCGGTCGGCATCCACACTGTTCGCATTGAAGCGCCGGAAGGTCGCTCGCTTCCCGCCCTGCTTGCGCCCCAGCTTCGGCAAGCACTGCTGCGACTGAGCCAGATAGAAAAGGCGAAAGACTTCGCCGTGCGTGGACTGCGTGCCCTCGCCGGATTCGCCAGGAAGCTGAAGGTGACTTATGCCGACATCGAGGTCGGTATTGATTATGAGCCGGAGCCAGGACTCGCCGACAACGGTGATCTGGAACACGACCTGCAGGCGCTGTTTGAACAGGTGGGCCTGGCGGCCAAAGCAGCGGGAACGGCGTTGGCAATATTCATCGACGAGCTGCAATACGTCGAAGAACCTCAGCTGGCGGTCCTGATTACGGCCATGCATCGAACGGAGCAACGAAGATTACCGGTCGTGCTTGTCGGCGCTGGACTTCCGCAACTGCGCGGACAGATGGGAAATGCCAAATCCTATGCGGAAAGGTTGTTCGACTTTCCGACAATCGGAGCCCTGCCGCCCGATGCCGCGCGCGAGGCAATCGAGAAGCCCCTATGGAGCGAGAACGTCGAGATAACGCCTGACGCCATGAATCTCATCCTTGAGGTGACGCAAGGCTACGCGTACTTCCTCCAGGAGTGGGGCAGCCATACGTGGCTCGTCGCCACTGGGTCGCCAATCTTGGCGAATGCGGTCAGGCAGGCCTCCGTCACCGCGGTGGCCGCGCTCGATGAGAGCTTTTTCAGGGTGCGATTTGACCGGCTTACGCCAAAGGGGAAGAAGTACCTTCGCGCCATGGCTGAGCTGGGACCCGGACCACACCGCTCTGGCGATATCGCGGACACGTTCGGCGCCGGTGTCTCGTCGCTGGCACCAACACGCAGCTCGCTTATCGGGAAGGGGATGGTGTGGAGCCCGAATCACGGTGACACGGCATTTACAGTTCCGCTATTTGACGAATTCATGAAGCGGATCATGCCGGGCGCCGATTGGCGGTAACCGCGCGACGCTATCGCCGTGACTGCGTGCGACTCCTTATGATACGCGGCACAACTTGACCAGGATTCAGCGAACTCGAGCGGCGTCTGACGATAAGGCTGGAGTCTCGCGAAGTGCGGGACCTTGCTCGAAAACACGGCGCTCACTTCGCAGAAATTCACCCGACCTGATCGGCAGCACCGCAGCGGACTGGAGCGGGTGATGGGAATCGAGCCCATACGATCTAGCTTTAATTCGCTGAACTAGAAAGCGCTTCGACGCCACGTGCGTTCCACGTGCGAATTTAGGCGCCACCTGGAGAAATCCGAGGCTACACAAGACAACGCGCCGCATCCGCGGACCGCGGGCGGGCCAACTTTCTATCCGATCCGGTAGCGCCGCCACAGTCGCCGATCGGTCGCCGATCGGTCGCCGATCGGTCGCCGCTTTCATACGCTCAATCAATCGTCATCTACGAGCCTCTTACATTTCGATGCGGCGCGCCAACCTGCGGATGTCGGACAGTTTTAGGCATCGCAGCAATTGAATCGTGTGCCGTGATTCCGCCACTCGGAGCTCCCGTATTCAACTGACTTCGGATTTGGTATACCGGCCACTGACGATATAGCCCATCACTCGACTTCGTCTTCGGCTGCGCGAATTGATTTTGAAAGACATTTCTGCCTGGCAAGAGTCGCTCGTACTCAACGGCAAGCTAGTAACACTTGGTTTTGCGGAGAACAGCCATGCTCACACTCCGCGCTACCGCGACCACCCTGTCGGCCGCCTTACTTCTATCCGTCGGTGACGCTGTTTTGGCCCAGGCGCCACTGGAGCGCACCGCGGCGGAGGATCAGAGGATTCTGCCTTACGTTGAGCCAGGTCAGCTCGTCGATATTGGCGGCCGGCATATCAACATGCAATGCACGGGCTCCGGTTCGCCTACAGTCGTTCTGATGGCCGGCCTATTCAGCTGGTCGCTGGTTTGGTACAAGACCCAGCCGGTTATCGCGCAAAGGATTCGCGTCTGCGCCTTCGACCGAGCTGCGTATGGGTTCAGTGAGCCAGCACCGCAGCCCCAGATCATCTCCGAAGTGGTCGAGGATCTGCACAAGGCGCTCCATGCCGGGTCCATACCAGGACCGTATGTGTTAGTGGGGCACTCGCTAGGCGGTCTAGAGGCGCGGGTCTACGCGCAGCGGTGGCCCGAGGATGTTGTGGGTATGGTCCTGGTCGACACCAGCCCGGCTGCAGAGGGGCTCGTCGACGAGAATCAGCCGGATTTCGATGACGCAGCAGGGCGAGAGCGCGACATAGCCTTTTACCTGCATTGCGCCTCTTTGGTGCGACACAAACCCTTCGAGGCGGACAGTCAGGAACTGACGGACTGCTCAGCTGTGTTACCGAAAGGCACACCCGCCGCCTTCAGAAGGGTTTGGCCTAAATTCTTCACTCCCGACTATTTCGAGGCCAAGGCCTCCCTTATCTGGGGGCTCTACAACCACCGATACGACGGCGCTGACCACCGCCGCGCTGGTGCAATGCCCTTGGTCGTGCTGTCGATTGAGCACCCTTGGGCTTACGACAATGACACGCCCGTTGGCAAACGGTTAGACAGATCCTACGGCAAGATCTGGAACGGCATGCATGCAGACCTGGCGCGCCTCTCCTCGCGTGGCGTACACCGGGTCATCACGCAGTCAGGTCACTCGATTCAGTTGGATCAGCCTCAAGCGGTCATCGACGCTGTGGACGATGTGCTCAGCCAGCTTCGCGCAGGCGCGAAGCATTGAGACGATGGCGCCGTGAAAACATGTGCCACCAGAAGCGGTCATTCGCCAGCGTCGGCAACGGGTCACCACCGGTCGTTGCTACCGAAGGCACGATTCAGGTCCGTTAGGACCAATTCGCACGCGATTTAGGCAACCGCTGCTGCGTGCGATGCTGGGTGCGATTGCCGGGGCAACGTGGGGCAACGCCTTCGCGCCAGGGTGCCGCGGATTTCCAGGAAATTCCCGCGCCAGCATGGACTTGAATCCGACTCGGTTGCCCGAGCTTGCCTGAGGATGGAGCGGGCGATGGGAATCGAACCCACGTTAGTAGCTTGGGAAGCTACAGTTCTACCATTGAACTACGCCCGCCTAGGGTCGTGATTCTATTCGGGTTCAGCCCCCTCCGGCAACCTTGGAGGGTGAGTGGCCCAGTCGCACGGCGGGCCAGGGGAAATCGAGCGGAGAACCCGGTCGACGATCCACGCCGAACAGAAAGCGCGGCAACGCAGGAGAGCCGATCCGGCCGGAAGTCGGCGGTACTTCCCGCGCGCCTGGCGGAGCCAGGCCGGCCGGCAAATGCGGTCAACCGGGTGTCCGCCTCAGTGGGGCTTCAAGTCCGCGACCGGCTTCACGTTGCCGCAATCGCTCTTCACGAACTTGAATTCTATCTCGCTCTGCACGTGGTGAGTCTCGCCATGCTCGACGATGGTGGTATCGCTGCGCGTCGTCAGCGTGTCGCCACTCATCATCGACTCGCCGGTTCCGGACGTCTTCGCGCCCTTCGACGCGCAAGCGAGGCTGTAGGTCACGCGGTTGCCAGCGCGCTGGACGTCGGTCGGCTGGCATGTCCCGTCCTTGTCGGCCACGGGAGCATCGCGCTTGGCCATTTCCGGGGTGATGCACATCTGCATCGCGCCGCCTGCACCCATCCCCGCCCCCATCCCACCGCGGCCCATCATGGCGCCCATCTGCGCCCGCTGCTCCGCAGACATCTTCGCCATCGCTGCGTTCATCTGCGCGGTCATGCCCGCCATCTGCGCCAGCGTGTCGTGACCGTCGACGACATTCTTCAACATGTGCATTTCCCAGAGTCCGGGCTTCATGCCGGAGTCCGCGACAGCAGCACTGCCCACCGTCGACAAAAGGATGATCGGCAGGATTCGCTTCACGATTCACTCCTCATTTGACCGACGCTTGGCTTGGATTCCCGGACACCGCAGAGGATGCCACACGGCAGGGGCCGCCACTATGGACCGACGCGGAACCCCGTCCGAGGAGACGCGGATCGGGCGCCACCGACATCAGGCAGCCGGCGTCGCAGAAATGCACTTCGGCAGGCCCGGCCACCGCGCTGCACTGCAGGCGTCCGCGAGTCATCTAGGTGCGCACGAACGCCGTCCGGCCGCCGACGACCGTGCGCATCACGCGCACATCCTTGAGCTTGAACGGATCGACCTCGTGCGGATCTTGGTCCAGCAGCACGAAGTCGGCGTACTTGCCGGCGCTGATCGAGCCTTTGACGTGTTCCTCGTAGGAGGCGTACGCGCCGTGCAGCGTCCCGATCCGCAGCGCCTCGGCGATCGTCACGCGCTGGTTGAGGCCCCATGGACGCCCGGCATAGTCCGTGCGCGTGACCATGCTCTGCAGCGCCATCATCGGATCGAAGGGACCCGGCGTGTAGTCGGAGGCGCCCGGTATCAGGATGCCGGCATCGAGGAACGTGCGATGCGCGAACATCGAGCGCATCTTCTCCTCGCCATACGCCTTCCACTTCTCGCCGTGGTAGTAGATGTAGGTCCAGAACGGCGTCGGGATCGAGCCGGTCGCCTTGATGCGGCGGATAAGGTCCGGATTGATCAGCGAACAGTGCTCGATCCGGTGGCGACGATCCGGATGCGGCCACTCCCTGAGCACCCGTTCGTAGGCGTTGAGAACGAGATCGATCGTCACGTCGCCATTGGCGTGGATGCCGACCTGCCAGCCGTGGCGATGGGCATCCTCCACGGCTTCGTGGATCTGCTTCTGGTCCATCGTCAGGATGCCGTAGTCGCCGGGCTTGTCGGCATAGGGCGTCGACATGCGCATTGTCCGCTCCGAGGCGGAGCCGTCGGCGACGAACTTGACCGCGCCGATGCGGACGAACTCGCTGCCGAGACCGGTGTAGACCCCGGCATCGCGCAGCATCGGATAGGGACCCGTCGCGCTGTCGCCCTGCACCAGGACGTACGCACGGTGCAGCAGTTCTCCGGCGTCGTACGCCTCCTGGTAGGAGCGCAGCTTCTCGATGGTCGCCTGGGCGTCGTGGACGGTGGTGAGCCCCGCCGCGGTCAACAGCTTCGACATGTGCGCCATCGCCTTGCGCCCACGCACCCGATTCTGCTCGACCGTGAATGTTTCCCGGAGCCCGACGTTGTCGAACACGTCATTCGCAAGCTCGGCGACCTGGCCCTGCAGGTCGCCATTCGCGTCGCGGAAGAAGCGGCCGCCTGTTGGATCCGGGGTCGCGCGCGTGATGCCGGCGAGCGCGAAGGCCTTGCTGTTGTACCAGGTCGTGTGACCGCCACGATGCACGACGCACACGGGATGGTCGGGGACCGCCTCGTCGAGGTCGCGCCGCGAGAGCGGTCGACCATCGGTCAGCTTGGTGTCGTCGAACTTGAAGCCACGCACCCAGTAGCCGTCGGGCTTCGATGCGGCCTGCCGACGCAGTGCCTCCTGGATCTCGTGAATGCTGCGCAGGTCGCAGTTGACGTCGTACAGCTCCTCGGGATCGCCCGGATGGCAGTGCGCGTCGATGAATCCCGGCGTCACGGTCATTCCCGCGGCGTCGATCACGGTGGTCCGCTTCGCGACCAGCCCGCGGATCGCCGCAGTCGTCCCTATCGCGACGAAGCGGCCGTCGCGCACGGCAAAGGCCTCGGCGCGGGGAGTGCCGTCGTCCATCGTGTAGACGCGGCCGTTGAGCAGCACGAGATCGGGCTCGAACGCGGGCGGTGGCGCCGGCGGCAGGGACGGTGCGCCGCGCGCCAGCGACGGCGCGGCAAGCAGCGCGCCGACGCCCAGGAGATCACGACGGTTGATCTTCGACATGATGAGCTCCTGGCAGGCAAGGCTGCGGTCCCGGACCATCCGCGAGTCGCCACCCGAAACAGCGGCCCGATGACTCGGGCGTGCACCGCCCGATCAGCGTAGCAACCACCGAAGCGCGACAGCAAGCTGCCGGCGCCGGGACGCGATCGGGCGGCCAGTCCCGAGCATCACGCGGTGGGCAGTGCCACCGACGGCACCCACACGTAGCCGTCGTCGTCGACGAGGTAGGCCTCGCGCAACCCGTGTTCCTTGTCCATCGCGCCACTCAGCACAATCGCATCGCATTGCCGCGCACGCGCCTCGGCCAGATCCGGGTCCACGCCATAGAGACGCAGCTCGACGCCTGCGCCTCGCGCCTCGAGGCCGGCCACCGCTCCACGAAACGCATGGGCGCGGTAGGACCAGTCCGAATGCAGCAGCCAGCGACTGCCGGCCACCGCGACGATCGCGAAGTGCTTCTCGAGGTGTTCGATCCGCGCCCCGAGTACTTCGGCCTGGAACCGGGCGGACCGCGCCACGTCACGGACCAGCAGGTTGATCCCGAGGCCCGGCGGGATGCGCCGCCCGTAGGCCGCCGGATCCGGCCGCGTCGTCTTCCAGACCTGATCGCTCATCGCACGCGAACCCCCATTCGGCCGGCCGCGCCGGGACCGTCGCCCGGTACCGAGGGGCCAGGCGGCGATGGCGCGTCCGAGTCTAGACACGTGCCGACCGGGCCGGCAACGCCGCGAACCGGTCAGTGGCTTTCACGCGCCGCGGCGAACGCGGCGGGCGCGCGCTGCTCGAGCTGGTGCAGCGAGGCCTGGCGCGTATCGCGCACGCAGTCGGCGTAGGTCTCGCGGCTCGAGACGCGTCGGGAATCCTCGAACTGCCGGCACAGCTGGCGGGCAGCCGCCGCGATGCGAGCCTCGGCCGCCGCGATACCCGCCGGGGTGGACAGGTCGATCCCGGCGAGGGTGACCGGACGCGACACCCGGTCAGGGACCTTAGCAGGATCGGCCGCCGCGGTGACGGCGCTGGACAGGGACAGGGCGGCGAGGCCGGCGATGGCGGTTGACCGGGCGGACATGGGCGCTCTCCTTGGCATGATGGGGATTCAGTCGACACTCCGGCCGCAGCCGGGCCGGTGTGCACGATGCCGTTCCGTTGCACCCGAAGTCCTGAGGGCCGTTTGAAATCCCCTGACGTTCATCTGAAGGCGCATCGTCCGGGCTTGATGGCCGATTCATGACAGGCCACGCCGAACGCCGGGCCCGCAGGCCCTCGGAGCGACCAGTGGGATTCGCCCGCCACAGGCCTGCGTCATCGGGACCGCTGCGACGACGACGTCCGGATGGATGCTTCGGGTACTGGACAATTCGCCGGCGTGACGATGTCGGTCATCCAAGGCAGGACGGCCGATGGGGCGAGGGCAACGACATGTCCATCATCGACGGCGAGAAAGTCCCGTCGATCCATGGCGCCGGCGCGGAGGGCGACTTCCTCGGCACCGACGACTTCGGTAGCCACTTGCTTGCGCGCCAAAGCTACTCAACTCCGGCGGTCGGCGCCGAACTCGCGGGTGCGCGAAGCAGCGTCTATTTCGTCCACCTCGACTCGCCCATCCCGTTCACGCACTCGCTGCGCGCGACCGAGGGGCCCTGGGCCACCGGCCACTGACACTACCGGTGCAGCTCGTGCTGGATATACTCGGCATGCTGACCCTCCCGCCAGCCGCGGCGGGACTGCCAGAAGGGAGTTCGAGGAAGCAGATTGCATGGAGCGGCCCACCTCCACGTCGTTCATGATTGGCGATTGGCGCGTCGACCCATCCAGCGGTCGACTGGAGCGCGACGGCATCGTCGTGGCACTCGAACCGCGGACGATGCGGCTGCTGCTCAGCCTCGCAGCGCGCCCGGGCGAGGTCGTCAGCATGCAGACACTGCTCGACGAGGTCTGGGCCGACGTCGTCGTCACGCCCGACTCCGTCTACCAGGCGGTCGCATCCCTGCGCCGGACGCTCGGCGACAACGCGAAGGATTCAACCTACATCGCGACCGTCTCCCGTCGTGGCTACCGGCTCGCGGCCGAGGTCCGGCCGATCGCCGCCGCGGCGGCGCCGGCCCCGCAACCGCTCCCGCCCGCGACGCCAATCGCCCCGAACCCGGCGCCGGGGCGCCGGCGCTGGCCGATGGTCGCCATCGCGTTCTCGGCCCTGCTCTGCATCGCGCTGGTCATCGCCTCGCGCGCCGGGATGCTGGGCGCGCAGCCCGCGCCCGCACCGACCGCACCCCGCCCGCTGTCGGTCGCCGTGCTGCCGTTCATCGATCTCAGCGAGGCGCGGGACCAGGGGTTCTTCGCCGACGGCCTGTCGGAGGAACTGATCGACCACCTGGTGCGGGTGCCCGACCTGTACGTGCCCGCCCGCACCTCGTCGTTCTACTTCAAGGACCGGCGCGTCACGATCGACGCCGTCGCGCGCCAGCTGCGCGTCACGCACGTGCTCGAAGGCAGCATCCGCAAGTCCGGCGATCGCATCCGCATCACCGCCCAGCTGATCCGGGCGGACACGGGCTACCACGTCTGGTCGGAGACCTACGACCGGCCGGTGCAGGAGATCTTCAGCGCCCAGGACGACATCGCGAACGCCGTCGTACATTCGCTCAAGGGCTCGCTGCTGCCGGACCGGCCCGCGGCCGCGCACCTGCCGGCGCCCGCCGCCTATGAGACGTACCTGAAGGTCCGCCAGTCCTTCGAGCGCGGCAACAGCGATGACGCCGCGTACGCCGAGCAGCTCCGCGAGCTCGATCGCGCGATCGCGATCGACCCTGCGTTCGCGCGCGCCTATGGCCTCAAGGCGAGCGTGCTCGTCGCGCGCGCCGGATTCGACTACATGCCGGCGGCGGAAGGATTCGAGGCGGCGCGCCGCGCGGCAACGCGTGCGATCGAGCTCGATCCGGGCGATGCGGCCGGGCACACCGCGCTCGCGAAGGTCCACTTGCTCTACGATTGGGACTCCACCCAGGCCAAGGGCGAGATCGACGCCGCGCTCGCGCTCGACTCGGCGGACTCGTTCGCGCTGCGGGTGGCCGGCCAGATCGCCGAGACGCTGGGCCTGAACGACGAGGCGATCCGCTACTACGAGCGGGCGACCGCCAAGGATCCGCTCGCGGCATTCACGTTCTACGATCTCGGCTCCGCACTGCACACGATGCGCCGGCTACCCGATGCGAAGGCCGCGCTGCAGCGCGCCATGGACCTGGGCGAGGGGTCCGGCCAGGCCCGTTCCGAACTTGGCCTCGTACTGCTCGACCAGGGCGATTACGACACGGCGCTGAAGCAGCTCGAGGGCGCCGACGAGCGCAGCGGCGCGGAAGGGCACGCGATGATCTATTTCGCGATGGGCCGTCGCGCGGAGAGCGATGCGGCCATGCGCATCGCCGAGCGACTCGACCGCGGCCACGACGAGTTCAGCCTCGCGGAGGTTCGCGCATTCCGCGGCGAGCGGGACCTCGCGATCGCGGCCCTCGACCGCGCGATCGCGCACCATGAGATCGACTGCATCGGCATCACGACCGATCCGTACATGCAGCCGCTGCACGAGGACCCGCGCTTCCGCGCACTCGTCGCGCGCGTCAGCCCGTCGCACCGATCCTGATCACGGGGCTCAGCGTGCGCGCGAGGCAGGACGTCCGCGCTCGTAGATGCGGAAGAAGCTGTCGTCGTTCCAGGTCGGGCGCGCGGGCTCGTTCGCGATGCGGACCGCGAGTTCGCGGATGACTTCCTCGAAGCCCGCCGCGGCCGCAAGATCAACCGGCTGCCCGGTGTCGTCCGATGGCGCGTGGTAGCGCGCGGACAGCCAGCGGCGCATCACCGCTTCGTCCGCGGAACCGGGTTCGTAGCCGACCTTCAGCGACAGCGAGGGAATCCCCTGCTTGATGAAGCTGTACTGGTCGCTGCGCACGAACAGGTTGCGCAGCGGCTCCGCGTCCCCCTGCGTGCGGTACCCGAGCGAATGCGCGACACGCGTCGCGACGCCGCCGAGGTCGGACTCCTCGAGGCCGTAGACCGTCAGCACCTGCAGCGGGACGATCGGCAGGAACATGTCGGTATTGATGTCGGCGACGATGCGCTCCACCGGCACCGTTGGCCGGCTCGCGTAGTAGCGCGAGCCGAGCAGGCCCTTCTCCTCGCCCGTGACCCAGACGAACAGCACCGATCGACGCGGCTTGGTGCGCTCCGTCGCGAGCGAGGTCGCGACGTCGAGGAGCAGCGCCGAGCCGGAGGCGTTGTCCATCGCGCCATTGTTGATGCGATCGCCTCGGATCGGCTCGCCAATGCCGAGGTGGTCGAGGTGCGCGCTCAGCACGACGTACTCGTCGCGCAGCACGGGATCGCTCCCGCGCACGGTGGAGATCAGGTTCGCGGAATGCACGGCGCGGCTCTCGACGTGCGTCGACGCGTGCAGCCGGGCGGGCAGCACGAAACGCGGCAGCGGCCGACGCTCCTTGGCCAGTTCGGCGATCTCGGCGAAGCGGTGCTCCGTCCCCTCGAAGACGAGCTCCGCGTGGGCCGGGTTGAGTATGCCGGAGAACTGGGCGCCGGCGGAGTCGTCGAATTCCCGCCCGACCAGCACCATGCTCGGATGCGAACGGTTGAGCGCCATTCGCTCCCATGGGATGTCCATCGCTGCCGGATTCGGGATCAGCAGCATGCCGATCGCGCCGGCCGCGCGGAGCGCCTTCCAGCGCTCGGCGGCCGACTGGGCGTGCGCGGCGAGCGGGGTGGACATCGACGACGGCGAGCCCGACATCACGACGACGATCGCGCCGCGCACGTCGAGTCCGGCGAAGTCGTCGTGATGGGCGTCGGCGACGGTCAGCCCGTAGCCGACGAACACGAGTGGCGCATCGACGTGCGGCGCGAGGTCCACGCGCGTCGAGAAGTACGCCTGGTCGCCGAGCACGAGCGGGATTTCACGGCCGCCGCGAACGAGGGCCATCGACGAGTCGGCCTCGACGAGCGTCCGGGAGAGCAGCTCGAGCGGCTGCTCGACGGTCGGGATGCCGGCCGCGGCGAGGCGCCGCTCGAGGTAGCGGCGCGCCGCACGCTCGCCTGGACTTCCGGTGTCGCGGCCCTCGAAGCGGTCGTCGGCCAGCACGCGCACGGTGTCCCACCAGCCCACGCCGTCGAAGTGCGTCGCCGCGGAGGCGGGGCAGCAGAGAAGGCCGCCAAGCAGCATGACGATGGCCGGGCGCATGGGGTTTCCTCGTGGGGTCGTACGTGGGCCCGGCAGGCGACCGCCTCGACGCGGGCGAACCGGAGCGCCCATCATAAACCGACGACGGCCCGCACCGACATGGGCATCGGGAAGCGCCTCAGTAGTCGGCCTTCAGCGCGAGGTAGAAGCCGTACTGCCCTTCGGACCGCGCATGCTGGAGGCCCGGGCCCAGCGAGGCGAGCAGCGACCAGTGCGGCGCGAGAGACAGCGTGAGGCCCAGGTTCGCCGCGGCCAGGGAACGTCCGCCGATCGCGTCGGCCGAGCGGCCGTAGATCTCGGCGCCGAGCGTCATGGCGGGCGTGAGCGCCCGCGTCAGCGCGACGCCGCCCGTCCAGAAGTCACGGGCACCCGCGCCCGGGTTGAACTCGTAACCGCCGCCCCCGAACAAGGACCAGGCGCCGAGGTCGCGCCCGGCCCACACCGGCAGCAGCAGCTGGGTCCTGCGCGGGCCGAGGCCGTCGGCGGCGCTCGCCACGAACAGGCGCGGAAAGAACGCGACATCGGGTGCCGCGCCGCCCTCGCGCGCGTGCAGGAACCGGTATTTTCCGGCCAGCTCGACGGTTCCCATCCCGACGCGGGTACGGGGGTCCTGCTGGTAGGCCAGGGGCAGCACGAGGGTCAGCTGGAGGTCTTCGGCCGCGCCGTAGTTGAGGTCGATCCCGGCTTCGCCGCTGCGCACGCCGTCGGCTTTCGTGCCCGCCGCGAAATGATAGATCTCCCAGTTACCGCGATCGGTCGGCACCGGATCGTCCGTCACGTACGGCGGCCCGGCGACGGCGGCGCCCATCGCGGCGCATGCGACGACCGCGAGCGCCGCCCGGCGGATCATCGCGCGTCGCGCCGGCGCATCAGCCACACGCCGAGCACCATCACGGCGGCGATCACGAGCGAGGACTGGATCCGGTCGAGCCCGAGACCGCCGTTGGCCGGGAGCTTCGTCAGCACGTCGCCGAGCGTCGCACCGAGCGGTCGCGTGAGCACGTACGCGGCCCAGAACAGCAGCGTCGCCGACATGCGCGTCAGCACCCGCAACGACGCGACCAGGGCGATCAGGGCCGCGAACAGGAGCGCCCCGCTGCCGAATCCGAGGCCGAGGTCGTCGGCCGTGAAGTCGCCGAGCGCCGTACCGAGCGTGTTCGAGACCAGGATCGTCACCCAGTAGAAGCCCTCGTCCGCGCGGCTCGTCACCGGGTCGAACGCGATGCGCCCGGTCGTGCGGTGCCAGGCCAGCAGTACGGCGATGACGCCGCCGAACAGGATCGCCGAGGACAGCGGGTAGCCGAGCCCGACCGTCCGGTCGAGGTAGTCCGATGTCGTCGTGCCGACGGTCGTCGTCGCGACCACGCACGCCCAGTACGCCACCGGTTGGAATCGACGGCGAGTCACCTGGACGAGGGCGGCGATGGCGAAGAGGCCGAGCAGCAGCAGCGAGCTCGACCGGTAGCCGAGCCCCAGCTGCATCGACAGCGCATCGCCGCCGGTTTCGCCGAGGGTCGTCGCGAGGATCTTCACGAGCCAGAAGCCGGCCGTGACGGTCGCGACCTTCGTCACGAGGGCGCCCGGATCGGTCGGCGTATCGCGGCGAGCGTCTGGCAATGTCAGGTCCTCCACGTGGGGCGCGTACTCTACTCCTGCGCCTACGGCATTCGCCACCTTGCCGCCGCAGGACGGAGTCCTGCATGCTCGCCCCGGCATCGACCGCCGACCGCGAATCGGGAGACTCGAGGACATGAAGCTCAGGACGGCGGCGGCCCGGACGCGCAGGATTTCAGCCGACGAGGCGGCGGCGCACGTCCATTCCGGCATGTGGCTCGACTACGGCGCGTCGGTGAGCCAGCCGGATGCATTCGACCGCGCGCTCGCGCGCCGCGTTGGCGTGATCGACAACGTCAAGATCCGCTCCTGCATCGCGATGCGCCCCCGTGCCGTGCTCGCCGCCGACCCGGAGGGCCGCAGTTTCCACTTCTTCAGCTGGCATTTCGGCGGACTCGATCGGCGCGAGCACGATGCTGGCCGCTGCCACTACCTGCCCTTGAACCTGGGCGAGGCCCCCGATTACTACCGGCGCTTCCTCGATCCCATCGACATCTGCATCCTCAAGGTCTCGAGGCCTGATGCGCACGGCCGCTACAACCTCGGGCCCACGCACCTCTGGCTCCGGACCGTCATCGAACGGTCCCGCGTGGTCATCCTCGAGGTGACGCCGGGAATGCCCGCCGTCGCGGGCGATCACAACCTCGTCAATCCGGACGAGGTGGACTACGTGATCGACGGCGACGACGCCCCCCTGCCGGAGCTCCCGAACCCACCGCCCTCGGACGTCGACCGCCGCGTCGCGGAGCTGATCGCCGGGGAGATCGAGGATGGCGCGTGCCTGCAGATCGGGATCGGCGGGATGCCGAACGCCGTCTGCTCGCTGCTCGCGCACAGCCCGATCCGGGATCTCGGGATCCACACGGAGATGCTGACGGACGGCATCGTCGCGCTGTACCGCACGGGCCGGGTGACGGGCGCCTGCAAGGCCATCGACCGCGGCCAGGTCGTCTACACGTTCGCGCTCGGCTCCCATGCGCTCTACGACACGCTGCGCGACAACCCGGCGTTCTCGATCCGACCCGTGGAGTACACGAACTCGCCCCAGGTGATCCTGCAGAACGCGCGGGCGGTGTCGATCAACAATACGACGCAGATCGACCTGCAGGGCCAGTGCGCCTCCGAATCCGACGGCCACAGGCACATCAGCGGCACCGGCGGCCAGCTGCAGTTCGTGCGTGGCGCGTACGCCTCACCCGGCGGCAAGTCGTTCATCTGCCTCGCTTCGACCTACGACAAGCGTGGCGAGCGGCGCAGCCGGATCGTGTTCGACCTGACCCGCGGCAACATCGTGACGACGCCGAGGACGGACGTGATGTACGTCGTCACCGAGTACGGCATCGTCAACCTCAAGGGCAAGTCGGTCCCGGAGCGCGCCCGTGCGCTGATCGGCCTCGCGCACCCGGATTTCCGCGAGGGTCTGGAACGCCAGGCCCACGCGCAGCGCCTGCTGCCGCGAGGGCTGTCGTTTTGACCGGCACGCCGGCGCAAGGGGATGCCCACAGGCCCTGCCCCTTGATCCGGCCGCCGTCGTAGTTGGACCGTCACCGTGGGATGAAGCCCGCAGGACGGGCGCGATCGTCGCCCGTGGAGCAGCCAGATGTCCGACCGTCGCGCAGCCATGCTGCTGGCCATGCTGGGCCTGTTCACGACCGCCATTCCGCCTGCACTGGCGGACGCCCGGAACCGCAGCCGGATCCTGGTCGTCGGCTCGTCGACCGTCTATCCGTTCGCGACCGTCGTTGCCGAGGCCTTTGGCCGCGACGGGCGATGGAAGACGCCGGTCGTCGAATCCATCGGCACGGGCGCGGGCTTCAAGCTGTTCTGCCGGGGAACCGGCCTCGACACGGCGGACGTCGTCAACGCGTCGCGCCCCATGACCGACAACGAGAAGCTGTCCTGCGCGACGCATGGCGTCACTGGCATCGTCGCCGTGCGCATTGGCTCCGATGGCATCATCATCGCGACGAGCCGGCGCGCTTCTGCATTCGACCTGACGAGCGACCAGCTTTACCGCGCCGTGGCCCGGCAGGTCGTGTTGCAGGGCCACCTCGTCGGCAACCCTTACCGGCGCTGGATCGACGTGGACCCGCGACTGCCGAACCGCAAGATCGTGGTGCTGGGTCCCGCACCCAACCACGGCACGCGCGACGCGTTTGCGGCGCTGGTGATGACACCCCCGTGCGAACGGCACGCGGAGATCCGCGAACTCGCCGCGGACGCGCGCCGAGAGGCATGCCAGGCCGTGCGCGAGGACGGCGCGTGGACCGATGTCGCCGCCGACTACGCCGTCCTGCTGGGCCGACTGGTCGCCGACCCGGACGCGGTCGGCATCGTTACGTATTCGTACCTGAACCAGCACCGGGACGCGATTCACGCGGCGTCACTCGATGGAGTGGCGCCAAGCGCCGAGTCGATCGCATCGTGGCGGTATCCTGCGTCGCGCCCGCTCTTCGTCTATGTGAAGACGGCTCATCTGGGGCTCATCCCGGGGCTCGCCGACTTCCTCGCTGAATTCGTCAGTGACCGGGCCGCCGGGCCGGACGGCTATCTCGTCGGACTGGGCCTCGCGCCGATGCCGTCCGCCTGGCTGGAACTGGAACGCGCGCGCGTCAGGGGGCTCGCCACGCCGCCGCGGTAGGGAGCCGATCCCGACGCAACGGGGCGACGCGCGGCGCTACACTCGGACGTCCGGCCATCCCACAGGAGCGCCCCGCATGTTCCGCATCCGATTCCTCGCCTACGTGCTGCGCAGCGTCGCTGTGCTCGCCTCCCTCGGCCTCGCGACCACCGCGTCGGCCGCGCCACCGGCGCCGACCACGATCGTGCTGCGCGCGGCGCGCCTCGTGGACGGCCGCGGCGGCGCGCCGCTGGCACCGGCGATGGTGCGCATCGAAGGCGACCGGATCGTCGCCGTGGCGACGACCCTGCCGGTGCCCGCCGGCGCCCGCCTGATCGACCTCGGCGATGCCACGCTGCTGCCCGGATTCATCGACCTGCACACGCACCTCACCGGGCGACAGGATGTGCACTGGGAGGACGCCCTCCTCAAGACCACGCCACCGGAGGAAGCGCTGTGGGGCGCCCACTGGGCGGAAGTGACTTTGATGGCCGGGTTCACGACGGTTCGCGACATGGGCACCAACTGGCCGTACGTCGACGTCGCCCTGCGTGACGCGATCGCCGCAGGCGCCGTGCGCGGACCGCGCATGATCGTGGCCGGCGCCTACGTTTCCTCGACGGGCGGCGCCGGCGACGCCAGCCAGTACTCGCGCTACGTCGACGTCCCACTTGTGCGCAATCTCGCCGACGGGCCGGTCGAGATCACCAAGGCGGTTCGCACCAACTTCAAGAATGGCGCCGATTTCATCAAGATCCTGGCGACCGGCGCCGTGCTGTCGAAGGGCATCCCGCCCGGTGCGCAGCAGTACTCCGACGAGGAGATCCGCGCCGCCGTCGTCGAGGCGCGGCGCTGGGGCCGGGACGTCGCGGCGCACGCGCACGGGGCCGAGGGCATCAAGGCGGCGATCCGCGCCGGCGTGCACACCGTGGACCACGGCTCCGGCCTCGACGACGAGGCCGTGGCGCTGCTGAAGGCGCAGCCCACGACCTACACCTACTACGTACCGACGCTGGCGCTGCTTGCCTCCGCGATCGACGATGGCGAGTCAAAGACGTTCCCGCCGGCCGAGATGGACCGCATGCGGGCGCTGCGCTCGATGGCGGAAGGGGCGTTCCGCCGCGCGCTTGCGGCCGGGCTGCCGATCGGCTTCGCGACCGACGCCCCGGTGCTGCCGCACGGCCGTAACGCTCGGGAATTCCGCACGCGCGTCGGTCTCGGTGAATCGCCGATGGCCTCGCTCGTGTCCGCGACGCGCCTGAACGCGGAGATCCTGCACCTGTCCGATCACATCGGCACGGTCGAGGCAGGCAAGGCGGCGGACCTGGTCGCGGTGCCCGGCAACCCCCTCGCGGACATCACGGCGACCGAACGGGTCGGCTTCGTGATGAAGGGGGGCGTGATCTACCGGGAGGAACTGGCCCACGGCCACTGAGCGCGGGCGCAGGCGCATCGCGTGGTAACGCCGCCGGCGGAGGTCGCGATCGACGCGGCCCTCGTGCGACGTCTGATCGCCACGCAGCATCCGGAACTCGCCGCGTGCCCGCTCACGCCGGTCGCCGCGGGCTGGGACAACGAGATCTACCGGCTCGGCGATGATCTCGTGGTGCGCCTGCCGCGTCGCGCGCTCGCCGCGACGCTCGTCGCGCACGAGCAGCGCTGGCTGCCGGTCCTCGCACCCCGGCTGCCGATCGAGATTCCGGTCCCGGTCCGCACCGGGCACCCGGAGCACGGCTACCCCTGGCCCTGGAGCATCACGCCCTGGTTCGAGGGAATGACCGCGGACCTGGCGGAGCTTGCGGCCGGCGAGGCGCAGCGACTCGCCGCGTTCCTCCGCGCACTGCATGCGCCTGCGCCTGAGGACGCGCCGCGCAATCCGTACCGCGGCGTGCCACTCGCCGAGCGCGTGACGGTCTACGAGCAGCGCCGCGCCAGCCTCGCCGCCCGCGGTGAGCCCGTCGAGGGCGACATCCACGCGATCTGGGTCGATGCGCTCGCCGCGCCCGCCGACACCGATCCCACCTGGATCCACGGCGACCTGCACCCGCGCAACGTCCTGGTCCGGTCCGGGCGGATTGCCGCGATCATCGACTGGGGCGACGTCGCCCGCGGCGACCGCGCGACGGATCTCGCGGCGGTGTGGCTGGTGCTCGCGGATACGGCGGCCCGCCGCCGAGTGATCGCCGACCTCGGGGACGTGCCGCTCAGCGCCTGGCGCCGGGCGCGTGGATGGGCGGCGCTGCAGGCGCTGATCCTGCTCGATGCGGGCCTCGCGGACGACCCACGGATGGCTGCGATCGGGCGCGCGACCCTCACGCGGCTCGGCGCGGATTCCGGGCACCAGGACTGAATCCCCCGACCACGGTCGAGCCTAAGGGCGGTTGACACGACGTCGGCTCCAGCCCGCACAATGGCGCCGGGACGGAACCCCCGCCGCACTACGAGCGCCCCGTGACCGAGACGACGCCGAGCAGCAACTCTCCCTTCATCGTCGGCGTCTCAGGACACCGGGACCTCGACGACAGCGACCTGCCCCGGCTGCGGGCGGCCGTCGGCGCGTTCTTCCACGCGCTGCGTGCGGAGCTGCCGGACACGGAACTGCGTTTACTGACCGGCGTCGCCGAAGGCGCGGATCTCCTGGTCGCGGAGACGGCGCGCAGCCTCGGCGTTCGTGTCGAGGCCGTCCTGCCGATGCCGCTCGCACGCTATGCGGCGGACTTCGACGGCGATTCGCTCGCACGCCTGCGGGCGCTGCTGAACCACGTCGATGTCGACTGCATCGAACTCGTCGATCCCGCCGAGCCGGAAGCCGGCTACGGCAACCTGATGCACGCGCTGCTCCGACGCAGCAGCCTGCTGCTCGCGCTGTGGGACGGCGAGTCGTCACTGCTGCCGGTCGGGACCGCGGACACCGTGCTGCGCTACCTGGACGTGCGGTCGGGCGGCCCGGTGGAGGATCTGCCGCTCGCGTTCATCGACGCAGAGGATGCGCCAGAAGCCCCCGACCGCCTGGTGTACTGGATTCCGACGCCGCGTCGGGGCGCGCCGCTCGCCGACCAGAGCCTGCTGCCGTGCTACCTGTCCGGGGTCGGCGATCACACGCTCGAGCGCCGCGCTGCCATGCCAGCCGGGTTCCGCGCGCGCCTGCACGAGCTGAATGCCTACAACCTCGAGCACGAAACGCTGCGCGACCTCGGCCAGCTCGGCGTGCACGACTCGCTGCTCACCTCGCTGCCCGGCGATATCGAGCTGCGCGGCCGGTCGCGGCTCGAGCACATCGACCAGCAGTACGCGAAGGCCGACGCGCTCGCGGTGTACTTCCAGCGGCGATCCGACCGGCTGTTCGTCCTGTTCGGGGTGATGACGCTGGCGATGGGTCTCGCGTACCTGATCTACGAGAAGCTGACCGAATCGCGGCTGATGCTGTTCGCCTACCTCGCCGTGCTGCTGGCGAGCCTCGGGCTCTACTACGTGCTGGAGGGACGCCGCTGGTTCGCCAAGCATCTCGCCTATCGCGCGCTTGCCGAAACGATGCGGGCGAAGTTCTACCTGCGGCTCGCCGGCGCCGATCACCGCGTCGATGCGCGTGAAATCCTCGCGCTGTCCGGCACCGACCGGTTCCACGGATTCGGCTGGCTCGGGTTCGTGCTGAACAGTGTCGAGCGGGTCGGCGTCCGCGCGCAGCCGAGCTACGATCCCGCGAGCCTGCAGTCACGCTGCGTCGAGGATGCCTGGATCGAGAGCCAGCACGGCTACTTCACGCGCAAGGTGGCGCGACTGGAAGCCAGCACCGGCCGCACGAAGATCCTGCGCAACGTGCTGTTCATCGTGATCATCGGCGCGATCCTGACGCTGTTCGTGTTCGGCGAGGCGCTGCTGCACATCGACGCGGGCTGGGGCATCCCGGCGAAGAACATCGTGACGTTCATGATGGGCTTCTTCGCGGTGCTGCTCGGCGCATGGGAGCTGCACCAGAACAAGATGGCGACCCGCGAGCTCCTGTGGCAGTACCGCAACCAGCTGACGCACTTCACGCGCGCCAGGAACCATCTGGCGCGGATCGCGGACGCCGAGCGCCGCAGCGAGATCCTAGGAGATCTCGGCAAGGACTCGATGATGGAAAGCTACCTGTGGACGATCCACCGCTACCATCGCGAGCACGAGCCGCCGAGCACAGGTGGCGGCTGAGCTGGGCGACCCGGAAAGTAAGAAGGGGCGCCCGAAGGCGCCCCTCTATCGACCCGAACTGAAGCGCCTTACGGCGCGCAGTTCGCCTTCTGCGGCGGCGACAGCGCCGTCAGGATGCTCGTGTCGGGGTAGCTGTACGCCCGGCCGATCGCATCCGACTCCTTCTTGAACTCGAACCACGGCAGCAGCGCCTCGTTCTGCGGGTGGTACGTGTATCCGTGCATCGTGATCGGGTAGGCCGAGTTCGGCAGGCCCTCGATCACGTCGCCGTCCTCGAGGTCGTTCTGGCAGTTGCCGTTCGGCGAGAGCCACCACGGGGTCGCATTGGTGTTGCCGTCGAACACGACGAACGGGTCGTTGAACGATTCCGCGATCTCGTGGCTGAGCGGCGTGATGTCCTGAAAGTTCGCCCCGAACAGCCCGGGCGTGACCCACGACGAGTAGTTCATGACGTAGAACCGCGGCAGGTTGCCGTTGCTCGCGTCACCCGGCTCGTAGTCGAAGCTGTGGAAACCGAGCACGCAGCACTGCGTCGGATCGTTGTTGAAGTACAGGTACGTGTTCGGGAACAGGAACGACGACATGTCCTTGGTCGTGATGTCGCCGTTCAGTTCCGCCGCGCCGATCGGCGTGGAGGCATCGACCGGCGAGGTCGACGGGAACAGCGCGGCCGAGAAGTCGTCGATATTGACCAGCACGTACGCACAGCACGTGCCGTCCGCGTTGAGCGCGAAGCGATAGGTGCCGCGGATCAGCTTCATCACGCGGGCCTTGCCGGCGACCGGCGAGAGCAGCGTGTGCCAGTCCCCTTCCTGCTTCTCCCAGAACTCCGCGCGCTGCACGGCGTCCGTGAACTGCGTCGGCCGGTCGCTGCTCGAGTAGGACGAATTCTGGAAGAGCGGCGAGTTGAGGACCGGGCGCAGGTAACGCGTGGCGTCCACGTACAGGCGCGTCGGGTGCTCCGGGTCGTTCGGGTTCGCGACGTAACGCGGCGTGCCGTCGTAGTTGCGCAGGTCGATGGACACCGGGATCACGGGTGCACGAACGCGGGTCGTGCCGCCGCCCTGCGGAGGCGTGCCGATCATCGCGTAGACCCAGTCGCGCTGGGGGTTGCCGTTCGAATCGAAGCCACTGGCGCGATAGCGGCCCGTGAAGTTGACCAGGGAGTCGATGCCCGGCACGCCGGAACCGCTCGCGGATGCGGTGTTCACGCCAGCGGCGAGCACGGATGCGCCGGCGAGCGCCACATTGCGCGACAGGCGAGAGCCGCTGAGGTGCTGGGCGGACTTGAGATCCGTTGCGGTGAGCTGGTCGGGTTCGAGCGCGAGGGCCCCCGCGGCCACCGACAACAGCGCGACCGCGCCGATGACATGGCGAACACGTCGTACGAGTTGTTTCATTGAATTCCCCTACGGTTATTGTTTCCGAGCCGCGTTCGTCCGGCGGCACCGTCCTTGGTCGGACCGATGGCAGAAAATACACTGCCACGCTCGCCATGCCTACCAATGGACGGTGGCGGCGAGCTCGGTACCGACTTCTACGCATGCCAGCGGATCCGGTGCACTGGACGCACGCGACATAATCCCGGTTGGCGAAGGACGCCGACCCGGACCGCCCCCCGCTTCGCGCGTCCGGTCCTTCCTCACGCGAGTGCCATCGGCGTGTCGCATCCACGTCGCGAGGTGCAAACCTGCGAGGCAGCGCGGTGCCCTCGTCGGCCGGGCCGAAGGCGAGCCGGGGCCGGACCGGAGGTCGAGGGTCGCCCCGACGGCAGCGGGGACCGCGAAGCCATCGGCAGCGGCGGGGCGAATTCCGGAGACCGGGCGCCCGCGCCCTCGGGACGTGGCCCCCGCACCGGATCCGGGCATCCGACCGCACGCGCCGGCGGGCACCGGCCCGCCGTCGACACCCCACGATCGACCCGGGGGCGGCGCCGTCCCCGGGAACCCACGCCGTCGAGTCCCCGTCACCGCCAGGCGTCGCCATCGACGGAAGCCCGCGTTGTCGGCAGCCGGCGCGGAAGTGTACGCTCGAGCAACAACTTGGGAGCCGCCAACAAAGATCTGGCGCTCGCCAGCCACTCCAGGGGGTCCAGACGATGTCCGCGAACTTCAAAGCCGCTTGGCCGATGAACCTGCACGGCCCGGCCGGGTCGCTCGAGGTCAAACTCGCAGACGTCGACAACGGCGTCGACGTCCCCAACCCGGAGCGCTACTACTCCGCCGAATACATGAAGAAGGAGTGGCAGCACCTCTGGCCGCGGGTCTGGCTGCTCGCCGGCGTCACGCCGGACATCCCGGAGCACGGCGACTACACCGTGTTCAACATCGGCCACGAGGAATTCGTCGTCGTGCGCCAGGCGGACGGCGGCATCAAGGCCTTCTACAACGTCTGCCCGCACCGCGCCAATCGTGTCTGCATGAACGAGCGTGGCAGCGTGGAGCGCTTCACGTGCGCGTTCCATGGGTGGAAGTTCGGCTGTGATGGCAAGCTCGAGTCGGTCACCGACGAAGCGACCTACCACCCGTCGCTGCTCGCGAACCGGCCCGGCCTCACCGAGGTGCGCTGCGACTCGATCGGCGGCCTGATCTTCATCAACATCGACGGCAAGGCGCCGCCACTGCGGGAATGGATCGGCCTGCCCAAGGGCTACATCGAGAACTACGAGATCGACAAGATGCACGTGGTCCGCCACGTGCGCAGCGAGTGGCTTGCGAACTGGAAGACGGGCCTCGACGCCTTCTACGAAACCTACCACCTCCCCCACATCCACCCCCAGACCCAGGGCGTGATGGAGGACTTCAGCCAGTACGACCTGTACCCGAACGGTTTCAGCCGCATGATCGTCCCGATCGGCGTGAAGTCGCACCGCCTGAAGGACCAGGACAGCGTCGATCCCTACCAGCAGTACATGATGAAGGAAGCGGGGATCGACCCGGCGACCTTCACCGGCAGCGCGAGCGACGTGCGCGAGGCGATCCAGAAGGCGAAGCGCCAGCGCGGCAAGCGCTTCGGTCTCGCCAACTACGAGAAGATGACTGACGGCCAGCTCACCGACAGCTGGGCGACGGGTTACTTCCCGAACGTGCAGATCGGCATGCATCCGGAGGGCGTGTTCATCATGCGCTTCCTCCCGCATCCGACGGATCCGGAGCGCTTCTTCTACGACAACATGACGATGTTCCGCTACGTCGCGGACCCGGGCTACACGGTGCCAGGCTGGATGGGGCTGCCCGAGGGCATGGACACGACCGGCGCGACACGCCCGGACATCGAGCACGTGCCGGCGGGCGTCAAGCCGAACCTCGGCGAGGTGCTGGACCAGGACGTCGAACTGGTGGCCGCCGTGCAGAAGGGGCAGAGGTCAGCGGGATTCCGCGGTCCGCTGTGGTGCGAGCAGGAACAGCGCCTGCGCCACTTCCATCGCGAGCTCGACCGCTACATCAACGGCGAGAAGTAGCCCCGGACGGGCGGCGCGATCTAGAGCTGCGGCGCCGGGATGGGTGCCGCGGCCGCGACACGCACCTCGATGTCGTCGCCACTGATGCGAACCTCGTGGCAGCCGAGCGGCTTGGACGCCGGCGCGCCGAGCGCGCGCCCGTCGCGCAGGTCGAACGCCGCGCCATGCAACGGGCATATCAGGCGCGTCCCCCGGAGGCGGCCCTCGCACATCCTCGCGAACGCGTGCGTGCAGATGTTGTCGAGCGCATACAGGCCGCCGTCCTTCGTCCGGCAGACGACGATCTCCCGCCCCTCGAGCACACAGTCGCGCATCGACCCCTCGGGAAGGTCCGCAAGGGACATCGCCTTCTGGAACTGATCGGTCATCGTCCGGCCCCGCCTCTACGTCGCGGCCCCGCCGCCGCGCCGCGAGGCTAGCACGGGCTCGGCTCCGAAGGGCAGGCGGGTGAACGCCCGCAACGCGGCGCGGCTGACCGGCTGTCGCGAGCGACGCATCTATCGTGCGGACGCCGAGATCGCGCGCGGGCCGCGTCGCGTCACGCCGTCGCGCCCCTCGCCTCCCGCAGCACCCAGTAGATCCCGCGCACGTCGGCACGCCACTCTGGCAGCAGCGCGATCAGCAGGAATTCCTCGACGCTCGCGAGGATCCCGGCGCCCACCGCGGCATAGAAGAGCGCGTCGGGCAGGCCCCACACGAACAGCACCGCCACCATGAAGCCGAGCAGGTACGCGACAACCTTCGACGCGTAGGTGTGGAACGACGAGATGCGCCCGTAGCGAACGAGCGCCACGAGCGGCTCGCCCAGCCAGCCGGCCAGCAGGATTCCACCCGCGAGTCGATGGTGCTCGAGCAACTCGGGGTGGAAGCACGCGATCCCAATGACGGCCACCGCGAACAGCAGCAGGTCGGCGATCGAGTCGAGCATCGCGCCGAGCGCGGAGGTGAGCCGCAGGCGACGGGCGAGGTAGCCGTCGACGATGTCCGAGACCAGCGCCGGCACGATGACCGCGGCGAACGCCGTCGCATGTCCGGTGAGGGCGAGCGCGACCAGCACCGGCGCCGCGAGGATGCGCAGCGCACTGATGGCATTGGGAAGGTGTCGGATCGGGCCGACCGGCGCCACCATGGACCTGCACTCCTTGCGGTACGCCCAGAGGCGCACCGGCTGGATACTACACGCGCCGGTGCTGCGACATCCGGCCCGGCGCCATGGCGTTTGGAATAGGATAGGCGCCGTTCGCACGGCACAGAATCTGGAGTCCCAGAATGACGCATCGCATCACGCCCCTACTTCACGCCGCGGCACTGCTCGCCTGCGGCATCGCGCTTACGCCGCTCGCCGCGGCCGAGGTCGACACGGCGCTGGTCGCCGGCATGAAATGGCGCCAGGTCGGCCCGTTCCGCGGCGGACGCGTGGAGGCCGTCACCGGCGTCCCCGGTGACGCCGCGACGTGGTACTTCGGCGCCGTCGCCGGCGGCGTCTGGAAGAGCACGGACGCCGGCGGCTCGTGGCAGCCGATGTTCGACGACCAGCACATCTCCTCGATCGGCGCGATCGCCGTCGCGGATTCCGATCACAACGTGCTCTACGTCGGCACCGGCGAGCCCTGCCCGCGCGGCAACATCACCTACGGCGACGGCGTCTACAAGTCCACCGATGGTGGCAAGAGCTGGCGCAACGTCGGACTCAAGGACAGCGAGCACATCGGCGCGGTCGCGATCGACCCGCGCAACCCGGACGTCGTGCTGGTGGCGGCCCTCGGCCACGCCTACGGCCCGAACGCCGAGCGCGGCGTCTTCCGCACCACCGATGGCGGCAGGAACTGGCAGAAGGTGCTCTACAAGGACGCCGACAGCGGTGCCGCGGACGTCGTGCTGGATCCTTCGAACCCGTCGATCGCCTATGCCTCGCTCTGGCAGATGCGCCGCGAGCCCTGGCACTTCAACAGCGGGGGTCCGGGCTCCGGGCTGTACAAGTCGACCGACGGCGGCGCGACCTGGAAGCCGGTGAAGGGCCACGGCCTGCCGGAGACGACGCTCGGCAGGATCGGCCTGTCCGTTGCCGGCGGCGGCTCCGGCCGCGTGTACGCGCTCGTCGAGGCCGACGAGGGCGGCCTGTACCGCTCCGACGACCAGGGCGAGACGTGGACACGGGTTAACAGCGACCATCGCTTCCGCCAGCGCGCCTGGTACTTCAGCCACGTGTTCGCCGACCCGCAGTCGCCGGACGTCGTGTACGTGGCCAACACGGGCCTGTTCCGCTCCAACGACGGCGGCCACACGTTCGACCTGCTGCCGGCGCCGCACGGCGACCACCATGGCATGTGGATCGACCCGACGAACCCGCGGCGCATGATCGAGAGCAGCGATGGCGGCGCGAGCCTGTCGATGGATGGCGGCAAGAACTGGTCGGCGCCCTACAACCAGCCGACGGCGCAGTTCTACCACGTCGTCGCCGACAACCACGTCCCCTACCGCATCTACGGCGCGCAGCAGGACAACTCGACGATCGCGATCGCGAGCCGCTCCGACGAGGGCGTGATCGGCCGCCAGGACTGGTATGCGGTGGGTGGCGGCGAGAGCGGCTACATCGCGCCGGATCCGCGCGACCCCGAGATCGTGTACGCGAACGACAACAGCGGCGTCATCACTCGCTACGACCATCGCACGAACCAGCTCCGCGACGTCTCCCCGTACCCGCTCGACACGGCAGGCCAGGGCGCGGACGTGCAGAAGTACCGGCTGCAGTGGACCGAGCCGCTATTCGTGTCGCAGTACGACTCGAACGTGCTGTACACCGCCTCGCAGTACGTCCTGCGCAGCAAGGACCAGGGCCGCAGCTGGCAGACGATCAGCCCCGACCTGACGCGCAACGACAAGAGCAAGCAGAAGCCGTCGGGCGGCGACATCACGCTCGACATCACCAGCGTCGAGTACTACGACACGGTGTTCGCGCTCGCCGAGTCGCCGCGCCAGAAGGGGCTGCTGTGGGCGGGCACCGACGACGGGCTCGTGCACCTGACGCGGGACGACGGCGGCAGCTGGCAGGACGTCACGCCGAAGGACATGCCGGCGTGGAGCATGGTCAGCATCGTCGAGGCGTCGCCGCATGACGCGGCGACCGCGTTCCTCGCGATCGATCGCCACAAGCTGGACGACAAGAAGCCGCTGATCTACCGGACGCACGACTTCGGCAAGACCTGGACGCGCATCGTCGCCGGCATCCCCGACGGCGCCTACGTGCGCTCCGTGCGCGAAGATCCCGCCCGCGCCGGGCTGCTGTACGCCGCCACCGAGCGCGGCGTGTACTTCTCGGCGGACGATGGCGCGCACTGGCAGTCGCTGCAGCTCAACCTGCCGGCGACGCCGGTCCATGACCTCGTGATCAAGGACGGCGACCTCGTCGCGGCGACGCATGGGCGGTCGTTCTGGATCCTCGATGACCTGTCGCCGCTGCGCCAGGCGAGCAGCGTACGCACCGACGGGCCGTTCGTGCTGTTCGCGCCGGCCACGGCGCTGCGCCAGCACGTTCCGGAGCAGGTCGAGCGCCGCCTGCCGGTCGGCGACAATCCGCCGCCGGGCGCCGTCATCGACTACTACCTGAAGGACAAGCCCGGCGCCGACGAGGACGTGACGCTCGAGTTCCTGGACGCGAACGGCGCACTCCTCAAGCGCTACTCGAACCATCGCCCGAAGGATGCGTACGACCAGCCGGCCGAATGGACCGATCGCGAGGCGCCGGTCGAGACGATTCCGGCGGAGGCCGGCGCGAACCGCTTCGCGTGGAACATGCACCGCGAGGACCCGACGGTGCTGCCGGGCGCGGTCTACGGCGAGGGCCTGCCGCACGGACCGCTGGTGCGCCCGGGCCACTACCAGGTGCGCCTGACGTTCCGCGGGCAGTCGCGCACGGTTCCGCTCGACATCGCACTCGACCCGCGCCTGCAGGGCACGACGAGCGACGCCGACCTGCTCGCACTGGAGCGGCTCGCGCTCGCGACCGCGAGCGACATCGACGCGATGCACCGCGCGCTCAATCAGATGCGCGACGTCCGCGCCAAGGTCCAGACGCTGCAGAAGTGGAGCGCGGACGATGCGACCGGCAAGCCGGTCGTCGCGGCCGGCGAGGCGTTGCTGGGGAAGATCGCCGCGATCGAGGAGGAACTCGTGCAAGTCAAGCTGGCGGCCACCGAGGACACGCTGCGCTACCCGGTCAAGCTCAACGAGCAGTTCGCCTACCTGTCGGCACTGCTGGATGGCGACACGGCACCGACGACGCCCGAGATCGAGGTGCAGGCGCTGCTGCATGACCGGCTCACCACGGAGCTCGCGCGCTGGCGCGCCGTCGTCCAGTCCGACCTGCCGGCGCTCAACGCGTTGTTGCACACGCAGGGCGTGCCGCAGATCGGTGGATTCGCGGCGCCCTGACGGGGCCCGCCGGGCCCGGGCGTCGCATCGCGGCGCCCGGGCGGTTCACGAGGCTCAGGGCAGCGTCGGCGCCGGGACGGCCGGCAGCGGCCCGGACAGCGCCTCGAGGAACGAGACGAGGTCGGCGACCTCGGCGTCCGTGAACGTCTTCGACAGTTCCGTGCTGCCCATGACGCGCACCGCGTCGGCAAGCGTCGGCACGAGGCCGTTGTGCATGTACGGCGCCGTGTACTTGAGGTTGCGCAGCGACGGCACGCGCCACTGGTAGCGGTCCTGCTCCTTGCCGGTCCACTCGATCCGGCCGAGGTCGTTCACGAGCGAGTAGGTCGCCACGAACGGGCTGCGCACGTTCGTTGGGAACTTCATCGTGAAGACGGTGCCTGCGGCGAGCGCCGGGCCGTCGAACGCGGGACCCTGGTGGCACCGCGAGCAGCCGTCCGCGCGGAACGCGGCCATGCCCCGCAACTGCTGCTCGGACAGGGCGGCCTTGTCCCCGGCCACGTAGTGGTCATACGGCGTGTCGGGCGTGACCAGCGTGCGCTCGAATGCGGCGATGGCCCGTGCGACGTTGGCTTCGGACACCGCGTCGGCGCCGCCGAACGCCCGCTCGAAGTACGGCAGGTATCCCGGGATGGAGCGGATTCGCGCCGCGACATAGGCGGCGTCCCTCATGCCCATGTCGATCGGGTTGTGCAGTTGCGATCGCACCTGATCCTCTAGGCTCGCGGCCCGGCCGTCCCAGTAGTAGGACGTCAGGAAGCCGACGTTCCACACGGTCGGCGCATTGCGCCCGCCCGGTTCGCCGTGCACGCCAGCGCTCGTCGGCTTGTGGCCGGCACCGCCCTCGGACAGCGCGTGGCAAGTCGCGCAGGACACGGTGCCGGACTCCGAGAGCCGCTTGTCGTGGAACAGCATGCGACCAAGCTCGACCTTGGCGGGAGTCCCCGGGTTCGCCGCCGGACTCGGGGTCGTCGTCGGCAGCGCATGCCATGGCGCATCGGCGCCCGCTGCAGCGGCGGTGGTGGCGAGCAACGCGAGACAGAGCGACGGCAACATCTTCATGCGGGAACCCTCATTCACGCGGGGGGCGACGGCTCCCCGAACGGGTCGGCGGCATCCGCGCGCCGACCTGATCGACGGTGCTACGACGCCCGTTCGGCATCATCCGCATTTGCCGTACGACCGCGCGAAATCGCAATGCGGTCGAGACGCATTCAGACGGCGCGCCTCGCGCCGGGCTCGCCGGGCGGTGCCTGCTCGGGAGACCCAGATGAAAACGGCCCGCGAAGCGGGCCGTCGCCGGGACCGGTGGCGGGCGCCCCGTTCGGGGCACCCGCCGGAGTCGATCATTCCTCGTCGGGTTCGACGTACTCGGCCGGCAGCAGGTGGGCGATGCCCTTGTGGCAGTCGACGCACGTCTTGCCGGTGGCCTGCGCCATCGCATGCTTCTTCTGCGCCGCCGGCTTCTGCTTGGCGGCCTCCATTGCGTCCCAGCTGTGGCAGTTGCGGCACTCGCGCGAGCCGGCCGCCTTCATGCGAGCCCACTCGTCGGTGGCGAGCTCCATGCGGTGCTTCTCGAACTTTTCAGGGGTGTCGATCTTGCCCGTGATCTTGGAGAAGACCTCGAGGCTGGCCTTCGCCTTGCGCAGCATCATCGGGCCCCACTCCTTGGGGACGTGGCAATCCGGGCATGCGGCGCGGACGCCGAACTTGTTCTGGTAGTGGACGGTCTCCTTGTATTCCTTGTAGACCGTGTCCTTCATCTCGTGGCAGGAGATGCAGAAGTCCAGCGAGTTCGTCATGTGGATCGCGGTGTTGAAGCCGCCCCAGAAGATCACGCCGCCAAGGCCGCCGACGAGCAGCAGCGTCAGTAGCGAGTACTTCGCGCTGGGCCGCGTCAGCGTGCCCCAGAAGCGCCGCAGGAAACCGGGTTGCTTGTCATTCACCGCTCTACTCTCCCCGACGTGGCCCAGCCGTCGTGGTCACGACGGCCGGGCGGTAGTCCTCGCCTCAGGCTCGCCCGTCAGAGCGACAGGATCCAGTCGATGAGGTTCTTGGTCTTCGCCACGTCCGGCGACTTGATTATCTTGTGCTCTTCTTCATGACCATCGGCGAACTTCGCCTTCTCGCCGGTCGTCAGGTGCGTGAGCAGGCGCTGCTGGGCGTCGGCCTTGCCCTTGTACTTGGCGGCGACGTCCTTCCAGGCCGGTCCGTCCTTCGCCTTCTCCACGCTGTGGCAGCGGAAGCAGTTGTTCTGGCGGGCCAGGGCCTGGGCGGCATCGGCATCGGCGGCCTGGGCGGCCGGGGCCATGACGACAAGGCTGGCGGCGATGGCGGCCGCGATCGAGGCAGGGGCGTGAAGGCGCATCGGCAGACTCCCAAGATGGCTGGTGATCAGTTGAGGCTGGATTATCGGCGACCCGGCGTGCAGGGCGATTCGTGAAATGTACGGATATCTGCAACGGGCATCCCGGCGACGCCGGACCCCGGGGGCGGCACGGCCGACACCGCAGGGACCGCCGCCCGAAGGGTCGGCGACCCCGGCATCCGGGGCATGTTCCACCGATGGCGGGGCGGCCACCGTGCGCAAGGCCATGTACGGTGTACTGGACGACCGGCCTGATCAGCGCGCAGCGGCACCCTTGCGCGCGAACCACCACCCGGCCGGCGCGGCCAGCGCGATCAGCAGCAAGGCGCCGATCCCGGTGCGCACGTTGTCGGCGATCGCGGCGACCAGGAACGCGAGCGAGCCGAGCAGCACGAGCGCCGGCGTGATCGGGTAGCCCGGCACCTTGAATGGCCGCGGCAGGTCAGGCTCGCGCCACCGCAGGACGAACAGGGCCGCGTATCCGGCGACGTAGTTCAGCACGAACAGCACTGCGGCGACGTCGATCAGGCGACCGCGCGGCGCCGCGACGACGAGCGCCATTGCCGCGACGCTGGTCACCGCCAGCGACGCCCGCGGCGTGCCCCCCTCGCTGACACGGATCGCGCCTGCGCCCGCGAGGCCGTCTCGCATGACACCGAACAGGATGCGTGGCGCGCCGAGCAGCACCGCGTTGATCAGCCCGAGCACCGTGCACAGCGACAGGAACGTGACGAACTGGGCCGCACCGCCCGACAGCACCTGCCGCGCGGCGTCCGCGGCCGGCAGCGACGAGGCGGCGAGCGTCGGCAGGGACAGCACGTGCAGGAAGCCGATGTTGATGACGACGTACAGCGTGGTCACCAGCAGCGCACAGGCGATCATCGCGCGCGGCACGTTGCGCGTGGCGTCGACGGTCTCCTCGACGAGGTAGATCGCCATGTACCAGCCGTCGTACGTCACGAACACGGAGCGCAGCGCGACGACGAGCGCGGCGATCATGCCCGCCGAGAACAGCGGCAGATCCGCCGCCGACGGCGGCACGGGATGCACCGCACCGCCCGGCGCAGGACCCGGGGCAAACAGGCAGCCGAGTGCGAGCACCACGAGCAGGGTTCCGACCAGCCCGCTGACCACGTTCTGCACGCCACTGCCGATGCGGATCCCGAACCAGTGCAACACGGTCAGCAGGCCGATGCTGGCGACGGCGATCACGGTGTCGTGGCCCGTGCACGCCGGCACCAGAGAGGCGAGGAACACCGAGACCGTCAGGGCGGCGTACGAGATCGTCAACGTGTTGAGCACCCAGTCGTTCCAGCCGACGACGAATCCCGTCGTCAGGCCGAAGGCGCGCCGCGCGTAGACGTAGAAGCCACCGGCAAACGGCAGCATCGCCGCCAGTTCGGCGATCGACGCCGCACCCATCAGCGCGTAGACGCCGCCGGCGATCCAGATGCCGATGATCAGCCGGCTATCGCCGAGCGCGGCCGCCACCTCGCCGGGCAGGCTGAGGATGCCGACGCCGATCGTGCCGCCGAAGGCGAGCGCGATGCTGAAGCCGAAGCCGAGGATCCGGGACAGCGAGGTCCGCGGCGCGACCGCGCTCATGCGCGCGCCGACCGCAGCGAGATCGTCCCGGCCGCGCAGTCGGAGGCATCCACCCGGGTGCCGGGCATCACGCGCCCGGACCGATGATCGGCAGGTGCGGCGCGACGCTGCGCGGCACGAGGCCGGTGACGCGCGGATCGTCCGCGACCTCCACCATGCGTGCGTACGGGGTGAAGCCCGAGCGCTGGTAGAAGCCGAGCGCGGCATGGTGGTCGAGCGTGCAGGTGTGCACCCAGAAGCGCCGGATCGGCTTCGCCCAGGCCTTCTCGATCGCGGCGTTCATCAGCGCCCGGCCCGCGCCCTGCCCGATCAGCGCCGACGTCAGGCCATAGAATGCGAGCTCGCACTGCCCAGCCTCGCGGAAATCGAGCTCGAGCAGGCCTTCGTCGTGCCCCCCGATCGACATCGCGTAGACCTCGACCTGCGGGTCGTGAAGGATGCCGGCGAGCGTCGCCGCCGGCATCGCGAGCCGCGAGAACCACAGCCAGTCCGCCCCGACCCGGCCGTACAGGTCGCGGTACCAGTCGAGGTCAGGGGCCGGGACCTGGCGGATCTGCCACGGGGCGTCCGCGCGCGCGGGCCGCACCGCAACGGGGGCGAGCATCTCGAGGCACGTGACGACCGACGCGAGCTTGCCGGGGGCGACGTCGTGGTAGCCGTCGGGAATGAGCATGCGGAGGGTTCCGGTGGCGGGGAGCGCGCACATTCGCACACCGGGGAAGTTGCTGTCACCTGCCCGCGCGACCGATGATGGGCCATCGAAACGCTTGGAGATCCCGCATTGAGGCACCGTCCGCAACCCGTGGCGGCCTGGCTCGCGCGTGCCGCCGCCTGCCTCGCCAGCAGCGCGTGGCTCGCCGTCGCGGCGCCGGCGAGCGCAGCGACGCTGCACGACCCGGCGTCGCTCGCCACCGACGTGCTCGCGATCATCGATGCCCGCCTCGCGCTGATGCCGGACGTCGCCGCCGCGAAGTGGGCCACGGGCCAGGCGGTGGCGGACCCGGCGCGCGAGGCCCTCGTGATCCGCGCGGCCGGCGAGCGCGCCGCGACGCTCGGCCTCGCGCGGGGGCCGGTCGAGGCGCTGTTCGAGCTGCAGGTCGGGCTCGCGCGCGAGGCGCAGGCATCCCTGCACGCGCGCTGGCGTCGCGAGGGGACCGGGCCGGCGGGATCCGTGCCCTCGCTGGCCGACGACCTGCGCCCGAGGATCGACCGGCAGACCACCGAGCTGCTGCTCGCAATGTACCTCGCCGCGCCGACGCTGCCGGCCACGGACCTGGCGGCACTCGCCGCCGCGCAGCTGCCCGCGACGCGCTGGAGCGACGCCGATCGTGGCCGGCTGGTCGCCACGCTGGCCTCGATCCGCCTCGAGGCACCGCGGTCACCGGCACGGGCCCGGGCCGCCGGGGTGCTCAGGATCGGCACGCCCGCGGACTACGCTCCGTTCGCGCTCGCCCGGGACGGACGCCTCGATGGCTCGGATGTGGAGCTCGCGGAACGGCTCGCGGCCGCGCTCGGACTGCGGCCGGTGTTCATGCAGACGCGCTGGGGCTCGATGGTCGATGACCTCGAGGCCGATCGGTTCGACCTCGCCGTCGGGGGCGTCTCGGTCACCGACGCGAGGCGCCTGCGTGCCGCGTTTTCCCTGCCCACGGCCCATGGCGGCAAGACTGCGGTGGGCCGTTGCGCGGACCGTGCCCGCTTCGGGCACCTGGAGGACATCGACCGCGAGGGCGTGCGGGTCGTCGAGAACGCCGGCGGGACCAACGAGTCCTTCGCACGCCGCCACCTCGGCCACGCGGCATTGCGAATCCACCCGGACAACCGCACGGTGATGGATGAACTGGTCGCCGGCCGTGCCGACGTCATGTTCACCGACGACACCGAAATCGCGCTGGTCGCCCACCAGCAACGCGGCCTGTGCCGCCTGCTCGGGGAACTGTACGACCCCACGGACAAGGCATTCCTGCTGCCGCACGACGGACGCTGGAACGGCGAGGTCGATGCGTGGCTGACGACCGCGACGGCGGCCGGCCTGCCGGCGGAGCTCCTCGATCGCCACCTGACGCACTGACCCGATACGGAATCTGCGGAGGACGGCCGGGGAGCCGGCGTGCTCCGATGAGGGCTCCCCAGACGGACGCAGACCCAGCATGCATGCCGACGACAACACGCCGACTCCGTACGAACTGCTTGGCGGGGATCCCGCGATCCGGGCCATCGTCGAGCGCTTCTACGACCTGATGGACCGGGACCCGGCCTATGCCGCGCTGCGCGGCATCCATGGCCCCGACCTCGGCCCGATGCGCGACAAGCTCTGCGACTGGTTCAGCGAGTGGCTCGGCGGGCCGCGACGCTATCACGCCCGCGCGGATGCCAAGTGCATCGGCGCCGCGCACGCCCCTTACGCGATCGACGCGGCGATGCGCGACGAATGGCTCGCCTGCATGCAGCGCGCGATCGACGAGACCGGCGCGAGCGACGCCGCCCAGGCGCGCATCCGCCCGGCGATGGTCGGGATGGCGGAGTTCCTGCGCAATTGCTGACGCCCCTCCCCGGCATCCGGCTGTCGTAGACTCGGTGCACCGGCCGTCGCGCGACGGCCTGCACCACGAGGGGACTTCCGATGCTGACGCGCCGGCAATTGCTGTCGAATGCCACCCTGGCCGCCGGCGCCGGGCTCGCCCTGCACCGCGCCGATGCCGCGCCGGCGTCGCCGGCGGCATCCGCCCTGCCCGCGCCGATCGAGCGGCTCCGCTCGCGGCGCGCGGAGGCGACGCCGATCAGTGCCGCGGAGCACCGGGCGCGGATGGACGAGGCCCGGAAGATGCTTGCCTCGCAGGGGCTCGACGCGCTGGTGCTCGCCGAGGGCACGTCGCTGACGTATTTCACCGGGGCCAGCTGGTGGGGCAGCGAACGCCTGTTCGCCGCTGTGATCCCGGCTCGCGGCGCACCGTTCTACGTCTGCCCTGCCTTCGAGGAAGGCCGTGCGCGCGAGCAGCTGACCGACGGCGAGCAGGCCGACGTGCGCACCTGGCAGGAAGACGAGAGCCCGTATATACGCCTCGCCGAGGGGCTCAGGGACCGCGGCATCGCGTCCGGCCGGGTGGGGCTCGAGGAGAACGTGCGCTTCGTGTTTGCCGATGGCATCGCCACCGCCGCGCCGAACGTGCGACTGACGAGCGGCACGCCGGTGACGGCCGGCTGCCGGATGGTCAAGAGCCCGCACGAGATCGCGCTGATGCGCCTCGCCGCGGAGGTGACGCTCGCAGCGTACGAGGCCACCTACCGCTCGATCCGCGTCGGCATGACCCAGCATGAGGTGTCGGAGCTGTCACGCCAGGCACACGAACGCCTCGGCTTCAGCGGCGCCGCCGATCTCGTGCTGGTCGGGGAGTCATCGGCCTTCCCGCACGGCTCGGTGAAGCCGCAGCGCATCGGCGAGGGCTCGATCGTGCTATTCGACGGCGGCTGCGACGTGCACGGCTACAAGTCGGACATCACGCGCACCTTCGTCATCGCAGGCAAGCCGACCGCACGGATGAAGTCGGTGTTCGAGGTGGTGCAGCGCGCACAGCTCGCGGCGCTGCGCGCAGCGAAGCCCGGCATCGAGTGCGGGGCGATCGACGCCGCGGCGCGCGCCGTCGTCGTGGCGGCGGGATTCGGGCCGGACTACCGGACGTTCACCCACCGCCTCGGCCACGGGATGGGCATGGACGGCCATGAATGGCCTTACCTCGTGCGCGGCAACGGCACGCGGCTCGTCGCCGGCATGACCACCAGCAACGAGCCCGGGATCTACCTGCGCGGCGAATTCGGCATCCGCCTCGAGGACGACATGCACGTGCTCGAGGACGGCGCGGAGCTGTTCACGCCACGCAGCCGCTCGCTCGAGGAACCGTTCGAGCCCGCCTGACCGACGCGCCTCACTCGCCGGCGACCAGCCGGCGCCGGGCGGCACCCAGGCGCCGTTCGTCGGCCGCCGTGACGCGCGGGAACTTGAGGCCCAGCTGGCGGATGGTGCCACTGAGGATGGCCGCGACGCTCGCGCGCGCGACATACTTGTGATCGGCGGGAATGACGTGCCACGGCGCCCACGCCGTGCTCGTCGCGCGCAGCATGGCCTCGTGCGCGGCGGTGTACTCGTCCCAGTAGCCGCGCTCCTTCAGGTCGGACGCCGCGAACTTCCAATACTTGTCGCGCACCTCGAGTCGCTCGAGCAGTCGCCGGCGCTGCTCGTCCTTCGACAGGTTGAGGAAGAACTTCAGGATCACGGTGCCGTTGCGCACGAGGTGCCGCTCGAACGCATTGATGTCCTCGTAGCGCTCCGCCCAGAAGCGCTTGCCGCGCGAACCTGTTGGCAGCCGCTGCGCGGCGAGGATCTCGGGATGCACCCGGACGATCAGGACCTCCTCGTAGTACGAGCGGTTGAACAGCCCGATGCGACCCCGTTCCGGGACGTCCTTCCAGTATCGCCACAGGAACGTGTGGTCGAGCTCGGGCTCAGTCGGCGCCTGGTAGCTGTGCACCTCGCAGCCCTGCGGGCTGACACCGGCCATCACGTGCTTGATGGTGCCATCCTTGCCGGCGGCATCCATGCCCTGCAGCACGACCAGCACCGAGTGCGTGTCGCTGGCCCACAGCAGCTCCTGGGCGCGAGCGAGCTCGGCCTGGCTCAGCTGCAGCAGCTCGACCGCGCGCTCCTTGGGCGTGCCGGCGCCTGCCCGGATCAGCTCCAGCCCACCGAGGTCCGCCGGGTCGTGGTCGGCAAGCCGCACGCGGGATCCCGGCTTGACCCGGTAGCGACGGATCAGGTGGCGGTGGTACTTGGACATGCGGGCATCCTCGGTGGCGGCCGGGCCATCATGAGCGCTGCGCGCGCCCGAGCGAAAGCGCTGGATCACCGCAGCCGGGCGCGCGACACTTGCGCCCCCGCCGACCGACCACGCCACCATGACCGATTCCGCCCCGCCTGACGCTGCCGATTCGCCTGGATCCCCGCACCGCGCGATCAAGTCCTTCGTCCGCCGCACCGGCCGGATCACCGCGGCGCAGACCCGGGCGCTCGAGGAGTTGTGGCCACGCTACGGGATCGAGTTCGACGGGGGCCCGCTCGACCTCGATCGTTCATTCGGGCGCCACGCGCCGCGCACGGTGGAGATCGGTTTCGGCGACGGCGAGACGCTGGTCTCGTTGGCGGCGGCCCGGCCCGAGCGCGACTTCCTCGGCCTCGAGGTCCACGAGCCGGGCGTCGGGCACTGCCTGCTGCGGGCGGCGGAACTCGGCCTCACGAACGTGCGGGTGCTGAGGCACGATGCCGTCGAGGTGCTGGAGCGATCGATCGCGCCGGGGAGTCTCGACGAGGTGCTCGTGTTCTTCCCGGACCCCTGGCCCAAGAAGCGCCACCACAAGCGCCGCATCGTGCAGAGCGCCTTCGCGACGCTGGTCGCCTCGCGACTCGCCGCGGGTGGGCGCCTGCGGCTCGCGACCGACTGGGTCCCGTACGCCGAGTGGATGCGCGACGTGCTCGATGTGCACGGCGACTATGCAAATGCAGCCGGCGCGGGCGGCTACGTCGAGCGCCCCGCCGAGCGGCCGGTCACGAAATTCGAGCGCCGCGGCACGCGCCTCGGCCACGAGGTCCGCGACCTCGCCTACCTGCGCCGCTGACCGCGGCGCTCAGGCCAGGTGGAATGCCTGCTTGAGGCCGTCGATCACGAACTGCACCGCGAGCGCCGCGAGCACGACGCCGGCGATGCGGGCGACGACATTGGCGCCCGTCACGCCGAGCACCCGCATCACGACCGGCGCCAGCAGCATCGCGCACAGCGACGCGCCCACCACGAGCGCGAGCACGACCGCGTAGCCCAGCTGCAGCAGCGGCTCGTGCGGCGCCGCGCCGAAGCTGAGCAGCACCGTCGCGATCGAGCCCGGCCCCGAGATCAGCGGGAACGCGAGCGGGAACACCGAGATGTCCGCGCGCCGCCGCGTCTCGGCGTTCTCCTCCGGCGTCGTCTTCTCCTCGCGCGCGAACACCATGTCCAGCGCGATCAGAAACAGCATGATGCCGCCGCCGATGCGGAACGCCTCGATGCTGATGTCCATCACGCCGAGGAACCAGCTGCCGCCGAGCGCGAACGCCATGAAGATCAGGAACGCGATCAGGCTCGACCTCAGCGCCATGCGCCGCCGGTAGCCGGGGCTCGCGCCCTCGGTCATCGTCGCGAAGATCGGCGCGAGCGACGGCGGGTCGACGACGACGAACATCACCACGAGGAATTTTACGAGCTCGTCCAGCATGGTCCCACCGCATTGCTGCTGGCAGCATAGCAGCCGAGGGCACGTCGGTTCAGCGCGGGGCGGCCAGGCGCACGCGCCCGGCGACGACCTCGAGCGGCACGCTCTCCAGACGCGCGCCCGGGCACGGCCCGGCGATGCACGCGCCGGTGACCGGATCGAACAGGGCACCGTGCGAGCGACAGATCAACTGCGCGCCATCCGGCGTCAGGAAGTCATCGGGCCGCAGGTTCAGCGCATGCCCGGCATGCGGGCAGCGGTTGACGAAGCCGTTCACCGCGTCGCCGGCCCGCACGACGATGATCCGCAGGGGCCACGCGCCGGCGCCACGGGTGAACTCGCGGGCCGACCGGGGACCCAGGTCCCCGACCGCGCAGAGATCCGCGTCAGCGGGACACATCGAGCGTCCGGATGCGGTCGCGCAGCAGCCAGACGGCGAGCAGCCCCGGCACGCCGAGCAGGAAGCTGACCACGTAGTACGAAGGCCAACCGGCGTGGTCCGCGACCCAGCCCGCCGGCCAGCCGAGACCGTAGCGCGGCAGCTGCGACAGCGTCGACAGGAGTGCGTACTGGAACGCGCTGAAGCGGGTGTCGCACAGCGACATCATCAGCGCAACGACCGCGACGTTCCCCATGGCATGGGTCAGGTGCTCGACGGTCACGGCCAGATACATCACCGGATAGTTCTTGCCAGCCACCGCCAGCGCAAAATAGGCGAGATTCGAAAGCGCCTGCATGACGCCGAAGGTCAGCATGGCGCGCAGCAGCCCGAGTCTCACCATCCACACGCCGCCGAGGATGGAGCCGCCGACCGCCGCGGCTACCCAGATGATCTTGATCACCACGCCGATCTCGGTCTTGGAGAACCCGACATCCATCATGAACGGCGTGAACAGCTTCAGCGAGAATGCGTCGCCGAGCTTGAACAGCATCACGAGCGCGAGCAGCGACGCGGCACCGGGTGTGCCGAGCATCGTGCGCAGCGGCTCGACGATCGACTCGCGCAACGTCGCGGGCGAAGGCGACCGCCGCTCCGGCTCCTTGGCGAACACGGTGACGACGGCGAACAGGGCCATCATCGCCGCGAGCACGAGCAGCGCCGGTCGCCAGCCGGCGTAGTCCGCGGTCACGAGCGCGATCGCCGGCGCGATGTAGGCCGCCGACCGATAGCCTACGGTGCTCGCCGTGACGGCCGGCCCGCGTTCCGCCGGCGTGGCGACGTCGGTTCGGTAGGCGTCGATCACGATGTCCTGCGTCGCGGACAGGAACACGATCCCGAGGGCGCAGGCCGAGATGCCGACCAGCGACGAGGCCGGATCCTGGAACGCGAGCACCGCGATCGCGACCGCGAGCAGGACCTGGGACAGCAGCATCCAGCCGCGCCGCCGCCCGAGCCCGGGCAGCGCATAGCGGTCGACCAGCGGCGCCCACAGGAACTTGAGCAGGTAGGGGATCGCGACGTACGAGAAGATGCCGATCTGGGCGTTCGAGACGTGCACGTCCTTGAGCCACGCCTGCAGCGCGCTCTCGGTGACCTGGTTCGGGAATCCGGATGCGGCGCCGAGCGCCATCATCAGCAGCATCTTCGGGCTGGCGAGGACCTTGCGCAGCGACGGGCGCTCGACGGCCGCGCCGCTGTCAGAATGCATGGTCGTATTCGAGGATCAGCGGTGCGTGGTCGGAGAAGCGCGTCTCCTTCCAGATGCGCGCGGCGCGCACCTTATCCGCCAGCGACGGGGTGACGACGTGGTAGTCGATGCGCCACCCGACGTTCTTCGCCCAGGCCTGGCCGCGATTGGACCACCACGTGTAGTGCTCGGCGCCGGGCTCGACGACGCGGAACGCATCGACCCATGCCAGCTTCTCGAACACGAGGTCCAGCCAGGCGCGCTCCTCGGGCGTGAAACCGGAGTTCTTCTGGTTGGAACGCCAGTTCTTCAGGTCGATCTCCTTGTGGGCGATGTTCCAGTCGCCGCACATCACCACGTCACGCTTGGCGCGACGCAGCCGGCGCATGTGCTCCTCGAATTCGGCGAGGCAGCGAAACTTCGCCTCCTGGCGCTCCGGACCCGATGACCCCGAAGGCAGGTAGACCGAGATGATCGACAGCGAGCCGAAGCGCATCTCGAGGTAGCGCCCCTCGCGATCGAACTCGGCGGACCCGAAGCCGCGGATCACCTTGTCGGGCTTGCGCCGGGAGTAGATCGCGACGCCGCTGTAGCCCTTCTTCTCGGCGTGAAGCCACTCCGAGTGCCAGCCCTCGGGATGGTAGAGCGGGTCGGTGATGTCCTCGTCCGTGCAGCGGGTCTCCTGCAGGCACACGACATCCAGGTCGTGCTGCGGAAGCCAGTCGTAGAAGCCCTTGCGGGCGGCGGAACGGATGCCGTTGCAGTTCAGTGTCGCGATGCGCATGACCGGATCATAGCAAGGGACCGCGGCGGCTTGTCCCGACCCGGGATCTGACGGAGACTATCGCCACCATGCATGCCTTCCAGCGCGACTTCCTCGAGCTCGCCGTGCGCCTCGGCGTACTTCGCTTCGGTTCGTTCACCCTGAAGTCGGGGCGCCAGAGCCCCTACTTCTTCAACGCTGGCCTGTTCGACACGGGCAGTGCGATCGCCGGCCTCGGCCGCGCCTACGCGGCCTCGCTCACCGCCGCCGGCCTCGAGTTCGACATGCTGTTCGGGCCGGCCTACAAGGGCATCCCGCTCGTGACCGCGACCGCCGCGGCGCTCGCCGATCACCACGGCCGGGACGTGCCGTACTGCTTCAACCGCAAGGAAGCGAAGGACCATGGCGAAGGGGGCCGCATCGTCGGCCGCGCGCTCGCCGGCCGCGTCCTGATCGTCGACGACGTGATCACGGCCGGCACCGCGATCCGCGAGTCGATCGAGATCATCCGGGCTGCCGGCGCGACGCCGTGCGGGGTTCTGCTGGCCCTCGATCGCGAGGAGCGCGGCCGCGACTCGGTACTCTCCGCGGTCCAGGAAGTGCGTACCTCATTTGGATTGCCGGTCGTGTCGATCCTCGCGCTGTCGGACCTCGTCACGGGACTTGCGGCCGGCGTCGGTGGGGTCGATGCTGCGGTGCTGCCCGCACTCAAGGCCTACCGGGCCGAGTACGGGGCGCAAAACGCGAACTGATTCGCGGGTCGGGACGCTCTAGCGTGACGCGCCTCTCGGAGAACGATCGTGGCCAGTGCATTCCCACCGCAACTCCCGGCACACTCCGGACCGTCATGACGACGCTGCCCTCCCTCCGCTCGATCCTGCTCGGCACCGCGCTCGCCGCGTGGGCCGTGTCGTCGGCGGCCGCTCCGGTGCAGCACGAATCGGGCAAATCCCACGTCTACCGGTGGGTCGACGAGCAGGGCACCGTCCATTACGGCGACCAGATCCCACCGCAGTACGCCGACCAGGACAAGGTCGTCCTGAACTCCCAGGGCGTGCCCGTCGGCACGATCCCGGGGCGGCGCACGCCGGAACAGCTGCAGGTGGAGTCCGACCGCCGGGCAGCGGAGGACAGGGCACTCAGCACGGCGGCCCAGGCGCGCCTGCGCGACCAGAACCTGCTTGCGACCTACCTGTCGGTCGACGAGATCGAGGCGCTGCGGGATCGCCGTGCCGAAATCGTCGAGGGCCAGGCGCGTGTGACGACCCAGTACATCCAGCAGCTGCGCGCGCGCCAGACCCAGCTCGAGCAGCAGGCCCAGCACTTCAAGCCCTACAACACGGCCGCGAATGCCCCGCAGATGCCGGAGCGACTCGCGGAAGACCTGGTGCGGACCACGACCGACATCACGACGCAGCAGCGCAATCTCGAGGCGAAGCGCCTGGAGCTCGAGCGCATGAAGTCGCAGTTCGGCAGTGACATCGCCCGCTTCCGCGAGCTGAAGAAGATCGAGACGGATTACGCCCGCGGCGCGCCCGCGGCGCCGCGCAGCTAGCCCCGGCCGGAACTGCCGAAACCGCCGGCGCCGCGCTCGGTCGCGGTGAAGTCCCCCACGACCTCCAGCTCGACCTGCACCACCGGGATCACGACCATCTGCGCGATCCGCTCGCCGGGCTGGATCGTGAATGCGGTACTGCCGCGATTCCACATCGAGGCCATGACCGGGCCCTGGTAGTCGGAATCGATCAGGCCGACGAGATTGCCGAGGACGATGCCGTGCTTGTGGCCGAGCCCGGACCGGGGCAGGAGCACCGCGGCGAGACCGGGATCGTCGAGGTGGATCGACAGGCCGGTCGGCACGAGCTCGGTACGGCCCGGCTCGAGCACGAGCGGGGCGTCGATGCAGGCCCGCAGGTCCAGGCCGGCGGAACCGCCGGTCGCGTAGGCCGGCAGCGGCCATTCCGTCCCGATCCTGGCATCGAGGATGCGGACCTGCAGCGGGCGGGCTGCGGCCATCAGCCGGCCACCGGCACGGGCGCGGCGGCGGGCTGTCGCGCCGCATGGAAACGCTCGGCGACGACCGCGACGAACTCGCGCGCGAGCGCGGACTTCGACTGCAGCGCGAGCTCGCGCCGACCACCCGGCCACAACAGCAGCAGCGCATTGTCCTCGCGGTCGAAGGCGCGGTCGGTACCGACCTCGTTCGCGGCGATCAGGTCGAGGCGCTTGCGCACCAGCTTCGCGAGCGCGTGCTTCTCGACGTCGTTGGTCTCGGCCGCGAACCCGACCGTGTACGGGCGCCGCTCGAGCGCCGCGACGGACGCGAGGATATCCGGCGCCTTGTGCAGCGACAGCTCCAGGCAATCGGCCGTCTTCTTGATCTTGTACTCGGCGCAGCACACCGGCGTGTAGTCGGCGACCGCGGCGGCGCCGATGTAGATGTCGGCGGTGCCGATGACGCCATGCACCGCCGCGTACATCTGCGCGGCGGTCTCGACGTCGACGCGGACGAGGCCGGCCGGCGTGGCCAGCGACACCGGGCCACTGACGAGCGTGACGCGGGCACCGGCGTCGCGTGCCGCGGCGGCGACCGCGAAGCCCATCTTCCCGGAACTGCGGTTGCTGATGAAGCGCACCGGATCCAGCGGCTCGCGCGTGGGGCCTGCGCTGATGACGACATTGAGGCCCGCCAGCGGACCGGCATCCTCGGCCGCGAACAGCGCGGCGCACAGCGCCTCGGGCTCCAGCATCCGTCCCGGCCCGGTCTCGCCGCAGGCCTGGGAGCCTTCGGTCGGCCCGAGCACGCGCACGCCGCGCGCGGCGAGCGTCCTGACATTCGCCTGCGTGGAGGCGTCCGCCCACATCTCGCGATTCATCGCCGGCGCGACCCAGACGGGCGCGGCCGTCGCGAGACAGGCGGTCGAGAGCAGGTCATCGGCGTGACCGCCCGCGAGCCGCGCGAGGAAGTCGGCACTCGCGGGAGCCACGAGCACGAGTTCGGCCCAGCGAGCGAGCTCGATGTGGCCCATGGCGGCTTCCGCCGCGTCGTCCCACAGGTCCGTGCGGACCGGTCGCCCCGACAGGGCCTGGAAGGTCAGCGGGGTCACGAACTTCGTCGCCCCGTCTGTCATCACGACCTGGACCTCGGCGCCGCGTTCGCGCAGGCGCCGCACGAGGTCCGCCGACTTGTACGCGGCGATGCCGCCCGTGACCCCGAGCAGGATCCGGCGAGCGACGGGCAGGGACGTGGCGGTGCTCATCCTGCGATTATCGACCCATGGACGGCCCGGGTCCAAGGCCCCGGGCCGACCGGCCGAGAACCACTGGTTATGGCGAGGCCGGCCCGGGGCGCTCTGGCACAACACCGCCGAGTGCGGCAACCGTATTCGTCGCGCACGAAATCAGCGCGATTTGGCGCATTTGCACCCGATTCTCAACTCTGACTTTGCCTGCGGGCTGCGCACACTGTCGCCATGCACCTGCACGACTGGCCCGCCCAGGAACGCCCGCGCGAGCGACTGCTGCGCGTCGGCGCGCGCGCACTGTCCGAAGCTGAACTGCTCGCGATCTGGTTGCGCACCGGAGTCCGCGGCGGCAATGCCGTGGAACTTGCCCGGCAGCTCCTCGGCGAGTTCGGCTCGCTACGCGGGCTGCTGTGCGCCGACGCCGCCCGCCTCCAGGCCCATCGCGGCATCGGGCCTGCGCGATGCGCCGAGCTGCAGGCGTTGCTCGAGCTCGCGCGCCGCCACCAGCTCGAGGCCCTGAAGTCCGGCCCGCCGCTGACCAGCCCCCGCCTCGCGCGCGACTACCTGCTCGCCGAACTGCGCGACCGCGACCACGAGGTGTTCTGCGTGCTCTACCTCGACAGCCGGCACCGCGTGACCGCCTTCGAGGAACTGTTCCGCGGCACGATCGACGGCGCGAGCGTGCATCCACGCGAGGTCGTCAAGCAGGCGCTCGCAAATCGCGCCGCCGCCGTGATCCTCGTCCACAACCACCCGTCGGGCGTGGCCGAGCCGAGCCACGCGGACGAGCGGATCACGACACGCCTGCGCGACGCACTGGCACTCGTGGACATTCGCGTCATCGACCACCTGATCACCGGCGAGGGTACTTGCACGAGCCTGGCCGAGCGGGGGCTTCTCTGAACCGTCGGGGCGGTACCGCCGAGCGAGCGGCATTCACGGACCGTCGTCAGGACGACGACCCGACGCGGATGGCCGCGGCTCCCGCGCCCCAGTCGCGCCGCGGCAACCCAGCAGTCCGCATGATGCGCGGCAACCTTCCTGGTCGATGCGGTGAGTTCCTGCTGTCGCGGCGCCTCGATCACCCGGATTCAACGCACGACCAATCCGGCCGGTCATGTCTGTCTCGACAAAATGCCCGCCCGGCCCGACGATAGGCACTCGCTTGATCCCAGCCCTTCAACAGGCATCGGACGTCACGGAGGACGCATGCCGACCACGCTGAACCCCGAACCGCCCTGGTGCTCTCCCGGGCCTGCCCACCGAGCTGTCCGCACCGGGACCCTGCGTCGCGCGTTCGCGCTGCTGGCCGTGCTGCTCTCGCCGACGGCCGTCCTCGCACAGCCGACGTGGATCACGATGCAGAACGAGGATTTCCGGGCGTACTCGAGCGCCAGCGAACGCGCGACACGCGATGCCCTCAATCAGTTCGAGCGCGTGCGTGGATTCTTCGCCCAGGTCACCGGCGTCGCGCCGGCCAGGGCCGCACCGATCACCGTGATGATCTTCGGCTCCGAGAAGGAGTATCAGCCGTTCCGCCTCAATGCGTTCGCCGCGGCGTACTACGCGAATTCCTATGACCGCGACTACATCGTCGTGGGCAAGCTGGGCGACGAAAGCTCGCAACTGACGACGCACGAATACACTCACCTGGTGTTCAGGCACGGCGGCTACTCGTTGCCGCCCTGGCTCAACGAAGGACTGGCGGATCTGTTCTCCACGCTCCGCCAGGTCGGCAGCGACACCGAGTTCGGCGACGTGCTGCTGGGCCGCCTGCAGGAGCTGAATCGTGAACCCTGGGTGCCGATGCAGACCATCCTCGCGGCGGACCAGAATTCGCCCTACTACAACGAAGCGAAGCAGGCCGGCAGTCTCTACAACCAGAGCTGGGCATTCGTGCACATGCTCGCGACCTCGAACAAGTACCGCCCGAAGTTCTGGGCCGTGGTGCAGGCCATCAACAAGGGGACACCGTCGGTGCAGGCGCTCGAGACGGTCTACGGCGTGCCCTTCGCGGAGCTCGAGGCGGCATTGAAGTCATACGTGCGCGGCGACAATTTCTACAAGATGAAGGTCAAGATCAAGCTCGACGCAACGGAAAAGCTGACGGGCCAGCCGGCCGACCTGTTCGATGTGCACGAAGTGCAGGCGGAGCTGATGATGGGCCTGCGAGACCGGCAGGACGAGGCCCGCACCCGCCTCGAGGAACTCACGCGCGACGATGCCAAGCGGCCGGAGCCCTGGGGAAACCTCGGCTATCTCGCGTGGCGGGACGACAAGCCGGAAGAGGCCGCGAAGTACTTCGCCAAGGCGTTCGAGCTCGGCAGTCGCAATCCGAAGCTGCTGCTGAATTTCGCGCAGCTGGCGCAACACGACAACCCGGACGGCGCCGCGGCCGCGTTGGCGGCACTGCTGGAGCTCGAGCCGAACAACGTCGACGCGAGCCTGACGCTGGCGAGCCTGCAGCTGGCGCAGGACAAGCCGGCCGATGCCCTCGCCACGACGCGCCCGATCAAGGCCGTCGAAACCGAGGACCAGCGCGATCGACTTCTCTACCTGCGCGCGTTCGCGTCGTTGCGGCTGGGGGATGTGGCGACGGCGCGCGTACTCGCAGAGAAGCTGAAGAAGGTCAGCTCGTCGGCGAGCTACAAGGCGCACGCCGACGAGGTCCTCCGCTACGCCGATCACAAGTAGGCGCGGGCGCGATCCGGCAGCGCCAAGCGCTGGAGCCCGCCTCCTCGACGCGGGCGATCCGGTGCATTCATGGCAGCACGACGAAGCCGAACCCCTCGAACGCCGCCCTGCAGCCGGGGCCGCGCAGGTAATCGACGAACTTGCTCGCCTCGGAAGCGGCGTCTCGCGTCAAGGCGATGGGGTAGGTGATGGGCGGATGGGTACCGGCCGGGAAGACGTCGACGACGCGAACCTTCGGGTCGACCCGGGCGTCGGTCTCGTAGACGATGCCGAGGGGCACCTCGCCGCGCGCGACGAAAACCATCGCGCTGCGCACGTTCTCGGCACCGACGATCCGGTCGGCGACCTCGTTCCAGACACCGAGGTTACGCAGGGCGGAGCGCGCATAGCGGCCGACTGGCACCATGTCGGGATCCCCGGTCGCGAGGCGGCCACTGCCCAGCGCGGCGCGCAGGCCAAATCCCGGGACGATCCTGAGATTCAGGGTGCTGTCGGCCGGCGCGATCAGCACGAGCCGATTGCCGAGCAGGTCGTGACGGGTTGGCTTGCGGATGAGGCCGCGCCACTCGAGGTAGTCCATCCACTCCGGGTCCGCGGAGATGAAGACGTCCGCCGGGGAGCCCGACTCGATCTGGCGGGCAAGCTGCGAGCTTCCGGCGAAGGAGAACTTGATCGGGATGCCGGTCGACGCCGTGAATCCGTCGCCGAGGACCTGCAGCACGTTGGTCAGGGACGCCGCGGCATAGACCGTGATGGCGGGCGAACTCGGGGCCGCGGACGCGCCCGCCGCGACCAGCAGCGCAAGGAACGCCACGAACAACCGCCGTCGATGCATCGTCGCTCGCCGCATGCCCCGTTATATACATAAAATGCGGTGCGCGTGCGGCAGGACGCCGGCGGCCCGGGCAGGCCGGCGCTGACGTGCCCCCTCGCCTGCATGGATAATCCCCGGCGCCCGGCCACCGTGCCGGGCGCGAACGTCGGAGCCGACATGAAGAAGTTGCTGTGCCTGGTGTCGCTGCTCGCAGGTCTCGCGGCCCAGGCCGCGCCCGCGCCGGCCCCGCAGGAGAAGGAGCAGGTCCTGTGGGATCACCTGCGCGCCACCGTCGCGGAGGTGGAGCAACATCTCGACGGGGTGCTCGGGGTCGCGATCCTGGACCTGCGCACGGGCCAGCAATGGCTGCTGCGGGGCGACGAGGTCTTCCCGCAGGCGAGTTCGATCAAGATCGCGCTGCTCGCGGAGCTGTACCACCAGGCCGAGGAGTCCGCGCACGGGGCCGCCGGCCTCGCCACGCTCGCCGATCGGTATGTCGTCCGCGCCGAGGACCTGGTGCCGGACAGCGACATCATGAGCGGCCTGACGGCCGGGGTGACGACCCTCACCAACCGCGACCTGGCGACGATGGTGGTCGCGGTCAGCGACAACTCCGCGACCAACGTGCTGATCGACCGCGTGGGCATGGCCAACGTCGACCAGCTGATGGGCGGCCTCGGCCTCGGCCACACCCACCTGCGCCGCAAGATGATGGACCTGCAGGCGGCGGCCGAGGGACGGGAGAACGTCTCCACGCCGCGCGAGATGATGACGCTGCTCGAGCGCCTGCATGCCGGCAAGGTTGTCGGATCCCCGTTGCGCGAGGACTTCTTCCGGGTCCTCGAGACCCACAAGGACAGCTGGCTGCCGCGTCGCCTGCCGGAAGGACTGGTGATCGCCAACAAGCCCGGCGCGCTCGAGGGGGTCCGCAACGACTCGGGCATCGTGTTCCTGAAGAACCGGCCCTACGTCATCTGCGTGATGACGACCTACCTGAAGAGCGAGCCGGCGGGCGAAGCGGCCATCAGCGCGATCTCGACGGCGGCCTTCGAGATGTTCGACCGGCTGGATCGGGCCTCCGAGTACGGCCGGGTCATCTCCCCCAGCAACGGCGCCAGCCGCTAGTCACCCCGGGGGCCTGGGCGGCGGGCGCGGGGAGGCGCCCCGTCCGGCCGCCCTCACCCCCCGATCCCGGGGGCTGCACCCCCTCGGCGGGCAGACGCCGGCAGGGTTTGCATCGGGCCCGACTCGATGGTTAAATACGCGGCTCTCCGACCTTGGGGGTCGGACCAGGACTACAGCCATGTCACGAGTTTGTCAGATCACCGGAAAGAAGCCGACCGTCGGCAACACGGTGTCGCACGCGAACAACAGAAACCGCCGCCGCTTCCTCCCGAACCTGCACACGCACCGGTTCTGGGTCGAGGAGGAGAGCCGCTGGGTCACCCTGAAGGTGTCCACGCGCGGCCTGCGGACCATCGAAAAGCACGGCGTCGCGCACGCACTTGCCAAGCTGCGCGCGCGCGGCGAGCACGTCTGAGCGACGGCAGGAGACCACAGACATGCGTGACAAGATCAAGCTCGTGTCGAGCGCCGGTACCGGCCACTACTACACGACCACCAAGAACAAGCGCCTGCATCCCGAGAAGATGGAGGTGTCCAAGTACGACCCCGTCGTGCGCAAGCACGTGGCGTACAAGGAAGCGAAGATCAAGTAATTGATCGGGCGGGCGGCGTTCGCCGCCCGCCAGACCCTCCGGGGTCACTCAGCCGATGGCCGCCCCGGCCACCGGTGATGCCAGCCGATAGCCCTTCAGCGTCCGCGCGAACTCCTGCAGTCGCTCGATCCCGCTCGCCTCGGCCTCGCGGATCCAGTCACGCAGGTAGCCGGTCAGGCGCTCGTTGTCGCCGATCGTGCCGCTCCACAGGACGGCCAGGCGCTCCTGGAACTCGTGCACCGTGCGCAGCGCCGCGTTCTCGGCGAGAACCTGCTGCAGGCGCTCGCGCGCCTTGGCGTCGAGCAGCTTGGGATGCCGGACCAGGACCTTGCGCACGCGCAAGCTCAGCGCACCGGCACTGCGCGCCGCCTCGGCCTTCAGCACCGGCAGGGTCACGGTGCGCGCATAGTTGCGCACCACGTCCATGCGCGCGGTGATGACCGTGCGCACCGTGTCGAGGTCGACGGCCGGGCGCGGCGCGGCGACGAGCGCGCGCGGCGCGACCTTGCGGACCTTGGCGAGGCCGACGGCCGAGAACATCGTCAGCCACAGCCAGCCCATGTCGAACTCGCCGGCGCGCATCGAGAAGCGGGCCGAGGACGGGAACGCATGGTGGTTGTTGTGCAGCTCCTCGCCGCCCGTCAGCAGGCCCCACGGCATCAGGTTGCGGGCCGCGTTGTCGCATTCGAAGTTGCGGTAGCCGATCGCGTGGCCGAGGCCGTTGATGACGCCCGCCGCCATGACCGGCATGGCGGCGAACTGCACGGCAATGATGATGATGCCCGGCACGCCGAACAGCACCAGATCGGCGATCACCGTCAGCACGAGGCCGAGATCGCGATGGCGCGCGTACAGGTTGCGCTCGATCCAGTCGTCCGGGGTGCCGCGGCCATACTTCTCCTGCACGGCGGGATCGCGGGCCGAGACTTGGTAGACTTCGGCGCCCTCGAGCAGGATCTTGCGCAGGCCGAACAGCACCGGGCTGTGCGGATCGCCCTCGACGTCGGAGAACGCGTGATGCTTGCGATGCACGGCCACCCATTCCCGGGTGATCTGGCCGGACGTGGCCCAGATCCAGAAGCGGAAGAAGTGGCGGAGCGCCGGGTGCAGGTCTACCGCGCGGTGCGCGGCGTCGCGGTGCAGGTACAGCGTGACCGCCATCATCGTGATCTGGACCATCACGAAGCCGACGAGCATGTAGCCCCAGAAACCGAGGTTGGTCAGGCCGTAGAGAAAATCGAGGTTCACTGGCGCGTCACTCCAAAAGCGATTGGACAGCGGCAACCCGCGGCGCCGGGCGGCGTCGGGACAAGCCGCCATCATACTCTCCTAGTTTGGGGCGCAGCCCCGTGGCACAAGCCTCTTCAGAAGCTGTACAGCAGAGCCCCCGGGACCCGGACGCACGCCAATGCCTGAACTGCCGGAAGTGGAGACGACCCGTCGCGGACTCGCGCCGCTGCTCGAGGGACGACGCATCGCCGCAGTGCGCGTGCACGAGCGGCGCCTGCGCTGGGCGCTGCCGGCCGGCTTCGAGGACGCGCTGCGCGGACGCCGCATCCGGGTCGTCGAGCGCCGCGCGAAGTACCTGCTGGTCGCCACGGATCGCGGCACGCTGCTGATCCACCTCGGCATGTCCGGCAGCCTGCGCACCGCGGACCCGGCGCTCGCGCGTCGCCCCCACGACCACGTCGAGATCGACCTCGATTCCGGCCGCTGCCTGCGCTTCAACGATCCGCGCCGCTTCGGCAGCATGCACTTCATCGACGGCGACCCGCACGGGCATCCGCTGCTGCGCGCGCTCGGCCCGGAGCCCCTATCGGACGCCTTCGACGCGGACTACCTGCACGCCAGGACGCGCGGGCGGCGCGTCGCGATCAAGGTGCTGCTGATGAACGCCGCGATCGTGGTCGGCGTCGGCAACATCTATGCGAGCGAGGCGCTGTTCCACGCCGGCGTGTCGCCGGGTCGCGCGGCCGGCCGGCTCACGCGCGAGGAGACCGCGCGCATCGTCGCCGCCGTGCGCCGCGTGCTCACCTCCGCGATCAAGGCGGGCGGCACGACGCTGCGCGACTACGTCAACGCCAACGGCAATCCGGGCTACTTCCGGCAGAAGCTGTACGTCTACGAGCGCGCGGACGAGGCCTGCCGCGACTGCGCGACGCCGATCCGGCAGCGCGTGCAGGGCCAGCGCTCGACGTACTGGTGCCCGACCTGCCAACGATGAGGCGGGATCGGGCCCGGCCCGGCCCGGCTAGTAGACGAGCCCGACGCCGAAACCGCGCGGATCGGATGCCGCCTCGACCCGTCCGCTCGCGTAGTCCCAGGTGACGACCTGCGTGTTGCCCCAGCCGGTCTTGCTCTCGCGAAGCTTGTGGCCGCGCTTCTCGAGCTCGGCCCGTTCATCTGCACCGAGTGCGGCGGACTCGAACATCACGGTGTCAGGCAGGTACTGGTGATGAATGCGCGGTGCCGCGACGATCTCGGCGGCGCTCTTGCCGTCGAACCAGTTGAGGATGCCGCCGAGCACGTTGGAGATGATCGTGCTGCCGCCCGGCGAACCGATGATCATCAGGCCGCCCGGGCGCTCGACGAAGGTCGGCGTCATGCTCGACAGCGAGCGCTTGCCGGGCCCGACCGCATTGGCGTCCGCGCCGACGAGGCCGAATGCGTTCGGCTTGCCGGCCGAGGTCGAGAAGTCGTCCATCGTGTCGTTCAGCATGAAGCCGGTGCCCGGCACCATGTAGGTCGCGCCGAAGAACAGGTTGATCGAGATCGTCGCGCCGACGCGATTGCCTTCGCGATCGAGCACGGAGAAATGCGTGGTCGACGGGCTCTCGTCGCCCGTGAACACGGGCCGCAGCACGTCGGACGGCGTCGCGCGGTCGAGGCGCATGGAGGTGCGCTGGCCGGCGGCGTACTGCGGGCTCAGCAGCAGGTCGACCGGGATCTGGACGAAGTCCGGGTCGCCGAGGTACTCCGCACGGTCGCGATACGCGCGACGCATCGCCTCGATCGTGAGGTGGTGGCGCGTCACGGCATCCAGCGAGGGTAGTTCGTAGCCGGCGAGGATCGCGAGCGCGTCGCCGATCACGACGCCGCCCGCGGACGGCGGCGCCGCCATCACCAGCGTCGCGTCGCGGTAGTGCACGCGGATCGGCGCGCGCTCGGCCACGCGATAGCGCGCCAGATCCTCGGCCGTCCAGATGCCACCGGCCCGGCGCACCTCGGACACGAGATGTTCGGCGAAGCGGCCCTTGTAGAAGCCGTCGGCGCCCTCCCGTGCCAGCATCTCGAGGGTGCGCGCGAGCGCGGGCTGGCGGATGGTCGCGCCGACGTCCGGCACCGCGCCCTTGGCGAGGAAGACCTGTCCGGCGTCGGCCGAGGCGGCCAGCGCGCGCTGCTTGACGCGTATCGCGTTCTGCAGGCGCGCGTACAGCGGGAAGCCGTCACGCGCGATCGTGATCGCGGGCTTGAGCGTCACCGACAGCGGCAGGCGGCCGTAGTGCGCCGCGAGCCACGCCCAGGCGGCCGGCTCGCCGGGGATCGCCGCGGCGAGCGCGCCGTCCGTCGAGCTGCCGCCGTCCTTGCGGCCGAGGTACATGTCGCGTGTCGCCGCGAGCGGCGCGGCCTCGCGCGCGTCCACCATCACGTCGTGGCCATCGGCGGCGACGTGCAGCAGGTAGAAGCCGCCGCCGCCGACGCCGGAGCTGGCCGGCTCGACGACCGCGAGCACGGCGCTGACCGCCACCGCGGCGTCGAACGCATTGCCGCCCGCGGCGAGCGCGTCGAGCCCGGCCTGGGTTGCGAGCGGGTGCGCACTCGCGATGGCGGCCTGCGGCGGCAGCGGCGCGGGCACCGCAGCGGCGAGCGCGGCGAAGAGGACGAGGAGCACGCCGGCGGCGTGTCCGAGGAGGCGGCGGGTCATGCTCAGGTCCCGGGCGGTAGGGGCGGCGCACCGCGGGCGAACAGGGGCGCGCGCAGCTTGAGCTGCTCGGCGACGAACGGATGGACGAACTCGCTGACGTCACCGCCGAGCGAGGCGATCTCGCGCACCAGCGTCGAGGAGATGAACGTGAACTGCTCCTGCGGCGTCAGGAACACGTGTTCGACCTCGACGGCGAGGTGGCGGCTCATGTTCGCGAGCTGGAATTCGAATTCGAAGTCGGAGACCGCGCGCAGGCCACGCACGACGACATGCGCGCCCTGCTGCTTGGCGAACTCGACGGTAAGCCCGGTATAGCCACGCACCTCGATGTTCGGGATGTCGTCGAGCACCCGGCGCGCCATCGCGACACGCTGGTCGAGCTCGAACATCGGCGTCTTGTTCGGATTGGCGGCGATCGCCACGATGACGTGGTCGAAGATGCCCGCGGCGCGCCGCACGAGGTCCTTGTGGCCGTTCGTGATGGGGTCGAAGGTGCCGGGATAGACGGCGTGCCGCTTGAGATTCATCTGTCGTCTGCTCCGGACCCGGACGCCGCGGACGCCGGGTCCCGTCGTCGGGCCAGTACCGACCGCACCTCGCCGGCCCGCGTCTCGCGCACCGTCTCCCAGGCCTCCGGCAGCGGCACGACGGCATCGCTGGCGGCGCATTCCAGGTAGACGAAGGCACGCGGTGCGAGCCAGCCCCGAACCTCGAGGAGTGTACACAATTCAGGCAGCCAGCCCGCCGCGAACGGCGGGTCCAGGAAGACGAGATCGAAGGGCTGCGCCGGCGCGTTCAGGTACGAGAACGCATCCGCCCGGACGATCTGCGGGCGCGGCTCGCCGAACCGTTCGGCGGAGGCCTCGAGCGCGCGCACGACGAGCGGTTCGCGCTCCACCAGCACGGTCCGCCCCGCCCCGCGCGAGAGCGCCTCGAAGCCGAGCGCACCGCTGCCGGCGAACAGGTCCAGGCACCGCGCGTCGACGATCGGGCCGTGCAGCCAGTTGAAGAGCGTCTCGCGCACGCGGTCCGGGGACGGGCGCAGGCCGGGCACGGCCGGGAATTCCAGCTTGCGGCCACGCCAGCGGCCCGCGATGACGCGGACGGCGCTGCATGCCGGTGCCGGTCTTTTTTGCGCTGCGGCAGGTGTTTTGCCACGCGGCACGCTCGGTCTTCCATCCTTGCCAGCCTTCAAAGCCAAAGCGTACCCTTGCGCACTGCCTCTGGTCGCGATCATACGCGCCCGGGGAGCGCAAGAAATCCACGCGGGGAGCAATACAATGAGAACCCGTCACGCTGCCATCCTGTCCGTCGCAGCCCTGCTGCTCGGCGCATGCAGCTCCGGTTCATCGAGTATCGGCGCGACAGACACGACCTCGGGCAACGGGGCGCCCCCGCCCGTCGTCCGAGCGCCCTTCAGGCCGGTGTTCCAGCTCGCGGAGGGCCTGCTGCCCTACCCGAGCGACCTGTACCTGAACGGCAGCACCGACGGCACGGTCAACTTCCCGTCGCTGGCGGTCACGCCGAACTCGGTCTCGGTGAACGCCCTCGACGGCTTCGGCGTCAACGGCGAGATCACGGTCCGCTTCTCGCTGCCGATCGACCCGGCGACGCTGTCGGCACCGGGTGCCGTCACGGTGCTCGAGACGACGATGCGCACGGTCATCGCCAGCGCCACCAGCATCGGCCGCGTGCCGGTCGGCGTGCGCCGGGCGCTGGTCCCGGGCGTCGACTACACCGTCAGCGTGTCCACGGCCGTCGATGCGGGCGGCCAGGTGCTGTCGATCAAGCCGCTGAAGCCGCTGACGCCGTCCACGGGCGGCGCGCTCGAAGGGGCGCCGGCCGGGCTCGTCGACAATTCCGGCGTCGGCTACCTCGTGATCCTGACGAACTCGATCAAGGCGACGGACGGCACCGTCGCGATGCCGGACAACGACTACGCCGGAATCCAGCAGGCGATCGGCGCCAACCCGGCCGCGCCGTCGCCGGGCTGCGGTGCGATCCCGAACGCGCAGGGCGCCGCCGTCTGCGCGGCCACCGTGCCGCAGCTCGCGATCGCCGGCGCCGTGGGCATCAACCTCGCGAACGTCGTGCTGACCTTCAGCTTCACGACCGAATCGACGCGCGACACGCTCGTCGAGATGGCGAACCAGATCATGGACGTGACGCCGCCCGTGCTCGCGGCGCAGGGCCTGCCGAACGGCGCCGGCGGCATCCTGACCACGAAGAACATCCTCGACCCGGCGGGCACCAACCCGTACCTGACCGGCAACGCGGACGTCTACGAGGGCACGGTCACGCTGCCGTACTACCTGCCGACCCCGGCCGACGCCTCGGTGTCGATGCCCGCCCCGCCGCTGCAGGGCCAGTGGCTCGCGGGGTCGGCGGTCTCGCTCGTGCCGGGCCAGGCGGGCAGCAACTACATCACCCGCTACAACCCGCTGCCGGCGGCGACCCACCAGGTCACCGTGCCGGTGCTGATCACGATCCCGAACTCGCGCGCGCGCCCCGCGGCGGGGTGGCCGGTCGTGATCTTCGTGCACGGCATCACCGGCAACCGCTCCAACGCACTGGCGATCGCCGAGGCGTATGCGACCGCCGGCATCGCCGTCGCCGCGATCGACCTGCCGCTGCACGGCATCACGCCGACGGATCCGGCGCACCTGCTGCGCATCCCGGGCGTGCCGGAGCGCACGTTCGACATGGACTACGTCAACAACGCCACCGGCCTGCCGCCGGGCGACGGCGTAATCGACGGCTCGGGCGAGAACTTCATCCAGATCACGAGCCCGATCACGAGCCGCGACAACCTGCGCCAGGGCGTCGTCGACCAGCTGATGCTGGCGCGCGCGCTCGCCGCGCCGACCGCGGTCATCGTCGGTGGCGGTGGCCCGGTGCCGGCGGCCTTCAATCCCGACGCGATCGCGCTCAGCGGGCAGTCGCTCGGCGGCATCGTCGGCGCGACCGTCGGCAGCCTGCCGTCGAACCTCCAGAGCTTCGCGCTGTCCGTGCCGGGCGGCCTGATCACGGACCTGCTGCTCAGCTCGCAGACCTTCGGTCCGCCGATCGGGGGCGGCGTCGCGGCGAAGCTCGGCCCGGACACGCTGCTGTACCGCGCGTTCTTCCGCGACGCCCAGGCGGCCGCGGACGCGGGCGATCCGATCAACCACTTCCAGTTCACGACGGCGAGCAAGCCGGTGCTGCTGCACAAGGTCGTCGGCGATACCGTCGTGCCAAACAGCGCGACCGACCGGCTGATCGCGGTCGGCGGGCTGACGAAGGCGACCTCGCCCGGCGTCGTCCCGGCGGGGTCCTACGTCACGTTCACGACCGGAACCCACGGCTCGCTGCTCGATCCGTCGGCCTCGGCGCAGGTGACGGTCGAGATGCAGTCCGAGTTCGTGTACTTCGCGGCGACCGGCGGCGCGTACACGCTGATCCTCGACCCGACCTTCGTCCAGGGTCCCTGAGACGCCTCCCGGGACGGGCGCCACGCCCGTCCCGGGACTTCACCTCCCCCACCCTCGATCGGCTCCCGGCGGCACGGGGCCTGCGCCCGTGCGCCCAGAGACACCCCCGAACGCTTAGAATGCGTCCGGACACGAGGGTCCCGATGTTCGAATTCCTGAAGAAGACGCCCGCTCCCCCCGCCCCGCCGCAGGCCGATGCGCCGCAGGCCCGCGGCCTGTTCGGGCGCCTGCGCGCCCGCCTCGGCGAGCGCGCCGCGAGCCTCGTGCGCGGACTCGGCGACTGGCTGCCGGGCCGTCGCATCGACGCGGAGCTGCTGGACGAGCTCGAGCTGCGGCTGCTGACCGCGGACGTGGGCATCCCGGCGACCGAACGCATCCTCGAGGACCTGCGCCGGCGCGTGGCGCGCCAGGAACTCGACGACCTGGAGGCGCTGCTCGCGGCGCTGCGCCGCTCGTTGACCGACATCCTCGCGCCGGTGGCCCGCCCGCTCGTGATCGATGCCAGCCGGCGACCGTTCGTGACGCTCGTCGTCGGCGTCAACGGCTCCGGCAAGACCACCTCGATCGGCAAGCTCGCCAAGCGACTGAAGGACGAGGGCCGCTCGGTGATGCTCGCCGCGGGCGACACCTTCCGCGCGGCCGCGGTCGAGCAGCTCACCGTCTGGGGCGAGCGCAACGACGTGCCGGTGATGTCGCAGGCGCCCGGCGCCGATCCCGCGGCCGTGATCTTCGAGGCCCTCGCCGCTGCGCGCGCGCGCGGCGTCGACGTGCTGATCGCCGACACCGCCGGCCGCCTGCAGAACCAGTCGCACCTGATGGACGAGCTCAAGAAGGTCAAGCGCGTGCTGGCGCGGCAGGATCCGTCCGCGCCACACGAGGTGCTGCTCGTGCTCGACGCGAGCCAGGGCCAGAACGCGCTCACGCAGGCCAAGGCGTTCCACGAGGCGCTCGGCGTCACGGGCCTCGTGCTGACCAAGCTCGACGGCACTGCGAAGGGTGGCATCGTCGTCGCGATCGCGACCGAGCTCGGCATCCCGCTGCGCTTCGTCGGCGTCGGCGAGGCGATCGCCGACTTCGGCGAGTTCGACGTCGAGGACTTCGTTACGGCGCTGCTCGCCGCGCCGCCACCGGCGTGATCCGCTTCGAGCAGGTCGTCAAGCGCTATCCGAGCGGCCGCGAGGCGCTCGCGGATCTCTCGCTCGAGGTCGGCCGCGGCGAGATGGTGTTCCTCACCGGGCATTCCGGCGCCGGCAAGAGCACCGTGCTCAAGCTCCTGGCGCTGATCGAACGACCGACGCGTGGCCGCATCGACGTGGCTGGGCGCGACACGCGCACGATCGGCCGGCGCGGCGTGCCGGCATACCGGCGCAACGTCGGCATGGTGTTCCAGGACCACAAGCTGCTGCACGACCGTCCGGTGTGGGACAACGTCGCGCTGCCGCTCGTGATCGCCGGCACACCGCGCCGCGAACTCGACCGGCGCGTGCGTGCCGGGCTCGACCAGGTCGGCCTGCTCGGCCGCGAGGGCGCGTTCCCGGTGGAACTGTCGACCGGCGAGCAGCAGCGGGTCGGGATCGCGCGCGCCGTCGTCACCAAGCCGCCGATCCTGATCGCCGACGAACCGACCGGCAACCTCGACCCGGAGCTCGCGCTCGAGGTGATGAAGCTGTTCCGGTCGTTCAACGAGGTCGGCGTCACGGTCGTGATCGCGAGCCACGACCTGCACCTGATCGAGCAGTTCGGCGCGCGCCGCATTGCGCTCGCCGGCGGTCGCATCGCCGGAGAGCCGCATGGCTGAGGGCGCACGCCACGCCGGCACGCGATCGTTTCTCGAGCCGGTCACGCTGTGGCTCGAGCGGCACCTGCAGACGCTGGTCGCATCGCTGGGAAGGATCGCGCGGGCCCCGTTCGGCTCGCTGCTGACGATGGGCGTCATCGGCATCGCGCTCGCGCTGCCCGCGGCGCTCGGGCTCGTGGTGGACAACGCCCGCAGCGCCTCCGGCGGCTGGCAGGACGCGCTCGACCTCAGCCTCTACCTGAAGCCCGGTATCCCCGAGCGCGACGGAGCCCAGCTGAGCGGACGGATCGGTGCGCGCGGCGACGTCGCCAGCGCCCGCTACGTCTCGCCGGCGGACGGCCTCGCCGAGTTCCGGCGCTGGTCCGGACTCGGCGGGGCGCTCGATGCCCTGAAGGACAACCCGCTCCCCGGCATGGTCGTCGTGCGTCCGCGTGCGCCCGCGATCGGCCCGGACGCCGCGGCGGTCGAGCGCCTGGCCGGCGAGCTGCGCGCGCTGCCCGGCGTCGACCAGGTCCAGCTCGACACCGAGTGGGTGCGGCGCTTCACCTCGATCCTCGAGGCGCTCAGGCGCGCGGTGCTGCTCGTGGCGGGCCTGCTCGGGCTCGCCGTGCTGATGATCGTCGGCAACACCGTCCGGCTCGACATCGATGCGCGACGCGCGGAGATCGAGGTCGTGAAGCTCGTCGGGGGCAGCGACGGCTTCGTGCGGCGCCCGTTCCTGTATGGCGGCGTCTGGTACGGGCTCGGTGGGGGGCTGCTCGGCTGGATCCTGGTCGAGGCGTTGGTCCTCGCGCTCGCCGGCCCGATCGACCGCGTGGCCTCGGCCTACGGGAGCGCGTTCGCGCTGCACGGCCTCGGCCTGCGGGCCTCGGTCGCGCTGCTCGCCACCGGCACGATGCTCGGCTGGCTCGGTGCCTTCGTGTCCGCGACCCGACATCTGCGCCAGATCGAGCCGGGCACCGAGGGCTGACCGGCTTCGGTTTACATAAGTCGCTGATCCGGTTCAAAATTTATTTTGAACCCATCCCCGGATTTAGCACTCCAATCCATCGAGTGCTAGACTTCGGGCACCCCGGGGCCCTTTGACCCGGGCAAAGGAAGCGACGTCACCATGAGTATGGCGCTGGCCACCGCATCGACCCCCACGACCCTCGCGCTGCGCGGGCCGGTCGGCAGTCTCGACGCGTACATCGACGCAGTCTCCCGCATCCCGGTCCTGTCGAAGGAAGACGAAGTCGCGCTCGCGACCCGCTTCCAGAATGACCAGGATCTCGAGGCCGCGCGCGAGCTCGTGCTGTCGCACCTGCGCTTCGTCGTGCACATCGCCCGCGGCTATGCCGGCTACGGCCTGCCGGTCAGCGACCTCGTGCAGGAAGGCAACGTCGGCCTGATGAAGGCCGTGAAGCGCTTCGACCCGACGGTCGGCGTGCGACTCGTGTCCTTCGCCGTGCACTGGATCCGCGCCGAGATCCACGAATACGTCCTGCGCAACTGGCGCCTGGTGAAGGTCGCCACGACCAAGGCGCAGCGCAAGCTGTTCTTCAACCTGCGCAAGGCGAAGAAGAACCTCGCCTGGCTGTCGGCGGACGAGACTGCCGCGGTCGCCAAGGAACTGGGCGTGACGCCGGCCGAGGTCACGCAGATGGAGCAGCGCCTGTCGGCGCGCGACGTCGCCTTCGATCCGCTCGTCGACGCCGACGACGAGGACGGCACCTATTCCCCGGCCGCCTACCTGCCCGCACCGGATGCGGATCCGGCGGTCGCGGTCGAACGCGCCGAATGGGAAGACGCCTCGAGCGTGCGCCTCAGGCATGCGCTCGCGACGCTGGACGAGCGCAGCCGCGCGATCGTCGAACGACGCTGGCTGCGCGACGAGGACAAGGCGACGCTGCACGAGCTCGCCGCGGAATACTCGGTGTCGGCGGAGCGCATCCGCCAGATCGAGGCCAACGCCCTCAAGAAGCTCAAGGCGGCGATGGCCTGACCGGCCCGGCCGGCGCCCCGGGCGCCGGTCCTCACCTCACCAGCGGACTGACCGTCAGCTCGATGCGGCGGTTGCGTGCGCGTCCGTCCGCGGTCGCGTTGCTCGCCAGCGGATGGGCCTCGCCCGCCCCGATCGTCGCGATGCGCGCGCGCGCGATGCCCCGTCCCTGCAGGTACCCCGCCACCGAGGCGGCGCGTCGTTCGCTGAGCGCCTGGTTGTACTCGGCGCCACCGGCGGCATCGGTGTAGCCGGCCACCTCGACCAGCGTCTTGTCGTGCTTCTGCAGCACGGTGGCGACGGCATCGAGCAGCGTGCGGGCGCGCGGCTCGAGATCGGCGTGGTCGGCCGGGAACATCACGGCGCCCGGCAGCAGCACGCGCAAGTCGTCACCGAGGCGGGTCACGTCGGCTCCGGTTCCGGCCAGTTGCTCGCGCAGGCGCGCCTCCTCGACGTCGACGTAGTAGGAGACCGCGTCGGCGCCGAGCGCCGGGAGTCCCGCAGCGAGCGCCGCGCCACGCTGCGCGGCATGACTTGCGGTTCCGCCGAGCCAGTTCTGCACGGCCGCGGCGGGCC
>CAISEB010000026.1 GCA_903884235.1 uncultured Pseudomonadota bacterium
CCTGGTTCGTAGCCAGGTACTCTATCCAGCTGAGCTACGGGCGCGTAATCAATTGATTGTCAACGCGTTTCCGGCCAATGGACTCAGTTGCCGGACCGCGTAAGGGGCCGCATTGTACACAGATTAGGGGCGCGTTTGGCAACTCCGCTGAACGATTGCGCGCACCAAACCGGTGAGTTCAACCGACACCGTGGCATTCCAGCGCGCCGTCGATGCGCTGAAACGCACCGCGACGGCGCGGATTGCGCGCGCGCAAGGCCAAGCCGCAGTTCTGCCTGAGCAGGGCGCCCGCCCCGATTCCCGCCGAAGTCGTTCGAGATGGAGATTCCCTGCGCCCCCTTGCGAGGACGAAATGCCCGCACCCGGCGGCGCGCGCCGAGGCTGATTCGCCTGTCGATCGGGGATGCTTCAGGATTGAGGCCGCCGGCGACGACGGCCGCAGGACATGGCTCATCCCGAACCATGACCTCCCGCGCATCCTTGAGACCTGCGCAGAACCGGCAGCGCGCGCGTGCCTTCAACTGATTGCTTGCCAGCCTCTGCCAGGACTACGAGTTCCTGCGCGCCGGCGTGATCCTGCCCGCATCGAGCCTGGGCGTCCCCCATATCGCCCCAAAGGAGGATGGGCTCCGCCATCGCGGTGGCGTCCAGGCGCCGCACGGCGCGGCGAAACCGCCCGCTGCGGCACGGCAGCGACCGTGGCGCGCCGGGCGCCCAGCGCCTAACATCGGGGACTTTCCGCACCCCGGGGACGTCCGTTGACCTACTGTGTCGCCACGCTGCTCGACGAGGGCCTCGTGTTCCTGTCCGACTCCCGCACCAACGCCGGCGTAGACAACATCAGCACCTTCCGGAAGATGAGCGTGTTCGAGCGCCCTGGCGATCGCGTGCTCGTGCTCATGACCGCCGGCAATCTCGCGATCACGCAGGCGGTGGTCAGCCTGTTGCGGGAGGACCTGGGACGCGCCGGGGCCGAATCCACGCTCTACACCACAGGCAACATGTCGGACGCGGCGCGCTGCGTCGGCGATGCCATCCGCGCGGTCCACAAGCGCGACGCGGCGACGCTCAAGGAACTGGGCCACGATTTCTCCGCCAGCTTCCTGCTCGGCGGGCAGATCGGCGACGAAGTGCCGCGGCTCCTGCAGATCTACGCGGCAGGCAACTTCATCGAGGCCACGCGCGAGACGCCCTACTTCCAGATCGGCGAATTCAAGTACGGCAAGCCGATCATCGACCGCATCGTGCGTCCCGACACGTCGCTGCGTGACGCCGCGAAGTGCGCGCTGATCTCGATGGACTCGACGATCCGCTCGAACCTGTCCGTCGGACTGCCGCTCGACCTCGCGATCTACCGGCGCAGCAGCCTGAAGCTGGAGCTGCGGCGCCAGATCAACGCCGACGACGAGTACTTCCAGATGGTCCGCTCGAGCTGGAGTCTCGCGCTACGCCACGCGTTCACCGACCTGCCCGACCTGCCCTGGGTCTGACGCGCACGCTCGCCAGCCCATCCGCCACTGCCGAGGAGCACACATGCCCAGACGCCCTTCCCGCGTGATCGTCCTCGGCGCCCTCGTCCTGGGCCTGCTCGCGCTCGCCACCCGGGCGGCGCCCTCGCCGGTCGACGGCGAAGTCACCGCGCTCGCGGACCACGAACTCGACGGGCTGGTCGGCTACTACAAGGCGCTGCACGCGACGCCGGAGCTGTCACGGCAGGAAGAGCACACGGCTGCGGACCTCGCCCGCGAACTGCGCGCCGCCGGCTTCGAGGTCACCGAGCATGTCGGCCGCTACACGCTGCCGGGCTACAAGGGCACCGGCGTCGTCGCCGTGCTGCGCAACGGCGCGGGCCCGACCCTGCTCATCCGCGCCGACATGGACGCGCTGCCCATCGAGGAACAGACGGGCCTGCCGTACGCGAGCCATCGCCGGATGAAGAACGAGGCCGGCGTCGAGATGCCCGTCATGCATGCGTGCGGGCATGATGTCCACGTCACCTCGCTGGTCGGCACCGCGCGCGTGTTGTCGAAACTGCGGTCGCGCTGGCACGGCACGCTCATCCTGCTCGGCCAGCCTGCCGAGGAGACGATCGACGGCGCGCTGGCGGTCGTGCGCGACGGGCTTTACGAGCGTTTCCCGCGCCCGGACCTCGTGCTGGCACTGCACGACTCGCCGTTCCTGCCCGCCGGTGCAGTCGGCGTCACCCCCGGTTACGCGATGGCGACCTCGACGCAGATGGACGTCGTCGTCCGCGGCGTCGGCGGCCACGGATCGCGCCCGGAGGACGTCAAGGACCCGATCGTGCTGGCGGCGAACATCGTGATGCAGCTGCAGACCATCGTCAGCCGCGAGATCTCGCCGTTCGACCAGGCGGTCGTGACGGTCGGCACGATCCATGGCGGCACGAGGCGCAACATCATCCCGAACGACGTCAAGCTGGAGCTGAACATCCGCGCCTACAAGCCCGAGGTCCGCGAGCACATCATCCAGGCGGTCGCGCGGATATCACGGGCGGCAGCGCTCGGCGCCGGCATGCCGGAGGATCGACTGCCGCTCGTGTCGGTACTCGAGGGCGAATTCGCGCCGGCGCTCTACAACGAGCCCGCCACGGTCGCCCGCGTGCGCGGCGCGTTCGAGCGGGTGCTGGGGGCGGAGAACGTCCACAGCGTGGATCCGGTGATGGCCAGCGAGGACTTCGGCTATCTCGGCGTCGACGGCAAGATCCCGGTGATGATGTTCGCGCTCGGCGCGAACTCCCAAGAGCTCATCGACGAGGCGCAGCGCACGGGCGTGCCGGTGCACGGGCTGCACACGTCGCGATTCGAACCCATCCCGGCGCCGACGCTGCGCACGGGCGTGGTGGCGATGTCGACGGCGATCCTCGAGATCCTCGGCAACTGATGCGAATGGCACCCGCGTCGATCAGCTACCAGTTGCTGATCGACGTGCCTAGAGCGATTCGTCTGGAAGTCGGTCGCCTGGGATGGATCGACCTTCCGGCTGGCCGGTATCTCTATACCGGTTCCGCGCGTCGTGCACTCGACGCGCGGATCGCGCGTCACCTGCGCGAGCAGAAGCCGCGGCGTTGGCACATCGACTGGCTGACGACCGCGCCCGGCGTGCGGGTCCGCGAGCACCTGCGCTCGACCACGCCCGAGTGCGAACTCAACCGGGCGACGCCCGGCACGATCCCGGTCGCGGGCTTCGGGGCGAGCGACTGCCGTGCCGGCTGCCGCGCCCACCTGAAGCGTGTGCCAGGCCGCGCGGCGCCTGCCTGAGGCGAACCTCAGGTACGCCTGCACGCCAGGTGAGTCACGCGAGGCGACGCCGCAGCGCGAGCCCGCGGTCGTCCCAGGGCATCTCGCGCTCGAGCCACGCCGCGAGCGACAGCAGCATCGCGTCCTCGCCGAGCCGAGCGGCGAACTGCACGCCGATCGGCAGTCCCGAACGGCTCTGCCCGAGCGGCAGCGAGATCGCCGGCTGTCCCGTGGCGTTGAAGAGCTCCGTATACGGCGCGTAGCGGTAGGAGGCTTCCGCCCACGCCTCGAAGCTCATCGCGCCGGTGCGTCCGTCGATCGCCCCGGTCAGCGGGGGCAGGGTTGCCGTCGTCGGCAGCAGCAGGGCGTCGAGGTCACGCGCAGCATGCGCCAGCGCACGCGTCGCCTGGGTGCAGGCGCGCCGCGCCCGGACATAGTCGACGGCGCTCCAGCGACCGCCCGCGAGCATGCATTCGCGCGTCACCAGCTCCAGTTCGGCGGCATGGGGTTTGCGACCGACCCGGGATTCGTAGTGGTCGATCTCCTCGGCGATCGCCGTCATCCAGATGACCGCCGCTGAATCGGCGATGTCGGTCTCGCGCGGGAACTCGAAGGCCCGGACCGCGTGGCCAGCCCCCGCGAGGACGCGCCCGACGTTCTCGACGGCGGCGCCGATCTCCTCGTCAGGCGCGATGCCGCCAGAGGAGCGCATTGCGACGCCGATGCGCAGCGGCCGGAGTGTTTCGTGCAGGCCGTCGACAGAGCGCCTGCCATGCCAAGCGAACGGTTGGCGGCTCGTCGACTCGGCACCCGCGGTGAGGTCGAGCATCAGCGCCGAATCGCGCACGGTCCGCGACAGCACGTGCTCGCAATCGAACCCGCCGGCGAGCTCGTCGTGGTGGGGACCGACCGGCACGATTCCACGGCTGGGCTTCAGGCCGACGAGCCCGCACGCGGCGGCCGGGACGCGGATCGAACCGCCGGAATCCGTCGCGTGCGCAACGGGCACCATTCCGCTCGCGACCGCCGCAGCCGCACCGCCACTGGAACCGCCGGGCGAACGCGCACCATCCCAGGGATTCGCGGTCGACCCGCGCCAGGTCGGCTCGGTGATGAAGTCGGCGGCCCACTCCGGCAGGTTGGTGCGCCCGAGGATCATGAGCCCCGCGCGACGCCAGCGCTCGGCGAGCGGCGCGTCCACGGTCGCAGGGGGCAGGTCGCCGAGCCAGCGGCACGACGCGGTCAGCCGCAGCCCGGCGACGTCAATGTTCATGTCCTTGGCGAGGAACGGCACGCCGGCGAGGGGCCGCTGGGATTCGACGCGCGACGCGAGCTCGAGTGCGGGCCCGAATGCGGTCTCGGTGACCGCATTGAGCCAGCCGTTCAGCGCACCGATGCGCTCGATCGCCGCCTCGACGACCTCGACCGACGTCCGTTCGCCTGAGCGCACGGCCGCAGCAAGGCTCGTCGCATCCATCGCCACGTAGTCATCGGGGGTCATCGGAAGCGCCCTGTCGAGAGGAGTCGCCGAGATCATGGAGGACGCGGCAGCGGCACGCAACGCGATGCAGAGAAGGCCGCGTGCGCAGGGCCACCTGCCCCCCGGGGGCGGGCCACGGCCACGTCCCGGACTACCGCGCATCGCGCCCAGCGACCCTCGGGACGCCGGATCCGGCGCCCGAGGGCGCCGGCCGCCACCGGCGAGATCCCGCAGACGGGTTTAGTGCGTATGTTCTCCGCATCGCTCCACTGTGCACACTACCCGTGGCACGTCGCCCGTGGCGGACCCTCACGGTTCCACTGCCCGCGGCGCCCCTCGGCGGACCCGGAGGTCGTGACGTGGACTCGAGCGTCGAAGCGCATCGCGCCGGAGGCGCATGGCCGGCCCGACTTGACGTCGCGCAGAGCGCGACCGGGCTCTGCCTCGCCGCCTTCCTGATGCTGCACATGGCATTCGTGTCCTCGATCCTCATCAGCGAGCGGGCGTTCTACACGGTCGCGCGCTTCTTCGAGGGCCAGTACCTGCTCGGCACCTCGCACCCTGCGATCGTCTCGGGCGTCGCGGCCGTCGTGCTGCTGCTGTTCGTCGTCCACGCCGCACTCGCGATGCGCAAGCTCCCGCACGACCAGCACCAGCTCGGCGCGTACCGCCGGCACGCCGCGCGCTTCGGTCATGCCGATACGTCGCTGTGGGGCTGGCAGGCCGCCACAGGCTTCGCGCTGTTCTTCCTCGGGACGATCCACCTGTACGGCATGCTGACGCGCCCCGCCCTGATCGGGCCGTTCGAATCGGCGGATCGCGTCTGGAGTGGCCGGATGTGGCCGCTGTACCTCGTCCTCTTGTTCGTCGTCGAAGTGCATGGCGGGCTCGGACTGTATCGCCTGGCGCTGAAATGGGACTGGCCGCGCGGGGTCGATCGGACCCGCCTGCGCAGGCTCAAGACCGCGTTCAGCGTGTTCTTCATCACGCTCGGACTCGTCAGCCTCGGCGCCTACGTCCGCATCGGCATCGCGCACGCGGACCATGCCGGGGAGCGCTGGACCCCGGCCCTCTCGACAGCGGGGCGCTGAACCGGATGCGCATCTTCTACACGGACGTCCTCGTGGTCGGCGGCGGCCTTGCCGGCCTACGGGCCGCGGTCGGCGCCCGCCGCCGCGGCCACGACGTGACGATCCTCAGCCTCGTGCCACCCAAGCGCTCGCACTCGGCAGCCGCGCAGGGCGGCATGCAGGCCAGCCTCGCGAACACGACGAAGGGTGCCGGCGACAACGAGGACGTGCATTTCGAGGACACCGTGCGCGGCTCCGACTGGGGCTGCGACCAGGTTGTCGCGCGGATGTTCGCGCACACGGCCCCGAAGGCGGTGCGGGAATTGGCGGCCTGGGGCGTTCCCTGGAATCGGGTCACCGCCGGTACCCGTGAAGTCGTGATGGACGGCAAGCACGTCACGCTCGAGGAACCCGCCCTCGCGCACGGCCTGATCACCGCGCGCGATTTCGGCGGCACGAAGAAGTGGCGCACGTGCTACGTCTCCGACGGCACGGGGCACGCGATGCTCTACGCGGTCAGCGATCGCGCGATCGCCGAGGGCATCCCGGTCCACGAGCGCAAGGAGGCCATCGCGCTGATCCACGATGGCGGCCGTTGCCACGGTGCGATCGTGCGCGACCTCGTGTCGGGCGACCTCACCGCCTACCTTGCCCGCGCGACATGCATCGCCACCGGCGGCTTCGGGCGACTGTACCGCTCGACGACGAACGCCGTGATCAATGAAGGCATGGGCGCAGCCATCGCGCTCGAGACCGGTGCCGCGACGCTCGCGAACATGGAGGCGGTGCAGTTCCATCCCACCGCGATCTTCCCGGCCGGCATCCTCGTGACCGAAGGCTGCCGGGGCGACGGTGGGGTACTGCGCGACGCGGCCGGGCACAGGTTCATGCCGGACTACGAGCCGGAGAAGAAGGAGCTCGCCTCGCGCGACGTCGTGTCGCGCCGCATGGAGCAGCACTTGCGCGCAGGGCACGGGGCGACCAGCCCCTTCGGTCAGCACCTATGGCTCGACATCACGCTGCTCGGTACCGCCCACATCGACGGCAAGCTGCGCGAGGTCAAGGAAATCTGCCGCAACTTCCTCGGCATAGACCCCGCACGGGACTGGATCGCGGTCCGCCCCGCACAGCACTACTCGATGGGCGGCATCCGCACCGACGCCACGGGCGCCGCGCGCGGCCTCGTTGGACTTTACGCATGCGGGGAGGCCGCCTGCTGGGACCTGCACGGATTCAACCGCCTTGGCGGGAACTCCGTCGCCGAGACCGTCGTTGCCGGGATGATCGTCGGCGAGCACATCGCCGACCTTTGCGAGTCGTCGGATGGCGACCTGACGTTCTCGACGGCGCTCGCCGCCGAGTTCCTGTCGCGCGAGGAGGCGCGGCTCGGCGCGCTCCTGCACGGCGGCGGCGCGGAGTCGCCGGTCGCGTTGATGACCCGCATGCAAACCCTGATGACCGACAACGTCGGCATCTTCAGGCGTGGCGACCTGCTGCAGGACGCCGTCACGGAACTGCGTGCGTTGTCCGTGCGCGCACGCAACCTGCACGTCGGAACGCAGCGACGCGGCGCGAACCCCGAACTCGTTACGGCCTATCGCCTGCAGCGCATGCTGAAGCTGTCGCTGTGCGTCACGGAGGGCGCGCTGGCGCGCACCGAGAGCCGTGGCGCCCACTTCCGCGAGGACTATCCGCGCCGCGACGACGCAACGTGGCTGCAGCGCACGCTGGCGACGTGGCCCGATCCAGAACAGGCGACGCCGACCCTCGCCTACGAACCGCTCGATGTGATGTCGATGGAGCTGCCACCCGGGTGGCGGGGCTACGGGGCACGCGACGCCATCGAGCACCCGGACACCGAGCGTCGCGCGAGGGAGGTCGCTGCACTGCGGGAAGCCCGGCCCGCGGCCGACCGCCACGCCCTGCAGGCGGCGCTGCTGCCATTCCTGCACCTGCTGCCACCACGACTGCGCGGGCCGAATGCGCGTGCCGGAGGGGACGCCTGATGTCGGCCCCGACGCCACGCCGACTCACGATCCACATCCTGCGCAGCGCGCCGGGCGACGACGCGACGCCCCATTTCGAGGCGTTCCGCATCGACGAGTCGGAAGGGATGACGCTGTTCATCGCCCTGAACGAGATCCGCGCGAACCTCGATCCATCGTTGCAATTCGACTTCGTGTGCCGCGCAGGAATCTGCGGCAGCTGCGGGATGCTGATCAACGGGCGGCCTGGGCTCGCCTGCAGCACGCTGACCCACGACCTCGGGACCGAATTCACCCTCGCGCCGCTGCCGGTCTTCGCGGTGATCGGCGACCTGTCGGTGGACACGGGGCGCTGGATGCGGGCGATGTCGGAACGACTGGAGACCTGGATCCACGCCACGACGGACGCCGATCTCGATGCGGTCGAACCGAGGATGGAGCCCGCCCTCGCCGAGGCGATCTACGAGGCGGACCGCTGCATCGAATGCGGCTGCTGCATCGCGGCTTGCGGCACCGCGCAGATGCGCCCGGATTTCGTCGGCGCGGTGGGGCTCAACAAGATCGCCCGCTTCCGCCTCGATCCGCGTGACGAGCGCGAGGACGCCGACCATTATGCCCTCGTCGGTAACGACGACGGGGTGTTCGGCTGCATGACCCTGCTCGGCTGCCACGACGTCTGCCCGAAGGGGCTTTCGCTGCGCTCGCAGATCGCCTACCTGCGGCGCGGCATGGCGGCGCAGGGATTGCGCTGAAGTTCGTGCCAGCGGTGTCAAAAGGCACCCCACGATGGCAGTATCGGCAGCAATGACGCGGTGAACGCGTTGCCGGGCAAGCCGCGAGAGACATGGAACTGGTCGCCGAACACCTGGGCAAGCGGTTTGGAACGGTCGAGGCCCTCGCGGACGTGAGCTTCGGCGCGGCGGCCGGCGAAGTGCTCGGCCTGCTCGGCCCCAATGGGGCGGGGAAGTCGACGGCGGTCGGCATCATTGCCGGGCTCGTCAGGCCCGATCGCGGGTCGGTGCGGATTGGCGGCGATGCCATCGGCACGGACGCGGCCCCGGCGAAGCGCCGCATCGGGCTCGTCCCGCAGGAAATCGCGCTCTTCGATGAACTCCCGGCACGCATGAACCTGCGGTTCTTCGGCGCACTGTACGGACTCTCCGGCCGCGTCCTCGCCGCGCGGGTCGCCGAGGCGCTCGACCTCGTGCAGCTCAGCGAGCGCGCCGGCGACCTGCCGCGCGAGTTCAGTGGCGGCATGCGGCGCCGGCTGAACATCGCCGCCGCGCTGCTCCACCAACCGCGCCTGCTGCTGCTCGACGAACCGACGGTGGGCGTCGATCCACAGAGCCGCAATGCGATCTTCGGTACGATCCAGGCCCTGGCCGATGCCGGCCGTACGGTGTTGTACACGACCCACTACATGGAGGAGGTCGAGCGCCTCTGCCGCCGGGTGGTCGTGATCGACCACGGGCGGGTACTCGCCGACGACACGCTTGAAGGCCTGATGGCGCGGGCGCCGACCGCGAGCCGCCTGATCCTCAGCCTTGATGCCTCGCCTGGCCCGGCGGCGCTCGCCGAACTCGCCGCGCTGCCCGGCGTCACGGGCACGGAGGCCGTCGGCGGCGAACTGGTGGTGCTCGCGGGCGATCTCGGCGCGGCGACGCCCCGCGTCCTCGAGTGCCTCGCGGCCCGCGGCATCCGCTGCCAGGCGCTCCACAGCCGCCGCCCCAACCTCGAGGATGCGTTCCTGGCCCTGACCGGTCGGACGCTGCGCGACGCATGAACCCGAACCTCGTTGCCTTCCGTGCACTCGTGTACCGCGACGTCGCGACGTTCCTTCGCGACCGTCGTGCGCTCGCGGTCAGCCTGCTCACGCCGATCGCGATCGCCGCGTTCTTCGGCTTCGTGTTCGGCGGCAGCGGCGACCGGGATACCGGCATCGCGAAGATGCCGGTCGGGATCGTCGACCTCGATCGCAGCGCGATGTCCGCGGCCCTCGTCGCCGACCTCGCCAAGGATGCGGCGCTCGAGGTCGAGGTGGTGACGGAGCCGGTGGCACGGGACAAGGTCAAGGCGGGCAAGCTGCGCGCCGCGCTCGTGCTGCCGGCCGGGTTCGGCGCCGGTGCCTCGCGCGCCCTGTTCGGCGTGACCGACAAGCCCGACCTGCAACTGCTCTACGACCCCTCGCAGTCTCTCGTGAAGCCCGTGCTCGAGGGCCTCGTGACTCAGCATGTGATGCAGAACGTGACCCGCGACCTGTTCTCGGCGGGTGGCTCCACCGCGGTCACGGACGACATGCTCGCGCGGCTGCGGACCGCGGATGGCATCGCACCCGACACGCGGTCAGACCTCATCTCGCTGCTGCAGTCCGCGCGACGGGTCCAATCGCGCCCGCCCCCGCCTGGCGGAGCGCAGGGCACTGGCGGCCTCACGGTCCCGTTCACGCTCAAGAGCGAAAGCGTCACCAGCGGGCCGCACTACAACGCCTACGCGCACTCGTTCGCCGGCATGTCGGTGCAGTTCATCCTCTTCATGGGCATCGACGCCGGCGTCGGCCTGCTGCTGATGCGCGAGCTCGGCGTGTGGCGGCGGCTGCGCGCGGCGCCCGTATCCCGCGCCGTACTGCTCGGCAGTCGCATCGTCGGAACCGCGACGATCGCGATGCTGATCCTGGCGTTCGTCTACCTGGTCGCGATGACGGTGTTCAGCGTGCGGATTTCCGGTAGCGTCGCGGGCTTCGCGGCGGTCGCCGTTGCGTTCGCACTGCTCGCGGCGACGACGGGCCTGATGATCGCGGCCCTCGGCCGCTCGGTGCCGGCCACGCGCGGGCTGTCGGTGCTCGTGGTGCTCATGCTCGTGATGCTGGGCGGCGCATGGGTCCCGACATTCGTCTTCCCGGAATGGCTGCAGCACGTGAGCGCGTTCGCGCCGACGCGCTGGGCGGTCGATGGCCTCGATGCGATGACCTGGCGCGGACTGCCCGCGAGCGCGGCGGTCAAGCCGGTCGCGCTGTTGCTGCTGTGGTCCGCGGGATTCCTCGCGATCGCGCTGTGGCGCTTCGACTGGGACAGCGACTGACCGGCGCCGTCAGAGCCCGAGCGCCGCGCGCAGGAACGCGTCGCTCTTGCGAAGTAGCTCCGTACGCGCGGCGCTGTCGTCGAGGACATGATCGAGGCCCTCGAACGTCACGAACTCGTGCCTTGCGTTCACCGCGGACAGGGACTTGTCCATCAGCACGGACTGGCCATAGGCGAAGTCGACGTCCATCGTGCCGTGGAACAGCAGAACGGGCACCTTGATCTTTCCGGCATTCTTCGCGGGCGATCCCTCGCGGACATGGGGCCCCTCGCCGATGAAGCGGCTGACGATCGTGAAGTCCGTCCACTCGCGATGCTGCTCCTTGAGCGCCACGAGGTCGGTCACCGGCGCCACCGCGACCACGGCCTTGAAGATGCCCGCGTCCGTGACCGCGGATTGCAGCGCCGCGTAGCCGCCATAACCCCAGCCCATCACCGCGATCTTGTCCGGTGCCGCGATGCCCTGCGATGCCAGCCAGCGACCGGCGTCGAGCACGTCGCCGATCGCCGCCGGCCAGGACTGGAAGCCGTTCTTCTTGAACCACTCGTCGCCATAGCCGGCCGATCCGCGGAAATTGGGCTGGAGCACCACGTAGCCCCGCGCTGCGAAGAACTGCGGCAGCCAGCTGAAGCCCCACTCGTCGCGATCGCTCGGGCCGCCGTGCGGCAGCACGATCGCCGGCAGCCCCTTCGGCTCGGTCACGCCGGGCGGCAGGGTCAGGTAGCCCGGGATCGGCGTGCCGTCGGTGGCTGGGAACGTCACGGGCTTCATCTTCGCGAGCGTGACGCCCTCGAGCGCGTCGCGCTTCACGAGGAAGGTCTGTAGCTGGCGCGTCGCACGGTCGAAGATGTGGTACACGCCCGCATCGTCGTCGCGACTCGCGAACACCAGCAGCTTGCCCTCGTCGACGCTCGAATCGATGATGCGCAGCGCCGGATGGGTCGGGAGCGCCTTGCCGAGCATGTCCGCGATCTTCTGGAAGGCGGGGTCGATGTAGAACGCCGAGCGATAGTCGGTGGCGTACGAGACTCCGATCACGCGGTCGCGCCGCCCGACCCGCAATAGGTCGTCTACGTCGACGTCGTCGCGGGCGTAGACCAGGGTTTCCTTCAGGGACCCGTCCAGCGCAACCGAATACAACGCCATCCGGCCGTCCTTCTTCCTGAAGCCGTAGGCGACGTCGAGATCCGGATCCACGGCGACCGGCAGGAAGCCGACGCGCTGGATGTAGTCGTAGTTGCCAAGGCGCTGCCAGGCCTTTGAACCCTTGGTGCGATACTCGAACGTCGTCGTGCCGGAGTCGTCGCCCGTCGCGCCGAGGCCGACCCGGAAGCCGACGAGGCGCACGTTGCCGCGACCGTCGCTGATATAGAGCTCGGCCTCCCGCTTCGGGGGCTCGATCGCCTTCGCTTCCAGCGTGCGCGTATCGACGACGTCGACGCCGACGCCCTGGATGCTGCTGCCGATGCGGCTACCGAGGTGGTCGTCCGGCAGCGTCACGCGGCTCATCAGGACCGAGCCCTGCTGGTCCGGCAGCCAGTCGATGATCACCGCGTCGCCGAGCGCGATGCCGCGCGTGTAGCTGTTGGTGCGCTTGCCGAGCAGTCGCGGGTTGCGGCCGTCTACATCGAACGCCAGCTGCCGCCAGAATGCCAGCGGCTCCGGGGCCTTGGTGATTCCGTACAGCTCGCACACGACCCTGTCGTTGGCGGCCCAGGCGCAACCCCGGACCCGGTCGGGCGTCCCGTCGGCGATCGCCGCGAGGCGCGGCTTGGCATTGGGCTCCAGCGACGAGGTCATGACCGCGCTGCCGCGCGTGCCCCGCGGCACCACGTACACCACGCGCGTTCCGTCCGGAGACAAACGCAGGTCGAGCACGCTCGGCCGCGCACCGAAGGCCACGGCCGGATCGAAATTGGCCGGCGGGTCGGCCAGCGCCGCGACGGCCCAGAAGGCCGCGAGCGAGCAGCAGAGACGGATGCGCATGATGTGGCCTTCCTTGACCTGTTTCCCCCATCCTCGCCCTATTCCGGTTGCCAAGGCAACCGCGCTAGCCGGGTGCGGAACGATGGGCGGGCCCGTGCAGGCGCAGCGCCAGCACGAAACACGCCACGCTCGCGAGCACGCTGCCGCCGACCAGCCACAGCGCACCGTCGTGATCGGTCGCGGTCACGAATAGCGCCGCGACTGCCGGGCCCGCGGCGCCACCGGCACTGTGGAACGACGGCGCGAGCGCGACACCCCGGCGGCTCTCGTCGACCGCGTTCACGACGCTGTACTGGTACGTCATCGAGACGTTCCACGCGATCGAGTAGATGATGTTCGCGGCGACGAACATGACGAGCGACGGGCGGCCCGCCAGCATCGCGGCAGCCAGCACGATCACCACCGCGCTCGCTGCGATGGGCGACACGTAGCCACGCCGCACGCCGAGCCAGGAGGCGAAGACGACGCCGGCGAGGCTGGTCAGCGTCGCGAACGCGACGCCGTTGGACACCGCATCGAGGCCGAGGCCCGCCGCCGAGCCGATGCGCTCCACGTACGTCCAGAATGCGCCGATATTGACGTAGAACAGGAAGCAGCCGACCAGCGCGAGCAGCACCGGCATGCTCAGCAACGCGCTGTAGGCCGGCCCCGCGCCCGCGCCGCGATGACCCTGTGCCGGGGTCCAGCGCACGAGCAGCAGACCCGCGGTCGACATCGCGATGAAGAGGCCAAGCACCGCGTTGGCGCCACCCGCACGGATCAGCGCAGGCCCCGCGACGAGCGCTGCGATCTGGTAGACGGTCTGGGCACCGATCGCATAGGCAAAATGCCGCTCCGGTCGCGCCCCGTCCGACAGGATCGTCAGCGACAGCGAATAGAGCGCGCCGCCAAACAGGCCGACGAGCGCCTGCAACGCGACGAACGCGATGAAGTCATGGGCGACCAGCGCGGCACCGTTCGCGAAGACGAGACCGAGCAGCGTGACGGCGGCGGCGCGCGGCCAGGGGCTGCGACGGATCCAGAGCGCCGACAGCAGCCCGGACAGCGTCTGACCGGCCGACAGCGCAGCGGCGAGAATCCCGACCTGCCGCTCAGTGTAGTGCAGGTCGCTGACCGCCGCCTCGACCAGCGTCGGCAGCAGCAGGAACGAGGCGAGGCCGACGCAGCTGAGCAGCGCACCGGCCAGCATGGCGCGCTGCTCCGCGGGCGTCTCGATGCTAGCGCCCATCCCGCCGCTCCGACTCCGGCATCCGGGTCATGGCCGGAAACCCATTTCGCGCTGAGGGCGCAGCGCGAGCACGCGCACCTCGTCGCGCGCGGCGATGAAGCGATACAGCGCGACCAGCCCCTTGGCACCCGAGGAGATGACGAGTTCTCTCAGGTCCCCTTCGATGCGCCGCCCGAGCATCGGGGAGAGCTCGAGTGCCCGCAGCGTCGTCCCGGCCGCGGCGGCCATCAACCGCGCCGCCGCCATGTCCTGCCTGCGCACCGGCGCGAGGGCGCATGCGAGGTCCTCGAGCAGCCGCCGGGAGCAGATTACGGTCGCCACGGCGTGGGCTCTGGCGCGGCGCCCTCCGCGGCAAGCCGCTCGGCCCACACGTGCACGTCGGCGGGCTTGTAGACCTCGCCGAGGCGATCGATGTCCGCGTCGGCCGCCCGGGCGTCCAGCACCAGCAGGCGAACCTGCTCCTCGTAGTCGGCGTGTCGCTCGACGGCCTCGACGATCAGGCTGTGCACGGATCGCCCTGTCTGCTCCGCGAGCACGGCGAGCCGGGCGCGCAGCTCGGGCGGCAGGCGGATCGTCGTCGTCGCGGACATGCGAGCTTCCATTGGAGGTGAGGCGCCCACGGACCGTAGCATCGGCGATCGGGGCGGGCAAATGGACGGCGAGTCCCGTGGTTGAAAGCCGGGTCTGGGCTTATCATCGGGCGCAGGCCCTCCCTTCGCACGAACGACGAGCACCCATGCCTGCACCGCCGGAATCCGCGCGCGCGTTCGGCTTCGACACCCGCCAGGTCCATGCGGGCCAGCGACCGGACCCCAACACCGGCGCGCGCGCCGTCCCCATCTACCAGACAGCCAGCTACGTGTTCGAGGACCCGGCCGCGGCGGCTGCGTACTTCAACCTGCAGGAGTACGGCAACACCTACTCGCGGATCATGAACCCGACGGTCGCCGCGTTCGAGGAGCGCGTGGCCAGCCTCGAGGGCGGCTGTGGCGCGGTGGCCTTCGCGAGTGGGCTCGCGGCGCAGGCAGCGGCGCTGTTCACGCTGCTGGCGCCAGGCGATCACGTGGTCTCGTCCTCGGCCCTCTACGGCGGCACCGTCAACCAGTTCAAGCACGTGCTGCGCAAGCTCAACGTCGAGCTCAGCTGGGTGGACCCGGACGACCTCGAGGCGTGGCGCGCCGCGGTGCGGCCGAACACCAAGGCGTTCTTCGCCGAAACCATCGGCAACCCGCGCGGCAATGTACTGGACATTGCCGCGGTCGCGACCGTCGCCCACGCACATGGCTTGCCGCTGCTCGTCGACAACACCTTCGCGACGCCGTACCTGTGCCGGCCTCTCGAGTGGGGTGCCGACATCGTGCTGCACTCCGCGACCAAGTTCCTCGGCGGGCACGGCACCAGCATCGGCGGCATCGTCGTGGATGCCGGCACGTTCGACTGGTCGAACGGTCGCTTCCCGGTGGTGGCCGAGCCATCGCCGGCCTACCACGGCCTCGCGTTCCACGAGACCTTCGGCAGCTACGGCTACCTGATGAAGCTGCGCGCCGAGACCCTGCGCGACCTCGGCGGCTGCCTCAGCCCCTTCAATGCGTTCCTGCTGCTGCAGGGGATCGAGACCCTGTCGCTGCGGATGGCGCGCCACGTCGAGAACGCAGCGGCGGTCGCGCGGTACCTCTCCTCGCATGAGCTCGCGAGCGAAGTCACGTATCCGGGCCTGCCGACGAGCCGCTACGCGCCCCAGGTGGCGAAGTACCTGCCACGCGGCGCCGGTGCGGTGTTCTCGTTCGACATCCAGGGCGGCCGCGCGGCCGGCGAGCGATTCATCATGGGCCTCGACCTCTGGTCCCACCTCGCCAACGTCGGCGACGCCAAGAGCCTCGTGATCCATCCCGCCAGCACGACCCACCGGCAGCTCGCGGAAGCCGAACTGGCCGCGGGCGGCATCCGACCGGGGACGATCCGGCTGTCCGTCGGCACCGAGGATGTGGACGACCTGATCTGGGATCTCGAGCAGGGCTTCGCGCACGCGCGACGCGGCGCGAACGCAGGATGAATCCCGTGTCCGAACTCGACCTGCAGCCGTACCAGCAACCCGCCGAGATCCAGCGAGTGCTGTTTAACGCACGGACCATCGCCATCGTCGGGCTCTCGGGCAACCCGCTGCGCGCCAGCCACTTCGTGGGCTTCTACCTGCAGCGCCACGGCTACCGGATCGTCCCGGTGAACCCCCGCGAGTCGACCGTGCTCGGCGCGCGCAGCTACGCGTCGCTGCGCGAGGTGCCCGAGCCGATCGACATCGTCACCGTCTTCCGAGCCGCATCCGCCCTGCCCGAAATCGCCGCCGACGCCGTCGCCGTCGGCGCGCGCAGCCTGTGGTGCCAGTTCGGTGTCATCAACGCGGAAGGCGCGAACCTCGCCATCGCGGGTGGACTCACCGTCATCATGGATCGGTGCATCAAGGTCGAGCACGCGCGATATGCGGGCCGCATGCACTGGCTCGGCTTCAATACGGGCCGGGTGACCTCGCGACGCAGCGGACTGCAGTAGCGCACCGCCACCGCTCCGGAGCCGCGGGCCGACTTTTCGCCTGTACAGCGGCGCAATGATCCTTGGCGACCCGACCGGGCGCGGTCCGGCGACGCCCGCGCCTCGCTCGGTGGTGTCACGTACAGATCGATCCGTGCGCGCAGCCTAGAGTGCGCGATGCTGCCGTCAAGGCGCCAGCATGGGCATCGGACGCGCCAGGCGAGACCGGGACACCCCATGGCTGCACGGAGCGGAGCACGCGGTGACCAGGATCTCCCGCCGGCAGTTCGTCTCGCTTGCACCGACCGTGATGGGCGGGACGTCGCTGTTGTCGGCGTGCGCGCCCAGTGCGGATACGAAGGGCTCTGCTGCGATCGCCGCGGGCATCGGCAGACCCGACCCCGGGCCCGGCGCCGACAACGAGACCCTCAGCTGGGAACTCGTGCGCAACGCGACGCTGGCGCCCTCCAGCCACAACACGCAGTGCTGGCGGTTCCAGCTCGAGCCGCACGCGATCACCCTCCTGCCGGACCTGGCGCGGCGCTGCCCTGCGGTGGACCCGGACGACCACCATCTCTTTGTTTCCCTGGGATGTGCGACCGAGAACCTGGCCCATGCGGCGCTGGCGCACGGGCTGCGCGCCGAGGCCACATTCGACGCGGCGCATGGGGCCATCCGCGTGGCCCTCGCGCCGACCCGCGCCGAATCATCCGACCTGTTCAGGGCACTGCCCACACGCCAGTGCACGCGCGGAGACTACGACGCCAGGCCGCTGTCCACCGACGACCTCGGCCTGCTGGAGCGCGCCGGCACGTCGGGTGGTGTCCACATGCTGCTGTACACCGAACGTCCCACGATCGAGCGCGTGCTCGACTTCGTCGTGCAGGCCAACACCGCCCAGATGGCGGACCCGGCGTTCATCAGCGAGCTCAAGACCTGGATCCGCTTCAATGGCGCCGAGGCGGCCCACACGCGCGACGGGCTCTACACCGCGGCCTCCGGAAGCCCGAACATCCCGACCTGGTTCGGCGAGCTGGCCTTCAGCCTGTTCTTCACGGCCAAGGGAGAGAACGACCGGTATGCGCACCAGATCCGCAGTTCCGCCGGCGTCGCCGTCTTCATCGGCCAGGCGGCCGACAAGGCGCACTGGATCGAAGTCGGGCGCTGCTATGAGCGCTTCGCGCTGCAGGCCACCGCGCTTGGCATCCGCAATGCGCTCGTGAACCAGCCGATCGAAGTGACGGCCGTGCGGCCGCAGTTCGCGACCGCCTTCGGGTTGTCCGGCCAGCGCCCGGACCTCGTGGTCCGATTCGGCCGGGGGCCGCGCCTGCCCTCGTCGCTGCGCCGACCGGTCCAGGCCGTGGTGGTCTAGGCGCATGGCGTGGTGGCTCTGGCTCGGGCTGGCGGCGTGCTCGCTCGCGCTGGCCGGCTTCGGGCTCCGCACCACCGGATCGTGGCGGTGGGCCGCGAGAACGCGGGCGTTGACCCGGGAGCTCGAGGCGCACCGGGTTGACGACCCGTTGCGCCCGGGGTTCCCGGCGCGCTTCGACTCGCGCGAACTTCGCGGCCTGCCGGCCCCGGTACAGCGCTACTTCCGCGCCGTGCTCACCGAAGGCCAGCCGTTCGTGTCATCCGCCGCCATCGGCATGAAGGGCACCTTCAACATGGCGACCCGCAGTGAGCACTGGCAGCCATTCACGTCGCGCCAGCGCATCATCACCCGCCGCCCGGGCTTCCTGTGGGATGCGCGGATATCGATGGCGCCGGGCGTCACGGCGTGCGTGGTCGACAGCTACGTCGCGGGCCAAGGAACGCTGCATGCGGCGCTGCTCGGCCTGTACACCGTCGCCCGCGTCCACGGTGATGGCGAGATCGCCCGCGGCGAATTCATGCGCTTCGCGGCCGAGGCGGCATGGTACCCGACCTCGCTGCTGCCGAGCCAAGGAGTACGCTGGGAGGCCATCGACGAGACCTCGGCACTGGCCTTCTTCGCCGACGACTCGCTGGCGCTCTCCCTGTTGTTCCGGTTCAGCCAGGCGGGTCTCATCGAATCGGCGCGCGCCGAGGCGCGCGGCAGCCTGGTCGGCAACACGCTCATTCTCATGCCTTGGGAGTGCAGCCTGTCCGACTACCGGATGCGCAACGGCATCCTCGTTCCACTCTGCGGCGAAGCCGCGTGGATCCGCCCGGAAGGACGCCAGCCGTACTTTCGCGGCACGGTGACATCGCTGGACTACGAATTCGCGACCTGAGCACGTGCGTTCGATCGGGGGAACCGCAGGGCGCCGGAGACCCGGGGATCGTCACCCGTCGGCCGCGTGCCGTCGATCGCCGGCGCTGTCGGCGAGAACCGATCGCCGGTGCAACCCGAGATTCAGTCGCGGTCCGGCGCCCCGGGCGGGAAGAAGTGCCGGAAGGGCCGAGCTTCGTCCACCACGCGCACGATGGAGGAACGGGCCAGCAGACGCGCGCGATAGGCGCAGACGTGAGCCCTGGATTTCGCGATGGGGCGAACCCAATCGGCGTAGAACAACGCCGGCGCGGCGGCGCAGTCGGCCATCGTGAAGCCATCACCGGACGCCCACGTTCGGCGGCTCATGCGTTCATCGAGCCAGGCATAGGCGCGATCGAGGTCGGCCTCGGCGTCGAGAATCGTCTGCGGATCGCGCTTCCCGGGAACGCGAAGGAAATCCTCGACGATGCGCTGCATCGGCGCCATCACGTAATTGTCGAAGAAGCGATCCATGAAGCGGACATCGAGGGCATCGCGGGGCGTCGCCGGGACCAGCGCGACCGGTCCGGGATGGGAAAGGCCGAGGTGTTCGATGATGACGCTCGATTCGACCACCGGCCGTCCGTCATCGACGAGCATCGGAAATTTGCGTAGCGGCCAGAGTCGCGACAGCTCCGCATGATGTTCCGGCGTCTCTCGCGCCAGCATCTTCAGCTTGAAGTCCGTCGCGTTCTCATACAACGCAATCAACACCTTTTGGCAGTAGGAGGAGAACGGGTGCGCATACAGTTCAAGGCTCATGTCTCGGCCCCTCCTCGCGAGTGACTCAGGCGATGGCTGTGGCTTGAAGCTCGATGCCCTGCAGGAGGCGCGCACTGAGGCCAGCCTGCACGGCGCCCACCGACATGCCGCCCTAGCCCATGGGCGTCGACTTCACGTACTCGACCAGTTGCTCGAGGACCTTGCCCCAACCCTGACTGAATCCCATCTGCTCGTGCGCCTCGGCGTGTGCACGGGTCGTGTGGATGGCAGTGGCGGTGTACTTGCAGCCACCGTCGCCATGCGGCTCGAAGGTCAGCGCCGCCGTGAAGAACCACGGCGCGGAGGTCGGATCGACGGGGCGGTAGCCGGGACCCAGCGCGGAGGTCCAGATGAGTTTGCGGTTCGGCACGATCTCGAGATAGCAGCCGGGTTCTGCGGGCAGCTTGTTGCCCTCCGGATCCACCATCTGCACGAAGAACCGGCCGCCCGGCTTCAGGTCTATCTCGCACTCCACGGTTCGGTAGGGCTTCGGGCAGAACCAAGGCATCAGGTGCTTCGGCGTCGTCCAGGCCTTGAACACCAGCTCCGGCGGCACGTCGACGACGCGCTCGAGCACGAGATCCCGATCAGTCTTCGCGGTCATCGACGTTCTCCTCCATGTTCACGAGATGGGCGTCGAGCTGGTCCAGGCGGCACTCCCACAACTTGCGCTGGTCCGTCATCCAGCTCTCGGCTGCCTGCAGCGGATGCGGTTCAAGGACGTACGTCCGCACGCGCCCTGACTTCCTGGATTTCACCAGCCCGGACTTCTCGAGCATGCTGAGGTGCTGCGTGAAGGATGGCAGCGCCATGCCGAACGGGCGGGCCAGTTCCAGGGTTGGCGCCGGGCCACGGCTCAGTCGCTTGAGTACCGCTCGGCGAGTCGGATCCGACAGCGCCTGGAAGATCCGGTTCAGGGACTGCAGTTGGTTAGGCATTTACCTAACTATAGAACGGATCGGTCCGTCGTGCAGCACCCTGCGGTCGCGTCAATTCGAATGAGGGCTGCAGCGCACCCGGCCGGCCTCGGGTCTCGGCGCGCGGCGGTGGGCGTCGGCGCGGTCTGAAAATCCCACGGATCCCCGCAAGGGGGATGGGAAGTTTTTATCTTTGTCAGAGATAAAATTGGCGGAGAGACAGGCATCCACACCGTCTCGGAAGCTGCGGTTTTTATTGATGTTTTTTTGGACTTGCGAATATTGATACCACCAATCTGCACCAACAAAGTGGTGAGCTGAATTGAGACAGAATGTGCACCGAGGTGGCGGGTTAGTCGGTATTTATCGATCACTTTTAACCACATATATGAGCGATAAAGTGATAACTTGTCGCTCATGCGATGGAACTGGCAGCGCCCCGACTGGCCGAATTTTCGCTTTCGTACGGGCCTGCTGGCGGACCGGGAAGCGCTGTTCCTGCGCCAGAGCGGCATCGTCATAGGGACAGTTCGTCACGTTCCCGACGACGAAAGACTCTCGCTGGTCATCGAGCTGATCAGCATGGAAGCCCTCAAGACCTCCGAGATCGAAGGAGAAATCCTGGAGCGCGACGGCGTTCAGTCTTCGCTCCGTCGACAATTCGGCCTGCAGGGCGATGGGCGCCGCGCGGCGCCCGCCGAGCAGGGGATTACTGAGATGCTCGCCGATCTCTACAGGCAGTGGAACGATACGCTCGACGACGCGACGCTGTTCCAATGGCACCAGTGGCTGATGCAGGGACGTACCGAGTTGCGCACTATCGGCGGGTACCGAAGGCACGAGGAGCCCATGCAAGTCGTCTCCGGCCGAATCGACCGGCCCAAGGTCCACTTCGAAGCGCCGCCTTCCTCAGCTGTTGCCACGGAGATGACTCGATTCTGTCGCTGGTTCAATGACACGAACTCGGCCGGCAAGACGCCGATGCCGTCATTGGCGCGCGCCGGGCTCGCACACCTATATTTTGAATCGATCCATCCTTTTGAAGACGGCAATGGCCGGATAGGCAGAGCAATTGCCGAGAAGGCGCTGGCACAAGGCGCCGGGCAGCCGAGCCTCACCGCGCTTTCACTACTGATCCATCGCCGCCAAAAGGAGTACTACGCGCAGCTCGAGGCCGCGAACAAGACGCTGGATGTCGAACCCTGGCTCGACTGGTTCGCGGATCTCGTCCTGGCGGCACAATCCCATACGCTGCGGGGCCTGGATTTCCTGCTGGCCAATACGCGGCTGTGGGATCGCGTGCGAGGGCAACTCAACCCGCGACAGGAAAAAGCGCTGTCGCGGCTCATGCATGCCGGAGTAAATGGTTTTGTTGGCGGCCTGTCAGCCAGCAAGTATATGGCGATCACCGGCGCTCCTCCGGCCACGGCCGGACGGGACCTCATGCACCTGGTCGCACTCGGCGCCCTTCGGCGCACAGGGGAACTCAAAGGCACGCGTTATTGGCTACCTCACGCGCAGGTTGTTACCGGTGGCGACTAAGGTCTCGACGCTGGCAAATGACCACAGTTCTTGAAATGCACTCGTAAGACGTTGGGGCGTTGATCCACTTCCCTAACAGGATTGCCAAATACCCCAATGCCCGCGCCGATACCTCGCCCCTAACATCGGCCGAGGCCTTAGTGCGTTGCGAGCGGGTGAAAGCATGAGCAAATCACTGGTAGCAATCTACGCCGGACTACTGGTTGCCTTGTGGGTGACTCCGGTGAACGCTGGGTGCAGTTGGACCTGGGACTGCACAAGTGGCAGCTGCCGGCAGGTTCCGATCTGCGACAGCACCCTCGACATTCCTCCTCCGCGCCCCCCGCAAGTGGCGCCGATTCCTCCGCCTTCCGTGGCTCCCATTGGTCAGCCGACAGTGCCGCCCGTCGGGACGAGCTACTGCGCGCCTCAGTACCTGTGTAACCAGAATAACCAATGTCGCTGGCAGAACCTCTGTCGGTGAGCATGCCGCATCGGAAATGATGATGCGGCCCGCACCGGGAGGCCCTGACCAGCTTGCTCAACTTTGGGCGTCGCCAAGCGCGGCCTGTCAGGATCACGACAGGACTGATCCGATGATCCTGGCGACTGTGTACAGTGATCGCCCTGACCCGCGCTTGGACGACACGTTATGCGCCGTCGCGATCGGCATCACTTGCGACGACGTCGTCGTCGACGACGATGCTTCCGATCAGAGCCGCAGCGTCGGTCTCAGCGCGTCGCGCCCCGCACCCCGTCAGCGACGAGTTCGGCGAACGGACGGATGTCGAGTTCTAGGCTCGCGCGATCGAGCGCCGCAAGATACCGGGAGCGCTGCTCGAGACGGATGACGACCCACGGGTAGCCGCCTTCCGCGAGCATTGCGTTCATCACAAAGCGGGCGATGCGGCCGTTGCCGTCCATGTACGGGTGGATGTAGCCGATCAGCCAGTGACCGAGCACCGCGCGGACCGCGGGCTCCTGTTCCGCCACCAGCAGTTCGAACAGCGTCGGCATCGCATCTCGCACCGCCTCCCAGCGTGGCGGCACGTAGCGCGAGGTCTTTAGGAACACGAAGTCGTTGCGGTAACCGGCGAGCGCCGCCGGCGCCAGGAGGCCCACCGCGACCGAGGGCTGGAAGAGCTCCCGATACCACTCGCCGTGGTCCTCCTGGACTCGCCCCGCGGCGGGCGCGCCCTCGAGGATCGCCGTGACGGAGCGCTTCACCGCGGTGAACGCCTGCCAGTAGCCGCGCGCCGCCATGGCGTTGCGACTTTCGCGGTCGGCCTCGTTCTGCTCCGGACGCCAGGCACCCGATCGCACGCGTTCGATCAGTTCCGCCGAGACCTGGTAGCCCTCGATCGACAGCGAGTGGTAGGCATCCGTCGCATACACCTCGTCCACGGTGGCGAGATACGCGGCGATGTCCACCGGCCGGCCCGGCGCGCGCGGCACGATCTCGAGAATGGCGTCGCGCGTGCGCGCCCAGAGCCCGTGCAGCCGGCCAGAGATTGGCGCCTCACCGGCCGCGACGACGCGCTGCCCGATCCACGGGGTTTCGGCGAAGGGATCCGTCTCAGTGACCTGGTGGCCCGCCGCGCGCATCGTCACGATGATCTCCTCGGCGAACGCCGCGCGCCCGATGCGCCGGAGTGCGCCAGCCAGCCGGCCGGCGACGACCGAATGTCCACCACGCAGCAGGATCCGGAGCACACCCGACACATCACGCAGGCGATTGAGCGCGAGTTCGGCCTCGAGCGGCTGGCCGGTGAAGAACGCCTCCGGCACCCGAGTGAGGGCCGCGTCGAGCGTGTAGAGGCGCAGGCCCTCCCGGCGCTCGAGGTCCTCCGGCAGCGGAGGAGTCCGCTCCCTCAGATCGAGCAGCGACGTCCCGTGCAGCAGGTCGATCCGGTTGTTCTGGCCCTTAGGACTGAAGACAAGCACCTGGGTCGGAATGACCGACGTCTCGACGTGCAGAGCGAGCGACTGCTCGGGCGAGAGGTGCCACTCGGCTCCGAAGCGCTTCTCGCAGTAGGCGCCGCAGAATTCCCAGAACGCGGTCAGCCAAGGGGTACTGTCACCGGGCTCTGCGGTCGGGTTGGTGCTGATCAGCCAACCTCCGATCACCCGCTGCAGGTAGCCGGTCCTGACCAGGCGGTCCCGGTGAACCCGGGTCAGCTCCGCGCCGGCAAAGACCCGCCGGCCGCCGGCCTGCAGGGCGCGGAGGATCTCGAGGGACGCTGCGGTCTTCTCGCGCGGGGCGGGCATGGCGGGATCGGTGTTAGTTTAGAATGTCTTGCGATTGCTAGTATATTACGTATCACTAGTATTAGTAAAGATAGCCGTATGATTATTAGTTTTTCCGGCTTTTCTTACGGCGGGGCTGGAAATCCCACCGCTTCCGAGCGCTGAGGCATCGCGTTCCGTGCGAGTCGCGCGCACAGGCCGGCGCTCCCGCGCTCGACTGTCGCCGGCCGTGCGTCCGACGTTCCTCGGGCTAGCCACGCGGCGGCCAGGGCCAATCAGACGAATTCTCGCGTGCGACCACTCCGGCCAGGGTGAACCGCATCGGCGAACTCGTCGACCGCCGCAGAGCCGTACTGGGGACCCTGTCGTCTGGCGTAATGATCAAGGAGGTCCGCCGGCACCTTCTGGCGGTAGTAGTAGACGCCGTTGCGCTTCTGCAGATGGGTGTGTTGCACCAGCAACCTCCGGGGCGCCGGGGTTGGTGTACCGGCGCGGTGTACCAGAGGGTAGAAGGCTAAGTAACTGATTCGTCTAATACTGTGACGGATCAGTCAGTTACGCAAAATATGGCGGAGAGAGAGGGATTCGAACTTGGCGGAGGCGTCAACGAAATCAGTAACTTACTGACTGTAAACATATTTTTGTCCCCTGCAGCCCCCTCGAATCCCCCGATTTGGCAGTAGATTTGGCAATAGCTTCAGCGGCGACCGCCGTGAATCCATGCGGACAGCACAGATTCAGCGCTTGCACAAAGATTAAATACTATTTAACTTTCGTGCATGACATCAACCCGCGTAGCTGAACCCGCCTGGCAGGCCCTTTACGACACAGCGGCTTCCCAGGAGGGGTTCTTCACGACGCGCCAGGCTGCGGCAGCCGGCTATTCGGCCCCGCTGCTGGCACACCACCAGAAGGCGGGTCGCCTCGCACGCGTTCGCCGCGGAATCTATCGCCTGACTCACTTCCCACCCGGGGAGCATGAGGAACTGGTCACCGCATGGCTTTGGGCCGATGCCGCCGCCGTCTTCTCGCACCAGACGGCGCTGTCGCTACACGCCCTTTCGGATGTCCTGCCCGCCCAAATCCACCTGACCCTGCCGACGAGCTGGCAAGCGCGACGGCTTCGCGTGCCCAAGGGTCTGTCCCTCCATTTCGCGGACGTCCCAGCCCGACAGCGCGCCTGGGCCGGCGCCGTGCCGATAACGGCCGCGCTCCGCACACTCAATGACTGTACCGAAGCCGGCATCGCGCCCGATCTGCTTCGCCAGGCCGCGCGGCAGGCGCTCACCCGCGGGCTCGTGGCCAAGTCCGACCTTAAGGATATCGAGAAGACCCTCAAACTCCACGGGGGCATCGGGCGATGACGGTGCGTTCCTACGCCTCGCCGCTCGCCTTCAAGCAAGCGCTGGAGCAGCGTCTGAAGGCCGCATCGGCGAACGGTCTCGACTTCGCACGCCGCCGGCAGTTGCTCGTCTTCGACAGATTTCTGGCGCGAGTATCTGCTGTGTTCGGAGACGCGGTGATGCTCAAGGGTGGGCTTGTGCTGGAACTGCGGCTGGCACGCGCCCGCACCACCAAAGACGTCGACCTACGGCTGGTCGGCCCGTCGGAAGCGGTCCTCGCCCACCTTCAGGAAGCGGGCCGTATGGATCTCGGCGACTTCATGGCCTTCGAACTGGGCCACGATGCGGAGCATCCGACCATCCAGAACGACGGCATGCAGTACGAGGGTCAGCGGTTTCGCGCCGAATGCCGGCTCGCCGGAAAACTCTACGGACAGCGATTCGGCGTCGACGTTGCCTTCGGTGACCCGATCTTCGGAGAAGCCGACAGCGTCACGGCCGATGACATGCTCGATTTTGCGGGCGTTGCGCCGCCTGTTCTTCGGCTCTATCCAGTCGAGACTCACATCGCGGAGAAACTGCACGCCTACACCATGCCTCGCGCACGCCCCAACACGCGAGTCAAGGACCTGCCCGATATCGCGCTGCTCGCCACCACTCAGCCGCTGCGGGCGGAGCGACTCTTGCAGGCGCTGGAGCAGACATTCGCACACCGCGCCACTCATGCGCTGCCGAAGACTCTGCCGAATCCGCCAGCGACCTGGTCAATGCCCTATCTTCGGATGGCGCAAGACAATGAACTGCCGTGGCCAACGCTCGAACAACTCACGACGACGGTTGCGACGTTCCTGGATCCTGTCCTTGCCGGACATCGTGGCGCGTGGGCCCCGGAGCGATGGAGTTGGGAGTGACCAAAGGAACGGTGGACCTACTCTCCCCTCATCGATGGACAGAGATATGCGCTGCCTTGGGCGTCTCCGGCATCACGGTCGACCACAACAAACTCCTCCGCGCGTGGGCCAGGCGAGATCGTCGGTATCACACCCTCAAACACCTTTCTGCTTGCCTCCGTGAACTCGACGCCGCGCGGCATTTGGCAGAGCACCCTGCAGAGGTAGAACTCGCGCTATGGTTTCATGATGCGGTATATCGAACGTGGCGCAGGGATAACGAAGCCCTTAGCGCGGCGTGGGCAGCACGTCTGCTGGCCAGGCGTGGCGCCCCGCCGGATGTTGTCGCCCGAATTTCCAACGTCATTCTGGCGACCAAGCCAGGGGACCACCATTTAACGGGCGATGCCGCCCTCATCGTCGACATCGACCTGTCAATCCTCGGGCAACCGCCAGAAATCTACGACGAATTCGAACGCAATGTCAGGCGCGAGTACTGGTGGGTTCCATCGTGGCTCTATGCGCACACTCGCGGTCAGATTTTGAGGCATTTCCAAGCGCAACAAAAAATATATCGATTTGCGCTCTTTCTCGATCGGTATGAGGCGCCGGCTCGCGCGAATCTTGAGCGGGCGATTGCCGCGCTCGCCCAACAATAAAGGTCAGTAGACCCATGGGCAGCTCAGAAACTTCCGGCGCATGGCGACAGCGTCTATGGTCGAGGGTGCTACTGGCCCCCAGTTCGCGACGCCTCCGATGCGAGAAGCAGGAAGTTCAGGTCCCATATCGACATGGAGCGGTGCAGCTGTGGCATGAACGGAGCCCCGACGGAGAATCGACACATGTAGATCCGCCTGAACTGCTCATCTTGCGATTGCTCGGCCGGCGGGGCCGCGCGGAACTTGCAACTCAAGATCCATCGAACCGCCTAAAGGGCGTTCGTGCTATTACATGGACGCTGAACCCTCCGGGATTCGGCGGAAGTTCAGGTCCCGTAACCGTCGCTGCCTATGTCGGCAGCGTGGTCGCCGCTTACGATTTCTTGGCTGCCCGCTTCGCGGGCGTGCCAATTTGGGTGTACGGCAAGAGCATCGGCGGGACCGCGGCAATGTATCTCGCGGCCCATCGCCCAGTTTCTGCGCTGGTAGCAAAGAATTTGATTGATGTACCAGCCACAGTGCATTGACGCATCAGGCCGTGGGTGCCAAGAGCGATTGGAGACGTGATCGAGTCAAGCATTCCAGCCGAATTTCGTCCGCGATTGTGGAGCCACCGCAGTCGCTGTCCCGCCCTTTTCGTGATCTCGACGGCTGATCGCCTGTCATGGCCGCACATGCAAGATGCGGTCGTCGCCAGTTACGCCGGTGTTGCGACCGTACTGCAGGTTGCAGGAACTCACGATGATCAGGCACTCGTTCCCAAAGACGAGGCTCGCTATGCGTCAGCGATCAATTCGCTATGGAAGCAAGGCGGTAATAGGAACGCGCTGTAACCATGGATGAAGTTCAGCAGTCGCCAGGCCCTTCGCAACGCGGGGACAATTTCCACAATTCCGTGCGTGGGATTCTTGATCTACCCAGAGTTCGCCCCTGAATTTGGCAGTAGCGCTCGAGGGGAATCGATAACACTATGATTTATAAGATAAAATTGGCGGAGAGAGAGGGATTCGAACCCTCGAAGGGATTACTCCCTTACACCCTTAGCAGGGGTGCGCCTTCGACCACTCGGCCATCTCTCCGATCCCGCGCTCGCGGGAGGCCGCGATGATACTGGCTGGCATGAAGGCCGGTCAAAGCGATCTCGCGCCGGGGCTTCAGCCCCGGCCGTAGACATTCATGATTTCGGCTTCGGACGCCGGGTCCGGTTCGACCTCGCCGGCCTCCTCGCGCTTGATGCGCTCGAAGATCTCCTCCCGGTGGACCGCCACGTCCCGCGGCGCGCTGACGCCGATCCGGACCTGGTTGCCCTTCACTCCAAGTACCGTGACGGTGACGTCCTCGCCGATCATCACGGTTTCTCCGACGCGACGCGTCAGGATCAACATGGCACTCGCTCCTTACCGTCCTCGGTCCCTGAGTTCAACAACATTCAAACTCTAAGTCCACCGCGCGTCGGTGACCATGACATTTTCGTTAACTTCGCCGCTAAGTGTTTGTCCCAACGCGAATTACTCTTATCGCTCAGTGCGCCAGGCCTCATTCACCGAGCTTGCCCCGCACATAGTCCGGGACGAGCGCGAGCGCATCCGGGAGGCCTGCCGCATCCGCGGCGCCAGCCTGAGCGAAGTCGGGTCGACCGCCCCCCTTGCCGCCCATGCGGGCGGCGGCCGCGGCGACGACGTCACCCGCCTTCAACCTGTCCGTCAGGTCCGCCGTGACGCCCGCCACGAGCGTCACCTTGCCATCCGCGTCCGTGCCGCCGAGGACGATGACGGCGCTGCCGAGCTTCTCCTTCAGCTGGTCGACGGCCGCCCGCAGGGCCTTGCCGTCGAGCCCGTCCATGCGGGCCGCGATGACCTTCACCGCGCCGATCGCGACGGCACCGGCCGCAAGGTCCGCGCCCGCGCTGCTCGCGAGCCGCGCCTTCAGGGCCTCGATCTCGCGCTCGAGGCGTCGCGCGCGGTCGCCGAGCGCCGTCACGCGGTCGACGACCTCGTCGCGCCCACCGCGCACCAGCGCACCGACCTCGCGCAGCAGCGCTTCGCCGGCATTCAGGTAGTCGAGCGCGACCGCCCCGGTGACCGCCTCGATGCGTCGCACGCCGGCGGCGATGCCTCCCTCGCTGAGGATCTTCATCAGGCCGATGTCGCCGGTGCGGCCGACATGCGTGCCGCCGCAGAGTTCGGTCGAGAACTCCCCGAAGTTGAGCACCCGCACGGTGTCGCCGTACTTCTCGCCGAACAGCGCGACGGCACCCGAGGCGAGTGCGTCGTCGTAGGCCATCACGCGGGTGCACGCCTCGCGATTGGCGAGGATCTCGGCGTTGACGATCGCCTCGATGCGCGCGAGCTCGGCCGGCGTCACGGGCTGGAAGTGCGAGAAGTCGAAGCGCAGTCGCCCCGCCTCGACCAGCGACCCCTTCTGCTGCACGTGGGTGCCGAGCACCCGGCGCAGTGCCTCGTGCAGCAGGTGCGTCGCCGAGTGGTTGCGGGCCGTGGCAGCACGCTGCGCGCCGGCGACGCGCGCCTCGAGGGCGTCGCCGACGCGGATCGCGCCCCGGGCCACGCGCCCGAGGTGGGCGTGGGCGTCCCGCATCTTTTGGGTGTCCTCGACCTCGAACGCGACGCCCGCGGCGAGGAGTTCGCCGGCATCGCCGACCTGACCGCCGCTCTCGGCGTAGAACGGCGTCTCGTCCAGCACGACCCGGCCGTGCGCACCCTCGGCGAGGGATGGCACGAGCGTGCCGTCCTCGGCCACGATCGCCACCACCCGGCCCGTCGCGACGAGCGCATCGTAGCCACGGAACGCGGTGCGGTGCTCGAGCTGCACCGCGTCGCGCAGGTCGACGCCGAAGCGGCTGGCGGCCCGGCCGCGTTCGCGCTGCGCCTGCATCGCCACCTCGAACCCGGCGTCGTCGACGCCGACGCCGCGCTCGCGGGCGATGTCCGCGGTCAGGTCGACCGGGAAGCCGTAGGTGTCGTAGAGCTTGAAGACGACCTCGCCGGGGATCGTGCGCGCGGCACCGGCCGGCAGCGCAGCGATCGCGGCCTCGAGCATCGTCATGCCGGAGGCGATCGTCTCGGCGAAGCGCTCCTCCTCCTGGCGGAGTACGCGGCCGACGTGGTCCGCGCCCTTCTCGAGCTCGGGGTACGCGGCACCCATTTCGGCGACCAGCGCGCCGACGAGCGTGTGGAAGAAGGGGCCCGTCTGGCCGAGCTGGTAGCCGTGGCGGATCGCGCGACGGATGATGCGCCTGAGCACGTAGCCGCGGCCCTCGTTCGAGGGCAGGACGCCATCGACGATCAGGAAGCTGCAGGCGCGGATGTGATCGGCGATGACCCTCAGGCTCGGCGAGCCCAGGTCCTTCGCACCGGTGGCGCTGGCCGCCGCTCGGATCAGGCTCTGGAACAGGTCGATCTCGTAGTTCGAGTGCACGCCCTGCATCACGGCCGAGATGCGCTCGAGTCCCATGCCCGTGTCCACGCTCGGCTTCGGCAACGGCGTCAGCGTGCCGTCCTGGGAGCGCTCGTACTGCATGAACACGAGGTTCCAGATCTCGACGTAGCGATCGCCATCCTCGTCGGGAGAGCCCGGCGGGCCGCCCGGGATCTCCGCGCCGTGGTCGTAGAAGATCTCCGTGCAGGGGCCGCAGGGACCCGTGTCGCCCATCGCCCAGAAGTTCGACTTGGCGCCCATCCGCGTGATGCGCTCGACCGGAACGCCGGCGATGTCGCGCCACAGCTCGAAGGCCTCGTCGTCGGTCTCGAAGACGGTGACCCAGAGGCGGTCCTTCGGGATGCCGAGCTCGCCGGTGATGAACTCCCACGCGTAGCGGATCGCATCGCGCTTGAAGTAGTCGCCGAAGCTGAAGTTCCCCAGCATCTCGAAGAACGTGTGGTGGCGGGCGGTGTAGCCGACGTTCTCGAGGTCGTTGTGCTTGCCGCCGGCGCGCACGCAGCGCTGCGAACTCGCGGCACGCGAGTAGGCGCGCTGTTCCTTGCCGAGGAACAGGTCCTTGAACTGGACCATGCCGGCGTTCGTGAACAGCAGCGTCGGGTCGTTGCCCGGCACGAGCGAACTGGAGGCCACCGCGGTGTGCCCCTGGCGCTGGAAGTAGTCGAGGAACAGGCGGCGCAGCTCGGTGCTGCCGAGGGTCCGGCGGGTGGGGTCATTCATAGGACGCAAGGCCCGTTGGGGGCCGGCAGGGCGGCTGAAGGACTCGCGATTCTAGCGGGGCGGGCGCCGTTCGGGGACGCTATTCGGCCTCGTCGTCCATCCCGCCGTCGAGGGCATCCGCCTCGAGTTCGAGCCCGAGGTCCGGGTCGAACCCGGCGCCGAGCGCGTGGCGGACGTGGTCGCCCGCGAATCCACGCTGCAGCAGGAAGCGCACCTGGCGGGCCCGTTCGCGCGCATCCGCCGGGGGCGTGTCGCCAAAGCGCCGCCGCCGCAGGGCGGCCGCCCGCGCGAGCCATTCCGGCGACCTGGCATCCACCGCCACCGTCACGAGGTCGGGCGCGACCCCCTGGCGGCGCAGTTCGAGCGCAATCCGGATCGGCCCCTGTCCCCGGGAAATCCGCCCTGCCACGGCGGAATCGACGTAGCGCTGGTCATTGACGAGCCGCTCGTCCTCGAGGGTCGTGACGGCGGCGTCCGCCGCATCCGGCGCGTAGCCGGCCTCGGCCAGCCGGCTCTTGAGCAGCCGCGCCGGGTAGTCACGCCGCGCGAGCAGGCCGATCGCCTTGCCGCGCGCGGCCTCCGGGCTGTCCGGACGATCGGGCGGCCGGGCGCCGCGACGGCGCCCGAACCGCCCCCCGCCGCCGGGCCCGCGGGCCGACGGCACGACCGCCCTAGCCTTCGCTCTCGGCCGGCGTCAGCGGCGCGCCGGTCTGGCCGCGACGCGGCGCGAGCAGGCGCGAGCGGACCTGCTGGTCGAGGTCGGTCGCGATCTCCGGGTGCTGCTGCAGGAAGGTGCGGGCATTGTCCTTGCCCTGGCCGATGCGCTCGCCCTTGTAGGCATACCAGGAACCCGACTTCTCGATCAGGTTCTGCGACACGGCGAGGTCGATCAGCTCGCCCTCGCGCGAAATGCCGACGCCGTAGAGGATCTCGAACTCCGCTTCGCGGAACGGCGGGGCGACCTTGTTCTTGACGACCTTGACGCGGGTCGCGTTGCCGATCACTTCCTCGCCGTTCTTCAGCGCGCCGATGCGGCGGATGTCGAGGCGCACCGAGGCGTAGAACTTGAGCGCGTTGCCACCCGTCGTCGTCTCGGGGCTGCCGAACATCACGCCGATCTTCATGCGGATCTGGTTGATGAAGATGACGATCGTGTTGGAGCGCTTGATGTTGCCGGTGAGCTTGCGCAGCGCCTGCGACATCAGGCGCGCATGCAGGCCGACCTGCAGCTCGCCCATCTCGCCCTCGATCTCTGCCTTCGGCGTCAGCGCCGCCACCGAGTCGACGACGACAATGTCGACCGCGCCGGAGCGCACCAGCATGTCGGTGATCTCGAGCGCCTGCTCGCCGGTGTCGGGCTGCGAGACGAGCAGGTCCTCGACGTTGACGCCGAGCTTCTCGGCATAGGTGGGGTCGAGGGCGTGCTCGGCGTCGACGAACGCCGCGGTGCCGCCCAGCTTCTGGCACTGCGCGATGACCTCGAGGGTCAGCGTCGTCTTGCCCGAGGACTCCGGGCCGTAGATCTCGACGATGCGGCCACGCGGCAGGCCGCCGACGCCGAGCGCGATGTCGAGCCCGAGCGAACCGGTCGGGATGACGTCGAAGTCCATCGCGGCCGAGGCATCGCCAAGGCGCATCACCGAGCCCTTGCCGAACTGCTTCTCGATCTGGCTGAGCGCAGCGCTGAGCGCCTTCTTGCGGTTCTCGTCCATCGCGGGGATTCCTTCTGAAAGTTGGACCAAATTATCTCATACGGGCCGCCGAGGACAGCGGCGAATCTGCTTCAAATCACGTGAAATCCAGCGCCGGCGCCGTGCGCTTCCCAGAGCGCGAGCGGTCGGTACGAGGAGCTGCCCGGCGCCGGTTGGGACTCGACGAGCGCGACCTGGCGCGCCGTCCACTCGAGCGCGACGGCGTGCGCCGGCGGCGGGCTGGCGACATTGCGCGCGATGGTCACGTGCGCGCGGAACGGCCGGGTGTCGGCGGCGATGCCATGGGCGGCGAGGCGTGCCAGCAACTCGTCACGAGCGTCGCCGAGCGCCGCCGGCGGATCGTCGGCGAGCAGCACGAGCGCACCGGAGGACCGCCACCACTCGACGCGGCCGAAGCGCAGTGTCGCGACGGGCCAGGCGATGGCGGTGCCGAGTCGCGCGAGCGCGCCGACGACGGCGGGCGCGACCGCGCCGATGAAGGCGAGCGTGAGGTGGAGGTGCTCGGCGAGCACGGCCCGACCGCCTACCGCCGCGACGAGCGGCGCGGCGGCGGCGGCAATACTCGCGCGCGCCTCGGCGTCGGGCCAGAGCGCGTAGTAGACCCGGTGCGTTGCGGCCCTCACGTGGCGAGCGCCCCCTCGAGCGCCGCGCCCACCGCCTGGCGGCGCACCGCGTCGCGATCGCCGGCGAAGCGGTGCACGCGGGACGCGACCTGCACGCCGGTCGCGCTGCGCCACGCCCAGCCGATCCAGACGGTGCCGACCGGCTTCGCCGCGGTGCCGCCATCGGGACCGGCGATCCCGGAGACCGCGACCGTGACGTCCGCGGGCGCACGCTCGAGCGCGCCGCGCGCCATCGCGCGCACGACCACCTCGCTGACCGCGCCGTGTTCGGCAAGGTCGCTGGCCGCGACGCCGAGCAGCATCCTCTTCGACTCGTTCGAATAGCAGACGAGGCCCGTGCCGAACCAGGCTGAGCTGCCCGGCACGTCGGTCAGCGCCTTGGCGATCCAGCCGCCGGTGCACGACTCCGCGGTCGCGATGCGCCGACCCGATGCGGCCAGGCGCGCGCCGAGGCGCTGCGCCAGAGCGATGAGCTCGAGGTCACCGGGGACCGTCACGCCGCACCCCGTCGGCGCCCGCCGAGCAGCAGCCGGCCGAGCCCCCACAGCGTGGCGAGCCGGCCGGTCGGGATCCGGCCGGCGGGCGTCAGGCCGTCGATCACCCGCGGCAACAGCTCGGCAAGGCTCGAAGCGAGGCGCGCGCGGTCCGTGCGACCGGCCCGCGCCATGGCCTCGAGCGAGGGCCCGAGCGCGCGATCGAGCTCCGCCGGCGTGACCGGCGCGTTCGGGCCGACGGCGACCCAGGACGCAAACCGCTCGCCAAGCCCCGCCCGGGCGAACGCCGACTCGAGTCCGGCCAGGCCGCCGAGGCCCGCCGCCCCATCGCCGCGCAGCAGCAGGACGGCGAGGTCTGCGACACCCGGGCTTGCCGGCGCGGGGCCGGCCGGTGGAACAGGGGATGTGGCGGAGGACTGTGTATCCATACAGTACAGAGTACCCCGGACCCGCCCGAAAAAAAAGCGCCCCGAGGCACCTCAGGGGTGGCGTGGTGCCCGGCAGGTCCAGACGCGCGGCGGGATCCGCCGCACCGGGGTGCAGGGCGGCGCCGCCATCCCCGGCACCGCGGCGCCGCCGCAGGCCGTAAAGCCCTGCGTGTAGCTGTCGCAGACCAGGTAGAGGACCGCGGCGCGCGGCGCCGCGGTGCGGGCGAGCAGCGCGAGCGCCCCGGCGAAGTCGCGGTCCGTGCCGCTGATCTCGAGTTCGCGCACCGGCCGGCGCGACCCGATCCGGAACAGGACGGCATCGTTCGAGGCGAGCAACGTCGTCGCCGGCTCCGCGGCGGGCGCGGCGAGCACCGCGGGATCCTGGTTCAGCTGCTGCCAGAACTCGGGGCCGGCGGCGCGCACGCCGGTGACGTCGTGGAGGGTCGTCACGACCAGGAACAGCACCAGCATCGCGGCGCCGGCCAGGCCGGCGCGCCGCAGGCGCGGCCCCGCGAGCGCCGACATCGCGATCGCGACGCCGAAGGCGAGCGCCCAGGTGTACTGCAGCGTGTTGCGCACGTCGATCTGGTTGCCCCACTCGTAGCGGCTGCGGGACAGCACCAGCAGCAGCGCTCCGCCGAACCCGTAGCCGGCGACGAGCGTCAGGAGTCCCTGGCCGCGCGCGTCGTCGCGCAATCGCCACCAGGCCGCGGCGAGCCCGAGCGCGAGCAGCGCGATGGCGGCGATCGCGATCGCGGCCGGCAGTTGCTCGGTGAGCTGCCAGGGCACGCCGAGGTCGGTGATCGCGGCGAGCGCATAGTCGCCGACGTTCTCGAGCCAACCGCGCTGCGAAACCGGCATCGTGTACGGCTGCAGCTGCCCGAAGGTCGCCACGTTGTAGGACCACAGCGCCACGACCGGCCCGGCTGCGCCGGCGAGCCAGGGCACCAGGGCGGCGACGCCGCGGCGCTGGCGCCATGCATCATGCGCCAGCGCGAGCAGCCCCGCGGCGAGCACCGCGAGGCCCGCGTTGCGGATGCCGTAGCAGGCGCCGGCCAGGCACCCGGCGAGGGCGAGCCAGCCCGGGCGCAGGCGCGCGGGCGCGCCGAGGAGTCCGAGGCCGCGCGCGAGCACGCCGAGCGCGAGCATCGCGACCGCGAGCGCGGTGACATCGGAATACGCGAGGTATTGCCAGCCGATCACGCCGGGCGTCGCCAGCGCGAACGCGCCGAGCAACGCGAGGCTTCGGTCCCGGAGCGCGCCACGAAACGCGAGCAGCAGCAGCAACGGCACCAGCGCCGCGGCCAGGCGGCCGGGCCAGAGCGACGCGGTCGTCGCATCGCCGGTGAGCGGCACGAACGCCGCGATGAGCAGCGGGAAGCCGGGCGGGAACAGGCGTTGCGGGATCCGGTCCTGGTCCGGGAACTCGAGATCCCACGGCGTCACGCGCGGCCTGCCCCCGTGGTACAGCGTGTCGGCCATCTCGACGTACGAGGCGCTGTCGGCCGCGTAGGGATAGCGCACCGGCGCGAGCACCGCGTCGTAGAACGACACGAGCAGGATGCCGAACGCGAGGGCGGCGAGCACCCAGCGCCTGCCGTCGTGCGCCTCGCTCACGGCCCGAACGGCGCGAGCGCCGCGCCCCAGACCAGCGCGATCGCCGCGAATGCCGCCCAGCTCGCGCGATCGCGCAGGCTGTAGACGAGCGGGTCGTGGTGCATGCGCCCGCGCGAGGTCTCGAGCCAGATCCGTGCCAGCCAGAACCACAGCGCAGGACAGGCCAGCCAGAGACGTTCGTGGTGCGGGTACTTGAGCTGCGCCGGCGTCGAGTCGACGAACAGCGCCAGCACGAGCACCGAGACGACACCGGTCGAGATCCCGAAGGCGAGCAGCGCCGGCAGGTCGCGCCGCGCGTAGCCGCGTCCCGGCAGCAGGCGCTCGTGGTCGCCGCCGAAGGCCTCGAGCTCCGCGACGCGCTTGGCGAGCGACAGGCTGAGGAACAGGAACGCACCGAAGCTGAGCAGCCAGGCCGACAGCTCGACGCGGATCGCGGCGGCGCCGGCGACGAGCCTGAGCGTCCACAGCCCGGCGAGGGCGACCACATCGACGATCGCATTGCGTTTCAACCGCCGCGTGTACAGCGTCGTCAGCGCGCCGTACACGAGCACGGTCGCGAGGAACTCCGCGCCGACGAGGGTCGCGATCGCGAGGCCCGCCACCACCAGCAGGCCCGTCACGAGGAGCGCCGCGGTCGTGCCGATCACCCCCGAGGCGAGCGGCCGGTGCCGCTTGGCGTGGTGCTCGCGGTCGTGCTCGAGGTCGGCGAGGTCGTTGAGCACGTAGGTCGCCGACGCCACCAGCGACAGCGACAGGAAGCCGAGCCCGAGCGCCAGGAGCGCCCCCGGCCTCGCCCAGGCCTGCGCGGTCAGGAACGGCACGCCGAGCAGTGCGTTCTTGGTCCAGTGGTGCACCCGCAGCAGCCGCAGCCACGGGTGCCGGCCGGACGGCCGGGCGACCCCGTCGGGCACGGGCGTCGGGATGGCGGGGGAGTCGGGCATGCGGCTCCGGGGCCGCGCGGGGCGCGGGCTCGTGGATAATGCGCCGTCAGTATTCCACGAAGCCGCCGCCGCCGCATGAGCGACCTGCCCCAGACCCCGACGCACACGCCGATGATGGCCCAGTACCTGGCCCTCAAGGCCGAGTGCCCCACCGTGCTGCTGTTCTACCGCATGGGGGACTTCTACGAGCTGTTCTACGACGACGCCCGCCGCGCGGCGAAGCTGCTCGACATCACGCTGACGAGCCGCGGCCAGTCCGCGGGCGCCCCGATCCCGATGGCGGGCGTACCGGTCTCGACCCTCGACACCTACCTCGCGCGCCTCGTGCGCCTCGGTGAGTCGGTCGCGATCTGCGAGCAGATCGGCGAGCCGGGTGCCCGCAAGGGGCCCGTCGAGCGGCGCATCGTGCGCATCGTCACCCCCGGCACCGTCACCGATGACGGCCTGCTCGAGGAACGGCGCGCGACCCTGCTCGCGGCGGTGGCCGAGTCCGGGGAGCGGTTCGGTCTCGCCTGGCTGGAACTTGCCAGCGGCCGCTTCACGGTCATGGAACTCAGCGGCCTCGCCGCACTCGAGTCCGAGCTCGCCCGCCTCGCGCCCGCCGAGCTGCTCGCGGCGGAGGGCAGCCGCGCGGCCGAGCTGCCAGGCGCGCAGCACCGCGCGCCCTGGCACTTCGAGCTCGGCGTCGCGACGCGGCTGCTGACGCACCAGTTCGGCGTGCGCGACCTGGCCGGCTACGGCTGCGACCACCTGCCGATCGCGGTCACCGCGGCCGGCGCCCTGCTGCAGTACGTGCAGGAGACGCAGCGCGCCGCGCTGCCGCACCTCGCGGGGCTCGCGACCGAGGAGCGCGACGAGGCGGTGCTGCTCGATGCGGCGACGCGCCGCAACCTCGAACTCGAGCGCAGCCTCGCGGGCCGCGACGAGGCCACCCTCGTCGGCGTGCTCGACCGCACCGCCACGGCGATGGGCGGGCGCGAGCTGCGCCGCTGGCTCGGCCGGCCGTTGCGCGACCCCGTGCCCGTGCGCCTGCGCCTACATGCAGTGCGCGCCTTCCTCGAGAGCGGCCGCTCGGCCGAGCTCGGCGCGCTGCTCGCCGGGATCGGCGACCTGGAGCGGATCCTCGCGCGCGTGGCACTCAGGAGCGCCCGGCCGCGCGACCTCGCGCAGCTGCGCGCCTCGCTCGCGGCGCTGCCCGCGGTCGGCACGCTCGTGGCGGCCCATGACTCGCCGCTCCTCGCCGGCACCGCCGCGGCGCTCGCCGGGCACCCCGCGCTCGCCGGACTGCTGGCGCGCGCGGTCGTCGAGAGCCCGCCGCACCTGCTGCGCGACGGCGGTGTCGTCGCGATCGGCTACGACGCCGAACTCGACGAGCTGCGCCGCATCGCCTCCGACACCGACAGCTACCTGCTCGAGCTCGAGGCGCGCGAGCGCGAGCGCACCGGGCTCGCGAGCCTCAAGCTCGCCTATAACCGCGTCTCCGGGTTCTACATCGAACTCAACCGGCGCGACGCGGAGAACGTGCCGGCGGACTACGTGCGCCGCCAGACCGTGAAGAACGCCGAACGGTTCCTGACGCCGGAACTCAAGCAGTTCGAGGACAAGGTGCTCGGTGCGCGCGAGCGCAGCCTCGCGCGCGAGAAGGAACTGTACGAGGGACTGCTGGATCGCCTGCTCGCGGACCTGCCGGCGCTGCAGGCGACGGCGCGCGCCCTCGCCCTCGTCGACGTCGTCGGCAGCCTCGCCGGCCGCGCGCGCGAGCTCGGCTGGACGGAACCGGAATTCGTCGACGAGGCGCGCCTGTCGATCACGGCCGGTCGTCATCCCGTGGTCGAGAGCCTGCTGCAGGGGCCGTTCGTGCCGAACGACCTCGAGCTCGACGGCCGCCGGCGGATGCTCGTGATCACCGGCCCGAACATGGGCGGCAAGTCGACGTACATGCGACAGACGGCATTGATCGTGATCCTCGCCCGGATCGGCAGCTTCGTGCCGGCGGAACGGGCCCGGCTCGGCCCGGTCGATCGCATCTATACGCGCATCGGCGCCGCCGACGACCTCGCCGGCGGCCGCTCCACGTTCATGGTCGAGATGACCGAGACGGCCAACATCCTCAACAACGCGACCGAGTCCAGCCTCGTGCTGATGGACGAGATCGGGCGTGGCACGAGCACGTTCGACGGGCTGTCGCTCGCCTGGGCGGCGGCCGAGCACATGGCCCGCCGGGCGCGCTCGTTCACGTTGTTCGCGACGCACTACTTCGAGCTGACCGCGCTTGCCGACGACACCGGCTCCGTCGCCAACGCGCACCTCGACGCGACCGAGCACCACGACTCGCTCGTCTTCCTGCATGCCGTGCGACCGGGCCCCGCGAGCAAGAGCTATGGCCTGCAGGTTGCGCGCCTCGCTGGCGTGCCGCGCGAGGTGATCGCCGCGGCGCGCTCGTACCTGACCACCCTCGAGCGGCGCGGCGGCGCCGAGCCGCCCGGGCCGCAGGCCGAACTCGTGTTCAGCGCGCCGCCGGTCGCGCCCGCGGCGGGGCCGGACGCGGCACCGGTGCTCGCCGAGCTCGCGGCACTCGACCCCGACGCACTGACGCCGCGCGAGGCGCTCGATGCGCTCTACCGGCTGAAGGGCCTCAGCCGCTGAACGAACCGCGGGCGAGGAAGTGCGCGGTCGCCTCGACGACGCCCTGCGAGAGCATGAAGCCGACGTGCGAGACGGGCAGCTCGAGGTGGTCGGTCGCGCCCTCGAGGCGTGTCTCGGCGACGGCGACGGTGCCGTCGTTCGGGCCGTCGAGGCCACAGACGAGACGCCCGAGGCCGAGCGACTGGGTGCCGGCGATGACGCCGACCTCGGCCGCGTGGCGCCAGACCCGCGGCCTGCCATCCAGCAGCTCGTTGCTCGCCATCGGGCCGAACATCCAGTCGGATCCGGCCAGGCGCACGAGGCCCGCGGCGGCGCGACTGCCGTTGACCGGCGAGCCGAGCAGCACGACGCGCGCCACCGGCAGCGTCGGGTAGGCCTCGAGCAGCCGCGCGATCACGAGGCCGCCGAGGCTGTGGCCGACGAGGTGCACGAGGGCGCCGAGGCTGAGTATCTCGTCGCGAAGACCCGCGAGCACGGTCGCGGCAGTCGCGGAACCCGAGTGGTAGTGATACTGGCGCACGGCGTAGCCGTGCGCCGCGAGCCTGTGTCGGAACAGGGTCGCCTCGGCACCGGTCATCCACAGACCGTGCACGACCACGACCTGGTCGACGTCAGGCACTGGCCGGGCGCAGCCGGATGTGCAGGTCCTTCAGCTGCTGCTCGCTGACGGCGGTCGGCGCCTCGGTCAGCGGGCAGAACGCGGTCTGCGTCTTCGGGAACGCGATGACCTCGCGGATGCTGTCGGCACCGGACATCAGCATGATCAGCCGGTCGAGGCCGAACGCGATGCCGCCGTGCGGCGGCGCGCCGAACTTCAGCGCCTCGAGCAGGAAGCCGAACTTCGTCTGCGCCTCCTCGGGCTGGATGCCGAGCAGGCCGAACACCGTCGACTGCAGCTCCTCGCGGTAGATGCGCACCGAGCCGCCGCCGATCTCCGAGCCGTTCAGCACGCAGTCGTAGGCCTTGGCGATCGCGGCACCGGGATTCGCGGCAAGCGCCAGCGGGTCCTCGTTGAGCGGCGAGGTGAACGGGTGGTGCATCGCGACCCAGCGGCCGGCGTCGTCGTCGCGCTCGAACATCGGGAAGTCGACCACCCACAGCGGCCGCCAGCCGGCCGCGACGAGGTTGAGGTCGGCACCGACCTTGAGGCGCAGCGCGCCGATCGCGTCGTTGACGACCCGGGCGCGGTCCGCACCGAAGAAGATGAGGTCCCCGCTGGCGGCACCGGTGCGCTCGAGGATGCCGGCGACCGCGGCGTCCGACAGGAACTTGAGGATCGGCGACTGCAGCCCGTCGCGACCCTTGGCGAGGTCGTTGACCTTCACGTACGCGAGGCCCTTCGCGCCGTAGCGGGCGACATAGGCCGTGTAGTCGTCGATCTGGCTGCGCGGCAGCGCGGCGCCGCCCGGCACGCGCAGGGCCGCGACGCGGCCCTCCGGGTCCTTCGCGGGACCCGCGAACACCTTGAACTCGCAGTCGGCGACGAGGTCGGCGACGTCGACGAGTTCGAGCGCGATGCGCAGGTCCGGCTTGTCGGAGGCGTAGCGGCGCATCGCCTCGGCGTAGCTCATGCGCGGGAACACGGGCAGCTCGACGCCGAGCACGTCCTTGAACAGCGCACGCACCAGTCCCTCCATCAGCACCATGATCTGGTCCTGGGTGAGGAACGAGGTCTCGATGTCGACCTGCGTGAAGTCCGGCTGGCGGTCGGCGCGCAGGTCCTCGTCGCGGAAGCAGCGCACGATCTGGTAGTAGCGGTCGAAGCCGCTGATCATCAGCAGCTGCTTGAAGATCTGCGGCGACTGCGGCAGCGCGAAGAACTTGCCGGGATGGGTGCGCGACGGCACGAGGTAGTCGCGCGCGCCCTCCGGCGTCGCCTTGGTCAGCATCGGCGTCTCGATGTCGACGAAGCGATTGTCGTCGAGATAGGTGCGGATCGCGCGCGTCGCGCGATGGCGCAGCAGCAGCCGGTCGCGCATGACGTCGCGGCGCAGGTCGAGGTAGCGGTACTTGAGGCGCACGTCCTCGCGCACCTCCTCGTCCAGCTGGAAAGGCAGCGGCTCGGACCGGTTGAGCACGGTGAGCGTGCGCGCCAGCATCTCCACCTGGCCGGAGCCGAGGTTCGCATTGGCGGTGCCGGCGGGGCGCGGCCGCACCAGGCCCTCGATCGCGAGCACATACTCGCTACGGACCCGCTCGGCCTCGGCGAACACGGCCGCGTTGTCCGGGTCGACGACGACCTGCAGCAGCCCGTCGCGATCGCGCAGGTCGATGAAGATGACGCCGCCGTGGTCGCGCCGGCGATGGACCCAGCCGGCCACCGTGACCGTCTGTCCGGCGAGCGACTCGTTGACCTGACCGCAGTAATGGGAACGCATGGAACGCCTCGAACCCCGATCGCGGGGAACCGGCGATCTTAGGGGGGGTCGTTCCGGGTGGCAAGGCGGGCGGCCCGGGGAGGGTCCGGTCCGCCCGGGCCGGTCAGCGGCGCTTGGCCGGCGCCTTCGCCTTGGGCTTCGCCTTGGCCTTGGCGGGCCGGGCAGCGGCCTTGGCACCCCCCTGGCGGGTGGTGGCGCGCGGCGTCGCCTCGGCAGCGGGCTTCGGGGCGGCCGGGGGGTCCGCCTTCGGCGGCTTCACCGCGGGCGCCGTCGCCTCGTCGACCGCGGGCTTCTCGTCGCCGGCGAGGTTGCGCTTCTTCTCGCCGTCCGACTTGAAGTCGGTCTCGTACCAGCCGCCGCCCTTCAGGCGGAAGACCGGCGCGGAGATGAGTTTCTTCAGCCGTGACTTGCCACAGTGCGGGCACTTCTTGAGCGGCGCATCGCTGATCTTCTGCAGTGCCTCGTGGTGTTTCCCGCAGGCCTGGCACTCGTACTCGTAGAACGGCATCCGACAGTCCCCTTCAAGGAGCGATCCGGTGCGCGCCACCGTGGCCGCGCGCCCGCCCGGTTTCAAGGACCGGGCGGCGCCGGATCATAGCAGCGCTCGACTCAGGCGGCCGCCCCGCGTTGCCGCTCGAAGTCGAGCGCGCCCTCCGCGACCGTGACGACGATGGTGTCGCCCGGCAGGTACTCGCCGCGCAGCAGCCGCTGCGCCAGCGGGTTCTCGAGCTCCGACTGGATCGCCCGCTTCAGCGGCCGGGCGCCGTAGACCGGGTCGAAGCCCGCCTCGCCGAGCCGGTCCAGAGCCGCGTTGTCGAGGGCAAGGCCGATCTCCCGGTCCTGCAGGCGGCGACGCAGGTGGTTCACCTGGATGTCGACGATGCGACGGATCTCGGCCCGGCCGAGCGTGTGGAACACGACGATCTCGTCGATGCGGTTCACGAACTCGGGCCGGAAGTGGCCGCCGACGATCTCCAGCACGCTCGACTTCATGCGTTCGTAGTGGCGCTCGCCGGCCATCTCCTGGATGACCTGCGAACCCAGGTTCGAGGTCATGATGATCACGGTGTTGCGAAAATCGACCGTGCGGCCCTGGCCGTCGGTCAGGCGGCCGTCGTCGAGCACCTGCAGCAGCACGTTGAAGACGTCCGGGTGTGCCTTCTCGACCTCGTCGAGCAGGATCACGGAATACGGCCGGCGCCGGACGGCCTCGGTCAGGTGCCCGCCCTCCTCGTAGCCGACGTACCCCGGCGGCGCGCCGATCATGCGCGCGACCGAGTGCTTCTCCATGAACTCGCTCATGTCGATGCGGATCATGGCGTCCTCGGTGTCGAACAGGAACTCGGCGAGCGCCTTCGACAGCTCCGTCTTGCCGACGCCCGTGGGGCCGAGGAACAGAAACGAGCCGTTCGGCCGGTTGGGGTCCGCCAGTCCCGCGCGCGAGCGGCGGATCGCATTCGCGACCGCCTTCACCGCCTCGTCCTGGCCGATCACGCGCTGCGAGAGCACCTCCTCCATCCTGAGGAGCTTGTCCTTCTCCCCCTCCAGCATCTTGGACACGGGAATGCCGGTCCACTTCGAGACGACCTCGGCGATCTCCTCTTCCGTGACCTTGTTGCGCACCAGCGTCTGCACGTGCGCATCGGCCGACTGCGCGGCGGCGAGGCGCTTGTCGAGGGCCGGGATGCGCCCGTACTGGATCTCGGACATGCGCGCGAGGTCGCCCTTGCGGCGCGCGTCCTCGAACTCGAGGCGCGCCGCCTCGAGCGACTTCTGGATCTCGGCCTCGCCCTGCGAGGCGGCCTTCTCGCGCTTCCAGATCTCATCGAGGTCGGCGTACTCGCGCTCCAGCCCGGCGAGCGCGTCCTTCAGCTGCTCGAGGCGCTTCTTGGAGGCGTCGTCCTTCTCCTTGCGCAGCGCCTCGCGCTCCATCTTCAGCTGCACGATGCGCCTGTCGAGCCGGTCCATCTCCTCGGGCTTGGAATCGATCTCCATGCGGATCCGCGAGGCCGCCTCGTCGATGAGGTCGATCGCCTTGTCCGGCAGCTGCCGGTCGGTGATGTAGCGGTGCGACAGCGTCGCGGCGGCAACGATCGCCGGATCCGTGATCTGCACCTTGTGGTGCACGGCGTAGCGCTCCTTGAGGCCGCGCAGGATCGCGATCGTGTCCTCGACGCTCGGCTCGTCGACCAGCACCTTCTGGAAGCGGCGCTCGAGCGCGGCGTCCTTCTCGATGTACTTGCGGTACTCGTCGAGCGTCGTCGCACCCACGCAGTGCAGCTCGCCGCGCGCCAGCGCAGGCTTGAGCATGTTGCCCGCGTCCATCGCGCCTTCGGCCTTGCCGGCGCCGACCATGGTGTGCAGCTCGTCGATGAACAGGATGACCTGGCCTTCCTGCTTCGACAGATCGTTGAGCACGCCCTTCAGCCGCTCCTCGAACTCGCCGCGGAACTTGGCACCGGCGATCAGCGAGCCCATGTCGAGCGCGAGGATGCGCTTGTGCTTCAGGCCCTCGGGCACCTCGCCGTTGACGATGCGCTGCGCGAGGCCCTCGACGATCGCGGTCTTGCCGACGCCGGGCTCGCCGATCAGCACGGGGTTGTTCTTGGTGCGCCGCTGCAGCACCTGCACCGTGCGGCGGATCTCGTCGTCGCGGCCGATGACCGGGTCGAGCTTGCCGCTGCGGGCGCGCTCGGTCAGGTCGATCGTGTACTTGGCGAGCGCGCCGCGCGCTTCCTCGGCGTTCGCGTCGTTGACCGGCTGGCCGCCGCGCACCTCCTCGATCGCCTTGTCGATCGCCGCGCGCGAGGCGCCCGCGTCGCGCAGGATCTTGCCGAGCTCGCCCTTGTCCTCCACCGCCGCGAGCAGGAAGAGCTCCGAGGAGATGAACTGGTCGTGCCGGGCCTGGGCGAGCTTGTCGGTCACGTTGAGGAGCCGACCGAGGTCGTTGGACAGGTGCACCTCGCCCGGCGTGCCCTCGACCCGCGGCAGCCGATCGAGCGCCTGGGCGAGGCGCGAGGCGAGCTGGGCGACATTGACGCCGGCCTTGTCGAGCAGTGGCCGACAGGTGCCGCCCTGCTGCTCGAGCAGCGCCTGCGCGAGGTGCGCCGGCTCGATGAAGGCGTTGTCGCGACCGACCGCCCGCGACTGGGCGTCCTCGAGCGCGAGCTGGAAGGTCGAGGTCAGCTTGTCCTGCCGCATGGGCCGGCTCCCTGGATGGTTCGGTTGCCATCAGACGTGGGGTCCGGGGACCGGGTTTTCAACCGGGTTTACGGCATTCCCGCAGCAGCCGCGACACCCTCGTGGTGCTGGGTCAGCCAGATCGTCGCGAGCCCGGCGAGGATCAGCACGAACTGCTGGACCGACCGCTTCGGGTCGACGTGCCGGTGCAGGCCCGGGATCAGGTCGGCGACCGCCACGTACAGCAGCGAGGCGCCGGCGAAGGCGAGCGCATACGGCAGCACGCGCAGCGCGTCCGCCATGGACCAGTAGGCGGCGATGCCGCCGGCGACCGCCGAGACGCTGATCAGCAGGTTCAGCGACAGCGCGCGCAGCCGGCTCATGCCGCTGTGCAGCAGGATCGCGATGTCACCGACCTCCTGCGGCAGCTCGTGCGCGAACACCGCGATCGCGGTCGCGACGCCGAGGCCGGGGCGCGTGAGGTACGCCGCGGCGATCACGACCCCGTCGAGCACGTTGTGGGCGGCATCGCCCCACAGGATCATCGGGCCGAGCGCACGCGAGCGATGGTGGTCGCTCGCAGCCGCGCCCTCGTGCGGCACGTGCGCCTCGCAGTCATCCTCGTGGCAGTGGCGCCACAGCACGAGCTTCTCCAGCACGAAGAAGAGCAGCAGGCCGGCGAGCACGGCGAGCCCGATCTCGTGCACGTGGTCGAGCCCGGCGCCCTCGATCGCGCCCGGGATGAGGCCGATCAGCGCGGCGCCGAGCAGCGCGCCCGTCGCGAAGCTGACGAGGTGCGGCACGAGCCAGCGCCTGAGCGGCTCCGGCAGCGACACGAACACGGTCGCGACGGCGGCCGAGGCGAGGCCAACGCCTGCCGTGAGGCCGATGATGGGCAGGAGCACGGCGGGATCGTGGGGGATCGGCATCGGGGCGCGAGTGTAGCAGCCGCCTCAGGTGCGCCAGACGAGCGTCGCCTGGCGGCCCGAGAGCGGGTCGCGGCGATGCGAATAGAACCGCGCCGGGTCGGCGTGGGTGCACAGCCCGCAGCCGGTCACGGCCTCGAGTCCGGCCCGGGCGAGGCGCAACCGCGCGAGCAGCGGCAGGTCGGCCTGCCAGCGACCCCGCGCGTTCGGGGCGAACGCGGCCGCATCCCCGGCCGCCGCACCGACGAAGGCCGCGCGCACCTCGGCGCCGACCTCGAACGCGGCGGGCCCGATCGCGGGGCCGAGCCAGGCGCAGAGCTCGCGGGTCGGGACGCCGAGCGCCTCGATGGTGCGCTCGAGGACGCCACCGGCGAGGCCCCGCCAGCCGGCGTGGGCGATCCCGATCGCGGCGCCGTCGCGGCTCGCGAACACGACCGGCAGGCAGTCGGCGGTCAGCACCGCGAGCACCTGCCCCGCCCGGAACGAGACCGCGGCGTCCGCCACCGGGACACCCGCGCCGGCGTCGTCGGCGGCGACGTCGGTGCCATGGACCTGGGACAGCCAGCGCGGCGGGGCCGGCAGCCGCAGCGCGGCACCGAGCCGCTCACGGTTCGCGAGGACGGCCGCCGGCGCGTCGCCGACGTGGGCGGCGAGGTTGAGGGTGGCGCGGGGGCCGAGACTCACGCCACCCTGCCGGGTCGTCGTGCCGGCCCGGACCCCGGCGGGGAGCACGGGGCCCGCCTCGATCCAGCCCACCGCCGCGGCAGGCGCCTCCGCCATCAACGGGCGCGCGGGTCGACGACCGCGCTCTTGGCGTCCTCGCGCAGCGCGTCCAGGAGATCGACGAGGTCCGCCGGCAGCGGCGCGCGGAACTCGACCTGCTCGCCGCTCGCCGGATGCACGAACGACAACCGCGCGGCGTGCAGCGCCTGGCGGCGGAACGCCTGCAGCGTCGAGACGAGCCGCGGGGTCGCCGCCTTCGGCAGCACCAGCCGGCGGCCGTACAGGGGATCGCCGACCAGCGGGAAGCCGGCGTGGGTCATGTGGACCCGGATCTGGTGCGTGCGGCCACTCTCGAGCCGGACGCGGACGTGGGTCTGGGCGCGGAAGCGCTCCACCACCCGGTAGTGGCTGACGGCCGCGCGCCCGCTTTGGCGGACGGCCATGCGCAGGCGGTCGACCGGGTGCCGGTCGATCGGTGCATCGACGGTTCCGCCGGCCGTCAGCACGCCGATCACGACCGCCTCGTACTCGCGTTCGACCTCGTGGCCGGCGAGCGCGCGGCTGAGCGCGAGGTGCGTGGCGCCCGTGCGGGCGACCACCAGCAGGCCGCTCGTGTCCTTGTCGAGGCGATGCACGATGCCGGCCCGCGGCAGCTCGACCAGTGACGGGTCGAGTGCGAGCAGCGCATTCTGCAGCGTCGAACGTGGATTGCCGGCGCCGGGATGGACGACGAGCCCGGGCGGCTTGTTGATGATGAACAGCGACGGGTCCGTGTACACGACGTCGAGCGCGATGGACTCCGGGGCGACCTCGACCTGGGCCTCCACCAGCGGCTCGACGCGCACGATCTCGCCCCCGCGGACGAGGTCGCGGGGCTTTGCCGCCGCACCATCCACCTGCACCCGGCCGGCCTCGATCCAGGCCTTCAGCCGGGTCCGGGAGTAGTCGGGGAACAATAGGGCGAGCGCTTGGTCCAAACGCTGTCCCCGTTGCTCCTCGGGGATGCGTTGTTCGAGAAATCCGGTCATCCGGGGAACATACGCTATACTCCCGCGCCTTGCATTTCCCGGTGGTTCGCCGTGCTGCTGACGACTTCTCCGTTCCGCGCCCCGCGCCCCGCCGCTGGCGGCGCCGCTTCCATCCTCGGGCGCCTCGCGCTCGCGGGCCTGCTCGCCGCAGGGCTGCTGCTCGGCGGCTGCAAGGCCTTCCGGCACAAGGAAGACGTCACCGCGAGCCCGGAGTCGATGTACAAGCAGGCGACCAAGCTCGCCGACGAGGGCAGCTACCAGGCGGCGATCAAGTTCTACGAGAACCTGAACGCGCGCTACCCGTTCAGCGACGCCGCCCGCCAGAGCCGCCTCGACCTCGTCTACGCGTACTACCGCCAGCACGAGAAGGACTCGGCCATCGACGCGGCCGACACGTTCATCCGCGAGAACCCGACGCATCCGCGCATCGACTACGCCTACTACATGAAGGGACTCGTGTACTTCGAGCGCGACCCGAACTTCCTCGAGCGCTGGTTCAAGGTCGACATGTCGGAGCGCCCGCCCAGCGACCATCGCAAGTCGTTCGACGCCTTCCAGCGCGTGGTCACGCAGTACCCGAACAGCCAGTACGCGGCCGATGCCCACCAGCGCATGGTGTACCTGCGCAACCGGCTCGCCGACTACGAGATCCACGTCGCCGGCTACTACGTGCGCCGCGGCGCATGGGTCGCGGCGCTCGCCCGGGCCCGCTACGTGCTCGAGACCTACGACGGCTCGCCGCGCGTGCGCGATGCGCTCGAGATCTCGGTCGAGTGCTATCGCAAGCTCGGCATGAACGACCTCGCCGACGACTCCGCCAAGGTGCTGGCGACGAACTACCCGGGCCCGCGCGCCGGGGCCGCGCAGAAGAAGCACTGGTGGAACTTCCGCCGCGGCTGATGCCGCGGCGCGGCCGCCTCAGCGGCTGCGGTAGCCCGAGGTGATCGGATAGCGCCAGTCGCGCCCGAAGGCGCGCCCGCTGATGCGGATGCCGGGCGGGGCCTGGCGGCGCTTGTACTCGCAGCGCTTGACCATCTCCAGCACCCGTCCGACGGTCGCGCGCTCGAAGCCGCGCGCGACGATGTCGTCGACCGACAGGTCCTCCTCGATGAACGCCTCGAGGATCGGGTCCAGCACCTCGTACGGCGGCAGCGAATCGGTGTCCTTCTGGTCGTCGCGCAGTTCCGCGCTCGGCGGGCGGTCGATCACCCGCGGCGGAATCGCCGCCGACAGTCCATTCCGGTACTTCGACAGCCGGTAGACCATCAGCTTCGAGCAGTCCTTGATCGGCGCGAAGCCGCCGGCCATGTCGCCGTACAGCGTGGCGTAGCCGACCGCCATCTCGCTCTTGTTGCCGGTCGTCAGCAGCATCGAGCCGGTCTTGTTCGAGATGCCCATCAGCAGCACGCCGCGACAGCGTGACTGGATGTTCTCCTCGGTGATGTCGGGCTTGCGGCCCGCGAACTCGCCGGTCAGCGCGCCGAGCGTCGCGTCGAACATGCCCTCGATCGAGATGACGCTGTACTTGACGCCGAGCAGGTCCGCCTCGGCCCTGGCATCGTCGAGGCTCATCTGCGAGGTGTAGCGCGAGGGCATCATCACCGCGTGCACGCGATCGGCACCGAGCGCGTCGACGGCGATCGCCAGCGTCAGCGCAGAGTCGACGCCACCGGACAGCCCCATCACCACGCCCGGGAAGCGGTGCTTGCCGACGTAGTCGCGAACGCCGAGCACGAGCGCCGCGTAGACGCTCGCCTCCTCGCTGAGCTCGGTGGCGACCTCGCCCGGCACCGGCACCAGCCGGCCGTCGACGCGGGCGAGCTCGACCACCGCCTCGGCCTCGCGCCAGGCCGGCAGCCGCTGCGTGACGGCGCCATTGGCCGCCATCACGAAACTGTTGCCGTCGAACACGAGCTCGTCCTGGCCCCCGATCAGGTTCAGGTAGACGAGCGGCAGGCCCGTGTCCGCGACACGCGCGGCGGCGACCGCTTCGCGCTCGCGCTGCTTGTTCATCTGGAACGGCGAGGCGTTGATGACGAGCAGCGCCTCGGCGCCCGCGGCGCGCGCGGCGCGCGCGGGCTCCGGCGTCCAGACGTCCTCGCAGACGAGCAGCGCGACGCGCGCGCCCTTGACATCGACCAGCGTCGGCGCCTGACCGGCCGTGAAGTAGCGCTTCTCGTCGAATACCCGGTAGTTCGGCAGCGCCTGCTTGCGGTGGTTGGCGTAGACGCGCCCGCCGCGGATCAGCGCGGCGGAGTTGAAGATCTCGCTGCCCTGGTACTCCGGGTAGCCCACGACGACGTCGACGCCGGGCTTGCGGTCGCACAGGCGCCGCACCGCGGCCTGCACCTGCCGGCGAAACCCGGAATGGAACAGCAGGTCCTCGGGCGGGTAGCCGGCGAGCGCGAGCTCGGGCAGCAGCACGATGTCGGCACCGGAGGCGGCGCCCCGTTCCGAGGCCTCGAGGACGCGCGAGGTGTTGCCGTCAACGTCGCCGACGCAGAGGTCGTACTGGGCGAGGAACAGCCGGAGCGGGGCGTGGCTCATGACAGGATCGTCTCCCGACCGGAGGGGGTGTGGCGCGGCACGCGGCCGCGCCATCGCCTCAGCGCCGGCCGCGTGCGGTCTTCTTCGCCTTCGCGACGGCCTTCGGCTTCGCCTTGACCGTCCGCTTTGCCTTGGACTTAGTCTTTGCCTTCGGCTTGGCCGTCACCTTCGCCTTGGCCTTCGGCGCGGTCGACTTCGCCGGCGCGGCCTTGGCCGCGGCAGGCTTCGCCTTCACGGCCGCCTTGGGCTTGGCCGCCTTGCGGGCCTTCAGCGCGGCCGCCATCGCCGTGCCGAGCTCGGCGGGCGAGCGGACCGTCCGCACGCCGGCGCGCTCGAGCGCGGCGTACTTGTCGGCCGCCGTGCCCTTGCCGCCGGCGATCACGGCACCCGCATGGCCCATGCGCTTGCCCGCCGGCGCGGTGACTCCGGCGATGTAGGCGACGACGGGCTTGGTGACGTGCTTGCGGATGAACTCCGCGCCCGCCTCCTCGTCGCTGCCGCCGATCTCGCCGACCATGATGATGCCTTCGGTCTTCGGGTCGGCCTCGAACAGGGCCAGCACGTCGACGAAGTTCATGCCGCGCACCGGATCGCCGCCGATCCCCACGCAGGTGCTCTGGCCGAGCCCGAGGCGGGTGGTCTGGAACACGGCCTCGTACGTCAGGGTGCCCGAGCGCGACACGATGCCGATCTTGCCCGGCTTGTGGATGAAGACCGGCATGATGCCGACCTTCGCCTCGCCCGGCGTGATGACACCCGGGCAGTTCGGGCCGACGAGGCGTGCGCCGTAGCCCTTCAGGGCTTCCTTGACCTTGACCATGTCGTTGACCGGGATGCCCTCGGTGATGCAGACGATCAGCTTGATGCCGGCGTCGGCGGCCTCGAGGATCGCGTCGGCGGCACCGGCGGCCGGGACGTAGATCATGCTGACGTCGGCACCGGTGGCCTTGACCGCGTCATGCGCGGTATTGAACACCGGCAAGCCGAGATGGGTCTGGCCGGCGCGGCCGGGCGTCACGCCACCGACCATGTTGGTGCCATAGGCGATGCACTGCTCGGAGTGGAACGTGCTCTGCTTGCCGGTGAACCCCTGGCAGATCACGCGGCTCTTCTTGTTGAGGAGAATGCTCATGGACGTGGGTTCCTAGCGGCCGGCGGCAAGGCGCACGGCCTTGGTCGCGGCATCGGTGAGGTCGCTGGCCGCCGTGATGGCGAGCCCGCTGGCGGCGAGCTGCCGGCGGGCGAGATCGGCGTTCGTGCCCTCGAGGCGCACGATCACCGGTACGGACACGCCGACCGTCTTGACGGCGGCCACGATGCCCTCGGCGATGATGTCGCAGCGGACGATGCCACCGAAGATGTTGACGAGAATCGCCTTCACCTTCGGGTTCGACAGGATCAGCTTGAACGCCGCCGTGACGCGCTCCGGCGTCGCGCCGCCACCGACGTCGAGGAAGTTCGCCGGATCGCCGCCGTGCAGCTTGATCAGGTCCATCGTCGCCATCGCAAGACCCGCGCCGTTGACCATGCAGGCGATGTCACCGTCCAGTGAGACGTAGTTGAGGTCGTGGGCGGAGGCCTCGACCTCGCGCGCGTCTTCCTGCGAGGTATCGCGGTAGTGGGCGATCGAGCCCTGGCGGTACATCGCGTTCGAATCGATGTTGATCTTGGCGTCGAGCGCGAGCACCGCGCCCTCGTCCGTGACGATCAGCGGGTTCACCTCGACGAGGCCCGCGTCGTGATCCAGGTACAGCTGGTAGATGCCGCGCAGGATCTTCTCGAACGCCGCGACCTGCTTACCCTCGAGGCCGAGGCCGAATGCGAGCTGGCGCGCCTGGTAGCCCGACAGCCCGACCGCCGGATGCAGCTCGACGCGCAGGATCCGCTCGGGCGTGTGCTCGGCGACTTCCTCGATGTCCATGCCGCCGTCGGCGGAGGCGATGAACGCGAGCCGGCTGCGATCCCGGTTGAGCAGCAGGCTGACGTAGAGCTCGCGAGCGATCTTCGAGCCCACCTCGACATAGACCTGGTGGATCGGCAGGCCCTCGGGGCCCGTCTGCTTGGTGACGAGGCGCTGGCCGATGAGGGACTTCGCCGCCGCGCTCACCTCGTCGGGGCTGCGGCACACCTTGACCCCGCCCGCCTTGCCGCGGCCACCCGCGTGCACCTGGGCCTTCACGACCCAGAGCGAACCGCCGAGGGCCAGAGCCGCCGCCGCCGCCTCTTCGCCAGTGGACGCCACTCGTCCGGCCGGAACGGCGACGCCGTAGCGGGCGAAGAGCTCCTTGGCCTGGTATTCATGCAAGTTCATCTTCACCGTGCGCGGCTCACCGCGCCTCCAAGCTGTCCGGATCGGGCGGCTATTCTGCGGGATCGGCCCGGGGTTAGGCAAAAGGAGTTCACCGCGTCATCATGCGGTCAGAACGCCTTGATCAATGCTACATTTCGGCCCGCCGCGCCCCGCTCGCGCGGCCGACAGTCCCGGGGTCAATGGATGACGATGAGCGAACGCACCAGCCGCGAGACGCCCGCACTGTCGTGGCGCGTGCTGGGGCTTCTGAACCTGTTTCGCCTGCTGGCGCCGGTGGTGCTGCTGCTGGCGTTCACCTTCGGCGGCGACCCGCGCCTCGTGGGTGCCACGCACCCCGACCTGTTCCGGGCGACGTGCCTCGCCTACCTGATCGCGGGCATCGGCCTGATCGCGGTCCTCAAGAGCCGCTCCAGCGCCACGCTGTGGCACGAGGCGCTCCCGGCGACCATCGACATCGTCGCGCTCAACCTCTTGGTATTCGCAAGCGGCGGCGCGGAGAGCGGCCTCGGCATCATGCTGTTCGTGCCGGTCGCCGGGCTCTCGGTGCTGGCCGGTCCGCGCGGGGCGACGATCGCCGCATCCTGCGGCGTGCTCGGGCTGCTGATCCAGCAGTTCGCCGCCTGGGTCGAGGGTGGCGCGAGCCCGCTTGGCTTCGCGCAGGCCGGCTACTACGGCGCCGTGCTGTTCCTGGCGGCGGCGGGCGGCAGCTTCATGGCCCGCCAGCTGCGCGAGACCGAGGAGGTCGTGCGCCAGCGCGACATCGACGTCGCGAACCTCGCCGAACTGTCCGAGTACATCGTCCGCCACCTGCGCGAGAGCATCGTCGTCGTCGATGCGGAGGATCGCATCCGGCTGATCAACGACTCGGCGCAGAACCTGCTCGGCCAGAGCGCGCGGCCGGGCGCGCTGCTCGGCGAAGTCGCGCCGCGCCTCCTGTACCACATCGAGCGCTGGCGCCACGGTGGCGGCGTGCAGCCGCCGGCGGCCACGTTCATCGCCGCCGATGGCAGCCGCGAGTACGAAGTCAGCGTCGCGGCGCTCGGCCGCGCGAGCCCCGGGCCCGTGATCGCGTTCCTGGCCGACACGACCCAGATCGCCGAGCGTGTCCAGCAGACCAAGCTCGCCGCGCTCGGCCGCCTGTCGGCGAGCATCGCGCACGAGATCCGCAACCCCGTCGGCGCGATGAGCCACGCCGGCCAGCTGCTCGCGGAAGCCGTCGAGGTCGGTGCCGAGGAGAAGCGCCTGATCGAGATCATCACGGTCAACGCCGACCGCGTCAGCGCGATCATCGCCAACGTGCTGCAGCTGTCGCGGCGCGAGTCGACCCGCCCGGAGCGCCTCTGGCTCGGCGACTGGCTCGGCGAATTCGTCGACGAGTTCGCCGATACGCTGCAGTTGCCGGAGGGCCGCCTTAGCGTCGTCACCGGGGGGGACGACATCGAGGTGCGCATGGACCCGACGCATCTGCGGCAGATCACATGGAATCTCTGCGAGAATGCCGTCCGGCACAGTGCCGAGATGCCGGGCCAGCCGCCGGTCGAGCTGCGGATCGACCGTCTGGCGGGCAGTGGGCGACCCTTCCTCGAGGTCGCGGACCGGGGGTCGGGCATCCCGGAGAGCGCGGCGGAGCGGATCTTCGAGCCGTTCTTCACCGGGCGGCGCGGCGGTACGGGCCTTGGGCTGTTCATCGCGCGCGAGCTGGCACAGTGCAACGGCTCCCTGTTGGTCTACGAGCCGCGCCTTGGCGGGGGCAGCGTGTTCCGCGTGGTGTTCGCTGATCCGCTGCGCTGGGAGGGACGCCCCGATGGCTAAGCCGATCGTGTTGATCGTCGACGACGAGCCGGACCTGTGCGAGCTGTTGTCGATGACCCTGACGCGGATGGGACTCGAGTCGCATTCGGTCGGCGACGTCGCCGCCGCCAAGGCGGCGCTGCGCGAGCGCCACTACGACCTTTGCCTCACCGACATGCAGCTCCCGGACGGCAACGGACTGGATCTCGTCGAGTGGCTGTCGCAGCAGCGCCCGGCCCCGCCGTGCGCGGTCATCACCGCGCACGGCAACGTCGAGAGCGCCGTGCGCGCCCTGAAGCTCGGCGCCTTCGACTTCGTCTCCAAGCCGCTCGACCTCGCGAACCTGCGCAAGCTCGTCGCCCAGGCCCTGACGCCCGCGGGCCGGGAAGGCGCGGATGTCGCCGAACCCGCCGCGACGACCCGGCCACGCCTGCTCGGCACCTCGCAGGCGATGGACCAGCTGCGCGAACTGATCGCGCGTGTCGCGCGCAGCCAGGCGCCGGTGCACATCGCCGGCGAAAGCGGCACCGGCAAGGAGCTGGTGGCGCAGCTGATCCACGACTCCGGACCGCGCGCCGACGGGCCGTTCGTGCCGGTGAATTGCGGGGCGATCCCGACGGAACTGATGGAGAGTGAGTTCTTCGGCCACAAGCGCGGCAGCTTCACGGGCGCGGTCGCGGACAAGAAGGGCATGGTGCAGTCGGCCGAGGGTGGCACGCTGTTCCTCGACGAGGTCGCGGACCTGCCGCTGCACATGCAGGTCAAGCTGCTGCGGTTGATCCAGGAGAAGACGGTCCGGCCGGTCGGCGAGCAGCGGGAAGTCGCCGTCGACGTGCGCATCCTGTCGGCCACCCACAAGGACCTCGCGGCGCTGGTCGCGGACGGCCGGTTCCGGGAGGACCTCTACTATCGGATCAACGTCATCGAGCTCAAGGTGCCGCCGCTGCGTGGACGGCTCGAGGACATTCCGCAGCTGACCGCCTCGATCCTCGCGCGCCTCGCAAAGCGCTCGCACCTCGAGCTGCCGACGCTGGACAGCGAGGCGACCCGCATCCTCGCCGGCTACTCGTATCCCGGCAACGTGCGGGAACTCGAGAACATCCTCGAACGCGCACTCACGTTGTGCTCCGGAAGCCGCATCCAGGCAGCCGACATCGCCGTGCGGTCGAGCAACCCGGGCACCCCGAGCACCGCCTCCTCGGGGAGCTCGGCCGCGGTCGGTGACGGCGCGCTCGACGAACAGGTCGAGCATATCGAGCGCGACGCGATCGTCCGGGCGCTGGAACAGACCCGGTACAACAAGACGGCCGCGGCCAAGGCGCTCGGGATCACGTTCCGGGCCCTGCGCTACCGCATCAAGAAGCTGGGCATCGAGTAGCCAGCGCGTCCCCGACTGACGCGTCGCGTCACTTTGTGACGCGGCGGAGCCCCGTGGCCGCTTCCCCCGAGACCGAAGCCGCGTCCCGGCGCGGCCGTGAAAATTATAAATCAATAAATTACAACGTCTTAGGGGATACCCGAAGAGACCGGCACGAGGTTTGCATCATTCTGCTCAGGAATGATCGTGGTTCCGTAGCACTGCTGCCAGATCCGATCACCCGGTTTCAGACCTCTAGTACCCCCAGGAGTTAATTCATGCGCAAGTCAATCCAGAAGGGCTTCACGCTCATCGAACTGATGATCGTCGTCGCCATCATCGGCATCCTCGCGGCGATCGCGATCCCGGCCTACCAGGACTACACGATCCGCGCGCAGGTCACGGAA
>CAISEB010000027.1 GCA_903884235.1 uncultured Pseudomonadota bacterium
CCCGCCGCGGGCGCCGCGTCGGCTCGCGCGAGGCGCGTCCAGTCGAGCGGACCGCCGACGCGCTCGGACACCGCAAGCCCCATCGCGGCCTGCCGCGGCGCGGCCGGCGCCGCGGCGGGCGCGCCGGCGAACGCCGAGGAGGCGATGGGCCCTGCCGCATCCGCCACCGGGCGGGTGCCGGCGAGCACGGTCTCCACGGTGCGCCGCACGAAGTCATGGACGGTGCGCGAGTCGCGGAAGCGGACCTCCAGCTTCTGCGGGTGCGCATTGGCATCGACCCGCGCCGGATCGAGGTCGAGGTACAGCACGTAGGCCGGGTGGCGACCGTGGAACAGCACGTCGCGATAGCCCTGGCGGACCGCATTGCCGAGGAAGCGATCGCGCACGGCGCGGCCGTTGACGACCAGATACTGCTCGTCGGGCTGCGCGCGCGTGTAGGTCGGCAGCCCGACCCAGCCGCGCAGCGACATCCCGAGCGCGGAGTGCTCGACGTAGAGCGACCCGGCCACGAACTCCGCGCCGAGCATCGCGGCGAGCCGGCGCTCCTCGGCGAGGCGCGTGTCGGCCGCCTCGACGGCGAAGGAGCGTCGCCCGTTGTGGGTCAGCATGAACCCGACCGATGGACGTGCGAGGGCGAGCCGGACCAGCGTGCGCTCGAGGTGCTGGAACTCGGTGGCCGGGCTGCGCAGGAACTTGCGCCGCGCCGGGACGTTGAAGAAGAGATCGCGCACCTCCACCGACGTGCCGGGTGGATGCGGTGCCGGGCGCGGCTCGCCCACGTGGCCGCCATCGACGTCGACCTGGACCGCGTGGCTCGCGCCCGTCTCGCGCGAGCTCAACCGGAGGCGTGCGACCGAGGCGATGCTCGGCAGCGCCTCGCCGCGAAAGCCGAGGCTCGCGACGTGCTCGAGGTCATCGAGGCTGGCGATCTTGCTGGTCGCATGCCGCTCGAGCGCGAGCGGCAGCTCGTCGGCCGGGATGCCGCAGCCATCGTCGCGGACCGCGACGAGCGCGATGCCGCCCTCCTCGGCCGCGACCTCGATGCGGCGCGCACCGGCGTCGAGGGCGTTCTCGACCAATTCCTTGGCGAGGGATGCGGGGCGTTCGATGACCTCGCCGGCGGCGATCTGGTTGACGAGGTGGGACGGCAGCAGGCGGATCGGCATGCGTGGGAACCGCAGGCCGCGTGAGGGGGCGGCGCGGGCGCCAGTCTACCAGCCGGTCAGCGCCTGAGCGTGCGTCCGACGGCGCCGCCGTCCTCGCCCTGCGGCGCGAGCAGCGCCGCGAGGCGCGTGCCGGGGGGCGGGTTCTCGTGGAAATAGCTGCGCAGGCCCGAGAGGATCGCCTCGGCGAGCCGCGCCTGGTACTTCTCGTCCCGCAGGCGCTTCTCCTCGCCCGGGTTCGTGATGTACGCCGTCTCGACCAGCAGCGACGGGATATCCGGCGACTTCAGTACGACGAACCCGGCCTGCTGCACGCGCGCCTTGCGCACGTCGCCGATCTCGTTGAGCTCGTTCAGCACCTTCTCGGCGGCCACCATGCTGGCGCTCATCGCCGCCGACTGGGACAGGTCGAGCAGCACCGAGGCGAGCACGTTGTCCTTGTCATCGAGCGACACGCCGCCGACGAGGTCGGCGGAATTCTCCCGATCGGCGAGCCAGCGGGCGGCCTCGCTGGTCGCGCCATGCGCGGAGAGCACGTAGACCGACGCGCCGCTGACGCCGGGATCGCGGACGGCGTCGGCGTGCACCGAGACGAACAGGTCCGCCTGCGCGAGCCGCGCGCGATGGATGCGCTCGCGCAGCGGCACGAAATAGTCGCCGTCGCGGGTCAGCACGGCGCGCATGCCGCGCTCGGCGTTGATGCGCGCGGCCAGCACGCGGGCGACGGCGAGGGTGATGTTCTTCTCGTGGGTGCCGTCGGGCCCGCTCGCACCCGGATCCTCGCCGCCGTGTCCGGCATCGACGGCAATGACGAGATCGCGAGCCGCGGGCGCCGGACGCATCGGCGTGGGCGGGGCGGCCGCGGCGGCCGGCGGCGGCGCGGTGCTGTTGGCCGCCGGCGTTGCCGGATGGCTGTCGTCGGGCACCACCAGATCGATCAGCAGGTGCCGCCCGTCCGCGGATGGCGCACGGCGTACGGCGACCGGGCGATCGACGTCGAGCACGATGCGCAGCACCCCGCCCTCGCGCGGCGCGGCGCGAACGTGGCGCACGAGGCCAGCCCCGGCCGGCAGGTGCACCTGTCGGTCGATCGTCGCCGACTTGATGTCGAGCACCACGCGGGGCGGGTTGTCGAGCGTGAACAGCTGGTCGGCGACCGGGTCGCTGACGTCCACGGCGAGGCGAGTGCCGCCGGCCACGGCCGCGAGGCGCAGGTCGCGCACCTGCGCGGCGCCGGCGGGCAGCGCGAGCAGGCACGCGACCAGCGCTGCGGCGCAGCCAGGACGGGTCGAGCGGCGGCTTCGGGCCATCGTACGCATCCCAAAAGCGTACGCCCTGATCAGAGAATTTTCAAATTAGATTATAGACCTACGAGATTTACCTCATCCCGACTCTGCGCCCCAGACCGCAGCCACCGCCTGGCCCCGCGCCGTCCTGCCCCTCGCAACCAGGTGGCGGGCCTCGCCCGCGTAGGCGAGCTCGACGGCGAGGTCGGCCTCCGCAGCGACGGTTCCGATCCGCTCGGGCCACTCGACGATCACCCATTGGCCCGGCCCCGCGAGGTCCCGGAACCCGAGCCCCTCGAGATCCTCGGCCCCGCCCAGTCGGTACCAGTCGAGGTGATGCACGCGCCCGGCATCGAGGGCGTAGGTCTCGACGAGCGTATAGGTCGGGCTGCGCACGGCGCCCGTGACGCCGAGGGCCTCGAGCAGCCCCCGCACCAGCGTCGTCTTGCCGGCACCGAGGTCGCCGGCGAGCGTCACGAACAGGCCCTGGCCGCCGTCGGCGGGGAGCGCGCGCGCAAGCGCGGCGCCCGCCGCTCGGGTCGCGCGCTCGTCGGCGAGCAGTCGGGTCAGGGCGCGGGGTTCACGCACGACGGCAGGCTCGCGAGGACATCGGAGGCCACCAGGCCCCGTTCGCCGGCGCGCGCGGCGAGATCGCCGGCCGCGGCGTGCACGGCGACACCGACTGCGGCCGCGGATGCGAGTGCGGCCCGCGGATCCGCCTGCTGCGCCGCGATCGCGGCGATCACGCCAGTGAGCACATCGCCCATGCCGGCGACCGCCATGCCGGGGTTGCCGCGATCGCAGACCTGCGGCGGCGCACCGCTGGCCGCAACCAGCGTGCCGGCGCCTTTCAGCACGATCACGCCGCCATAGCGTTCGACCAACGCATGCGCCGAGGCGAGCCGGTCGGCCTGGACGGCCGTCGCGCTGGTGCCGAGCAGCCGCCCGGCTTCGCCGGGATGCGGTGTCAGGCACCACGCCGGTCCGCACCGGGGACGCTCCGCGAGCAGGTTCAGGGCATCGGCGTCGACGACCAGTGGCCGACCGGAGGCGAACGCCACCTCGACGAGCCCGCGCGCCCACGCCGAGCGGCCGAGGCCCGGACCGACCGCGACCACATCCGCCGCCTCCAGCGCCGCATGCAGGCTGGCCGCATCCTCCGTCGGAAGGCAAATCAGTTCGGGGCGGCCCGCCGCGATCATCGCGGCGTGCGCCGGGCTCGTCGCCACCGTCACGAGGCCTGCGCCCGCGCGCAGTGCCGCCTCGCCGGCGAGGCGCGCGGCTCCCGGCATGCCCGGTCCGCCGCCAATGACCAGCACGCGCCCGTTGCTGCCCTTGTGCGCAGTGCGTGGCCGGCGCGGCAGCAGGCGGCGGACATCGTCCGCGGTGATCCGCCGCAACCGCGGCTGCGCATCGCCGAAGGCCGACGCCGGCACGCCGAGGCCATCCCATTCGAGCCGGCCCACGTGGTCGGGTCCGTCGCCGAGGAAGAGGCCGGACTTTAGGCCGACGAACGTCACCGTCAGCGCGGCCCGGACGGCGATGCCACGCACCCGGCCCGTGTCGGCGTCGAGCCCTGAGGGCAGGTCGAGCGCGACCACGGGGCGGTCGGCGCCATTGACCATCGCGATCAGCGCGGCGTACGGCTCGCCGACGTCGCGCCCGAGCCCGGTGCCGAGCAGGCCGTCGACGACCACCTCGGCCTCCCGGACGAGCGCGGCGCTCCACGGCGTCTCCACCCCGCCACCGTCGGCCCAGTCCGATCGCGCGCGCGCGGCATCGCCGTCGGCGGCGGCGCCGGCCGGCGCGACGAGCACGACCCCGATCCCCGCGGCCCGCGCGAGCCGCGCGACGACGTACGCATCGCCGCCGTTGTTGCCGGGGCCGGCGAGCACGAGCAGGCGTCGCGCGAGGGGCCACTGCCGGCGCAGCAGCGAGAAGGCGGCCTCCCCGGCGCGCGCCATCAGTTCGGCACCCGGAATCCCGAGCACCTCGGTGGCATGGCGGTCGGCGGCGCGGACGGCGGCGGCGGCGTAGACGGGCGCGGGAAGTGGGGTCATGGGGGAGATTATCCCCCAGCGGCGCGGCCTATACTCGGCGCCCCATGAATGGCCCCCTCCCCGAGACCCTCGCGGACGACATCAAGGCGCTCGCCCGCGACCTCGGCTTCGACGAGGTCGGGATCGCCGGGCTCGACCTCGCCGAGGACGAGGCCCGCCTCGTCGAATGGCTCGAGGCCGGTCTGCACGGCGAGCTGCACTACATGGAGCGCTTCGGCGCGCGTCGCGCACGCCCGGCCTCGATCAAGCCCGGCACGGTTCGCGTGATCTCGGTGCGCCTCGACTACTGGCCGGGCACGGCGCGCGACCCGTTCGCGACGCTGGCGGACGGCCGGGCGGCATACGTCTCGCGCTACGCGGTCGGGCGCGACTACCACCGGCTGATGCGCAACCGGCTGCAGGCGCTCGCCGACCGGATCGGCGAGCGCATCGGCGAGTTCGGCTACCGGGTCTTCGTGGACACGGGCCCGGTGCTGGAGAAGCCCCTGGCCCGCAATGCCGGGCTCGGCTGGATCGGCAAGCACACCAACCTGATCAATGCCCGCGCCGGCTCCTACTTCTTCCTCGGCGAGCTGTACACGGACCTGCCGCTCCCGGCCGACACGCCGGCGACGGGCCACTGCGGCAGCTGCACCGCGTGCCTGCCCGCCTGCCCCACGGGCGCGATCGTCGCGCCCTACCGGCTCGACGCGAGACGCTGCATTTCCTACCTGACGATCGAGCTCGAAGGATCCATCCCGGTGGATCTCAGAGCACCGATGGGCAACCGGATCTACGGATGCGACGACTGCCAGCTCGCGTGTCCCTGGAACAAGTTCGCGCAGGTGTCGCGCGAGACTGGGTTCGAGCCGCGCCACGGGCTCGATTCAGCGGCGCTCGTCGACCTGTTCGCGTGGACCGCCGCGGAATTCGACGAACGCCTGCGCGGCAGCCCGATCCGTCGCATCGGCCACGAGCGCTGGCTGCGCAACATCGCGGTCGCGCTCGGCAACGCCCCGGCCGACCGCGACGTCGTCGCCGCGCTCGAGGCCCGCCGCGAGGACGCCTCGGCGCTCGTGCGCGAGCACGTCGCCTGGGCGCTCGAGGCGCAGGCGCGCCGGCTCAGCCCCGGAACGGGTTGAAGTAGTGCCGGCCGCGCCGCGGCCGGTTGATCTCGGCCTGCAGCTGCGCGAAGTGCGCGTCGTTGCCGATGAAGTCGACGTCGCCCGCATTCACGATCAGCAGCGGCGTCGAGTCGTACAGGTGAAAGAAGCGCGTGTACGCATCCACCAGCCGATCGAGGTATTCGCGCTCCATGCCCTGCTCGTAGCGGATGCCGCGGCGCGCAATGCGCTCCTGCAGCGCCTCGACCGGCGCCTGCAGGTAGACCACGAGATCCGGCACCGGCGTGTCGATCGCCAGGCGCTCGTAAACCTGCTCGTAGAGCGCGTACTCCTCGTCATCGAGCGTGACACGCGCGAACAGGCGGTCCTTCTCGAGCATGAAATCCGCGATCCGGACCGGCGCGAACAGGTCGCTCTGGCGCAGCTGCTGCATCTGCCGCGCGCGCTGGAACAGGAAGAACAGCTGCGCCGGGAACGCGCCGGTGCGCGGGCTGCGGTAGAAGCGCTCGAGGAACGGGTTGTCCTCCGCGTGCTCGAGCACGAGGTCGGCGCCGCTGACCTCGGCGAGCTTGCGCGCGAGGCTGGTCTTGCCGACGCCGATCGGGCCCTCGATCACGATGTGACGGAGGCTGGGGGCTGCGGCGGAAACGGGCGGAGTCGTCACGCTGGGCGGCTCACTGCAGGGTCAGGTCATCGCCGCGCACCGCGGCCTTCAGTCGAGCCACCCGGCCGCGGCCCGGGATCCACAGATCGGGCGCAAGTTCCGCCAGAGGATACAGGACGAACGCACGCTCGTGCATGCGCGGGTGCGGCACTTCGAGATCCGCGAACTGGATCACCTCGGCGCCGAACACCAGCAGGTCGAGGTCGATGCGACGCGGGCCGAAGCGCACCGCGGGCGGCACCTTGCCGAGCTCGACCTCGGCCGCGCGCAGCGCCGCGTGCAGTGCCGGCGCACCGAGCCGCGTCAGCACGACGGCCACGGTGTTGAGGAACCGCGGCTGGTCCGCAGGGCCCACGGGATCGGAGCCATAGCGGCGTGCGACGGCGACGAGGCGGGTGTCGGGGATGCGCTCGAGCGCCGCAGTCGCGGCGTCGAGCTGTCGGGGCGGATCGTCGAGATTGCTGCCGAGGCCGACGAAGGCCGGCGTCCACGACCGCCCGGTCATGGTCAGGTGGACGGTGCGCCGGAATCGGTGCCCGGGGCTCCACCCCGGCCACCGCCGCCACGGCCGCGGCGCCGGCGGCGGCGGCGCGGTCGCCCGTCGCCATCGACCGCATCGGCGGGCTCCGGCCCTTCGCCCGCCGCGACATTCGCGACGCGCTCCGCGCGCTCGTCGGCGGGCAGCGTCTGGATCTCGGTCCACCAGGCCGCGATCTCGGCGGGGATCAACCCGGCCTCGGCGCGCAGCAGCATGAAGTCGTACGCGGCCCGGAACCGGGGATGCTGCAAAAGCGCGAGCGTACGACGCCCGTCGCGACGCTCGAAGCGCGGCTGCAGCGCGAGCAACTCGCGCAACGGCAGCGTGAAGCGCTTTGGCACGGCGACCCGGCGCAGTTGCTCGGCGAGTACGTCATCGGTCGCGGCGACCATCGCGAGCGCCTCCGGCATGCCGTCCGCGACGTTCTTCGCCGCGAGGCGCGCAATCGGCCCATACAGCAGCACCGCGAACAGGAACGTCGGCGTCACCGACTTTTCGGCGCGCACGCGCGCGTCCGTGCCCTCGAGCCCGAGGCGCAGCAGCTTCGCGGCGGGCCCCTGCGGATCCCGGGCCAGCTCCGCTGCGGTCGCGGGCAGCAGGTGCGGCAGCAGGTCGAAGTCGATCAGGCTGTCGAGCGAGGCGACGCCGTGGCCGGCGAGGAACAGCTTGTTGGTCTCGTCGAACAGGCGCGCGGCCGGCACGCCGCCGAGAAGTTCCGCGAGCTCGGTCATCGGCGCGCGGGTACCGGGATGCATCGTGAAGCCGAGCTTGGCTGCGAAGCGCGCGGCCCGCAGCATGCGCACCGGATCCTCGCGGTAGCGGGTCTCCGGATCGCCGATCAGGCGCAGTACGCGCGCCTGCACGTCGGCGGCACCGCTCACGTAGTCCCACACCGAGAAGTCGGCGATGTTGTAGTAGAGCGCGTTGCAGGTGAAGTCACGCCGCCAGACGTCGCCGTTGATGTCGCCGTAGACGTTGTCGCGCAGGATGCGACCGCTGTCGTCGTGGACGCGCTGGTCGTCGACCTCGCGATGATCGTCATCGTCGACCTCGGGCGGGGCCGCGGCCGCGCGGAACGTCGCGACCTCGATGATCTCGTCGCCGTAGTGCACGTGCGCGAGGCGGAACCGGCGGCCGATGAGGCGGCAGTTGCGGAACAGGCGCCGGACCTCCTCGGGCAACGCGTCGGTCGCGACGTCGAAGTCCTTCGGGCGGATGCCGAGCAGCAGGTCGCGGACACTGCCACCGACGAGGAACGCCTGGTAGCCCGCATCCTTCAGGCGGTAGAGCACCTTGAGGGCGGCGGGCGAGACGTGGGCGCGCGAGATCGTGTGCGATGCGCGCGTGATGATGACGGGGCCGCCGTCCGGCGGTACACCGGCGCCGGGGTTGGCGCTCGAAGCGGGCGTGCTCAGGAACGTTTCTCGCTTGTCGATTGGGATTCTCGTCGTATAATAGCAGGCTAACGTCGACCGGCGCCTCTTCCGGAACCGACCCAGCGCTCCCATCGTCTAGAGGCCCAGGACACAGCCCTCTCAAGGCTGGTACGAGGGTTCGAATCCCTCTGGGAGCGCCACTTTTCCCTTGAATTCCAATGGCGTCGCGCGATTACCCGCCGGCCGCGGCGGACGTCGGTCGCTTCCTCGAAGCTTCGCCGATCCATCCCGACCCAGGCCGTGCACCCCCGGGCAGCGCGCCGACGCGTTCAGCCGTTGGCCAGCGAAAATGTAGCCTTGGTCACGCCGCAATCCGGGCAGCCCCAGTCATCCGGCACATCGGCCCAGCGCGTACCGGGCGGCACGCCATGATCAGGGTCGCCGACCGCCTCGTCGTAGATGTAGCCGCACACCTGGCACTCGTACTTGCGGGATCCCTCGCTCATCCGGCGGCACCCGGTGCGTGGCCGATTTCGCGGTCGAGTTCCGCCCAGATCTCGCGCACCCAGTCTCGGATCATCAGCGCCTCGAGCCAGCGGTCCGACAGCTCGTTGCGACTGCCGTCGGTGATGGCATAGGGCGGCGGCCCGAGCTCGCACAGGAATACGCACGTCGCATCCGGCGCGTTGCGCGCGCGCCAGCTGCGCAGCCCCTCCTTCCACAGCTCCTTGAACAGCGCGACCCACGGCGCATGCTGCTCGAAGCCGATCTGCACCTGGATCTGCTCGCGCGAGGCGACCCGGCCCTGGAAGCAGTCGGTGCGCTCGTGGATGCGCTGCAGGTAGCCATGGTCGCGACGGCTGAGCGGCAGCTGGAACTCCCGCTCCAGCACGAAGTGCGAGAGGTCTGCCGTGAGCTTGAGCTCGGGTACGGCGTCGAGGACCTCGAGCGTGTAGTACAGGTCGTTCAGCAGGCTGTCGCGATGCGTCTCGAACAGCAGGTCGATCCCCAGCGCCGCGGCCTGGTCCATCCAGCGATAGATGAGCGGGATCGCGCCGGCGACGCTGACGGGCATCACCTGCCCGATCGTGTTGACCTTCGCGGCACCGATGTCGCGGGCGAACTCGAGCAGCGGCTTCATGTCGGCGCTCTGCCGCGGGAACAGGTTCACCATGCTGCCGAGGCCGTGCCGCTCGATGTACGGCACCGCAGTACGGTACTTCGGGAGGTCGTCGACCGACGGGTCGAGGCACACGCCATCGTAGCCCGCCTCGACGATCATCTCGAAGTTCCGATCGTGCCCGCGCTCGGGGACGCCGGGCCGGCGAAGTTCCATGGCCCAGAGCGACTGGTAGATCTTCAGCTGCTGCACGCGCGCCTCCGCTAGAACGAGGTCAGGAACGATACCGCGTTGCCGCCGCTGACGGCGCCGACGCGCGCGAGCGCAAGGTACGCCTCGCCCTCCTCGCTGGTCGACTCGCCGACGACCCGCGATACCCGGTATCGATGGAAGCTCTTCCACGACGGCCAGAACAGGATCACGCGGCTCTCGTCGTCGCCATACAGCTCGCGGTGCAGCGCCGGCAGCCGGAACCACGGGGTCGTCGGCTTGGCGTGGTGCGCGTTGTGGTAGCCGAAGTTCAGCACCAGCAGGTTGAGCCACGGATGCCGCAGCGACAGCGGGTTGCTGAACGTGTGCTCCTGCTCGTAGCCGCGATCGCCGCGATGCGGCATCACGACGTCCTCGAACAGCACCGGGACGCCGCCGTAGTCGTGCTGCAGGGCGTCCATGAAACGCAGCACCGTCATCATCAGCAGGTATGCGACGACGTAGCCGAGCGCGGCCCAGGGGAAGAACCACGCCAGCGCCGCAAACAGGCTGCCGCGCACGACGATGACCGTGACGTTGCGCAGGCGCTGAGCGCGGCGCGCCGGGATGATGAACGAGCCGAACACCATGATGAAGTGCATCACGAGGTCGTGCGCCGGGATGTAGAACCACTCCAGCAGCTGCACGACGCGGGCGCAGAGCGGATGGGCGTTGAACCACTTGCGCGACTCGAACCACATGACGTCGGCACTGTCGACGTGGTGGCGGAAGTGCTTGACGCGGATGTCCTCGTAGGTGCCGTAGCAGCTGCCCGTGATCCAGGTCAGCACAGTGCCGAGCCGCGCGTTCTGCGCGTTGGTCCGGAAGACGGCGTTGTGGCCGCATTCATGCAGCAGGTAGGCGGCGATCGTCATCGAGTGGGCGAGCCAGAGCGTCCCGAGGATCGACGCGACGAGGCCACCATGGATGAGCGCGACCAGGCCGATCCCGTAGCCGCACGCCACGTACAGCAGTGCGAGGCCATTCCAGGTGGCGTTCTCCGAATCCTTGAAACCATACGCGCTCATGACCGCTCTCTCGCTACGACCTGCACGGGGGACGTACCCGCGCCGACCGCCGCGGGGACTGGCGGCATTCTTTCACACTGGGTCGGGCAGGTCTCGCGCGGCGCGGGACCAGCGCCGCACCGGCGATCAACGCCTGGATTCGGCCGGGACCTGTGCGATGAGGCCGGCGACGAGCGCGTCGTGGCGAACCTCGAAGTCCGTGAGGAGCGGGTCGACCTCGGCACGCGGGCGCCGCTCCCGCAGGAACTGGTAAAGGCGGGTCGCGTCGGCATGCAGCTGGCCGGCGCCGATCGTGCCCAGGATTCCCTTTGCCGTGTGCAGGACCTGCATCGCGCCGTCCTGGTCGCCCGCATCGAGCGCGCGACGGATGTCGTCGGCGACGGTGCCCTGCTGCTCGGCGAACATCCGGAGGATCGTCAGGTACGTCGACATCTTCCCGCCGACGTAATGCAGGCCTTGCGTGACGTCGAGCCCCGGAACTTCGAGCATGCCCGCCCCTCCTGCCGCACGGCAGCCTCGCCACGACTTCCATCGCCAGCGTACCGCAACTTCCGCCAACCGCACCTCGCGGTCATCCACGACACCCGGGCGTTTCCTGCCCCGAAGGCAGGACCTTCAGCGCGGCAGCCTGTCCCCGGCGCCGCGGCGGGGCGCGCGAGGGGTCGCGCGGGACGCAAGCGCGTCCCGGATGGCGCCGAGCGCAAGCGGCCGCATCGCCTCGTAGCCGGCGCGACCGGGATGCACGCCGTCCATCGAGTATTCCGGCCGCATGCCGCCCCGTCCGTCACCGAGGACCGCGTGGTAGTCGACGAAGATCAGGCGCTCACGGCGCGCATAGTCGCGCAGCCACGCGTTGATCGCGGCGATCGTGTCCCCCGACCGCCGCACCGGGGACCAGGGAAACCGGCTCGCTGGGGGGATCGACCCCAGCACCACGACGATGCCGTTGGCACGCGCCAGCTCGACGATCGAGCGGATGTTGCCTTCGATCGTCGCGACGGTGGTCGCGCCACGGTTTCCCGCGACGTCGTTGGTTCCCGCCATGACGTGCACCACCGCCGGATGCAGGTCGGCCACGTCCGCGCGGAAGCGAACGAGCATCTGCTCGGTGGTCTGGCCGCTGATGCCGCGATCGAGCACGTCGCCGGCGAACATCGCCGGCAGGGCTTCCTTCCAGCCCTCGGTGATCGAGTCGCCGAGGAAGACCACCCGATCCGGGGACGGCGGCGCGAGCGCCCGATTCTCGGCCGCGTATCGGCAACGCTGGCCGAAGTCGGCCGCGAGCCAGTCGTGCATCCAGTTGCCGTACCAGTCGCCCGACGCGCGGTGGGCATCCGTCGGCTGCACGGGCACGCCTGCGCACGGATCGTCCACGACGCCGATGGGCGGGCCATCGGCCCACACGCTGGTCGCCAGGGCACAGGTCGCCGCCACCACCCACACGCATCGCTTCAGCATCGATCCCCCTGGCAGCCGCAGCGCCATCCTCGTCCTGATCGGGACGGCGGCTGCTCATGCCCGCAACGCCGCGGGTCGGGCGCATCGACAGCGCCCGACGCGGACCGCCCTCGGCGGGCCACGGCCGGGTCGACGACGCCTGCGCCGCGCGGCGCCGCGGGCGTTCCCCTACGGCGTCGTCTTGCCGAAGTCCGGGTGGTACGGCCCGAGCGGCAGTTCACGGCCCTTCGTGTAGAAGACCTGCACGTTGGCCATCCGGCTGACCCCGTGCCCGAGATCGGACTTCGAGGTCAGCATCTGCGACACGAGCGCATTGACCAGCGCACCGAGCAGGCCCTGGCCACCGTCGCCGGAACCCTGCGCGACGGCCCCACGCCCCTCCCAGAGGAGCTTGCCGGAACGCGTGTCGACGAGTCGCACGCTGACATCGACCGTCGTCGTCGAACTCAGGACGACGTATTTCGTGCCGTACTGGTGCAGGACCGGGTACAGCACGGCGTCGGCGCCCGTGCTCTCGCGCAGCTTGTCGAGCGCCACCTGGTGCATCTCACCGGGCGTCGGCATGCCGTTTTCCTTCAGCAACTGGTCGACGACCGCCACCGGGAAGACGTAGTAGCCGCGCTCCGCGATGGGGAAGCTCACGGTCGACAGGTAGCTGTACGGGCCGATCACCGACGTCGTTTCGTCGAGCGGCGGCAGGACCAGGATCGAGCGCGGCGGGCTCTGCCTGAAGTCCGAGTAGTCATAGGGCGGAGGCGCCGAGACGCAGCCGGTCAATCCGGCCGCGACCAGCACGAGCATCGCCCACTTGGCGCAACGACGACAGGTGATCATGGTGCCTTCTCCGCCGGCTTCTCGACCTTGGCGCCGAGGTTCGCGAGCAGCGTGTTGCAGAGCACGGCCGACTCGGGGAAGGCCTCCCGCTCGGCGACGAGCTCGTCATGCGCGAGACCGCCCTGCCCGACCTGCGTGTAGAGGAAGGCCAGGTGCGCGTGCCAGCCCGGTGGCAGTTTCTGGTTCGCGGCGCGGACCCGCTCGCGGTCCTTTTCCATCTGCTGGATCTGGACGTCAGGTGCGACTTCGCCCGGCTTGACGGTGCCGGCGTAGACGATGTCCTCGTAGCTGCCCCAGCCATAGAGGAGTTTCGGCTGCGCGACGCAGCCACCGAGACCGAGCGCCACCGCGAGCGCAGCGGCGGCGTAGGCCGCGCGACTCACTTGCGGGTCCGCCACTTGCCCTGCTCCAGGCCCTCGACCAGGCGGTCGACGGCCTCGCGGATCGCGAGATCGAGCACCTTGCCGTTGAGCGTGGAGTCGTAGCCGGACTCGGAACCGAAGCCGAGCACCTCGCGGCTGTTGAGCGCGTACTCGCCGCCACCCTGCGCGGAGAAGACGACGCGCGAGGTGTGCACGTCGACGACGCTGACCGTGACCTTCGAGTAGGCGACCTGGCTCTTGCCCGAGCCGAGGATCCCGAACAGCTGCGTGTCGCCGGTGACCTTGCGGCCGAACTCGCTGACCGCGCCGGTGATGGCGAAGTCCGCGCCCTCGAGCGTCTGGGCCTGGCCCTTCAGCCCCGCCTCGCGGGCCGTCTCCTCGAGGTTGTCGCGGTCCATCAGGTCGAAGCGACCCGTCTGCTGCAGGTGCGACATCAGGATGGTCTTGGCCTGGCCGCCGAGGCGATCGACGCTGTCGGCGAACATGCCGCGCAGGTACGTCGAGCGGTTGTCGAACTTGCCGACGACCAGCGCGCTGCGCGGCCCGTTGTAGGCCTCCGCCGTGGTCGCGGCGACGGACTTCTCCGCTGCGACGGCTTGATGCGTCTCGGTGGTGGCGCAACCTGCGACGAGCGCGGTCGCGCAGACCAGCACGAGGCCTGCAAGGTGACGAATGCGCATTGGGATCCCTCCATGTGACCGGCGTGACAGCTCCATATATACCACGCCGCCCGGCGGGCCCCGCCCCCCGGCGCACCGATGGTAGGCTTCGGGGACCTACGGTCTCGGGTATCGCCCCATGCGCACGTTCACCCGGTTTCTCGCGGCACTGTCGGCCCTGGCCGCCGGCGCGGCCGGCGCCGCCGGCCTGCCCTTCGACCTGATCATCGGCAACGGCCGCATCGTCGACGGGTCCGGTTCGCCCTGGTACGCGGCGGACATCGGCATCCGCGACGGACGCATTGCAGCAATCGGGCACCTGGCCGGCGCCACCGCACGCGGGCGCATCGATGCGGGCGGGCGCATCGTCGCCCCTGGATTCATCGACATGCTGGGCCAGTCGGAGCTGACGATCCTCGTCGATCCCCGCCTGCCCTCGAAGATCCACCAGGGCATCACGACCGAGATCACCGGCGAGGGCGATTCGGCCGCGCCCCTGCAGGGCGCGGCACGCACCGAGATGCAGGCGCAGATCGACCACTACCGAATCAACGCGGACTGGACCGACTTCGAAGGCTACTTCCGCCACCTCGAGCGCCAGGGCATCGGCATCAACATCGCCTCGTACGTGGGCGCGACGACCGTGCGCAAGGTCGTCATCGGCACGAACGACCGGGCACCGTCGGCCGAGGAACTGAAGACGATGCGCGGCCTCGTGCGGGAAGCCATGCAGCAGGGCGCGGTCGGCCTGTCGACGTCGCTGGAATACGCGCCGGCGCCCTATGCGAGCACCGAGGAGCTGGTCGCGCTCGCGAGCGAGGCGGCCCCGTTCGGTGGCATCTACGCGACGCACATGCGCTCCGAGGGCGACGCGATCGACACTGCGCTCGACGAGGCGTTCCGCATCGGCCGCGAGGCGCGCATCCCGGTCGAGATCTGGCACCTGAAGTCCGGTGGCAAGCGCAACTGGGGACGCATGCCCGAGATCGTCGCGCGCATCGAGGCGGCGCGCGCCGCCGGCATCGACGTCGCGGCGGACACCTACGCCTATCCCGCCTGGTACAACGACATGAGCGCCTTCGTGCCACCGTGGGCGCACGACGGCGGCACGGCGAAGATGGTCGAGCGACTGAAGGATCCGGCGGCCCGCGCGCGGATCCGCAAGGACATGCTGGCGCCGAGCAGCAGTTGGGACAACGAGTGGGACGAGGTGCGCGGGCCGGAGGGGATCCTGATCGGCGCGACCCTCAACCCGGCACTCCACGACCTGCAGGGCAGGACCATCGCCGAGATCGCCAAGGCGCGTGGCACGGATCCGCTCGACACGCTGCTCGACATCCTCGCCGAGGACGGTGGCGGCACCGAGTGCGCCGTGTTCGGCATGGACGAGCGGGATGTCGCCCTCGCACTCGTGCAGCCCTGGACGAGCGTCAACAACGACAGCTCGGGCACCGCGACCGATGGCCTGCTCGGATCGGCGCACCCGCACCCGCGCGCCTACGGCACGTTCCCCCGCATCCTGCGCAAGTACGTGCGCGAGGAGCACAAGCTGTCGCTCGAGGATGCCATCCGCAAGTTCACCTCGCTCCCGGCCGGCCGGATCCGGCTCGCCGAGCGCGGCCTCATCAAGCAGGGCCTGTGGGCCGACATCGTGGTCTTCGACCCGGCCGAGGTCTCCGACAAGGCGACGTTCGACGCGCCGAACCAGCTCTCGGTCGGCATGCAGTGGGTGCTGGTGAACGGCGTGCCGGTGATCGCCGACGGCAAGATGACCGGCGCCCGGCCGGGCAAGGTGCTGCGCGGCCCCGGCTACGACCGGGCGATGCCGCGCTAGCCCGCTAGCGGCGGCGCGCGGGCGCCTTGCGCTTGCGCGCCGCGCCAGCCGCGGGTCGACGCGATCCGCGCCGGCCCTCCTGCGCAACGAAGTGCTCGAGGGTCGACTCCAGTCGCCGGCACGCGTCGACGCCCATCCGTTCGATCCGCCGCAGATGGCCGAGCGCGACGCGACTGAGGCGACCGGCCGCATCCGGCGCCACCGCGCGGCCGAGCAGCGCGTCGGTCGAGACCTGGAAGAGGTCGGCGAGCAGGCCGAGCAGTGCACCCGGCGGGCGGCCTTCACCGCTCTCGTAGTAGGCGATCTGCCGGCGCGACACGCCAAGGCGTGCGGCGAGCTCGCGCTGGGTCAGCGCGGCGGCCGACCGCAGCGCCGCCAGCCTCGCGCCGAATCCTTCGGCGGCGGCATCGGCGGTCCGCGCGGTACGCTTCGGGCGCGGGCGCTTCGCGGAACTCATTCGCGGCAGACTACGCCCGGCGGCCGCACGAGGCAATTGCAGGAAGCGGTATCGCGGCGCGTCCGGATTGCGCAGAATCGCGGCGGTCCCAACCCTCCCGGAGCCCACGATGACAACCGCGTACTGGTGCGTACTCGCCGCCGCCCTGCTGCCCTACCTCGCGACGATTTCCGCGAAGGCCGGCACCCGCTTCGACAACCACATGCCACGCGCCTGGCTCGCCGCCCAGACCGGCTGGCGGGCCCGTGCGAACGCAGCCCAGCAGAATGCCTTCGAAGCCTTCCCGCTGTTCGCCGTCGCCGTGCTCGTGGCGCACCAGACCGGTGCCCCGCAGGGCCGCGTCGACACCCTGGCCCTCGTGTTTGTCGCCGCGCGCGTCGCCTACCTTGTGACGTACGTCGCAAATCTCGCGCTGCTGCGCAGCCTCGTCTGGATGGTCGGCATCGGCTCCGCAGTGGCAATCTTCGTCGCTGCGACCTGATCGATGGTCGTGTCGACCCCGGTTGGGTAGGGTGCCGGGGTCGTCACACAGCTGGCCGCGAATGACTCCGACCGAACAGCGCCTGACCGAACTCCTCGACCGCTGGCTGCGCAGCCTCGAACTGCATCGGCGCTACGCCACGCTCGATGCGGCGACGTACGCGCGGGTCCAGCCCTGGCCGCACCACACCCGACCGGCTGCGTGGATCGTCGAGCATGCCCGCGCGCGCGCCCTCGACCTCAAGGCGCAGGTCGAGTCGCGCATCGCCAACGGCGACACCGCGTTCGCGGACGCGCTCGAGCAGATGTCGATGCTCGCGACGCTGGTCGGCATCCAGGAGATCGAGCGCTTCATCCCGCTCGCGGATCCGGCCCGCGAGGCGCCTCCCGGGGATACCGTGCTGATGCCCGCGCCCGTCGTCCCGCTCCCCGACCCGTCCGCACCGCCGCCGGCGGCCTCGCCTGTGGTGGCGCCGGCACAAGAAAGCCCCCCGCCACCATCGCCGGAGGCGCAGATCATCGCCGACGCGGTGCGCCTGCTGAAGTGGGGCCGCGAGTGGCACGAGCTCGCCCCTGCGATCTCGCGCATCGCCGGCCGCCCGGGCATCGTCGAGATCCGCCGGCTGCTGCGCACCCACAAGGCCGCGATCGAGGCCACCGCCGCCGACGAGTGAGTCGACGCGGCACCCGGCCGCGTACAATCCGCGCGCATCCCGACCGCCCGGAGCCGCCGTGACCGATTCCCCGCCCCCCACCGCCGCGACCTCGGCCGCGACCTGGCGGGTCCTTGCCGCGACCGCCTACGACGGCCTGCTGGTGCTGTCGCTGCTGCTGGTCGTGACCGGCGCGCTGCACGTCCTCACCCATGGCGAGGCCATCAGCCGCGACCGCGTCGGCGCCTGGCAGTACGCGTACGCGTCGCTGCAGCTGGCCGTGATCGCCGCGTACTTCGGGGTCCCGTGGACGCGCCGCGGGCAGACGCTGGCGATGAAGGCGTGGCGCCTGCGGCTGGAGGCGATCGACGGGTCGCTCCCGGGCTGGGGTGCGGCATTGCGCCGCCTGGCCGTCGCGCTGCCCCTCTACGTCCTCGCGGTCGCCGGCGGGCTGGCGTACAAGGCCCACCTTGCCGGTGCCGCCGCCGCGGCCGCGTGCGCGCTGCCGGTGATCGCGAGCCACGCGTGGCAGGTGGCCACCGGACTCGGCACCCTTCCCGACCGGGCCTCCGGCACGCGGATCGTCGCGGTCGCGAAGGACGCCTAGCGCACGCGGGCGATCGCGCCGGCCGTCACGAGCGCGAGCGCCCCGACCGGAGCCCACGCCACGACCAGCGGGTTGAGGCCGTAGACGTCGCCGCTGTTCTCGAGCGTGCGGTTGACGAGGAAGTACACGACACCGACCACGATGCCGATGGCCGCGCGCGAACCCGCGCCGCTCGAGCGCAGCGGCCCGAAGACGAACGGCACCGCGAGCATGCACAGCAGCACGGTCGACAGGCTGCGCGCGATGCGCGACCAGAGCGCGACTTCCCAGGCCCTGGACTCGAGGCCGTTTGCCTTCAGGTGGGCGACGAAGCGATACAGGCCCCGGATCGGCAGCGATCCCGGATCGACCACGGCCGCGCCGAGCACGTCGGGGCTCACGTCGCTCTGCACCAGGAACGTCGACTCGCGCCGCGTCGTCACCACGTCGGCGCCGAGCGCGGAGGTCGCGAAGTTCCGCAGGCGCCACGTCTTGCCCTGGACCAGCGCGGCGCTGTCCGCATGGTCGATCCTGGTGAGGTGCTGGCGGCCATCGGGCCCGGTCGCGAGCTCGTACACGTAGATGCCGCCGTACAGGTTGTCGGCGGACTGCTGCTCGATGCTGACGACGCGCGGCCCGTCCTTCAGCCAGATGCCGGCGTGCTCGGCATAGTTGAGGTTGGCGTACTTGGCGAGCGCCTTGACCTGGCGCGCGTAGCTCTCGAGCGGCGGTGCGAGCCCCTCGCCGAGCAGCGCACCGAACACGACGAGCACGCAGCCACCCATCGCCGCCGCGAGCGCGACCCGCGCGACCGAGACGCCCGCCGAGCGGATCACGATCAGCTCGCTGCCACGCGCGAGGTTGCCGAGGCCGAGCAGCGCACCGATGAGCGCCGCGATCGGCAGCAGCTGGAACGCCTGCTTCGGCACGAGCAGCATCGTGACGAAGAAGGCATCCAGCACGCCGAACGAACCGGTCCCGACATCGTCCTGCTGCTCGATGAACGCGAACAGCGCCGCCAGCGTCACCAGCGCGCCGGCGACGAGCAGCGTGAACCAGAGCACCTGCCGGATCAGGTAGCGGTCGAGCAGCTTCATCGCAGCGCCCATGAGGGCGGCGCGCGGCGCCACCACAGCACGGCGGCGATCGCGAGCACGATCACGTGCGGCCACCACAGGCCCGCCATGCCCGGCAGCGGCTCCGACCCCTTCTCGAGCCAGGTGCGCGCCGCCGACAGCAGGTTGATGTAGATGAAGAACACGAGGATCACGGGCCCGATGCGCGCGTAGCGTCCCTGGCGGGGCTGCAGCTCGGACAGCGGCACCGCGAGCAGCGTGAGCACGATCACCATCAACGGCAGCGACACCCGCCACTGGAACTCGGCCCGCGCGGCGCGACTCCCGTCTGCATACAGGTCCAGCGTCGGACGCGCCTCCACGCGCAGCGGTCCGCCAGTCGAGGTGCTGAGGCGCACCGGGATGCCGTGCTCCGCGAACCTGACCCGTCGCGTCTCGGCGACGCCGGGCGAACCTTCGAAGCGCTCCCCGTCATAGAGCACGAGCGTGTGCAGGTCGCCGTCCTGGCTGACCAGGTGCCGCGCCCGCTCCGCCAGCACGATCTCGACATGGCCGCCCTCGCGGCGCTGCAGGAACACCTTGCGCAGCGTACCGTCGGGATCGGCCGACTCGGCGTACAGCACGGCCCGCCCGTGCTGGAACGAATGGAACTTGCCCGGCTCCAGCATGCCGAACTCGGCGGTCCGCAGCGCCTCGCGCTGGATCTGCTGGGCCTGGGCGAAGGCGGCCGGTGCGGTATCGAGGACCAGCCAGCCGACGACGAAGGTCACCGCGGCCGCGAGGATCGCGATCGGGCGCAGCAGCGCCCCGGGACCCACGCCGCACGCGCGCAGCGCCGACATCTCGCTGTCGTGGTACAGCCGCCCCAGCGCGAGCGCCGTGCCGAGCAGCAGGCCGATCGGGATCACGAGGGTGCCGTTCTGGATGGACATCAGGCCGATCAGCCGCAGGATCACGGTGCGCGGGTAGCCGCGCTCGGCCGCCTGGCCGAGCACCTGGGCGAGCTGGTTGCTGACGAGGATCGCCGCCAGCACCCCGGTCACGGCGAGCCAGGACAGGGCCACCTCGCGCAGCACGTAGCGATCAAGCGTCCGCAACCGGCCTCCAGAGGGGCCCCGGACGCGGCATCCGCACGCGCCGGCAGGGCCATGAAGTACACTCCCACCCCGGGGCGAGAGCGGCGACGGGCAGCGCCGCGCCCCGTACGTTAAACCCAAAGCAGTGCGCTTAGAAGGGCGGTGGGTCCGGCCGGATGGCCGGGTCGCGTCCATCGCGCCACGGAGACGTCGATGGAGTTTCAAGCACAGGCGGGCGCTGCGCGTCGCGCACGAACGGATTGCGCGGTGGTCGGCGTGCACGAGCGCGGCGAGCTCGGGGGCGACGCAGTCGCCCTCGATCGCGCACTCGGCGGGCGGCTGGGCAGGATCCTGAAGGCGGGCGACTTCGCCGGCCGCCTCGGCGAGACGCTGCTGCTGCCGGACCTCGGCGCCGGTCCGGCCGCGCGCGTCCTGCTGGTCGGCCTCGGCAGCGCCAAGTCCTGGGGGCGCAGGCCGTACCGCCGGGCGCTGCTGGCCGCCGCACAGGCCGTGCTGCGCACGCCGGCGCGTGACGCGTGGGTCACCCTCACCGCGCACGCGGTGCCGGACGTCGACGCCTACTACCGCGCCCGCTACGCTGCGGAGGCCTTCGGCCAGGCGAGCTACAAGGTGCCGGCGCTGAAGTCCGCCCGCAAGCCGGCGCCGCCGCGGCTCGCGTCGGTGCGCGTCAGCGTCGCCGGGCGCGGTGACCTCGTCGCGGTCCGTCGCGGCCTCGAGCATGGCGCAGCCATCGCGGTCGGCAGCGCGACGACGCGCGACCTCGCGAACCTCCCGGCCAATGTCTGCACGCCGAGCTACCTCGCGAAGTTCGCGCAGGGCCTCGCCCGCAGCCACCGCCGCATCAGGACCCGGGTCCTCGGCGAGACCGAGATGAAGCGCCTCGGCATGGGCTCGTTGCTGTCGGTCACCGCCGGCACCGAGGAGCCCGCCCGGCTGATCGTCATCGAATACCGTGGCGGCAAGGCAGGCGAAGCGCCGGTGGCGCTGGTCGGCAAGGGCGTCACGTTCGACTCGGGCGGCATTTCCCTCAAGGATCCGCCCGGGATGGACGAGATGAAGTTCGACATGACCGGTGCCGCCTCGGTCATCGGCGCCGTCTGCTCGCTCGCCGTGCTCGGCGCGCCGGTCAACGTCGTCGCCATCGTCGCGGCGTGCGAGAACATGCCGAGCGGACGGGCGACGAAGCCCGGCGACATCGTCCGCTCGATGTCGGGCCAGACGATCGAGGTCCTCAATACCGACGCCGAGGGCCGCCTGATCCTGTGCGACGCGCTCACCTACAGCCGCCGCTTCAAGCCGCGCCTCGTGATCGACGTCGCGACGCTGACGGGCGCCTGCGTCGTCGCGCTCGGCGCGCACAACAGCGCCGTGATGAGCAACGACGACGGTCTCGCCGACGGGCTCGTCGCCGCGGGCCGCCGCTCCGCCGACACCTGCTGGCGCATGCCGCTCGCCGAGGAATACTCCGAGCAGCTGAAGAGCAACTTCGCCGACTTCGCCAACGTCGGCGGCCGCGATGGCGGCGCCGTGACGGCGGCGTGCTTCCTGTGGAAGTTCGTCGACGGGCTGAAGTGGGCGCACCTCGACATCGCCGGCACCGCATACCAGACCGGCGCCGCGAAGGGCGCGACCGGCCGGCCGGTGCCGCTGCTGGTCGACTTCCTGCTCTCGGCCTGATGGCACCGCGGGTCGAGTTCTACGTACTGGAGGGCACGGACGACCGGGCCCGGCTCATGCACGCCTGCCGCCTGGTGGAGACGGCGTACCTCGAGCGGCACACGGTCTGCGTGGCGGTCGAGACGCCGGCGCAGGCCGAGGCGCTGGACAGCCTGCTGTGGACCTTCGGCGACCACAGCTTCGTGCCGCATGCGATCGCGGCCGCGGGCGACGTCGCCGCCACGGCGCCCGGCACCCCGGTGCAGATCGCCTGCGGCGAGCCGGTCGCGGCCGACCTGCTGGTGAACCTGCGCCAGGACCTGCCGCCCGCCTTCGAGCACTATCCGCGCATCGCCGAATTCGTCGACGCCGACCCCGAACGACGCGAAGCCGGCCGAAACCGGTTCAAGCAGTACCGGGACAGCGGACATCCCCCCGTGACACACCGAGTCTAGAGCCGACGCCATGGACAAGACCTACTCGCCGCGCGACATCGAGGCGCGCCTGTACGCCCGCTGGGAAGCCAAGGGCCGCTTCAAGCCCGCCGGCGACGGCGCGCCGTACGCGATCGTGATCCCGCCGCCGAACGTCACCGGCACGCTGCACATGGGGCATGCGTTCCAGGACACGATCATGGACGCGCTCACGCGCTACCACCGCATGAAGGGCGATCGCACGCTCTGGCAGCCGGGCACCGACCACGCGGGAATCGCGACCCAGATGGTCGTCGAGCGGCAGCTGAATGCCGCCGGCCAGACCCGCCATGACCTCGGCCGCGACGCCTTCATCGAACGCGTTTGGAAGTGGAAGGAGGAGTCCGGCGGCACGATCGCCCGCCAGATGCGCCGCCTCGGGACCAGCGTCGACTGGTCGCGCGACCGCTTCACGATGGACGAGGGCCTGTCGCGCGCGGTCACCGAGACGTTCGTGCGCCTGCACGCCGAGGGGCTCATCTACCGCGGCAAGCGCCTCGTCAACTGGGACCCCGTGCTGCACACCGCGCTGTCCGACCTCGAGGTGCTGTCCACCGAGGAGAACGGCAGCCTCTGGCACCTGCGCTACCCGCTCGCCGACGGCAGCGGCCACCTCGTCGTCGCGACGACCCGCCCGGAGACGATGCTCGGCGACACCGCCGTCGCGGTCCATCCCGAGGACGAGCGCTACGCCCATCTCGTCGGCCGCACGGTCCGGCTGCCGCTCGCCGGGCGCGAGATCCCGATCGTCGCCGACACCTATGTCGAGCGCGAGTTCGGCAGCGGCTGCGTCAAGATCACGCCGGCGCATGACTTCAACGACTACGAGCTCGGCCAGCGCCACGGCCTGCCGTTGATCAACCTGTTCGACCGCAACGCAACGCTCAACGACGAGGTGCCCGCGGCCTACCGCGGCCTCGACCGGTTCGAGGCGCGCAAGCGCGTCGTCGCCGACCTCGAGGCGCTCGGCCTCCTCGAGAAGATCGACCCGCACAAGCTGATGGTGCCGCGCGGCGACCGCAGCAACGCCGTGATCGAACCGTGGCTGACCGACCAGTGGTACGTGCGCATCGAGCCGCTCGCGAAGCCCGCCATCGAGGCGGTCGAGACCGGCCGCATCCGTTTCGTCCCGGAGAACTGGGACCGGACCTACTTCGAGTGGATGCGCAACATCAAGGACTGGTGCATCAGCCGCCAGCTGTGGTGGGGGCATCGCATCCCGGCGTGGTATGCGCCGGACGGATCGTTCTACGTCGGCCGCACCGAAGCCGAGGTGCGCGCGCAGCACGGCCTGCCGTCCGATCTCGTGCTGCGGCAGGACGAGGACGTGCTCGACACGTGGTTCTCATCGGCGCTGTGGCCGTACTCGACGCTCGGCTGGCCCGACAGGACGCCCGAGCTCGCGCAGTTCTACCCGACGGCCGTGCTGGTCACCGGCTTCGACATCATCTTCTTCTGGGTCGCCCGGATGATCATGATGGGCCTGAAGTTCATGGACGACGTGCCGTTCCGCGAGGTCTACGTCCACGGACTGATCCGTGACGGCGAAGGCCAGAAGATGTCGAAGTCGAAGGGCAACGTGCTCGACCCGCTCGACCTGATCGACGGCATCGGCCTCGAGGAACTGGTCACCAAGCGCACCACCGGGCTGATGCAGCCGCACCTGGCGCCCGGCATCGAGAAGGCGACGCGCAAGCAGTTCCCGGACGGCATCGCGCCCTACGGCACGGATGCGCTGCGCTTCACCTTCGCCTCGCTCGCCACGCTGTCGCGCGACATCCGCTTCGACGTCGGGCGCATCGAGGGCTACCGCAACTTCTGCAACAAGCTCTGGAACGCCGCGCGCTTCGTCGTCATGAACGTCGAGGGCCAGGACCTCGGCACCGACGACGGCACGCCGACCCTCTCCGACCGCTGGATCCGGTCGCGCCTCGCCGCGGCGCTGGAGTCGACCCGCGCCGGCTTCGACGGCTATCGCTTCGACCTTGCGAGCCAGGCGCTGTACGAGTTCACCTGGTACGAGTTCTGCGACTGGTACCTGGAGCTCAGCAAGGCTGTGCTCAACTCCGACGGGGCGACCGACGCGCAGAAGCGCGCCACGCGCCGCACCCTGATCGGCACGCTCGAGGCGCTGCTGCGCGCGCTGCACCCGCTGATGCCCTACATCACCGAGGAGATCTGGCAGCACATCGCGCAGCTGGCCGGCCGCTCGGGACCGACGATCATGCTGCAGCCCTACCCGCTCGCGGAGCCCGACGCGCGCGATGCCACCGTCGACGGCGAGATGCGCTGGGTCATGGACGTCATCCTCGCGGTTCGCCAGATCCGCGGCGAGATGGACATCGCGCCGTCGCGCAAGTTCGAGGTGCTGCTCGTCGACGCGTCCGCGGAGGACGCTGCGCGCCTCGGCCGCACGCGCCACCTCGTGGAGCGACTCGCCAACCTGTCCGCGCTCGCCACGCTGCCGGCGGGCACGACGGAACCGGAATCCGCCGTGGCGCTGGTCGGCGGCATGAAGGTGCTGGTGCCGATGGCCGGCCTGATCGACGTCGCCGCGGAAGTCATCCGTCTCGAGAAGCGCATCGCCAAGCTCAAGGTCGACCTCGCGAAGACCGAGGGCAAGCTCTCGAACGCCAACTTCGTCGCCAACGCGCCTGCCGCGGTCGTCGAGCAGGAACGCGGCCGCATCGCCGATTTCGGTCGCGAGCTCGCCGGGCTGGAGACCCAGCTCGAGCGCGTCCGGCGACTCAACTGAGGACCTCGGGATGAGTACCGCCGCCGACGCGCGCCGCCAGCTGGAACCCGCCCTCGCGGCGCTCAATGGGGTGGTGCTCGGCAAGGACCGGGAGATCCGCCTCGCGCTCGCCTGCGTGCTCGCGCGCGGGCACCTGCTGATCGAGGACCTGCCGGGGGTCGGCAAGACGACCCTCGCGCAGGCGCTGGCGAAGGTGCTCGGGCTCAGCTACCAGCGCGTGCAGTTCACGAGCGACCTGCTGCCCGCCGACGTCATCGGCGTATCGGTGTTCGACCGCGAGCGTGGCGGGTTCGAGTTCCGCCGCGGGCCCGTCTTCGCCCAGCTGCTGCTCGCCGACGAGGTGAACCGGGCGACGCCGAAGGCACAGAGCGCGCTGCTCGAGGCGATGGAGGAGCGCCAGGTCACCGTGGATGGCGTGACGCACCCGCTGCCGGATCCGTTCTTCGTCGTCGCGACCCAGAACCCGAGCTACCAGATCGGCACGTACCCGCTGCCGGAGTCGCAGCTTGATCGCTTCCTGATGCGCATCGAGCTCGGCTACCCGGATCCGGCACACGAGCGCGAGCTGCTGCGCGGCCGCGACCGACGCTCGCTGCTCGCGACGATCGCGCCTGCGCTCCCGCCCGAGTCGCTGCGCACGCTGCAGGCCACGGTCCCGACGCTGCACGTCGCCGAGCCGCTGCTCGACTACGTCCAGGCGCTGGTCCGCCACAGTCGCGAATCGGGACATTTCGAGGCGGGCCTGTCGCCGCGCGCGGCGATCGCGCTGCTGCGTGGCAGCCAGGCCTGGGCGCTGCTGCACGGTCGCAGCGGCGTGCTGCCGGAAGACGTGCAGGCCGTCGCGCGCGCCATCGTCGGCCACCGCCTGCAACTGCGGTCCGCCGTCGACGGCGACAGCGCGGCGGACCTCGAGGGCCTGCTGCTGCAGGCCGTCCCCGTTCCCTGAGGACCACCCGCGTGGGCGCCCCCTCCGGGATCTGGCGGGCGCTCAGGCAGCGGGGACGCGAGCGTGTCGCGGCCTGGGCCCGACGTCGCCATGGCGCGGAGCCCGGGCCCGTCACGATCAGCCGGCGCCGCGTCTACATCCTGCCGACCGGCCTTGGCCTCGCCTTCGGCGCGATGGTGTTCGCGATGCTGCTCGCGGGCCTCAACTACGGCAACAACCTCGCGCTCGTGCTGACGTTCGTGCTTGCCGCCACGGGCTGGGTGGCCATGCACCGCTGCCACCACAACCTCGCCGGGCTCGTCGTCGCCCCGGCGGGCACGCACTCGCCGTTCGCCGGGAACGACGCGACGTTCTCGTTCCGCGTCGCCTCCCCCGGACCCCGGATCGACATCGTCGCCAGCTCCGGCGCCGGCACGCCGGCGACGCTGTCGCTGGTGGACGGTGGCTCGACCATCGCGACGGTCACGCTGCCGACCCGGCGCCGCGGACGCGTGCACCTCGCGCGCCTGCGCATCGAGACGACGTTCCCGCTCGGCCTGTTCACCGCCTGGACGTGGATCCACGTCGAGCTCGACTGCCTCGTCTACCCGCGCCCCGCCGAGCGCGCCGACGGCGGCCCGCCACCCGCGGCCGATGCGGGCGCCGCGCGCGACGGCCGGGCGCGTGGCGAGGAAGACTTCGCCTCGCTGCGCGCATTCCGTGACGGCGATGCGCCGCGGCGCATTGCCTGGAAGGCCTTCGCGCGCGGCGGCGAGCTCGTCGTGAAGGAGTACGTCGGATCGGCGCGTGCGCCCGTGATCCTCGATCTCGGCGCGGTTCCCGGCCGGGACATCGAGGAGCGACTGCGACGGCTCGCGCGCTGGATCGTCGACGCCGAGGAGCGCGGCGACCGCTATGGCCTGCGGGTCGGCACCGTTGAAATCGCGCCGGGCAGCGGACCATCCCACCGGCATCGATGCCTCGCGCCGCTCGCGACGCACGGCCTGCCGTCGGAGGCGCGATGACCCCGAACTCCGGCGTGCGCCGCCTGCTCGCGACGGCCGGCGCGCTCTCAATCGCGCTGCTGCCGCACCTGATCCACCTCCCCGCCTGGGTGACCGCGGCATTCGTCGCGACCGTCGCCTGGCGCATCGCCGCCGAGCAGCGCGCGTGGGCGATGCCCTCGCGCCCCTGGCGACTCGTCGGCGCCTTCGCGGCGGTACTCGGGGTCCTGCTGCAATTCCACACGCTGAACGGTCTCGACGCCGGGACCGCGCTGCTGACCCTGATGGCCGCGTTGAAGCTCGCCGAGACGCGCGCACCACGCGACCATGCGGTGCTCGTGTTCGTCGGCTACCTGCTGTGTCTCGCGACCCTGCTGTACGGCGAGTCGCCGCCCCGCCTCGCGTTCGTGCTGCTGGCGGTGTGGCTGCTGACCGCGGCCCTCGCGCGCGTCCACCGCCCGGTCGGCGCCGACGCACCGGTGCGCCCGTTCCGCCTCGCCGCGCGCGTGCTCGTGCTGGGACTGCCGCTGGCGGTGATCCTGTTCCTGTTCGTGCCGCGCCTGGAGGGCCGGTTCTGGGCCATCCCGGCCCGGGGCGGAGCCGTGACCGGCATCGGCGACGACATGGCCCCGGGCGACGTCGCGAACCTCGCGCTGTCCGACGAACCGGTCCTGCGCGCCTGGTTCGACGGCCCGCCACCTCCGCTCGCGTCGCGTTACTGGCGGGTGCAGGTGTTCGAGAACTTCGATGGCCGTGCGTGGCACCGCGCGACGACCCGCGCCGATGGCGCGCCGCCTCCGATCGCGCCGGCCGGCACCAGCTACCGCTACCGGATCGCGCTCGAACCCACGCACCGGCCGTGGCTCGCCGGCCTCGACACGGTCTCGGACTGGCCGGCCAGCAGCGTGGAGCGACTGCGCAGCGGCGCGCTCGTGCGCATCGGCGCCGGCCAGGCGCCGAGCCCGGTCGAGGCGCGTCTCGAGTATGAGCTGCGCTCCTCCCCGCGCGCGCAGGTGATGCCGGACCTGCTGCCCGACGACCTGCGTCGGCGCGACCTCGAGCTGCCCGCCGCCGCCGCCCCGCGCGCGCGGGCACTCGCCGCGCGACTGCGCGACGGCCGCGACGAACGCGCCTTCGCCGCGGCGGTGCTCGCCCGCTTCCACGACGAGCCCTACGAGTACACGCTGCAGCCGCCGCCGCTCGGCGCCGACCCGACCGACGAATTCCTGTTCACGACACGGCAGGGCTTCTGCGAGCACTATGCGGCGGCGTTCGCCGTACTGATGCGCGCCGGGGGCGTCCCGGCGCGGGTCGTCGTCGGCTACCAGGGCGGCGAATGGAACGACGTCGGCGACTACCTGCTCGTCGCGCAGGCGAGCGCGCACGCATGGAACGAGATCTGGATCGCGGGCGAGGGCTGGGTGCGAGTGGATCCGACCAGCGCGGTCGCGCCGGAGCGCGTGCACCGTGACGGCCGAGGCCTCGCATTCGCCGGCGGCGGCGTGGGTCGCGCGCTCGCGAGTGCCGCGTGGGTGGTGCGTGCCCGCCAGGCGTGGGACGCCGCACGCACCGCGTGGTCCTCGGGAGTCGTCGGCTTCGACGCGGCGGCGCAGGACCGGCTGCTCGAACGCATCGGCCTCGGCGGCGCCGGGATCCGGGGCCTCGCGATCGCGCTGACCGCGGGCTTCGTGCTCGCCGCGCTCGGCCTCGGCGCCTGGCTCGCCCTCGAGCTGCGCCCGCGACGCGAGGATCCGCTGGTGCGTGCGTGGCGGGAGTTCTGCGCGGCGCTCGCCGCCCGCGGCCTGCCGGCGGGGGTCGCCGAGGGCCCGCTCGACTACGTGCGGCGCGTCGCGCGTGCACAGCCGGCGCTGGGCCCGGCGGTGACGGCGTTCGGCGAGGCGTACGTCCAGGCGCGCTACCTGCCCGGCGCCGTGCGCGCGGACGTGGCGCGCGTCGTCGTCCTGTCGCGCGCGGTCCGCGCCCGGATCCGCGCGGCGCGCTGAGCCGGGCCGCCCGCCTCAGCCCGGGCCGGCCTGGTGCTCGCGCGTCTCGCGGAAGCGGACCGCCGGCCAGCGCTCCATCGTCAACTCGAGATTCACCCGCGACGGCGCGAGGTAGACAAGCCCACCGGCGTGGTCGAGCGCGAGGTGCTCGTAGCAACGCTCGCGGAACTCGGCGAGCTTCTTCGCATCGTCGCATTCGATCCAACGCGCGGTCGCGACAGGCACGGCCTCGAACACGCACTGCACGCTGTACTCGTCCTGCAGGCGGAACGCGACGACCTCGAACTGCAGCTGGCCGACCGCGCCCAGGATCGAATCGTTGTTGCGCAACGGGCGGAACAACTGCGTGGCGCCCTCCTCGCACAGCTGCGCGAGGCCCTTCTGCAGCGCCTTGGCCTTCAGCGGATCCTTGAGCACGGCGCGCCGGAACAGCTCCGGGGCGAAGTTCGGGATGCCCGTGAAGGTCAGCTTCTCGCCCTCGGTGAAGGTGTCGCCGATGTTGATCGTGCCGTGGTTGTGCAGGCCGATGATGTCGCCGGCATAGGCCTCCTCGGCCTGCTGGCGATCCGCCGCCATGAAGGTCAGCGCGTCCGCGACCCGCACTTCCTTGGCGAGACGCACGTGGTAGAGGCGCATGCCACGCTGGTAGCGCCCCGAGCAGATGCGCAGGAACGCGATGCGATCGCGATGCGAGGGATCCATGTTCGCCTGGATCTTGAAGACGAAGCCGGCGAACTTCGGCTCCTGCGCATCGACCTCGCGTGCGACCGTCGCCCGTGGTCGCGGGCCCGGCGCGTGCTCGACGAACGAGGACAGCAGCTCCTCGACGCCGAAATTGTTGACCGCGGAGCCGAAGAACACCGGCGTCTGGCGGCCGGCCCGATAGGCGACGAGATCGAACTCGGCCGTCGCCCCGCGCACCAGTTCGATCTCGTCGATCAGGGCATCGCGCCGGTCGCCGAGCAGCTCGGCGGCGGCGGCGGAGGACAGGCCGTCGATGACGACGTTGGTGCCCGCGCGCCCCTTCTCGCCCGGCGCGTAGACGTAGATCCGGTCCTCGGCGAGATGGTAGATGCCGCGCAGGTCCCGCCCCATGCCGATCGGCCAGGTGATCGGTGCGCAGCGCAGGCCGAGCACGCGCTCGACCTCGTCCAGCAGCTCGATCGGCTCGCGGCCCTCGCGATCGAGCTTGTTGATGAAGGTCATGATCGGCGTGTCGCGCAGCCGGCAGACATCCATCAGCTTGATGGTGCGCTGCTCGACGCCCTTCGCGCAGTCGATGACCATCAACGCGGAGTCGACCGCGGTCAGCGTGCGGTAGGTGTCCTCGGAGAAGTCCTCGTGACCCGGGGTATCGAGCAGGTTCACGATCCGGTCGCGGTACGGGAACTGCATCACCGACGAGGTGACCGAGATGCCGCGCTGCTGCTCGAGGGCCATCCAGTCGGATGTCGCATGCCGCGTGGCCTTGCGGCCCTTGACGGTGCCGGCCATCTGGATCGCGCCCCCGAACAGCAGCAGCTTCTCGGTCAGCGTGGTCTTGCCAGCGTCCGGGTGCGAGATGATCGCAAACGTCCGGCGCCGGACGATCTCGGCGTTGGGAGTGGACTCGGTCATGGAATACGGCCTCGGGGGGCCGCAATGGTAGCCTCTCATCGCGCCGGCCGCACTCCGTTCGCCGCCCGTTCGCGCGCCGCGGCCCAGGCGTCGAGGTCGAGGCGATAGACGATCGCGTCCTCCCGGCCGCCGACCGCCTGGTAGTAGCCGCGCCTGAGGCCCACCTGCGCGAAGCCGAGCGACTCGTACAGCAGCAGCGCCGGCCGGTTCGAGGGCCGCACCTCGAGGAACACCCAGCTCTGGCCCGCCCGGCGGGCCTCGTCGAGCAACCAGGTCATCAGGCGCCGCCCGACGTTCTGCCCGCGCAGGTCCGCGCGCACGCAGATGTTCAGGATGTGGGCCTCGCCGGCGCCCATCGACATGATGCCGTAGCCGCCGAGCCCATCCGGCGACTCGACGATGCGGCACGTGTAGCCGACCCGCAGGCAGTCGCGGAAGATCCCCGCACCCCACGGGAACATGTACGACAGGTTCTCGAGGTCGCTGATCGCGCCGACGTCGCTCTCCACCATGGCCCGGTGGGTGACGCGCGCCGGCGTCAGCCGGTCAAGCGCGCTGGCCACGGGCGGTCTCGAGCGCGAGGCGGAGGTCGGCCCATGACTTGCGCTTCTCCGAGGGCGAGCGCAGCAGGTAGGCGGGGTGGTAGCTGACGACGACGGGCGTGCCGAGTGGCGCGAGCCGATGCACGCGCCCCCGCAGCTGGCCGAGCGGCGTGTCGACGCCCAGCAGGTTCTGCGCCGCGATGCGGCCGAGGCACAGCACGAGGTCCGGGTTCACGAGCGCGATCTGGCGATGCAGGTACGGCAGGCAGCAGCGCGCCTCCTCAGGTCCCGGATCGCGGTTGGCCGGCGGGCGGCACTTCAGCACATTCGCGATGTACACCTCGCCGCGCTCGAAGCCGGCGGCGCGCAGCATCGAATTCAGCAGCTGTCCGGCGCGGCCGACGAACGGCTCGCCCTGGCGGTCCTCGTCGGCCCCCGGCGCCTCGCCGACGAGCAGCCAGCGCGCGCGCCGGTCCCCTGTCCCGAACACGGTCTGGGTGCGGGTCGCCGCCAGCGAGCAGCGGGTGCAGGCGGCGACGCGGCCCTCGAGCTGCGCCCAGTCGAGCGTGGCGACATCGTCGGCGACGGTGGTGGCGGCGGGGGTGGCGACGGCCGGCATGGCGACGGCGGGCGCGCGGATCGGCCGGCGGCGCGCAGGCGCGGGTGACGAGGCCTCGGCGACCCCGGGATCGGGCGCCGACTCGGCACCCGCCGCGCCACGGCGCGCGACGAACCTGTCGATGCCGATCGCGTCGAGGATCGCCGCGCGACGCGCGTCCATCAGCGCGGGTGCCTCGCACCCTCGAACGGCTTGCGCCGCAGGCGGCGCCACGCCCAGGCCACCGGCGCGGACAACGCGAACGACCCGAACAACGCCAGCAGCACCGCCGGCGGCTGGATCGAGATGACCACGAACACGAGCGGGATCAGGGCGGCGGACGTGTAGCGCACGCGGCCGGTCAGCTGGACGCCCTTGAAGCTCGAATACGCGAAGCGGCTGACCATCAGCATGCCGATCACGGCGGTCAGCACGAACGCGAGCACGAGCAGCGTCAGCTGGCTGAACGGCAGGTCCGCGGCGTAGCGATGGGCACACCAGATGAAGGACGCGGGCACCGCCGCCGCGGACGGCGACGGCAGGCCCTCGAAGAAGCGCTTGTCGACCGACGCGGTCCGCGTATTGAAGCGTGCGAGCCTGAGGGCCGTCGCCACCGCGTAGAAGAACGTCACGACCCAGCCGAGCTGGCCCCACAGGACGTTGTGCTCGGTGAGGCGCCCGTGACCCCACTGGTAGACCACCAGCGCCGGCGCGAGCCCGAAAGCCACGAGGTCCGACAGGCTGTCGTACTCCTTGCCGAACAGGGTCTCGGTGTGGGTCCAGCGCGCCACCCGCCCGTCGAGTCCATCGCACAGCATCGCGCAGAAGATCGCGATCGAGGCGCGGTCGAAGTTGCCGTCGATCGCGGCGACGATCGAGTAGAACCCCGAGAACAGCGTGCCCGTGGTCAGCAGGTTCGGGAGGAGGAACACGCCGCGGCGAACGGGCCGGGGCGGCTGGGGGGTTGCGTTTCCGTCGGTGTCGTCCATCCCGCGGATCATAGGGCCCGCCGGTGTCAGCAACAACCTCGGGGCGGCACCGGGGCCACCCCTGTTAAGATTGCGCCCGGCCCGTACTCCCCGCCCCATCGACCGAGGCTCCGTCCCGCATGCGCCTGTCCGCCTATCCTGTCGTCAACCTCAAGGAACTCCCGGCCGAGGCCGAGGTGGTCAGCCACCAGCTGATGCTGCGGGCCGGCCTGATCCGCCGCCTGTCCGCGGGCCTCTACACCTGGCTGCCGATGGGGCTCAAGGTCCTGCGCAAGGTCGAGCGCATCATCCGCGAGGAAATGGACCTGGCCGGCGCGCTGGAGCTGCTCATGCCCACCATCCAGCCAGCGGAGCTGTGGCAGGAATCCGGCCGCTGGGACCAGTTCGGCCCGGAACTGCTGCGCCTGAAGGACCGCCACGACCGCGGCTACGTCTATGGCCCGACCCACGAGGAAGTCATCACCGACATCGCGCGCCGCGAGCTCAAGAGCTACCGGCAGCTGCCCGTGAACTTCTACCAGATCCAGCTGAAGTTCCGCGACGAGGTCCGCCCGCGCTTCGGCGTGATGCGCGCGCGCGAATTCATCATGAAGGACGCCTACAGCTTCCACACCGACGAGGCGTCCCTCGACGACGGCTACAAGGCGATGTACGACGCCTACACGCGCATCTTCACGCGCATGGGGCTCAAGTTCCGTGCCGTGCTCGCCGACTCGGGCGCGATCGGCGGCACGGGCTCGCAGGAGTTCCACGTGCTCGCGTCCTCGGGCGAGGACGCGATCGCGTTCTCGGATGGCGACGACTACGCAGCCAACATCGAGAAGGCCGCGGCCGTGCCGCCGCGCACGCCGCGCGCCGCCGCGTCGGCGACCATGACCGAGGTGCCGACCCCGCACGCCAAGACCATCGCGGACCTCGCCGCGATGCTGCAGGTCCCGGCGGCGCAGTGCCTCAAGACGCTGATCGTCGACGGCGCCGACGGCGGCGTGGTCGCCCTCGTGATCCGTGGCGACCACGAGCTCAACGCCGTCAAGGCGCAGGGCCTGCCCGCGGTCGCAAGCCCGTTGCGCATGGCGGCGGCCGAGAAGATCGTCGCGGCGCTCGGCTCCGAGATCGGCTTCCTCGGTCCCGTCGGCCTGAAGTGCCCGATCATCGCCGACCACTCTGCGGTTGCCCTCGCCGACTTCGTCTGCGGCGCGAACGTGCGCGACGCCCATTTCACCGGCGTGAACTGGGGCCGCGACCTGCCGGAGCCGGCGGCGGCCGACCTGCGCAACGTGGTCGAGGGCGATCCGAGCCCGTCGGGCACCGGCACGCTCGCGATCGCGCGCGGCATCGAGGTCGGGCATGTCTTCAAGCTCGGCAGCAATTACAGCGAGTCACTCGGCGCGACCGTGCTCGACGCGCAGGGCGCGAAGGTCACGATGCTGATGGGCTGCTACGGCATCGGCGTAACGCGCGTCGTCGCCGCCGCGATCGAGCAGAACAACGACGAGCGCGGCATCATCTGGCCCGACGCGATCGCCCCGTTCGACGTCGTGCTCGTGCCGATGAACTACCAGAAGTCGGAACGCGTGCGCGCGGCGAGCGATGCGCTGTATGCGGAACTTTCGGCCGCCGGCTTCGACGTGCTGCTCGACGATCGCGACGCGCGGCCCGGCGTGAAGTTCGCGGATGCGGAGCTGTACGGGATCCCGCACCGGATCGTGGTCGGCGAACGCGGCCTCGACTCCGGCCGGCTCGAGTATCGTCACCGCCGCGCGGCGGAGAACGAGGAATTCGACCTCAACGACGCCGTCGGCTTCCTGCGCGGCCGCCGTACCGGCTGAGCGGCGCGGCCGCAGGATGCGCGCCCGCCCCCGCCTGCTGCGCGCGACACTGGCCGGCGCGCTGCTGTGCGCGATGGCACCCGTCGCGCGCGCCGATCGCCAGGAGGACCCAGGGCTGCGCGCCGTGCTGGAGCAGGCGATCGCATCCACCCGCTGCGACGGCCACGACGATCGCTTCGGCAGCGAGGTGTTCTTCAAGCTGCATGAGCCGCAGCTGCGAATCATCGTCAAGGACGCCGCGGAGCGGGTCGAGATCCTGCGCTCCGTCTACTGCGAGGCGCACCGGGTCACGGCGCGATACCACGACAAGGACGGCGTCGAGCTGCGCCTCACGCCGGAACTGGTACTCGCCGTGATCGACGTCGAGAGCCGCTTCAACCGCTACGCGGTGTCGGGCGCAGGCGCCGTGGGGCTGATGCAGGTGATGCCGTTCTGGCCGCGCCGCCTCGGCGTCGACAACCGGCTGTTCGGCAGCGTCGAATTCAACGTGCGCATGGGCTGCGAGATCCTCGCGTACTACATGCGCATGGAGCACAACGACTACCGCCGCGCATTGTCGCGCTACAACGGCAGCACCGGGCGGCGCGAGTATCCGGACCGGGTGCTGGGCAGGCTCGCGGACCGCTGGCGCGGCTGAGCCTCAGCGCGGCTGCTGCGTCGCGCTGAGGGCGTCCGCCGCGCTCTGCCGCGCGACTTCGGCCTCACGGCGCGCGTCGCGGTACGCCCCGTCGCGCAGCATCTGCTCGGCGCGACGCAGTTCCTCCCGTGCGGTCGCGAGCGCCTGCGGCGCGACGTTAGACGCACCGGCGGCCTCCGCGGCGCTGATCGTCTGGCGCGTGTCACTCATCATCTGCACGGGCGCCGTCGCGCAGCCCGCGAGCAGCGCGAGCGCGGCCACCGGAGCCACGCTCCGGAGCCGGCAAAACGTGCGAACATTGGCTGTCCCCATATCGGCGGACGCTAGCAAGGCCGCGAATCGCGAGTCAAGCAAGCACGCTCGGATCCGAGTCGAGAACCCGTGATGCCCACCATCCTCGTCCTGTATTACTCGCGCAACGGCAGCACCGCCGAGGTCGCCCGGCAGGTCTGCCGTGGCATCGAGGCCGTGTCCGGGGCAAGCGCGATGCTGCGCACGGTGCCGCCCGTCACCACGGCGATCGAAGCACCGGCGGCGCCGGTGCCGGCGAGCGGCCCACCCTACGTCACGCTCGACGACCTGCGCCAGTGCGACGGCCTGGTGCTCGGCAGCCCGACGCGTTTTGGCAACATGGCGGCACCGATGAAATATTTCATCGACGGGACCGCGAGCCTCTGGGCGGGCGGCGACCTGGTCGGCAAACCCGCCGGCGTGTTCACCTCGACCAGCACCCAGCACGGCGGCCACGAGGCGACGCTGCTGACGATGATGTTGCCGCTGCTGCATCACGGCATGCTGCTCGTCGGACTGCCATTCACCGAGCCCGCGCTCGGGCGCACCCGTCGCGGTGGCGCACCCTACGGCGCCGGCGCCGTCGCCACGGGGGACGGCGCACCGGCGGCGGACGAGGAACGCATCCTCGCGCAGTTGCTCGGGCGCCGGATCGCCGAGACCGCGGTGCGCCTCGCCGCCGGTGGGGCATGACGGCCGCAGCGGCCCGCGCGCGAAACCTCGTCGCCCTGCTCGAGTTGCTGCTGGTGGCGGATTTCACGCTCTGGCACGCGTCGCGTTTCAGTGCCGGGACCGCAGGGCTGCTGATCGCGCTCGGCGTGCTGCCCTGGGCATCGCTGGCACCCGGGCTGTGGCGCGGCGAGCGGCGTCGCCACGTCTGGGCGACGCTGCTGGTGGCACCCTACCTCTGCTACGGGATCATGGAAGTGCTCGCGAACCCCGGTGCCCGGCGCTATGCCGGCGGACTGATCCTGATCACGGGTGCGCTGTTCGTCGCGCTGGTCGGGTTCCTGCGCGTCAGTCGCCCGCGAGCTCCAGCACCGACCTGACGAACGGCACGGTAAGCCGACGCTGGTGCGACAGCGAGGCCGCGTCGAGCCGGTCGAGCGCCGCGCACAGGGCGGCGAGATCCCGTGGCAGGCGACGCTGCAAGTACTGCAGCGTCTCGTCGGGCAGTTCCACGCCGAGGCTGCGCGCGCGCGCTTGCAGCGCGATTCCCTGCTCCGCCTCATCGAGCCCGCGCAGCTGGAACACGACGCAGGCGGCAAACCGGGACGCCAGGTCCGGCAACCGCACCGGGAGGCCCGCCGGTGCGGCACCGGCGCTCAGCACGAGTCCGCCGCCACGCTCCTGAAGGTCGTTGTAGAGGCCGAACAGCGCGCGTTCCCACGGATCGCGGCCGAGCACGGCGTCGACGTCATCGAGGCAGACGAGGTCGAGCGTCTCGAGGCCGGCCAGCATGGCCGGGTCGAGCCAGGGCTCGCCGAGCGGCAGGTAGCCGGCGCGCCTGTCCGCTGCGCCGGCGAGCGCGCAGGTCGCCTGCAGCAGGTGAGTGCGTCCGTGCCCGGCGGCCGACCAGAGCCACAGCGGCGAGGATCCGGACGTGCCCGCACGCGCCTCGAGCGCCGCGACCAGCGATCCGTTCGCGCCGACGCGGAAGCCTTGCATGGTCGAGGCGGGCCTGAGCCGGACGCCGAGCGGCAACTGCTCCATCACGAGCGCAGCGCGGGCCGCGACGACTCGCGGTTGGCGGCACGGGCGTAGGTCATCACGTAGTCGAGCCCGCTGACGATGGTGGTCACGAAGGCTGCGGCACCGAGCGCCATCACGAGGGGCGCCGGCAGGTGCCACGCGGCGTCCGCGATCACCGTCAGGACGAACGACAGCTGCAGCAGCGTGTTGAGCTTGCTGATCAGGGTCGGATGCCCCTCGAGGTAGCCGATCAGGAAGTGATAGGCGGCCGCACCGCCGACGATCACGAGGTCGCGCAGCACGACGGCGACGACGAACCACGCGGGTACGAGCCGCAGCCACGCCAGGGTCGCGAACACGCTGACCAGCAGCAGCTTGTCGGCGATGGGATCGAGGATCTTGCCGAGCCTGCTCGTCCAGCCGAAGCGCTTCGCGAGCCAGCCGTCGAGCGCGTCCGACACGGCCGCCACCCCGAACAGCACGAGCGTCAGCTCGTACTGGCCCGCGAGCAGCGTCACCACGCTCGGCAGCACGAGCGCGATGCGCGCGAAGCAGATCGCGTTGGGGATCCAGGCCAGCGTCATGGGCGCAGCACCAGCGCGAGCCCGCCACCGGCCGCGGCGGATTCGTCGACCTGCAACCGCGGCGAATCGCGCACCGCCCGCCTGAGCGCCTCCGGATCCCCGTCGAATGCGAGCCGGAAGCGCAGCGTCTCCGGACCCGCCTCCTCGAGCGCGACGGAGCGCACGTTCGGGATCGCGGCGAGTGCCGCGCACGCCGCCGCGTAGGAGGGCAGGTCGTGGATGCCGCGCACTACCGCGAGCAGGCGACCGGCGTCGGACGGGGCCGAGGCCAGCAGGCTGCCGTAGCGATCGGCGAGATCCTGCACGGAGTCCGCACCCGGCGCGGAGGACGCGATGTCCCCCGCCGCACCGGCGTAGGACCAGAGCGCGCCGGGCGCCCCGCCCAGGCCGATCCGACCGAGCAGCACCCCCTCGGCGCCGAACTGGCGCGCGAGGTCCAGCAGCGGATCCATGCGCCCGACCAGCGCGTCCTGGTAGCGGCCCTCCTCGACGCCGGTCGGCAGGCCCGTCGGCCATGCGAGCGGCAGGCCGCGCAACTGGGCGGCTGCGGCGAGGTCCTTGCGCAGCGCGAGGCCGGACGGCGCCAGCAGGCGGGCCGGGGCCCCGGCCGTCCCCGAGACGAGCACGACCAGCGTGGCCGGCCGCTCGCGCCCCCAGACGCGCTGACCGGCCTTGCCGAGGCGGCCATCGAGGGTCTCGGGGTCGAAGACCACGACCACCTGGCCCGGTCCGCCAGAGCGGAACGTCTGCACGAGCCGCGCGGCGTCGGAATACAGGGGCGAAAGTGCTGGATCGGCGGCCGCAGAACGACGTCCGGTGACCCGGACGACGACTTGCCGGAGCGCCTCCGCCGCGGCGGCGGCGCGGCCGGTTTCCGTCATGTCGCCGGCCACCGTGCCTTCGTAGAGACCCTCGACGGGCGTGGCAAGCCCTGCCGCGGGCCACGTCAGGGCGCCGGAGAGCACGATGAGGGCGGCGGCGATGCGGTGGACGGCAGCCATGGTCTTCCCGGGCGGAACATCCCGGCCGTCTCTCGGCCGGCGGCGATCCGGATCGGCATGTAAAATACCACAGCCTACCCTCTGGCCTCGGCGAGCCCCATGACCCATTCCCGTCCTTCCGTGACCTACCGTGACGCCGGCGTCGACATCGACGCGGGCGACGAGCTCGTCGAGCGCATCAAGCCGCACGTCAAGCGCACCATGCGCCGCGAGGTGCTCGGCGGCCTCGGCGGCTTCGGCGCCCTCGTCCGCGTGCCCCTCGACCGCTACAAGAAACCCGTGCTCGTCTCCGGCACCGACGGCGTCGGCACGAAGCTGCGCCTCGCGATCGATACCGGCCGCCACGACACGATCGGCATCGACCTCGTGGCGATGTGCGTCAACGACGTCGTCGTGCAGGGCGCCGAGCCACTGTTCTTCCTCGACTACTACGCGACCGGCAAGCTCGACGTCGGCGTCGGCGAACGCGTCGTGGCCGGCATCGCCGAGGGCTGCGTGCAGGCCGGTTGTGCGCTGGTCGGCGGCGAGACCGCCGAGATGCCCGGCATGTACCACGGCGACGACTACGACCTCGCCGGATTCTGCGTCGGCATCGTCGATGAGGACCGCATGCTCGACGGCAGCGCGACTCGCGCCGGCGACCTGATGCTCGGGCTCGCCTCCTCGGGCCCGCACTCGAACGGCTACTCGCTGATCCGCAAGCTGCTGGCGATCGCCGGTGCGGACGCCTCGACACAGGTGGACGGCAAGTCGCTGCACGACCTGCTGCTCGCACCGACCCGCATCTACGTGAAGTCGCTGCTCGCGCTGCTGGCCGAGGTTCCGGTGCACGGGCTCGCGCACATCACCGGCGGCGGGCTGCTCGACAACATCCCGCGCGTCGTCCCCGATGGCCTCGAGGTGCGCCTCGATCGTCGCGGCTGGCAGCGCCCGGCGGTGTTCGAGTGGCTGAAGGCGACCGCCAACATCGACGAGACGGAGATGCACCGCACCTTCAACTGCGGCATCGGCATGACGGTGTGCGTGCCGCCCTCCTCGGTGGACGCCGCGGTCGCGCTGCTGCGCGCCCACGGCGAGACGGTCAGCGTGATCGGCGAGGTGCGCCCGGGCTCGAGCGGTGTCGTCCTCGACGGCTGAGCGCCACGGGCGCCTGCCGGTGGTCGTGCTGCTGTCCGGCAGCGGCACGAATTTCGCAGCGATCGCGGCTGCCGCCGCCGATGGTCGCCTGGCGATCGACATCCGCGCGGTCGTCTCGGATCGACCGGCGGCGTTCGGCCTCGAGCGCGCCCGCGCGCTCGGCATCCCCGCGATCGCGGTACCTCCCCGCGAGTACCCGGACCGCACGGCCCATGATCTCGCGCTGATCGAGCGCATCGATGCGCACCAACCCGCGCTCGTCGTGCTGGCCGGCTACATGCGGATCTTCACGCCGGCATTCGTCGAGCGCTACGCGGACCGGATGCTGAACATCCACCCGTCGCTTCTGCCCGCCTACACGGGCCTCAACACGCACCGCCGGGCACTCGAAGACGCCGTGCAGTGGCATGGCTGCACGGTCCACTACGTGACCGAGGAGTTGGACGGCGGCCCCCTCGTCGCGCAGGCGCCGGTGCCGGTGCTCCCGGGCGACACCGAGGACACGCTGGCCCAACGCGTGCACCGCGCGGAACACCAGCTGTACCCGACGGTCATAGACTGGGTGGCGAGCGGGCGACTGCGCTCCGTGGGCCATGTCGTCTCCCTCGATGGCGAGCCGCTCGTCGAGCCGGTGCGCCTGGAGTACGCGAATGTCGTGGACTGATCATTCCTGGCGCCGTGCGGCGATGGCGCTGGTGCTGGCTACAACCGCCCACGTGGCCCATGCGGAGGGCCTGCGTGCGCACCAGGTCACCTATCACACGACGTTCAAGGGGCTGAGCGCGGGGGATCTGCAGCTCACGCTGAAGCCCGACTCCCAGCCCGATCACTGGACGTACGAGACGCGGGCGTACCCGAGCTTCCTCGCGAGCTTCGTGATCAGCGGCAACTCGATGGAGCGTAGCGCATTCACGCTGACACCAGCCGGCGTCGAGCCGAACCGGTACCAGCTGAACGACGGCAGCGGCAAGCACGAGAAGGAAACGGACCTCACGTACGAATCCGGCGGACGGGTCCATGGCGTCGTCGAGGGCCAGCCGCTCGACATGGCGCTCGAGCCAGGAACGCAGGACGTGACCTCGATCCGCGCGGCCCTGATCGCCGATCTCGTCGCCGGGCGCGAACCGCGCGAGTACGCGATGCTCGACGGCCGCGAGATCAAGCGCTACGTCTACACCAAGGTCGGTACGGCCAGAATCTCGACCGCCGTCGGACCCGTGGACACGGTCATCTACAGCAGCGATCGCAAGGGGTCGGACGGTCGCGGCCGGATCTGGCAGTACTGGTACGCGCCGTCCCTCGGCTTTTTGCCGGTGAAGATCGAACAGCGCGAGGACGGCGCCACGCGCATGACCTTCACCCTGCGCTCGCTGAAGTGGCTGCCCGCCGACGCCGGCGGGCACTAGCGCATCAGGTCTTCGGCAGCGTCACGCCCCGCTGGCCCTGGTACTTGCCGCTGCGATCCTTGTACGACGTATCGCACACCTCATCGGACTCGAAGAAGAGCATCTGCGCGACGCCTTCGTTGGCGTAGATCTTCGCGGGCAGCGGCGTCGTGTTCGAGAACTCGAGCGTCACATGCCCTTCCCATTCGGGCTCGAGCGGCGTTACGTTGACGATGATCCCGCAATTGTGGACGAACACGCCGGCCTCGAGCGCAAAGTTCCCGGCCTCGGGAACCGTCAGGCAGTACACGTCGTGGTCTCCCGCGACGGGACGGATCGACGCAACCTTGTGATTGCGGATCGAATGCCGCTCGGCGCGGAAGCCACTCGCTCGATTCGCGGCAAGGGCAGACTTGCTCGCGACCGAGCGACTAGCGAATGCGAAGCCCTCTTCGCCTGACGCGCGCAGGCGAGCATGCACGTGCCGGATGGCAGGCGGGGAGCTATTTGCGAGGTCGGATTCGGCGTGCTGGCGGCTCTCGCCCACCAGCCCAGCATGGACGCCATTGCGCACTTTCCACTCGTCGGCGAGAACGCGGATTGCATCCAGGCGACCGTTCGATGGCTGGTACACCAGATCGTGGCCGGCGCGCACGTGCCGATAGAGCGGCATCAGCGAGTCCTTCTCGCGAAGGTCGCCCGCCGAGACCATCAGTCCATCGCGCGTGAGAAACAGGTGGTCCGGCGTCGCGCGAATGACCGCGCCGTCATCGAGCGCGATCTCGAGGAGCGAGTCCCTTCCGATGAAGCGCGGCGCCTCCAGCCGGGCCAGGATGACGCGCCCACGGGCATCAATGCTGTAACCTAAGAAGACCTCTCCCGACTCCGCACGTCGCGCCATGTCTTCCAGCGACGCGCTCGCTCCATTCGCGAGCGCGACACGCGTATCGCCACTGAAGCAGCGGGCATACGTGGACTTGCCGACACAAACCGTCAGCGTGCTGCGCGGAATGCGAAAGTACTCGACCGTGCGCGCGAGCGCGAACGAATTCGGCGGGATGATGCAGACGTCCGCGGTGATGTCGACGAAGCTCTGCGGATCGAACGCCTTCGGGTCGACGATGGTCGAGTTGATGTTCGTGAAGATCTTGAACTCGTTCGCGCAGCGCACGTCGTAGCCGTAGCTCGAGGTTCCATACGAGACGATCTTGCGACCGTCCACGCTGCGAACCTGGCCGGCCTCGAACGGCTCGATCATGCCGGCGGCAGCCTGGCGGCGGATCCAGTGGTCGGACTTGATGCTCATGCTTGCCCCGTTGCGAAGTCTGTCTGCGAACTTGTCACGAATCGCCCGTGCGCCTCAATCATCACTTTCCGTGAGCGTCGGGAACGCAGCACCACCGGCTCCGGCGGCAAGGCGGCCCGCCGCGCGCCGCGCGATGCGGCCATACGCCGCCGCGACGCGGCCTTCTGGCTCCGCGACCACCGTCGGCCGCCCGCCGTCGGCCTGCTCCCGGATACGGATGTCGAGCGGCAGGCTGCCGAGCAGCGGGATGTCGTAGTCCGCGGCCATCCGTTCGCCGCCACCGGCCCCGAAGATGTGCTCCTCGTGGCCGCAGTTCGAGCAGACGTGCATCGCCATGTTCTCGACGATGCCGAGCACCGGGACCGAGACCTTGCGGAACATCTGCAGTCCCTTGCGCGCGTCGGCCAGCGCGATGTCCTGCGGCGTCGTCACGATGATGGCGCCACTGACCGGGACCCGCTGCGCGAGGGTCAGCTGGATGTCGCCGGTACCCGGCGGCAGGTCGATCACGAGGTAGTCGAGGTCGCCCCAATTGGTGTCGCCGAGCAGCTGCATCAGCGCCTGCGTCACCATCGGCCCGCGCCACACCATCGGCTGCTCCGGGTCGATCAGAAAGCCGATCGACATGACCTCGACCCCGTACGCACGCAGCGGCTCGATGCGCTTGCCGTCGACCGTGTTCGGCCGCTCCCCGGAAAGGCCCATCATCAGCGGCTGGCTGGGTCCGTAGATGTCGGCATCGAGGAGGCCGACACGGGCGCCCTGGGCGGACAGCGCGAGCGCGAGGTTGGCGGCGGTCGTCGACTTGCCGACGCCGCCCTTGCCGGATGCGATCGCCAGAATGTTCTTGATATGCGGGAAGGGCTTCAGGCTGCCCTGCACGGCCTGCGGCTGGATCCGCGCCGTCAGGCGAACCCCCACCGTGCCGACCCAGCCCGCCTGGGCCAGTGCTGCGGCGAGGACCGGCCCGAGGTCCGCCTCGTAGCCGCCCACCGGGAAGCCGAGCGTGACCTCGACCGTCGCCACGTTGCCGGCGATCGTGACGGCCGTCACGGCGTCGCAGAGTGGACGGTCGAGGGCGGGATCGATGGCCGCGGAAGCGGCGTCGCGAAGGACCTGGTCGTTCATTCGGGCTGGAGGGTCGTGACGGGGGTCGCCATTCTAGCGGAGCGGAGGGCCCGGGGGGCGGCCGCGCCGCGACCCTGTGGCATAATTCGGCCGTGAAATTCCTGACGTCCATCCGCAGCGAACGGATCCTTGCCGACCTCAAGTCGGCGGGCGACCCGGCGAGCCCGCAGTTTCGCAAGGCGGTCGAGCGGCTGATCGGCCTCGGCAAGGACGCCATCCCGGTGTGCATCGAGGCCCTTCCCACCGCAGACAAGCGCGAGACGATGGCCTTCGTCGAGGTGCTCGGAGCGCTCGCCGACGCCAAGACCCTGCCGACTCTGCTCCACGCGCTGTCGGAGCCCAACGCCCGCGTGGTCGCCGCCGTGTCGTGGGCGCTGTCCAGCGCCCGCACGTTCTCCGCGAACCTGCTCCTCGACGCCTACAAGGACCCGGAGTTCGCCAGCCCCGCGCTGCTCGACATCATCTCCGCGCACAAGACCCGGATTCCGCTGCGCGACCTGCTCGCCGCTGCGTACTCCCAGGAGACGGGCGACAAGCAGGGCCTGTTCAAGATCATCGGCGACGTGGCGGACGAGCAGTCGATCCCGGACCTCGTCGCCCGGCTCGAGGGCAACAACCCGACGGTCCGCGTCTACCTGATGGACATCCTCAGTCGCTTCGGGACCCCGGAGGTCCAGACCGCGCTGATGTCCCAGCTCAGGGATCCGAGCAAGCTCGTGCGCCAGGCCGCCCTCGCGGCGCTCCTGAAGACGCCGAACCTGCACGACGTCGGCCCGATCGCACCGCTGCTCGGCGACTCGGACATGGAGGTCTCGAACCGCGCGGTCGAGGTCCTGATCCGTGCCAGGCACCCCGACACCGTGCGCCACCTGGTGCCCGCCCTGCAGGACGAGTCGGAATACGCGCGCCGCGCGGCCGTCGAGGTCCTCAACGAGGTCGGCGACGCCTCGTCGGTGAAGTTCCTGCTCGACCGCATCAAGGACAGCGACTGGTGGGTGCGCAGCCGCGCAGCCGACGCCCTCGGGCGCATCGGCGGCCCGCGCGTCGTCGATGCGGTCCTGCAACTGGTGCGCGACAAGGACGACGACATCCGGCGCACCGCGATCGAGATCCTCAACCTCACCAAGGACGAGCGCGCGGTCGACCATCTGCTGCACGCCACCAGCGACACCGACTGGTGGGTCGTCGAACGCGCGGTCGACGCGCTCGCCGAGATCGGCAGCCACAGGGCCGTGCCGCGCCTGCTGGAGATGCTCAAGGGACCGGCGCACTGCGTGCCGGCGACGATCCGCGCACTCGCCAAGCTCGGCGATTCCTCGGCCGTGAACGCGCTGCTCACCCAGCTCGCACGCCCCGAGAAGGAAATCCGCGTCGAGACGATCCAGGCGCTCGCCAAGCTCTCGGACGATCGCACGGCGGAGACCGTGCGCACCAAGATCCGCACTATCGGCGAGGTCTCCACCGACCAGACGGTGTCGGTCGCCGCGGCCCGCGCGCTGCAGGACCTCGATGCCCGCTTCTCCTCGACGCAGGCCGTCGCGAACCGCAGGACCGAGGCCATCGTCGCGGCGCCCGCGCGCACGATGCTGATCGACAACGCCGACGTGCGCGAGCTGGTCGAGCAGAACGAGGCCAGCGCGCAGCGCCTCGACATCTCGACGCTGCAGCCGGGAGACGTGCTCGACGGCCGCTACAAGTACATCGAGAAGATCGGCAAGGGCGCATTCGGCACCGTGCTGCTGATGGAGGACACGGTCGTCGACGAGCGACTGATCCTCAAGTTCCTCAATCCGAGCGTGTCGCAGGACGAGGAGATGATGAAGCGGTTCGTGCACGAGCTGCGCTATTCGCGCAAGATCACGCACCGCAACGTCATCCGCATCTACGACTTCCTCTTCATTCGCGGCAACTACGCGATCTCGATGGAGTACTTCCCGAGCCACACGCTCGGCGCGGAGATCGTCAACGAACAGCCCATGCCGATCGGCAAGGCCGTGCGGTACGGGATCGACATCGCCACGGGCATGGCCGTCGCCCACCAGGTCGGCATCGTGCACCGCGACCTGAAGCCGGCCAACGTGCTGATCAACGACGATTCGCTGCTGAAGGTCGTCGACTTCGGCGTCGCCGCCGCACAGAAGGAAGGCGACGCGCAGCTGACCAAGACCGGCTACGTGATCGGCTCGCCTAAGTACATGGCGCCGGAACAGATCCTCGGCAAGCCCGTCGATCCGCGCGCCGACGTCTACAGCACAGGCGTGATCCTCTACGAGATGCTCACCGGCGTGCCGCCGTATTCGCGCGGCGACCACATGGCGGTGATGTACCAGCACGTGCAGGGCAAGGCCCGGGCACCGATCGAGGTCAACCCGCGCCTGCCGCAGCAGCTGTCGGACCTCGTCGTGAAGGCGATGGCGGTGGACAAGCTGAAGCGGTTCCAGAGCATGGACGAACTCAGGCTCGCGCTCGAAAACTTCCTCTAGGAGGCAGCGGATGCCGCGCATAGACGCGTTCCTCAAGCTCGGTACGGCCCAGGGCTGCTCGGACATCCACCTCGCGGTGGGCGTGCCGCCGATGCTGCGGATGAACGGCGACCTGATGCCGATCCGCTTCCGCAACCTCGGCGACAACGAGCTCGAGGGCTACGTCAGCGAGATCCTGACCAAGAAGCAGTCCGAGCAGTTCCGCACCGGCCATGACCTCGACTTCTCCTACGTCGCCGAGGACGGCGGGCGATTCCGTGTCAACATCTTCCGCAAGGAAACCGGCGTCGGCGCCGTATTCCGGGCGATTCCGGCGTCCGTGCCGACGCTCGACAGCCTGAACCTGCCACCGGTGGTCAAGCGCCTGCTCGACTTCCACCAGGGCATGATCCTGGTCACCGGCTCGACCGGCACCGGCAAATCGACGACGCTGGCGGCGATGATCGACGAGATCAACCGCAAGCGCCGGCTGAACATCATCAGCCTCGAGGACCCGATCGAGTTCGTGCACCGCAGCCAGGAGGCCCAGGTCATCCAGCGGGAGTACGAGACGCATGTCCCGTCGTTCGCCGAAGGCGTGCGTGCCGCGATGCGCGAGGACCCTGATGTCATCCTCGTCGGCGAAATGCGCGACGCCGAGACGATCCGCATGGCGATGACGGCCGCGGAGACCGGCCACCTCGTGCTCGGCACGCTGCACACGACGAGCGCGACGAAGACCATCGACCGCATCATCGATGCACTGCCGATCGAGGAGCGCGAGCAGACCAAGAGCTTCCTCTCGCAGAGCCTGCTCGCCGTCATCACGCAGGTGCTCGTCAAGCGCGCCGACAGCCGCACGCGCCGCGCGGTGTGCGAGATCATGGTGATGAATCGCGCGATCGGCAAGCTGATCCAGACGGACCAGTCGCACCAGATCACGGCGCAGTTGCAGACCGGCAGGGACGCGGGCATGCAGACGCTGGACCAGGCGCTGATGGCCGGCGTCATCGCCAAGGAACTCGACCCGGACGACGCCTACATCTACGCGAACGACCGCCGTCCGTTCCAGCGCTACGTGAGCGACACGACCATGCTTCCGAAGAACGAACTGGCGGAGTGAGGGCGACATGGCGGCAATCGACGAATACCTCGCCGAGGTCCTTCAGAAGAAGGGCTCCGACCTGCACTTCCTCGCCGGCGACCCGGCGCGCCTGCGCGTCTATGGCGACCTGCAGGCGCTGCGCCCGGAGCCGCTGAAGGCGGACTTCGTCCGCGAGACCCTGCTCGAGATCATGCCGCAGAAGGCGATCAGTCGCTTCGAGGAGAAGGACGGGGCCGACTTCGCCTACCAGGTGCCGGGGCTTGCGCGCTTCCGCGTGAACGTGATGCGCCACCTGCACGGCATGGGCGCGATCATGCGCGTCATCCCGTCCGCGGCGCTCACGCTCGACCAGCTCAGCATGCCGGACGCGGTCCGCAACATGTGTCGGGTGAACAGCGGCCTGATCCTCGTCACGGGCAAGACCGGCTCCGGCAAGTCGACGACCCTGGCCGCGATGATCGACGACATCAATGCGCGCGTGCAGGGCCACATCCTGACCGTCGAGGATCCGATCGAATTCGTGCACCAGCGCAAGAGCTGCCTGATCAGCCAGCGCGAGGTCGGGGTGCACGCGCCGTCCTTCTCCGCCGCGGTCCACTCGGCCCTGCGCGAGGACCCGGATGTCGTGCTGGTCGGCGAAATGCGCGACCTGGAGACGATCAGCGTCGCGGTCTCGGCCGCGGAGATGGGCATCCTCGTGATGGGGACGCTGCACACCAACGGCGCGGCGGCGACGGTCGACCGCATCGTCAATGCGTTCCCGGCCGACAAGCAGCCGCACGTCCGCACCATGCTCTCGACGAGCCTGCGCGGCGTCGTTTCCCAGCAGCTGATCCCGCGGGTCGGCCAGCCGGGCCGGGTGGCGGCGCTCGAGATCCTGGTCAACACGCCAGCCGTCGCCAACCTGATCCGGCAGGGCAAGATGGACCAGCTCGAGAACACCATGCAGAGCGGCTCCGCCCACGGCATGCGCACCATGGACATGGCGATCCAGCAGCTGCTGGATGCCCGGGCCATCAGCGGCCGGGAGGCCTTCCGCAAGGCCATCAACAAGCAACGCTTCGAGCAGTACCGGGAAGCCAGCTAGGGCGATCCGAGCGGGCTCGGGCGGGCGCTGGCATAATGATCGACCGACCAGCCCCATTGCAGAACGCCATGCGCCGCATCCTCGTCACCAGCGCCCTGCCCTACGCCAACGGCCCGCTCCACTTCGGGCACATCCTCGAGGCCGTACAGACGGACATCTGGGCACGCGCGATGCGCCTGTCCGGCCACGATTGCACCTACGTCTGCGCGGACGACACCCACGGCACACCGATGATGCTCAAGGCGCAGGCCGAGGGGATCACCCCGGAGCAGCTCATCGCGGGCGTCGAGGCCGAGCACCGCGCGACCTACCAGGACTTCCTGATCGACCACGCACAGTTCCACTCGACGCACAGCGAGGAGAACCGCGAGATGACCTCGCGCCTGTTCCTCGCCCTCGAGAAGGCCGGCTACATCGCGACCCGCAGCATCCGCCAGGCCTACGACGCGAAGGCGGAGATGTTCCTGCCGGACCGCTACGTGAAGGGCACCTGCCCGCGCTGCGGCACCAAGGACCAGTACGGCGACAGCTGCGAGTCCTGCGGCGCGACCTATTCGCCCTCCGAACTGATCGACGCGGTCTCGGTCGTCACGGGGACGCCGCCCATCGAGCGCGAGTCGGAACACCTGTTCTTCCGGCTCGATCAGTTCGAAGCCATGCTGCGCGAATGGACGCGGTCGGGCGCGCTGCACGAGAGCGTCGCCAACAAGCTCGACGAATGGTTCAACGCGGGCCTTCGCGACTGGGACATCTCGCGCGATGCGCCCTACTTCGGCTTCGAGATCCCGGGCCACGCCGGCAAGTACTTCTACGTCTGGCTCGACGCGCCGATCGGCTACATGGGCGCGAGCCTCGCCTACGCGCGCCGCACCGGCGCCGACTTCGACGCCTGGTGGAGCAAGGACAGCACCGCGGAGCTGCATCATTTCATCGGCAAGGACATCCTCTACTTCCACACGCTGTTCTGGCCCGCCGTGCTCACCGGTGCCGGCTTCCGCCGGCCCACGCAGGTGCACGCGCACGGCTTCCTGACCGTGAACGGCGCGAAGATGTCGAAGTCCCGCGGCACGTTCATCACCGGGCGGCGCTACCTCGAGCGCCTGCCGCCCGAGCCGCTGCGCTACTACTTCGCCGCGAAGCTGGGACCCGGCATCGACGACATGGACCTCTCGCTCGAGGATTTCGTCAACCGCTTCAATTCCGACGTCGTCGGCAAGCTGGTCAACATCGCCAGCCGCTGCGCCGGCTTCATCGCCCGCGGCGGCGGCACGCTGGCGACCGCGCTGCCGCAGCCGGCGCTGTACGAGGAGTTCGCCTCGGCACGCACCCGCATCGCGAGCCTGTACGAGGCGCGCGACTTCTCGACGGCGATCCGCGAGATCGCCGCGCTCGCCGACCGCGCGAACCAGTACATCGACGCGGAGAAGCCCTGGAACCTCGCCAAGGACCCGGCGCGCGCCGCCGACGTCACCGCCGTCTGCACGCAGGGCATCAACCTGTTCCGGGTCCTGATGACCTACCTGCAGCCCGTGCTGCCGGCGATGGCCGAGGCCGCGGGCCGCTTCCTCGGCAGCCCGATCCGGCACTGGGACGACGTCGCCCGGCCCCTGCTCGGCACGGCGCTTGCGGCATACGAGCCGCTCGCCACGCGCCTCGACCCCAAGGTCGTGGCGACGTTGATCGAGACGGATGCCGCGGCGGCGCCGGCGCCGGCCGCCGTGGCGCCGAAGCCGGCGCGGGCCGCGAGCAGCACCGCGCCGCCGGCGGCGCCCACGCCCGCCGCCCCCGCCGAGGCCCCGGGCGAGATCACGATCGAAGACTTCGCGAAGATCGACCTGCGCGTCGCGCGGGTGCTGGCGGCCGACTTCATCGAGGGCTCGGACAAGCTGCTGAAGCTGACGGTCGACCTCGGCAGCGAGCAGCGCACGATCTTCGCGGGCATCCGTGGGGCCTACGAGCCGGCGCAGCTGGTTGGTCGCCATGTCGTGGTCGTCGCCAACCTCAAGCCGCGCAAGATGCGCTTCGGCCTGTCGCAGGGGATGGTGCTCGCCGCGAGTGGCGATGGCACGGGCGTGTTCCTGGTCGCCCCCGAGGAAGGCGGCGCGGCCGGCATGCGCGTGAAATAGCGCGGTGGCCGCGTCGCTCGAGGACACCCTCGACGGCCTGCTGCCGCAGACGCAGTGCACGCGTTGCGGCTACGACGGCTGCCGGCCCTATGCCGAGGCGATGGCGGCCGGCCTCGCGGGTCCGGACCAGTGCCCGCCGGGCGGCGCCGGCACGGTCGCCGCGCTAGCGGCGCTGCTCGGTGTCGGGGCCGGCCCCGTGAACCCGGAATACGGCGCCGAAGCCCCGCCGCGGGTCGCCGTAATCGACGAGAGCATCTGCATCGGCTGCGCGAAGTGCCTGCCGGCCTGTCCCGTCGACGCGATCATCGGGGCGAGGCGCATGCTGCACACGGTCGTCGCAGGCGAATGCAACGGCTGCGAGCTGTGCCTGGCACCGTGCCCGGTGGACTGCATCGAGATGGTCCCGGCGGCGCCGGCACCGCTGGCGCTCGAGGCGATCCGCGCGCGTTCGATCCACTACCGCGCCCGCCATGACGCACACCGCTCGCGCGAGGCCGGGCGGGACGCGCGGCGCGCGGCCCACCTGTCGGCGCGCCGGCCGGCCGGTGACGCCCCATGACGCCGGCCAAGCGGCGCGCGCTGTTCGCGCGCCTCGCGGCGGAGACGCCCGAGCCCAGGACCGAACTCGTCTACGCGAGCCCGTTCGAACTGCTGGTGGCGGTGATCCTGTCCGCGCAGGCGACCGACAAGGGCGTCAACATCGCGACGGCCAGGCTGTTCCCGGTCGCGAACACGCCGGCCGCGATCCTCGCCCTCGGCGTGGACGGACTGAAGTCCTACGTCAGGACGATCGGCCTCTACAACGCCAAGGCCCACAACATCATCGCGACCTGCGCCCTGCTGCTCGAGCGCCACGGCGGCGAGGTGCCGCGCGACAGGACGGCGCTCGAGGCGCTGCCCGGCGTCGGCCGCAAGACCGCGAACGTGATCCTCAACTGCGTCTGGGGGGAACCGACGATGGCCGTCGACACCCACATCTTCCGCGTCGCGAACCGCACCGGCCTCGCGCCCGGCAGCAACGTGCTGCAGGTGGAGAAGGGCCTGCTGGCGGCGGTGCCCGGGGAATACATGCGGCACGCCCATCACTGGCTGATCCTGCTCGGGCGCTACACGTGCAAGGCGCGCAGCCCGGAGTGCTGGCGTTGCACCGTCAGCGGCGAATGCGGATACCGCCCGAAGGCCCGGGCCCCGGTCAGCGGGGCGGGACGCGCTTCACGGGCTTGAGCCCGATGTCGTGCAGCGCCCGGCGCAGGTGGTGCACGCCGTCCACGTAGTGGCCGTCGCGGCAGTCGGCCTCGCCCTGGTCCCGGCTGTGCCGCGCCCCGGCGGCCCGTGGCGAGTCACGGTGCGCGGCCCAGGCGACGTCGAACTGGCGCAGCAGGTGGTCGCAGTCACCCTGTGTCGCGGTCGGACCATGCGCCTGAGGCGGAGTCGGGGCCGGGGCCGGGGCCGGGGCCGGGGCCGCCGCGAGGAGTGGCAGCGGGCAGGTCACCAGCCAGGCCAATGCGACGGCGCGGGCCACGCGGCGCCCGCGGGTGCGGATCACTGGACTTGGGAACGGCGCGCTCACGGGCACAGCCTAGCGGAGGCCCGGCGCTGCCGCCTTAACGTCGCGTTAAGAGTCCTTAAGGTTCGAGGTCGCGGGCCCTGCCGGCGTCCCGTATCCTTGGCGCTCGAGGGAACGACATGAAAATCCTGCTCGTCGAAGACGACCGCCGCGCCAGCGAATACCTCGCCAAGGGTCTGCGTGAGCTCGGCCACGTGGTGGAACAGGCGTTCGACGGCGAGACCGGACTCGCCGTCGCGGGCAGCGGCACCTACGATGTGCTGGTGCTCGATCGCATGCTGCCGAAGCTGGACGGCCTCGAGATCGTGCGCCAGCTGCGCGCGGGCGGCAGCACGGCCCCGATCCTGATCCTGAGCGCCCTCGACGAGGTCGACGAACGGGTCCAGGGGCTGCGTGCGGGCGGGGACGACTACCTCGCCAAGCCCTACCACCTCGAGGAACTCGCCGCGCGCCTCGACGCGCTGTCGCGGCGGCACAGCGAGGCGGGTCCGGCGGGGAAGCTGCGGCTGCTCGACCTCGAACTCGACGCGCGGACCCGCAAGGTCACCCGTGCCGGTCGCAAGATCGACCTGACCACCCGCGAGTTCCAGCTGCTCGAGTTCCTGATGCGGCACACGGGCCAGGTCGTGACGCGCACGATGATCCTCGAAGGGGTCTGGGACTACCATTTCGACCCCAAGACCAACGTCATAGACGTGCATATCAGCCGGCTGCGCCAGGCGATCGACAAGGGCTTCGAGCCGCAGCTGCTGCACACCGTGCGCGGCGCCGGCTACACACTGACCGAAGACCCGTGACGGCCCCCTAGCGTGGCCCTCGTCAGCTTCGCGCGATCCTCGATCGCCCGTGTCGCCGTGCTGCACGGCCTGGTGCTCGCCGCCTCGATGGTCGCGGTGCTCGGCGGCGTGTACCTCGGCACCTCGCGGATCATCGCCAACGAGGGTGACCAGCTCCTGACGCTCGAGGTGCAGAGCCTCGCGGAGGACTTCCGCGAGAAGGACCTCGACGCGTTCGTCACCGAGGTGGTCGACCGCGCCGAGGATCCGTGGGTGCGCGGTGGCGTCTACGAGCTGCGCGGGCCGACCGGCGACTTCCTCGCCGGCAACGTCGTCGTGCTGCCCGAGCTCGCGGCCGGTCGCGATGGCTGGGCGGAATTCGACGTCGCCGTCACGCGCGGCGACGCGAACGCGAGCCGCCGCATCCGCGGGCGCATCACGGCGCTGCGCGGCGGCTTCCAGCTGCTGGTCGGCCACGACGTGCAGGACCGGCATACGTTCCGCGAGGTCATGCTGCGCAGCCTCGCCTGGGCCGTGCTCGTGACGCTCCTGTTCGGCGCGCTCGGCGGGCTGTGGCTCGGACGTCGCATCTCGCGCACCGCGCAGGCGATCACCGCGAGCGCCGGTCGCATCGCCGAGGGCAACCTCGGCGAACGCCTGCCGGTCAGCGGCAGCGGCGACGAGATCGATGCTCTGGTGACGCGCTTCAACGACCTGCTCGGCCGGGTGGAATCGCTGACGACGACGATGCGAGCCGTCCTCGACAGCACGGCCCATGACCTGCGCGGGCACCTGAACCGGATCCGCGGCGCCGCGCAGGACGCGCGCAACGGCGCGGCCAGCCCCGAGCAGGTCCGCGCGGGCGACGCGGTGCTCACCGAGATCGACCGGCTGAGCGGCACGCTGCAGGGGCTGCTGCGCATCGCGCTCGCCGAATCCGGTACGGCGCCCCTGGAGTCGGTCGACCTCAGTGCCGTCACGGCGGATCTCGCCGAGTTCTACCAGCCGGTCGCGGAACCGGACCAACTGCACGCGCAGATCACCGCCGGGCTGATGGTCCGCGGCCACCGCCAGCTGCTCGCGCAGGCGCTGTCGAACCTGCTCGACAATGCCCTGAAGTACGGGAACGGATCGCCGGTGAACCTGACGCTCGCGGCAGTCGACGGTCGCGCGCGGCTGTGCGTGTCGGACGGCGGGCCCGGCATCGCGCCGGAGTACCGGGAGCTCGCGACCGTGCGCTTCCGGCGCCTGCCCGGGAGCTCCGGGCTGCCGGGTTCGGGCCTCGGGCTGTCGCTGGTGGCGGCGGTCGCGCGCCTGCACCACGCCAGGCTCGAACTCGGCGACGGCGATCCGGGCCTGCGGGTCACGCTCGAGATCCCGCTGGACGCGGCCCCAGCCGCCACCTGAGGTCCGCGGCGGGGCTCAGGCCCTCTTGGGCAGGTACAGGTCGGTCAGCGTGCCCTCGAACGCCTCCGCGGCGAACGCGACGGTCTCGGCGAGCGTCGGGTGGGCGTGGATGGTCAGGCCGACGTCGTGGGCATCCGCGCCCATCTCGATCGCGAGGGCCACCTCGGCGATCAGCTCGCCCGCGCTGGTGCCGACGATGCCGCCACCGAGCACCTGGTGGGTGTCGGGGTCGAACAGCAGCTTGGTGAAGCCATCCTCGCGCCCGAGCGCCAGCGATCGCCCGGAGGCGATCCACGGGAACGCACCTTTGCCGAACTTGATGCCCTTGGCCTGCGCCTCGGTCTCCGTGAGACCCACCCAGGCCACCTCCGGATCGGTGTAGGCCACCGACGGGATGACGCGGGCGTCGAACGCCCGATGCAGGCCGGCGGCGACTTCGGCGGCAACCTTGGCCTCGTGCGTGGCCTTGTGCGCGAGCATGGGCTGTCCGACCACGTCGCCGATCGCAAAGATGTGCGGGACGTTGGTGCGCATCTGGCGGTCGACCGGGATGAACCCGCGGTCGTCGACCCTGATGCCGGCGGCCTCGGCCCCGACCCGCCGGCCGTTCGGGCGCCGCCCGATCGCGACGAGCACCCGGTCGAACTCCTGCGACGCCGGCACACTCGGGCCCTCGAAGCGGACGGTCAGCGCATCGGCGCCAGGCTCGATGCCGGTCACGCGCGTGCCGGTGTGGATCGCCTCGTAATGTGCCTTCAGGCGCTTCTCCAGCGGCCGCACGAGATCACGGTCGCAGCCCGGGATCAGGCCGGGCGCGAGCTCGACGACGGTGACCTTGGCGCCGAGCGCCCGGTACACGGTGGCCATCTCGAGGCCGATGATGCCGCCGCCGACCACCAGCAGGTGTGCCGGCAATCCCGCGAGCGCGAGCGCGCCGGTCGAATCGATGATGCGTGGATCGGCCGGCACGCCCGGCATCGCCACCGGCTCCGAACCGGCCGCGACGATGACCTGGTCGAACCCCACGATCGTCGTGCCGGACTCACCGATCACCTGCAGGCGATGCGGCGAGATGAACGTCGCCTCGCCGCGCACGATCTCGACCTTGCGCTGCTTGGCGAGCGCGCTGAGTCCCGAGGTCAGGCGGCTGACGACCCGGTTCTTCCAGCCGGCGAGTTTCTCGAGGTCGATGCGCGGCGCACCGAAGCTCACGCCGGAGGCCGCTATCGCGGCCGCCTCCTCGATCACGGCGGCCGCGTGCAGCAGCGCCTTGGACGGGATGCAGCCGACGTTGAGGCAGACGCCTCCGAGCGTGGGCCAGCGCTCGATAAGACCGACCTTGAGGCCGAGATCGGCGGCGCGGAACGCCGCCGTGTAACCGCCGGGACCCGCGCCGAGCACGACCAGCGGATAGTGGACGTCGGCCTTCGGCTCGTCGGCGGCCGCCACGCGCGCGACCTCGACCGGGGCTGGTGCCGCGGTCGGTGCCGACGCGGGCGTCGGCGCCGCGGCAACCGCCGCAGCCGCGGCCGGGACGGCGCCGCGCTCCACGCGCACGAGCAGCGAGGTCTCGCCGACGCGGTCGCCCGGCTTCACGCACACCTCGCGCACGATCCCGGCGAACGGCGCCGGCACGTCCATCGTCGCCTTGTCGCTCTCGACCGTGACCAGCGCGTCGTTTTCCTCGATCGCCTGCCCGACCGAGACGAGCACGGCGATGACCGGGACGTCCTTGAAGTCGCCGAGGGCCGGTACGCGGACCTCGACGGTGGCGCCAGGCGTGCTCACGGCACGGCCTCGAGCAGTCCGCGCACGTCGGCCAGGGCCGCTGCGAGGGCCGTGGTGAAGCGAGCCGCCTCTGCGCCATCGATGACGCGGTGATCATAGGACAGCGACAGCGGCAGCATCATGCGCGGCACGAACTGGCCATCGACGTAGACGGGCTTCATTGCGGACCGGGACACGCCGAGGATCGCGACCTCCGGGGCATTGATGATCGGCGTGAAGGCCGTCCCACCGATGCCGCCGAGGCTCGACACCGTGAAGCAGCCGCCCTGCATGTCGGCGGCGGTGAGCTTCCCCGAGCGCGCCTTGTCAGACAGCACGGCGAGCTCGCGGGCGATCTCGTAGACGTCCTTGCGATCGGCATCGCGCAGCACCGGCACGACGAGTCCGTTCGGCGTGTCCGCCGCGAAGCCGAGGTGCAGGTACTTCTTGTAGACGAGGTTCTCGCCCGCAGCGTCGAGCGAGGCGTTGAAGCGCGGGAACTGCGTCAGGACGCGCGCGCAGGCGCGAAGGATGAACGCGAGCGGCGTGAGCTTGATGCCCTCGTCGAGCGCCTTCTGCTTCAGCTTGCCGCGCGTCTCCTCGAGCAGCGTGATGTCCGCGTCGTCGAACTGCGTGACATGGGGCAAGTTCACCCAGCTGGCATGCAGGCGGGGACCGGAGATCTTCTGGATGCGGGTGAGCGGCTTGACCTCGATCGGGCCGAACTTCGCGAAATCGACCTCGGGCACGCGCGGCAGCGCGCCGCCCGCGCCCGTCGCGGGCGCCGCCAGCGCCTGCTTGACCCACGCCTTGACGTCCTGGTGGGTGACCCGGCTCTTGGGCCCGCTGCCGCGGACGCGCCCGAGGTCGACGCCGAGTTCACGGGCGAGCAGGCGCACCGAGGGACTCGCGTAGGCCCGCGAGAAGCCGATGTCCTCGACCGGGGCGCGCCCTGGCTCGAGCTGCGAGCGCACGGCCACGGCCTGGGGTGCGGAGGCGGGCTGTGAGGCCGGCACCGAGGCTGCGGCGACCGGTGCCGGAGCGACCGGCTTCGGTGGCGCGGCGGGCGGCGGCGCCGCGGCCGTCGGCGCG
>CAISEB010000028.1 GCA_903884235.1 uncultured Pseudomonadota bacterium
GCACTACATCGGTGTTTTGGCCCTCATCGCCGGCGACGCAGCGCCGACCCCCGACGCATCAATACCTTGCAAAACCAGCTTCGTATCCGAAGCCGGAAAAATAGTGAAACACGCCGTCAACTGCGGAAGTCGGGCTAGCCGCGGCAGCCAACGACGTACTGCACGATCGCAGTGGCGCCGACTACTGGGCTGTCGCGGATCTGTGGCACGACGGGCGGCGCGACGAGGCGCAGCAGCTGTCGGCGGCGCGGGGACGCCGCGCGCTGTCTCTGGCACCGGACGGGAGCCCGGACCGCTGACCGGGTCGGCGCGTCAGTCCCTGAAGTTGTTGAACTGCAGCGCGACCTCGAGTCCCTTGATCTGGCGCAGCATCGCGATCGTCTCCTGCAGGTCGTCGCGGCTCTTGCCGGTGACGCGGATCTTGTCGCCCTGGATCGCGCCCTGCACCTTGATCTTCGATTCCTTGATCGCCTTCTGGACCTTGCGCGCGCTGTCCGCGTCGATGCCCTCCTTGAGGAGGATCTTCTGCTTCGCCGTCGCGATCGTGACCTCGGGATCCTTGATGTCGAGGCAGACGAGGTCGATCCCGCGCTTCGAGATCCTGAGCCGCAGGATGTCCAGCATCTGCTTCAGCTGGAAGTCGGCCTTCGCCTCGAGCGTGACTTCATTCTTCTCGAGCAGCACCTTCGCCTCCACGCCGCGGAAGTCGAAGCGCGTCTCGAGCTCGCGGCGAGTCTGGTCGATCGCATTCTCGACCTCGTGGTGGTCCAGTTCCGAAACGACGTCGAACGACGGCATGGCTACTCCTCGTCCTCGCCGGCGACCGCGGCCAGCGAACGGTGGTAGAGGGCGGCCGCCGCGAAGGTGCCGCCGGGCGAGCGCCAGAAATCCGGGATCACCCCGACCCGGGTGTAGCCGGCGCCGGCGAACAGCGCATCGGCTGCGGATCCCGCATGCGCGTCGAGCACCAGCAGCGTCAGGCCGCGCGTCGCGGCGGCGTGCTCGAGCGCGCGCACGAGCGCGAGCGCGATGCCGCGGCGGCGGTACTGCGAGTGCACCATCAGCTTCTGCACCTGGCCGCGGTGGCGCGAGTTCTCGCGCGGCGGGAGCGCGAGCTGCACCGCGCCCGCACAGACGTGGTTGTCGGTCGCGACGAAGAGCCGGCGTTCGCCGCGGCCGACCGCCTCGAGCACGTGCGTCCAGTAGTCGCGGGCGGCCTTCGTCGAGGGCACCTCCGTCCAGCCAGAGGTCGCCCCGCCGGCGACCATGTCCTGCAGCAGCTCCACCAGTTCGCTGAACAGCTCGAGGCTGGGTGGGGCGGTCAGTTCGCGGATCTCGAGCATCGGATCTCTCTTCGCTTCAGGGCTTCTCGGCCAGCAACGCGCGCACGGCGTCGGTGAAGTTCCGGCGGAACTCCTCGTAGTGCAGCCCAGTGGCCGGGCCGCTGAATCCAGTCTCGATGCGACGCACCGTGCCGTCGCGTCCGATCAGCACGGTGGTCGGGAACGCGCGCAGCACCCCGAGTGCCGGCAGCGCCTTCGACGCGGCGACGAGGTCCGCGGGCCCGGCGAGCAGCACCGGCCATTGGATGCCGTAGGCCGCGACGAAGCGGCGGTTCACCTCGGTCGCCGCCGCGCGATCGGCGAGCGGCTCGAACTGCAGCGACACGACCTCGAGCCCGTCGCCCTTCAGGTCCTTGTAGAGCCCGACCAGGAAGGCCGCCTCGTCGTGGCAGTTCGGGCACCACGTGCCGCCCACGGCGACGACGACGACCTTGCCGCGGAAGCGCGCGTCGGCGAGCGAGACGGCCTTGCCGTCGAGGCCCGGGAACGAGAACGAGAGCCCAGTCCCCGGCGGCACGGCGGTCGGGGCCTCGGGCAGCTGCGCCGCCTCGTCCGCCCGCGCGGTGAAGTCCTCGACGGCCCAGGAGCCCGTCCACCAGCGACCGGTCAGCGTGCCGTCGGCGTTGATCTTCGCCCGGTACAGGTAGGGCAGTCCGCCGTCGAAGCTCGACAGCAGCACCTCGGTCTCGGTGACGTCTCCCTCGAGGTAGCGGTGGTCGCCCGTCGGGTCGAGGATCGTGCCGAACAGGCGCGAACCGAGCTGCTTCAGCTCGCCGACCGCCGGGCGCTCGCGACCGTCGGCCGACTTGAACGTGATCGCCCAGCGGCCGCCGATCCGCGCGGGCTTCGCCGGAGCGCTCGTCGTGAACCGATGGCGCTCGTCGCGCACGACCTTGAGCGGGATGTGGATCTGCTGGTCCGCGCCGCGGACGATGACCGCCTCGCCGCGATAGCCGGTCTGGTCGGCGATGAGCTCGAGCCGGTTCGCGTACCCCGGCATCCTGAGCACGAGCGTCGCGCCGTCGTGCGTGAACTCGGTGACCTGCACGGCGCCCGCGCCGTTCAGCAGGAACACCTGCGGCGGCTTGCCCTCGGGCGTCGCGACCGAGATCCCGAACGGCAGGTCGCCTCCCGGTGTCGTCAGCACGGCACGGTAGGCCCCCGCGACCAGTTCGGTCGGAGGGGCGCGGTGGCAGCCACCGAACAGTGCCGCGGTCGCGACCAGTGCGGTGAGGCGGGCGATCGGGCGCAGGGCGGACATCGAGGCTCCGGGATGGGCGGGGGCGGGGACGATCACAGCACCGGCAGCGCGATGTCGGCGAACAGCCGGTCGAGCTCGGGGCCCGCGCCGGCGCGAACCGCCTGGTCCACCAGGCGCCGCGTCAGGTGCGGGGCGAAGTTCTTGAGGAACTCGTACATGTAGCCGCGCAGCAGGCGGCCACGGCGGAAGCCGATCCACGTGATGTGCGGCGCGAACAGGTGCGAGGCGTCCAGCACCACGAGATCGGCGTCCTCGACCGGATCCAGCGCCATGCTGGCGAGGATGCCGACGCCGAGGCCGAGCCGCACGTAGGTCTTGATGATGTCCGCGTCGCTCGCCGTCAGCGCGACGCGCAGGTTGAGTCCCGCGCTCTCGAACAGCGCCGGCAGCGACGAGCGGCCGCTGAAGCTGAACGTGTAGGTCACGATCGGATGCTTCGCGAGGGCCTCGAGCGTCACCGCCTTGTCGCGCGCGAGCGGATGGCCGCGCGGCACGATCACGCGGCGGTGCCAGCGGTAGCACGGCAGCTGCACGAGGCCGGGAAAGAGCTCGTCGCCGCCGGTCGCGATCGCGAAGTCGATGCGATCGAGCTTGGCCAGCTCCGCGATCTGCTCGGTCGTGCCCTGGTGCAGGTGCAGGTCGACGTCCGGGTAGCCGGCGCGGAACTTCTGCACCATCGGCGGCAGGACGTAGCGCGCCTGCGTGTGCGTCGTGCCGATCGAGAGGGAGCCGGAACGGTCATCCTTGAGGTCGGAGGACAGCCGACGGATGTTCTGCACTTCCTCGAGGATCCTGAGCGCGCGGTCGACGACCTGCTGGCCGGCCGCGGTCACGCTGACGAGGTTGCGGCCGTCGCGTTCGAACAGCGGGAAGCCGAGCTCGTCCTCGAGCAGCTTGAGCTGCTTGCTCACCCCGGGCTGGGAGGTGTGCAGCTTGCGCGCTGCCGTCGTGATGTTGAGTCCGTTCTGGACGACGGCGGTGAGGTAGCGGAGCTGGTGGAGTTTCATCGGGCGCCTTCCTGGCCTCAATTATATAGGAATGGCTGGCGCGCTCAGCGATAGCCGCGCGCCTGCAGGCTGAACAGGCGGGCATAGCGGCCATCGAGCTGCATCAGGTCGGCGTGCGACCCGCGCTCGACGATCGCCCCACCCTCGAGGACGACGATCTGGTCGGCCATGCGCACGGTCGAAAAACGGTGCGAAATCAGGATCGTGATCCGGCCCCGGGTCAGCGTCCGGAAGTGCTCGAAGATCTCCGCCTCGGCACCCGCGTCCATCGCCGCGGTCGGCTCGTCGAGCACGAGCACGTCGGCGCGCGAGCGCATGAACGCACGGGACAGCGCGATCTTCTGCCACTGGCCGCCGGACAGTTCGCGGCCGTCCTTGAACCACTTGCCGAGCTGCGTGTCGTAGCCGGCCGGCAGGTCGCGGATGAACGGCTCGGCCAGCCCCTTCGTGGCCGCCTCCTGCCAGCGCTCGCGCGCCTCGAAGTAGTCGACGTCGCCGGCGCCGACGTTCTCGCCGACCTTCAGCTGGTAGCGGGCGAAGTCCTGGAAGATCACGCCGATGCGCTCGCGCAGCGCGCCTTCGTCCCACTCGGCGAGATCCCGTCCCTCGAACAGGATCCGGCCTGCCGTGGGGCGGTACAGGCGGGTCAGCAGCTTGATCAGCGTGGTCTTACCGGAGCCGTTCTCGCCGACGAGCGCGAGGCTCTCGCCCGGCCGGATCACGAGGTCGATGCGATCGAGCGCCGGGCGGTCCGAGTCCGGGTAGGTGAACGACACCCCCTCGAAGCGGATGCCGTCACCGGGATCCGGCCCCTTGCGCACGTTGCCGGCCGGCGGCGCGACCGGCTGCTCGAGGTATTCGTAGAGGTTCGAGAGGTAGAGGTTGTCCTCGTACAGGCCACCGACCGCGGCGAGCCCGGAGGACAGCGCCGACTGGCCCTGCCGGAAGAGCGCGAGGTACATCGTCATCTGGCCGAGCGTGATCGCGCCCATGATCGCGGTGATCGCGATCCAACCATAGGCGCCGTACAGGCTGAGCGTCGCGCCGAGCCCGAGCACGAAGCCCCACGCGTCGCGCCTGAGCGTCAGCGCGCGATCCTCGCGGTAGAGCTTCTCGTAGATCGAGGCGTAGCGGCCGAGCAGCATCGGGCCGAGCCCGAACAGCTTGACCTCCTTGGCGTGGTCCTCCCGCGCGATCACCGACTCGAGGTACATCTGCATGCGCGTCTCGGGCGAGCGCCAGCGGAACAGGCGGAACGCATCGCCGGAGAACTTCGCTTCGGCAAAGAACACCGGCAGTCCGGCGAGCACGAGGATCGCCACGGCGACCGGCGAAAACTGCACGAGGATGATGCCGTAGCTGACCAGCGAGACGCCGTTCTGCACGAGGCCGAAGCTGCGCATCACCATCGACAGCGGGCGGGTCGACGCCTCGCGGCGCGCCCGCGTCAGCTTGTCGTAGAACTCGGAGTCCTCGAAATGGACGAGGTCCAGCGTCAGGGCCTTCTCCAGGATCATCACGTTGACGCGCTGCCCGAGCTGCGCGCGCAGCAGCGACTGGCCCGTGAACAGGCCGCGCTGCGCCGCCGCCAGCAGCGCGACGAGTCCCGCCTCGAGGGCGACGTAGCCGAGCGCGGTGCCGTAGGCGACCTGCCCGGTCGCGCGATGGATGGCGATCGCGGCGACGACCGCATCGACGATCCGCGCGCCGACCCAGGCGACGCCGGCCGGCAGCGCGCCGGTGCACAGCGTCAGCAGCGCGAGCAGCACGGTCAGGCGCCGGTTCGTCGTCCACGAGAGCTCCAGCGCGCGCCGCGCATAGCGGAACACGTCGGCGAAACGCCGGCCTGGGCCGGCGGGCCGCAACAGGCGCCCGAGCCAGTCGATGGGGTTCAATCGTCACTCCGGGATGCCGCGCCCCCGGGCGCGGTCACTCATTATAGGCCCGCGGCTTGCCGCGCCCGGCTCCCGCGGGCACTCTGGCCCGGAACGGGGCTGGCTAACGTGGCGGGAACGGCGATGGTGGACGCGACGACGGGGCGGGGCAGTGCACTGGCGGTCCCGGATGCGGGGCGGCTCGCGGCGTACCTCGACGGCCGGCTGCCGACGCGGGTCGGATCGCTCGAGATCGCGCCACTCGGCGGCGGCCAGTCCAATCCCACCTACCTGCTGACGGCCGGCGCGCGGCGCTACGCGCTCAGGACCAAGCCCGCACGGGCCGCCGAGCTGCTGCCCTCCGCGCACCAGATCGAGCGGGAGTTCCGCGTGCTCGGGGCGCTCGCCGGATCCGGCGTCCCCGTTCCCGCAGTCCATCACCTGTGCACGGACGAGGACGTCGTCGGCCGTGCCTTCTACGTCATGGACTACGTGCCGGGCCGGGTCTACACGGACCCCCGCCTCCCGGCGCTCTCGCCCCGGGATCGGGGTCGCCTGTTCGACGAGATGAACCGCGTGCTGGCGACGCTGCACGGCCTCGACTGGCGGGGGCTCGGGCTCGCCGACTTCGGCAAGCCGGGCGACTACCTCGCGCGCCAGATCGCGCGCTGGTCGCGCCAGTACCGGGCGAGCGAGACCGCGCCCGTCGCGGACATGGACCGCCTGATCGAATGGCTGCCGACGCGCATCCCGCCGGACGACGGCACGACGCTCGTGCATGGCGACTTCCGCCTCGACAACCTCGTGCTCGATGCCGATGAGCCGCGCGTCGTTGCCGTCCTCGACTGGGAACTCGCCACGCTCGGCTCGCCGCTCGCCGATCTCGCCTACCACTGCTGCGTGTGGCACTTCCCCGTCGGACTCTACCGCGGGCTCGCCGGCCTCGATCCGGCCGCGCTCGGCATCCCGACTGAACGCGACTACGTGGCCCGCTACGCCGAGCGCATCGGTCGCGGGCCGATCGCCGACTGGGACTACTACCTCGCGTACAACTTCTTCCGCATGGCGGCGATCGTGCAGGGCATCCGCAAGCGCGCGCAGCTCGGCACGGCGGCATCCCAGGACGCGAAGGAGTTCGGCAGCGGCGTCGAGACGCTGGCGAGGATGGGTTGGGCGCTCGCCGAGCGGCTCGGCGCCTGATCGGCGAGCGCGTCAGCGCGGGCCGTAGTAGTCCGGGTAGTCGTCCGACAGGCCCTTGAACCGGCGGTGGATCCACCAGTACTGGTCCGGCATGCGCCGCACCTGCGCCTCGATGCGCGCGTGGTAGCGCAGCGTGTCCGCGACCGGATCATCGCTCGGCCAGCCTGCGAAGGCCGGCTCGATCACCGCACGCCAGCCGGCATTGCCCGGCAGCCGCTCGGTCGCGTAGTAGAGGACCGTCGCCCCGGTCATCTGCGACAGGCGCGAGGTGAACACGTTGGTGGCCGCCGGATGGCCGAAGAACGGCACCATCGTGGCGCCCTTCTTGCGATAGCTCTGGTCGGCCGCGTACCAGACGATCTCGTTGCGCCGGAGTGCCGAAATCATCGCGCGCACGTCGTCGTGCCGGATCGCCTTGCGCGCATTGCGCCCGAAGCTGCCGCCCGACACGGCCGCCAGCAGCTCGTTCTTGGTGGGGCGGTACAGCACGTTGATCGGGATGCGGGCGTTGAGGATGCGGGCGCCGATCTGCAGCGTCGTGAAGTGCGCCAGCAGCACGATCACCCCCTTGCCGCGCGCGAGCGCGGCCTCGAGGTGCTCGAGGCCCTCCACGCGGGACAGGGCCGCGATGTGCTCGTCGTTGCCCCACCAGGTCAGCGCCGACTCGAGCGCGCCGATGCCGAGGCTCTGGAAGTGCCCGTCGAGGAGATCCTCGCGTGCCGCGGCGTCGAGCTCGGGCAGGCACAGCTCGATGTTGCGGCGGGCGACGCGCACGTAGGGCAGCGGCAGGATCCGGGCAAGCCGCCCGAGGCTGCGTCCGACCGCGAGGATCGCCGGGTACGGCAAGAGGACCGCCAGCCGCATCACGCCGAGCGCCAGCCAGGTCGGCCAGTAGCGGGGGGCATAGAAGCGGGCGGGCATCACGGCCATTCGCAGCGGACTCCTGTGGCGGGCCGGCGGCGCCGGCGGGGCCCGGCGCCGGCGCGCGATCGGTCCGGGGTGGCCCGGGCGGGGATCGTACTTGATCGCGTCGCGGCTGGCGTGGGGGCGGACCGGCCGAGGACGGTGGTCGGCGCGGCTTGACCGGTTTTCCGGGCCCGGGCGATACTGCCGCCATGACGCTGCAGCCCCCGACCCCCGCCCGTTCCTGGTGGTGGCGCCCCTCCCCGGAGTGGGTGCACGGCTCTCAGGCTTAAAGCGACAGATTCCAGCCAGACCGCGAACCCATCTCCGACAGGCGCCGGGGGTGGGTTTTTTATCGTCCGCTCCCCGGTGCCCCCGACGAGGAGCCCATGCATCCGCCGTTCGACATCACTGCAGACCTCGATACGCCCGTCTCGGCGTACCTGAAGCTGCGTTCGTTCAAGCCGCGCTTCCTCCTCGAGAGCGTCGAGGGCGGCGAGCGCCAGGCCCGCTACTCCTTCATCGGCTTCGGTGATGCGCTCGAGGTGCGCCTCGACGCGACCGGCTTCAGCGTCCGCCCCGCCGGCGGTGCCGTCGAGCGCTCGCCGCGGCCGGCCGACAAGGTGGCGCTGCTCGGGGCACTGCGCGCCGCGCTCGCCCGCGCCCCGGTGCCGCTCCCGGCGCATCCGGGCGTGCCGCTGGCCGGCGGCCTCGTCGGCGCCGCCGCCTACGATCTCGTGCGCTATTTCGAGCGCGTGCCGAGCCGGCTCCCGGTCGAGCCCGGCATGCCGGAGGCGTGCTATCTCGCACCGGTGTCGTTCCTCGTGTTCGACCACGTCACGCGCGGCATCGCGCTCTTGCACGCCGGTCCGGAGGAGGAGCGCCAGGCGCTCCGGCGCGAGGTCATCCGCGCGCTGCGCGGCGGGCTCAACATCGGTCGTCCGCCGGCGCGCCTCGAGCCTCCGACGCCGAGCCTGTCGCGCGAGGCGTACATGGCCGGCGTGCGGCGCGCGCAGGAGTACATCGCCGCGGGCGATGCGTACCAGCTCGTGCTGTCGAGCCAGTTCGAGGGTGCCTGCGAGCTCGACCCGTTCGAGTCATATCGCGCGCTGCGACTGCTGAACCCGTCGCCGTACATGATCTACTGCGAGCTCGGCGACCGGACGCTGGTCGGATCCTCGCCCGAGGCGCTGGTGCGCCTGTCGGCGGGCGATGCGCAGCTGCGACCGATCGCGGGGACGCGCCCGCGCGGCGCGACCGAGGAGCTCGACCTCGCGCTCGAGCAGGAGCTGCTGGCCGACACGAAGGAGAACGCCGAGCACGTCATGCTCGTGGATCTCGCGCGCAACGACCTCGGCCGCGTCGCCACCGCCGGCAGCGTCCATGTCGATCCCTACCGGGTGATCGAACGCTACAGCCACGTGATGCACATCGTCAGCGGCGTGCGCGGCCGGCTCGCCGCGGGCCGCGACGCCTTCGACCTGTTCGCCGCCGCGTTCCCGGCCGGCACGCTGGTCGGTGCACCGAAGGTGCGGGCGATGGAGATCATCGAGGAACTGGAGCCCGTGCGCCGCGGCTTCTACGGCGGCACCTACGGCTACTTCGGCCACGGCGGCGACATGGACCACGCGATCACGATCCGCACCATCACCTTCCACGAGGGCCGCTACCGCTACCAGGCGGGCGCCGGCGTCGTCGCCGACAGCGTGCCCGAGAAGGAGCACGACGAGGTCCTCGCCAAGAGCGCGGTGCTGCGGCGTGCGCTCGACATGGCGAAGGAGGGCCTCTGAGATGAGCGCCACCCCGAGACTGCTGCTGATCGACAACTACGACTCGTTCACCTACAACCTCGTGCAGGCGTTCCTGGTGCTCGGCGCCGAGGTGCTCGTGCACCGCAACGACGAGATCACGCCCGCCGAGGCCGACGCGCTCGCGCCCACGCACCTGTGCATCTCGCCGGGGCCCGGCACGCCGTACGACGCGGGCGTGTCGATGCAGATGATCCGGCACTTCGCGGGACGCATCCCGGTGTTCGGCGTCTGCCTCGGCCACCAGTCCATCACCGAGGTGTTCGGCGGCAAGGTCGTGCGCAACTGGCGGCTGATGCACGGCAAGACCTCGCTCATCGAGCACGATGGCCTGGGCGTCTTCGCGGGACTGCCACAGCCGCTCGAGGTCGGGCGCTACCATTCCCTGGTCGCGGAACCCGCCTCGATGCCCGCCGAGCTGATCGTCACGGCGCGCAGCGCCGAGGGCGAGATCATGGGGCTGCGCCACGCGACGCTCGCCGTCGAGGGCGTGCAGTTCCATCCCGAGAGCGTGCTCACCCCGGCGGGTCCGGCGCTGATGGGCAATTTCCTCAGGATGTCCGGGGGTCGCGCGCAGTGACCGACGCGGTGCCCCTGCTGCGCGCGGCGCTCGGTGCGCTTGCCGATGGCCGCTCGCTGCCCGAATCGGATGCGTACGACGCGCTCGTCGCACTGACCTCGCCCGACGTACCGCCAGCGCTGGCCGGGGGCTTGCTCGCGGCGCTGCGCACCAAGGGCGTCAACGCCGACGAGCTCCGTGGCTTCGCACGCGGCATGCGCTCGCTCGCCCGGCGCCCGGCCCTGCCCGACGTCGGCGCGCTCGTCGACATCGTCGGCACGGGCGGCGATGCGTCGCATTCGTTCAACATCTCGACGGGCACGGCGCTGCTCGCGGTCGCGGCAGGCGCGAAGGTCGCCAAGCACGGCAACCGGTCCGTATCGAGCCGCTCCGGCAGCGCCGACGTGCTCGAGTCGCTCGGGCTCCGGCTGCCACTCGACGAGCGCGATGCCGGCGAGTGCCTCGCCATCACCGGCTTCACGTTCCTGTTCGCGCCGCACTACCACCCGGCGATGAAGGCGGTCGCGCCGGTCCGCGCCGCGCTCGGCATCCGCACCGTCTTCAACATGCTGGGTCCGCTGACGAACCCGGCCGAACCCCCGTACTACCTGATCGGTGCCTACAGCGTCGAGGCGATGCACCTGATCGCCGACACGCTGGCGGGCCTGCCCATCCGGCGCGCGTTCGTCGTGCACGGCGCCGATGGCTGGGACGAGCCGACGCCGATCGGGCCGTTCCAGCTGTGCGACGTCGCCGAGGGGCGCTGGACGCAGCAGGCGCGCAGCGCCGCCGACTACGGCCTGCCGTCGTGCACGGCCGAGGCATTGCGCGGCGGCGACGCCGCTGAGAACGCGCGGGCACTGCGCGCCGTGTTCGACGGTGCCGATCGCGGCGCGCATCGCGATGCGCTGCTGATGGGAACGTCGCTCGCGCTCGAGGTGATGGGCATCGCGAAGGATCCCCGCGACGGCGTGGTCCGCGCGGCGCACGCGATCGACGCGGGCGCGGCCGGTGCGCTGCTGGATCGCCTCGCGGCGTTCTCGAGGAGCCGCCCGTGACGGCGGCCGGGCGCGACTTCCTCGCCACGATGGCCCACTCGAGCCGTGCGCGGGCGGAAGCCGCCCGCGCACGCGAGCCGGAGGCCGCGTTGCGGGCCCGGGCGCTCGCGACGCCGGTGGCACCGCCGCTCGTGCTCGACGGCCGCTTCGACCTGATCGCCGAGCTCAAGCTGCGCTCTCCCGCACAGGGGCTGCTGTCCACGGCGGTCGATGACCTGGAGCGGCGCGTGACCGCGTACGCCGACTCCGGCGCCGCGATCGTCTCGGTGCTGACCGAGCCCGATCGCTTCGACGGCGACCTGCTGCATCTCGCGCGCGCGAGTGCCGCGCTGAGGCCATACGCCGTCCCGGCGATGCGCAAGGATTTCCTCGTCGATCCGTACCAGTTGCTCGAGGCACGAGCCGCGGGCGCCGGCGGCGCGCTGCTGATCGTGCGCATGCTCGAGCGCGGCGCACTCGATGCGCTCGCCAGGGCGGCGGCCGATCTCGGCCTGTTCGTGCTGCTGGAGGCCTTCGACGAGGCCGACGTCGCGATCGCGGCCGAGGTCGCCCACGCGTGGCGCGGCCGGCCCGGCGACTGCCTCGTCGGCGTCAACAGCCGCGACCTCGTGACGCTCGAGGTCGTCCCGGAGCGGCTCGAGCAGATCGCACCCTGCCTGCCGCGCGCGTTCGCGCGGGTCGCCGAGAGCGGCCTCGCGACGCCGGACGATGCCGCGCGCCTCGCGCGCGCCGGCTATACGGTCGCGCTCGTGGGGACGGCGCTGATGTCGGCGGCCGATCCGCGCGTGCTCGGCGCCGAGATGATCGCGCGCGGCCGGTCGGCGGCGCCGGGAGCGCCGCGATGAGCGGCTGGGTCAAGATCTGCGGGCTCCGCTCCGAACGCGCGGTCGCCGCGGCGGTCGAGGCCGGGGTCGATGCCGTCGGGTTCGTGTTCCATCCGGGTTCGCCGCGCCACATCGAGCCGTTCGTCGCCTCGCTCCTCGCCGCGTCGGTCCCGCCCGGGGTCCTGTGCATCGCCGTGACGCGCCACCCGAGCCAGGAGGCCATCGACGACATCCTCGATGCGTTCGAGCCGGATGCGCTGCAGACCGATGCCGAGGACTTCGATCGCCTGGTGCTGCCGGACGAGCTCCTGCGCCTGCCGGTGCTGCGCAGCGGCGTCGCGCCGCCACCGGCGTTGCCGGGCCGGTTCCTCTACGAGGGGCCGCACAGCGGCAGCGGCGCGACCGTCGACTGGGACCGGGCGCGCGAGCTTGCGGGCCGCGCAGAGCTCGTGCTGGCCGGCGGGCTGTCGGCCGCGAACGTCGCCCTGGCGATCGGGCGCGCGCGACCCTTCGGCGTCGACGTGTCGAGCGGCGTCGAGTCGCAGCCCGGCATCAAGGACGTGGCGCGCATCCGCGAATTCGTGGCGGCCGCCCGTGCCGCGTGGGCGAAGTGACGGGCAGAATTCCCCTGGAGTAATGACGATGGCAACGGCATTTGAAACCGGCGAGGCGAGCGCGCTGCTCAGGCGCGAGCTGGCGGGCGAGTTCCCGGACGCGCGCGGACGCTTCGGACCCTATGGCGGGCGCTACGTGCCAGAGACGCTGGTGCCGGCGCTCGATCGCCTCGCGGACGGCGTGAAGCGCTGGCTGCGGGACCCGGCGTTCGTCGCCGAGGTCGACGCCCAGCTCGCGAACTGGGTCGGGCGGCCGACGCCGCTCAGCCCGGCGCCCGCGCTGTCGGCTCGCTGGGGCGCCGAGGTGTTCCTGAAGCGCGAGGATCTCGCGCACACCGGCGCCCACAAGATCAACAACGCGATCGGCCAGGCGCTGCTCGCCAAGCGCCTCGGCGCCCGACGCATCGTTGCCGAGACCGGCGCCGGCCAGCACGGCGTCGCGACCGCGGCGGCCTGCGCGCGCCTCGGCCTGCCGTGCACCGTGTACATGGGCGCCGTCGACTGCGAGCGCCAGGCCCCGAACGTCGGCCGCATGAAGCTGCTCGGCGCGACCGTGGTGCCGGTCACCGGCGGCGACCAGACGCTGCGCGCCGCGATCGACGAAGCGCTCAGGGACTGGGTTTCCGATCCGAATGGCACCTACTACCTGATTGGCTCGGCGATCGGCCCGCACCCGTACCCGTACATGGTGCGCGAGCTGCAGTCGGTGATCGGCCGGGAGTCGCGCGCGCAGATGATCCGCCAGGCCGGCGGCCTGCCGAATGCCGTGTTCGCCTGCGTGGGTGGCGGCTCCAACTCGATCGGCATGTTCCATCCGTTCATCGGCGATCGCGACGTGCAGCTGATCGGCGTCGAGGCTGGCGGACGCGGGCCCGCGCTCGGCGACAACTCCGCGACGCTGACCCTCGGTCGTCCCGGCGTGCTGCAGGGCTGCTACTCGATGCTGTTGCAGGACGAGAACGGCCAGATCCAGGAGACCCATTCGGTCTCGGCGGGCCTCGACTACCCGGGCGTCGCGCCGGAGCACGCGCTGCTGCTGTCCGCCGGACGCGTGAGCTACGAATACGCGACCGACGACGAGGCGCTCGAGTCGCTCGCCGAGTGCTGCGAGGCGGAAGGCATCCTCGCCGCGATCGAGTCGGCGCATGCGTTCACCGGCGCCCGCAAGTGGGCCGCCGGAAACAAGGGCGCGAAGCTGCTGATCTGCCTTTCGGGACGCGGCGACAAGGACATGCCGACGCTGCAGCGCACGCTGCTGAAGGGGAAGCTGTGATGGCGAACGTGAGCACCGGCCCCGGTCACGCGACGATCGGCGCCGCCATCCGCGCGGCCGCGGCGCGCGGCGAGCCCGCCCTCGTCGCGTTCATGACGGCGGGCTTCCCGGAGCGGGCACGCTTCACCGCCGATCTCGCGCGCGTCGCCTCGGTCGCCGACGTCGTCGAGATCGGCGTGCCCTTCACCGACCCGATGGCGGACGGCATGACGATCCAGCGGGCGAGCCACGCGGCGCTCGTGCAGGGCGTCTCGCTGCGCTGGATCCTCGAGTCGCTGGCGGCGATGGCGCCGCGCCCGACTGCGCCGCTGCTGCTGATGAGCTACCTCAATCCGCTGCTCGCCTACGGGCTCGACCGCCTGCCGGCGGCCGCGCGCGAGGCCGGCGTCGCCGGCTTCATCGTGCCGGACCTGCCCTACGAGGAGTGCGAGGAGCTGCGCGCCGCGCTCGCCGCGGAGGGCGTCGCGCTCGTGCAGATGGTGACGCCGGTGACGCCCCCGGAGCGGCTCGAGATGCTGTGCCGCGAGGCACAGGGCTTCATCTATGCCGTGACGATGACCGGCACGACAGGCAAGGCGGTCGATGTCCCGGACGAGGTGATCGCGTACCTCGAACGTGTGCGTGCCCTGGCGCCGATCCCGGTCTGCGCCGGGTTCGGCATCCGCGGGCGCGAGCAGGTCGCGCGCCTGCGCGGGCATGTCGATGGCGTCATCGTCGGATCGGCGCTCGTCGAGGTGCTCGAGCGCGGCGACGACCCGGTCGCGTTCCTGCGCGGCCTCAGACCGTCGGGCTGATCGCCATGCACCGCAGTCGGCTCGCGGGATTCATCGTCGACTGCCAGACGGACGACCTCACCGGCGCGGCGCGGTTCTGGGGCGGTGCCCTCGGACGCACGATCCGGACACTGCCGGGCGTCGAGGGCGAGACCTACGTGGCGCTCGACGACCCGCGCTCCGGCCTGCACTGCGAGGTCCAGAAGGTCGAGCACCCGAGCCGGGTGCACCTCGACCTCGAGACCGACGACGTCGAGGCCGAGGCGCAGCGCCTCGAGGCGCTCGGTGCGCGCCGCGTCCGCCAGGTCCGCGACTTCGTCGTCATGGAGGCCCCGACCGGACAGCGCTTCTGCGTGATCCCGGCGGCCTCCGAGCGCTTCGCCGAGGACGCCACGACCTGGCCCTGACGTGACTTCGTCGCGCCGCTACGCGACACTGCCGAGCATGTCCCGTCCGCGCCGCGTCGTTTTCCCGTGGTGGCTGCACAGCGGCGCGCGGGCCCAGTACCGGACGCCGCGCCGGCGGCTGCACTGACCGATGCCAGCCGTTCGCGTCATCGTGCGCGCCGCGGGTCTCGGGCTGCTCCTCACGCTGACAGGTTGCGCCACGTACCGCACCGACGTCCCCCGCCCGCCGAGCTATGCCGTGCCCGCCACCGAGGACACGACGCTCGGGCGTGCGCTCGCTCCGGCGCTCGCGGCGCATCCAGGCGAGAGCGGTTTCGTCCCGCTACAGTATGGCGCCCAGGCGTTCCTGTCCCGAGCCGCGCTCGCCGACCTCGCCGAACGCTCCATCGATGTCCAGTACTACATCTACGCCGCGGATTCCGCCGGCATCGTGCTCGCCGATCGCCTTGTCGCGGCGGCTCATCGCGGCGTGCGCGTGCGGGTGCTCGTCGACGACAGCAACCTCGTGCGCAGCGAGGACCGCCTCGCGACGCTGGCCGGCCATCCCAACCTCGAGATCCGCGTCTTCAACCCGTACCGCAACCGCGTCCGATGGATGCGGCCGATCGAGTTCATCACCAGCTTCGGCCGCGTGCAGCGGCGCATGCACAACAAGATCTTCGCGGTCGACTCCCAGCTGGTCGTCATGGGCGGCCGCAACATCGGCGACAACTACTTCGACCTGGACGCCGGGGTCAACTTCAGCGACGTGGAGCTGCTCGGGGCCGGCCCGATCGCCATCGACGCCGTGCACAGCTTCGACGACTACTGGAACAGCCCGTGGGCGGTGCCGATCGAGGCGTTCCTGCGACGCATGCCCACGGAGGCGGAGGCCGACGTGGTCGCCGCCGAGCTCGCGCGCCAGGCCGCCTCGGCGGACGCCTACCAGGGGCAGATGGTGCCGGTGCGCGAGCAGCTGAGCACGCTCGTGCTCGGCGCGAAGTTCCCGCACTGGGGCCCGGCCGAGCTGCTCGCCGATCCTCCGGAGAAGATCGACGAGAGCCGCCGCGCCGCATCCCCGCTGCTGGCGCGGGCCTACGGGCTGTGGGGTGCGGCCGGGCGCGAGGTGCTCGTCGAGTCCGCCTACCTCGTGCCGCTGAAGCAGGGCGCGGACCTGATCGCCTCGCGCGCCGCGGCAGGGGTGCACGTGCGCGTGCTGACGAACTCACTCGCATCGACCGATGTCATCCCGGTGCACGCCGGCTACGCCAAGCGGCGGCGCGAGCTGCTCGCCGCCGGCGTCGAGCTGTACGAGTTCCAGGCCGATGCGCGACGGCGGCCGCTCGAGCGCCGCTATTTCCGGCGCCAGGGTACCGGCAACTCGCTGCATTCGAAGGTCATGGTGATCGACCGCCACCTGACCTGGGTCGGCAGCTTCAACATCGATCCGCGTTCGGCGCTGATCAACACCGAACTCGCCGTGCTCGTCGACAGCCCCTCGCTCGCCGCCGCGACCGCGCGCCTCGTCGAGGCGGACCTCGCGCCGGACCGGGCATGGCGCCTGTCGCTCGAGCCGCCGCGCTCGCGCACGGGTCGGCTGATCTGGACGGCCGAGCATGACGGCGTGCAGGTGCGCACGACGGGCGAGCCCGGCGCGAGCCGCTGGCAGCGCTTCTACGCGGCCGCGCTGCGCTGGGTGCCGGGACTCGACCAGTTCCTGTGATGGGCGCGGGCACCCGTGCGGGGTGGTGCCGCCCGTGGCTTCAGCCGCCAGACGCCTGCGCGGACGGGTCCGCCTGATCCCGCTGGATCAGGCCATGCTCGAGTGCGAATCGCGTCAGGTCCGCCGCATTGCGCAGGCCGAGCTTTCGCATCAGCATCGCGCGCTGCTTCTCGATCGTGCGCACGCTGCGTTCGCGCAGCCGTGCGATGTGCTTGTTCGACATGCCGCGCGCGACCATCGCGAGGATCTCGCGCTCTGAGCGGGTGATGGGCGAGGGCGTGGCGGCGGCGCGTGTCCCGCTGCCATCGTCGAGGAAGCGACTGACGATCCGGGCCGAAGCCCGTTCGCAGAGGAAGCGCGACCCCGAGAGCACGGCGCGGATCGCGCCGAGCAGTTCCTTGCGACCGGACTCCTTGAGCACGTAGCCGTGCGCACCGGCGGCCAGCGCCGCGCGGATGGCCTCCTCCGAGTCGAGCAGGCTGAGGACGAGGACGAGCGAGGTCGGGAACGCGCGGCGCAGCTCCTCGACGTTGCCGGGGCCGCCGACGTCGATCTCGGTGATGATCAGGTCCGGCGACAGCGTCTGGGCATCCCGCAGGCATTCGCCGACGGTTGCCGCGTGCCCGATCACCGCGAGGTGATCCTCGACCCCGAGCAGCACGCTGACCCCTTCGCGCACGATCGTGTGCGAGTCGACAATCAGGACGCGCGTCGGATCGCACTCTGTCACGCGACTGAGATCGGAGCTTTGGGCGTTCATCGCTTCTCTGCAGGCCGAACGAGCCTGAGTCTAACGCCGTCGCTTGGCGACGTGCAGCCTCTTTCGCCATTCCCCGTGCATTCGGGTCGACGGGCGGGGCGGAGTCGGCGCGAGCGGCGCCGACGTGCGCGGCCGGCCACCGGCCGGCCGCGCGTCGGTCATCAGCCCTCGGCCGAGGCCTCGGCGCCTTCGCCGCGCAGCAGGCCGCTCTGCAGCGCGAAGCGCGTGACGTCGGCGACGTTGTGCAGGCCCAGCTTGCGCATCAGGTTGGCGCGGTGCTTCTCGACGGTCTTCACGCTGCGATTGAGGACGATCGCGATGCGCTTGTTCGACTGGCCGCTCGCGATCATCGCGAGGATCTCGCGCTCGCGACCGGTGACGCCGGTGACCGCGGCGGATGCCGGCTGCGGCTCGCCAAGGTAGCTGCGCACGACGCGCGCCGAGGAGCGCGGGCACAGGTGCCGCTGCCCGGCGAGCACGGCGCGGACGCCATGCACCAGTTCGGCGCGCGAGGCATCCTTCAGGATGTAGCCGTCGGCGCCGGCCGAGAGGGCCGCGCGGATGTACTCCTCGGTGTTGTGCACCGTCAGCACGATCAGCCGGGCGTTCGGCGCACGCGAGCGCAGCTCGACGATGCCCTGCATCCCGGTCGCGCCGGGCAGGGACAGGTCGGTGATGATCAGGTCGGGCTTCAGCAGCGTCGCGTTCTCGACGGCCTCGGGAATGGAGCCGGCCTGGCCGACCACCTTGAGGTCGCTCTCGAGTTCGAGCAGGGCCGAGAGGCCCTCGCGCAGGATGGCGTGGTCATCGACCAGCATGACCCGCACTGTCGAGCCCGGCGCCGTCGCGCGGCCATGATCTGCTTTCCCAATGAATTCATTGACTTGGGATGCTAAAAGGGGGTCTGCGTGGGCCATGGCGAGTTCCTCGAGCAGTGTTTTCGCGTAATCGGCTGCGCCGTGAATCACTGCATTTAAGTGGGTCTAAACCCTACTGTCTGCGGTTAGAGACATAATGGTCTACAGGATTTCCCGAAACTGAGACCCACCTCTCAGTTTGCGCAGAGACCCTCGGCCGTAATTGCCGAAAGCCCCTCGCGGGCCCTACGCGATCCACCCACCTAGCCGTGGACCCGGGAACCGCCTTACAGTCGGGGATCATGCGGGTACTCTGCGCCACTGTCATTGCCATTGTCTGCCTCGCGGCTGCGCCGCGGGCCGTGGCCGACATCTATGCGTTCACCGACCAGGACGGCGTCACCCACTACACGAACATGCCGGATGACAGCCGCTACGCGCTGCTGATCAAGGCGCCACCGGAGCCGCATCCCGAGCATGCGGCGTTGGCGACGGCGGCCCGAGGCGACTGGCACGAGCGGGCCGCGGCGTACTCCGGGATGATCGATCGCGTCGCGCGCACCGCCGAGGTGCATCCGGCGCTCGTGCGTGCGGTCATCGCGGTCGAGTCGGCGTTCGATCCGAAGGCGGTGTCGAGGGCCGGGGCCCAGGGCCTGATGCAACTGCTGCCGTCCACGGCCAAGCGCTACGGCGTCGGCAATCCATTCGATCCGGAACAGAACACGCGCGGCGGGGCCCGCTACCTGTCCTACCTGCTCAAGCGCTACAACAACAACCTCGAGCTCGTGCTGGCCGCCTACAACGCGGGCGAGGACGCGGTCGACCGCTACGGGCGGAGCATCCCGCCGTATCGTGAAACGCGTGAATACGTTCCGGCCGTGCTGAAGCTGTACAAGCAGTTCCTGACCCGCCCCACCTGATCGGGGCTACGGTCAAACCCTACCGGGCCCTACCGTGAACTGGGTGAAAGCCCTCGGGGCCTCGCCGACTATCTGATTTCTGTGATGGGCCGCACGATGGACCCCTGTACTCAATTGAGGTCCGGGGTCACTCCCTATGATGCGGCGCCTCGTCAATCTGGTCACCCAACTGTCGGCCGCCTGCGATTCGGCCGTGACGGTCCGTCGGCTCGCCGACGTGGCGTGCCGGGCGCTCGTCGACACGTTCCCGGGATCCCTCGCGGTCGTCTTCGAGCGCGAACCGAACCTCGACACGCTGCGCGCGGTCGCCGGCGCCAACATGCCCGAAGCCTGGCAGATGCGCGCGGTGCACCTGCACGAGGTGCCGATCATCGGTGAGGCGCTGCGGGAGCCGGCGCGCGTCGTGCAGAGCGCGGCGAAGCGGCGCGCGTCCGCGACGCCGGCCACGCCCGGTGCGATGCAGGCGTTCTGTGGGGCGGTGCCCGATCCGGTCGCGCCCGTGTACGTGCTGCTGTTCCTCGCGCCGCCGGTCGCGCAGGAGGAGGAACTGCGCCAGGTCGCCGTCGAGACGACCCGTCGCATGCTCGGCGTCAGTGCCGCGCTGACGGCGGGCGACGCCGAGCGTTCGCGCACGCTCTCGGCGATCTACCATGCCAAGATCGAATGGGAGCGCACGGCCGACGCGCTGCCCGAGGTCGTCGGCCTCCTCGATCGCCGCCGGCGCATCGTGCGCGTCAACCGCAGCCTCGAGCGCTGGATGCTCGGCACCGTGCAGGACTCGCTCGGTCACGACCTGCATGCCGTGCTGCATCCGTCCTGCGCGGACGAAAGCTGCGCATTCAGGCTGCAGATCGACCGCGCCATCGACGGGTTGGACGAGCAGGACGAGACCAAGTTCGAGTTGTCGGATCCCATGCTGGGACTCGACCTCGGCTTCGAGTTCCGCGTCGCCAGCGACCCGAGCGGCGCCCCGTCGCGGCCCTGGCAGCGCGTCGCGTTCGTCGTCTCGAACGTCACCTCGCTGCGGCACGTCGAACGCAACCTCAAGAACCTGAACCAGACGCTGGAGAATCGCGTCGGCGAGCGCACGGCTGAGCTCACCGCGACCAATCGCGCGCTGCGCGACGAGGTCGCGCGGCGCCGCGATGCGGAGGAATCGCTGCGCACCTCGCAGCGCGAGCTGGAAGGGCTGTCCGAGCGCCTGATGACCGCGCAGGAAGAGGAGCGCAAGCGCATCGCGCAGGACCTGCACGACTCGGTCGGCCAGTCGCTCAGCGCGATCAAGTACTCGCTCGAGCGGGCCCAGGTGCTCGCCCGGCGCCAGGACACCAAGGGCGCGGCCGACGTCGTCGAATCCGCGGTCGAGCGGGTGCAGCGGGTCATGGAGGAAGTCCGTGGCATCTCGATGAACCTGCGCCCGGCGATCCTCGACGACCTCGGCGCCGCGTCGGCGGTGCGCAGCCTGTGCCGTGACTGGCACGAGGTCTACGGCGAGATCGCGATCGACGCGATGATCGACGTCGAGGACGGGGATATCCCGCCGATGCTCGGCACGAATGTCTATCGCGCGGTGCAGGAATCGCTCAACAACGTCGCCCGGCACGCCGGCGCCCACCGCGTCCAGGTCGCGATGAGGCTCGAGGACGGTACGCTGCTCGTGACTGTCCAGGACGACGGCACCGGGTTCGCGATCAACGGCGACGTCCGTCGCCTGATCGAGCGGCCGGAACTGCGCGGCCTGCGCGGCCTGCGCGAGCGGACCGAGCGCAGCGGGGGCCGCTGCATGGTGTCGAGCGCGCCCGGGCGGGGGACGCTGGTCCGCCTCGAGTGGCCCGTGGTCACCGGAACCGCTGCCCGCCAGGCGAACGCCAGTCTCAACTGAGGCGTCGGTCACGGACGGGCCCGGGCCGATCGTTTAACATAAGGTTTGTCCATGCGGGCCTCGGACGAGGGCTCCGTGCCGACGCCGCCGTTCCTGCGAACCGAGACCCGAAGCGGGGGTAGGGACGAGGCGCTACGTGTTCCTCCTACCTTCCATCAAGGGCTTGTTGGCCTAGATTCAAGTGCAGGATGAACGACGGGACCCGGCCTCGGCCGGCGGCCCGGAGCGCACGACGCCGCCTACCGTGAAACCCTACCTCCGGGTACCGGTAAGCGCGCGCGATGGCACCCCCAACGGCCGACTATTCCCGGTCGACGGGTGCGATCAGCATGGAGGGCATGCCGGGGCTCTGCGCCCGGTCCGTTTAGCCGGAGTCACTTTTCATGTCACGTCTTCGTCAGTTCAGGTCCAGGTCGCGCGGCTTCACGCTGCTCGAACTGCTGGTCGTGATGGTGATCATCGGCCTGCTGGCCGGCTTCGTCGCGCCGCGCTACTTCGCGCAGGTGGGCAAGTCGCAGGTGAAGGTCGCCAAGGCGCAGATCGATGCGCTCGACAAGGCGCTCGACCAGTTCCGCCTCGACATGGGCCGCTACCCGACGTCCGAGGAAGGCCTCAACGCGCTGCAGACCGCGCCGGGCGGCGCCGAAACGACCGGCACGTGGGGCGGTCCCTATCTAAAGAAGGGTGTCCCGAACGATCCGTGGGGGCGCCCGTACCTGTACGTGAGTCCCGGTGAGCACGGGGAGTTCGACCTGTCCTCGCTCGGCAAGGACGGACGCCCCGGTGGTACCGGCGAAGACGCTGACATCACCAACTGGACCAACTGAGCCGCAATGCGCTTTCGTCTCACTGTCCTCGATGCGGGCCGGTCGGTCGCGATCCACGAGCTGGACGCGGTCGACGAGGCCGACGCGCGCCGTCAGGCGCTCGCGCGAGGGCTCAGGGTCATCGCGCTGGAGACGGCCTCGCGGCTCGCGCCAATCGGCCGCGCGAAGCTCGGCCTCACGCAGTTCAGCAATGAACTGATCGCGCTGCTCGAGGCGGGACTGTCGCTGGTCGAGGCCATCGACGCCTTGACCGAGAAGGAGCGCGACGACGCGATCCGCAACGTGCTCGAATCGATTCGTCGGCGCCTGTACGAGGGCCAGAGCCTTTCCGTCGCGCTCAGCGAGGCCCCGGGCAGCTTCCCGCCGCTGTACGTCGCGACCGTCCGTGCGAGCGAGCGCAGCGGCGCTATCCCTGAGGCGCTGCGCCGCTTCGTCGCCTACCAGGAACAGATCGACGTCCTCAAGAAGCGCCTGATCAACGCATCCATCTATCCGGCGGTGCTGCTCGGTGCAGGCACCCTGGTCGTGCTCTTCCTGGTCGGCTTCGTGGTGCCGCGCTTCGCGGGCATCTACGAGGACATCGGCGGCGAACTGCCGCTCGCCTCCCGCATCCTGATGAACTGGGGCAAGTTGCTCGCCGCGCATGGCACCGGCGTGCTGATCGGCTTCATCGTCACGGTCGTGCTCCTCGGCCGCGCGGTGATGCGGCCGGAGTTCCGCATGGGGGTCGGCCGCATGATCGCGCGCATCCCGACGATCGGGCACCAGCTCGAGCTGTACCAGCTCGCGCGGCTCTACCGTACGGTGGGCATGCTGCTGCGCGGCGGTCTGCCGGTCGTCCAGGCCTTCGAAATGACGCGCGGCCTGCTCGCCGCCGGCTCCCAGCCGCGCCTCGCGGCCGCGACCCGGGCGATCCGCGAGGGCAAGTCGCTGACCGAATCGCTCGCGAGCCAGGGTCTCACGACACCGGTCGCCGAGCGCATGCTGCGGGTCGGCGAGCGCAGCGGCAACATGGGCGAGATGATGGAGCGCATCGCCGCGTTCTACGACGAGGAACTGTCCCGCTGGGTCGAGGTCGCGACGCGACTGATCGAGCCGGCCATGATGACCGTGATCGGCCTGATCATCGGCCTGGTCGTCGTCCTCATGTACTTCCCGATATTCGAACTGGCCGGGAGCATCCGATGAGCGCCGCTCCGGAATCACTGAAAATCACACCCACGCTGCCGCCGGCCGCGTCGCTCTCGGATGCGCAGCTGCGCACCGCGCTCGACGTCGCCGTCGCCTCGCGCCGACCACCGCTCGAGGTGCTGGTCGAGACGACCGGGCTCGATGGCGACGACCTCGCCCGGGCGCTCGGTGCGGCGCTGCGCTACCCCGTGCTCGACGGCCCGGCGCTGATGGCGCTGACGCCGGCGTTCGACGTGCTTGGTCCCGCCGATGCGGCGCGCCGCTGCTGCGTGATCGTGAATCGCGGTGCCGAGCACCTCGCGGTCATCTCCAATCCCTTCGACAACGGCATCCGCAGCTGGATCGAGCTGCAGGTGCAGGTCGCGCTGACCTGGTACCTGGCGGCGCCCGGCGAGATCACGGCGTTCCTGACGAAGTACGAGCAGGACATGCGGGCGATGGACGTCGCCAACATGGAGACTGCCGGCGAGCTCATCGTCGACAGCGACATCGAGAACCTGTCGCTCGCGACGATCAGCGCCGACTCGAGCCCGGTCGTCAAGCTCGTCCACTCGACGGTGTACGACGCGCTCAAGGCCGGCGCCAGCGACATCCACCTCGAGACCCGTCCCGGTGGGCTCGCGGTCCGCTATCGTGTTGATGGCGTGCTCGTGCACGTCGCGACCCTCGGCGGCGCGGACCTGTGCGAACAGGTCATCTCCCGCATCAAGGTCATGAGCGAACTCGACATCGCCGAGCGCCGCGTGCCGCAGGACGGCCGCTTCAAGCTCGCGCTGAAGGGGCGCCCGATCGATTTCCGCGTCTCGATCATCCCGAGCGTGCACGGCGAGGACGCCGTGCTCCGAATCCTCGACAAGCAGGCACTGACGGACGAGCTCAAGGGCCTCAGCCTCGACGGCCTCGGCTTCGACCCCGACGTCGTCAAGCGCCTGCGGCGCCTCGCGCAGCTGCCGTACGGCATGCTGCTCGTCACCGGTCCCACCGGCAGCGGCAAGACGACGACCCTGTACGCCGCGCTGTCCGAGACCAACACCGGGCACGACAAGATCGTGACCATCGAGGACCCGGTCGAGTACCAGCTGCAGGGCGTGCTGCAGATCCCGGTCAACGAGAAGAAGGGCCTGACCTTCGCCCGCGGACTGCGCTCGATCCTGCGCCACGACCCCGACAAGATCATGGTCGGCGAGATCCGCGACCCGGAGACCGCGCAGATCGCGATCCAGTCCGCGCTCACCGGCCATCTCGTGTTCACGACCGTCCACGCCAACAACGTGTTCGACGTGCTCGGACGCTTCTCGCACATGGAGGTCGACGCCTACGCGTTCGTCTCCGCATTGAACGGCATCCTCGCGCAGCGCCTCGTGCGCCAGGTCTGCGAACAGTGCGCCGAGCCCGTGCAGCCGTCGCCTGAGCTCATCGCGCAGTCCGGGCTCATGCTGCCCGCGGTCGCCGACTGGAAGTTCCGATCCGGGCGGGGCTGCGCGCACTGCCGCGGCACCGGCTACAAGGGCCGCAAGGCCATCGGCGAACTCCTGGTCCTCAACGACGAGCTGCGCGAGGCGATCGTCGCCCGCGCCCCGGCCCGCCGGCTCAAGGAGCTGGCGACCGCGAACGGCTCGCGTCTCATCCGTACCGCCGCACTCGACCTGGTGCAGCATGGACTCACCACCCTTCTGGAGGCCAACCGTGTCACCGCTCTGGCGTGATGAAATAGCGGTCTATATCGCCCCCCGGAAGATCGCGCTCGCGAAGCGCGAGAAGGGCCTGCGCCCGCAGGTCGGCGCGTGCACGGAGGTGGCCGTGCCGAACGGCCACTTCGGCGACATCCGCCCGACCTTCGCGAAGCTGGCCGAGGTGCTGTCCGAGCCGACCTGGCAGGACGCGGCGGTGCGCGTCGTGCTCGCGGATCCGTGGGCGCGCTACGGCATCGTGCCGTGGCCGAACACCCGCCTCGACAGCGAGGGGCGGCTGACGCACGCCCGCTACGTCCTGTCCGACACGTTCGGCGAAGGCGTCACCGACTGGAACGTCACGCTGGCCGACACCCCGCCGGGCCATGCGTATGTCGCCTGCGCGATGCCGGGCAACCTGCGCAACGCGCTCGACGAGGTGCTGCTGCCGGCGCGCCTCAAGCTCGTCTCGCTGCAGCCGCAACTCGTCGTCGCGTTCAACGCATGGCGCCACCGGCTGCCGGCCGACGACACCTGGTTCGTCAGCCTCGACGACGGCTCCCTGTCGGCCGTGCACCTGACCAACGGCGCCTGGGATCGCGTGCACATGGCGCGACTGTCGTCCGACTGGACCGTCGAGCTCGAACGCCTGCAGGCCTTCGGTCGCCTGACGCGCGCGAACGGCGGCGTGGGTCGCATGTTCGTCGATGCGCCGGTGTGGATGCGCCGCGGTGCGACGCTGACCGGCACCGATCTCGAATGGCTCGAGGACGATGGGTCGGGCAACCAGACCCACGAACTCGCGCTGCTACAGCGGGTGTACGCATGAAACGCCCCGTCGCCGTTCGCCTGGACTTCGCCGCCGAGCCGCGCCAGGCGCCGCTCGTCGGCGCGATCCTGTTCGCGATCGGCCTCGCCGCCGCGGTCGCGGTCGGCGTGACGTTCAATGGCCAGATCACCGAGCGCAACCGGCTCGATGCCGAGCTCAACGCCGCGACGTCCTCGCGCGGGCCGCACATGCCGTCGTCAGTCCATTCCGCCGAAGAAGCCGCCAAGGTCGAGGCGGAGCTCTCCATTCCCTGGTCGCAGCTGCTGAGCGAGCTCGAGGCCGCCGGCAAGGACTCGGAGGCCACCGTGTCGCTGCTGCAGATCGAGCCCGACCCCGGCAAGCACGTCGTGCGCATCACGGCGGAGGCGAAGTCGCTGCCGGCGGCGCTCGCCTACCTGCAGCGACTGCAGCAGAGCAAGGTGCTGCGCTATCCCATGCTCGAGAGCCACGAGCTCAAGAAGGACGATCCGGAGCACCCGGTGCGCGTGAAGCTCGCGGCGGAGTGGCACACGTGAGCGAAACGACCCAGAAGTCGCCGCCCATCGCGCTCGCGCCGGCGCCGACCACGCCGCGCCCGCCCGTCCCGGCGGCGCGCCGCTCCGACATGATGGCGCCGGCGCGTCGTGCGCTCGATCGCCTGCAGAACGAGTGGGCGCCGCTCGTCGTCTGGCACGTCGGCCGCAGCGGTCGCACCGGGCTCGTCGGCATCGGCCTCGCGCTCGCCGCCGCGGTGTTCTTCTTCTCGACCCACATGCAGGTCGCCAACGAGGCGGCGGCGCTGCGCGCGGACCTCGCGAAGGCGCAAGGCCACCCGGTGGTCGTGGCGCCGCTCGCGAACGAGGCCCAGCAGACGCTGCGCCACCTTCCGTCGCGCGCCGACATGCCCGCGCTGCTCGGCGTGCTGCTGCAGCAGGCCGAGGCCTCGAAGCTCTCGCTCGACACGGGCAAGTACGAGACGCAGGCGACCAAGACCGGTGACATCACCCGCTATCGAGTGTCGTTCCCCGTCACCGGCCCCTATCCGCAGGTTCGCCATTTCGTCGATGCCGTGCTCGTCGCGCTGCCGTCGGTGTCGATCAGCGAGATGAACATCGAGCGCAAGACGATTTCGGACGGCCAGGTCGAGGCGCGCCTGCGGCTGACCTTCTACACGCGAGGCGGTCAATGAACGACCTGCCGAGCCTGCCGTCGCTGGCGGACGTCACGCCGGCGGGGTCCCGACGCCTGCGGGCCTGGATCGCGATCGCGGTGCTCGCGCTGGTCGCGGTTGGCGGCACGTGGTACTACGAGGCGCGTCGTCACCACCAGCTGGAAGTCCAGGCGGCGAGGACCGCCGAGATCGCGGCCGCGCGCGCACGGGTCGTCGCCGAGGCGCGCAAGCGCGGCATCGCGGTCAGCCAGAAGGCCGTTGCCGCGACCGAGGCGGCCGAGAAGGAGGCCGTCGCCGCGGCACCGAAGTCCGCCCGCGTCGCCGACGCCAGCAAGTCGGATGCCCTGTTCGGCGCGCACAGCTGGTACGTCCCGCCGCCGCCGGCCTACGTGCCACCGCCACCCCCGCCGCCGCCGCCGCCGCCGACCGCGCCGCCGTTGCCATTCGTGTTCCTCGGCAGCTACACGCCGTCGGGCGACGTGACCGTGTACTTCCTGACCCGTGGCGATCGCGTCTACGATGTGAAGGTCGGGGACACGGTCGACGGCATCTACCAGATCGAGTCCGCCAAGGGCGGGCAGCTCACCTTCAACTACAAGCCCCTCAACCAGCGCCAGACGCTGGCAACCGGAGCGACACCATGATTGGCCGACGATTCAACATCCTCTCCGCCACGGTCCTTGCAGGCGCCGTGTTCCTGTGCGGATGCGCCGCCGACCGGCTGCACCACGACGGCCTGAAGGCGGTCGAGCAGGGCAACTACGAGGACGGCGTCTCACGCCTGCAGAAGGCGGTGGACAGGGATCCCGACAACCTCGCGTTCCGGCTCGACCTGCGCACGAAGACCGACGCGGTCGTCCAGAAGCTGATCAGCGAGGGCGACACGGCGCGTGCCGCCGGCAAGCGCGAGGAGGCGGCCGCCGCCTACCGGCGCGTGCTCGCGGTCAGCCCGACGAACGACCGGGCGCTACGCGGGCTCGAGGGTGTCGAGGCCGACCAGCGCCACATCGACGCCATCGCCTCGGCGCAGAAGGACGTGCAGGCGAGGGACCTCGATCGCGCCGAAGCGACGATCCGCGCCGTGCTCGCCGAGGATCCGGGCTTCGGCCCCGCCGTGTCGCTGCACCAGAAGATCGACCAGATCCGCGGTCCCGTGCAGGCGACGCCGAAGCTGCGCACCAAGGACAACCGCCCCGTCACGCTGCAGTTCCGCGACGCCAGCACCAAGATGGTGTTCGAGGTCCTGTCGCGCCAGACGGGCGTGAACTTCATCTTCGACAAGGACGTGAAGGCCGAGGGCAAGACGACGATCTTCGTGCAGGACGTGCCCATCGAGACGGCGATCGACCTCGTGCTCGGCCAGAACCAGCTGGCCCGCGAAGTCATGTCCTCGAACATGGTGATGATCTATCCGAACACCGCCGCGAAGCAGAAGGACTACCAGGACGAGATCGTCAAGACGTTCTACCTGAGCGACGCCGATCCCAAGCAGGTGCAGACGCTCATCAAGACGATCGTCAACCCGAAGGCGATGTTCGTCGATGACCGCACCGGCACGCTCGTCGTGCGCGACACCCCCGAAGTCGTCCGCATGGCCGAAAAGCTCGTCAACTCGGTCGACCTGCCGGACGCCGAGGTCATGCTCGAGGTCGAAGTGCTCGAGATCACCCACTCGAACGTGCTCAACCTCGGCATCCAGTACCCGTCCACGGCGAGCATCGCGATGACCCCGACCGGGCGTGCCGCGGCGGGCGCCGGCGGCGGCCTCGTCGTGTCCGACCTCGCACACCAGGCGTGGAACACGGTCACGGTCTCCTCGATCGGCGCGACCCTGAACGCCCTCAAGACCTCGGGCCTGACCAACACGCTCGCCAGCCCCCGCATCCGCGCCCGCAACCACGAGAAGGCGAAGATCCTGATCGGCCAGCGCGTGCCGGTGATCACCAACAGCGTCACGCCGACGGCGACGTCCTCGGTCGTGACGGGTTCGGTGCAGTATCTCGAGGTCGGCCTGACGCTCGAGGTCGAGCCGACCGTGCACCGCGACGGCGACGTGGCGATCAAGATGTCGCTCGAGGTCTCCTCGATCCTGAGCCAGGTGCCGGGCCCGAACGGCGCGCTGGCGTACCAGATCGGCACCCGCAACGCGACGACCCTGCTGCAGCTCAAGGACGGCGAGACGCAGCTGCTCGCCGGCCTGATCCAGGATTCGGACCAGCACTCGGCGGCCAACATCCCGGGCCTCGGCGACCTGCCGCTGATCGGCCGCCTGTTCGGCGCGCGCAAGTCCGATCGCGAGAAGTCCGAAATCGTGCTGGCCGTGACGCCGCGCATCATCCGTGCACAGCGCCGGCCGTCGAGCGAGACGACCGAGTTCTGGTACGGCACCGAGAGCAGCACGCGCAGTGCGCCGATCGGCGGCTTCACGGTGGAAGGGCTCGGCGGTGCGTCCTCGCGCGCGCCCAGCTACGCCGCCGCCCCGGCCGCGTCCTCGACCAGCATCATCCAGAACGCCATGCAGCCGGCCGCGGCGCCGTCCGCGACACCCGCCGCGCCCCCGGCCGGTGGCCCGGGCGCCGCAAATACGCCGGTTCCCGCCGCTGCTCCGGCTGCAGGTGCGCCCGCGACGGGCGCGACCGCAGCGCCGGCGCCGGCGGCGCGCCAGGCGAGCGCGGCCGCCTCGCCGACACTGACCTGGGAGTCGCCGACCGAGGTCAAGGTCGGCGATGAATTCGACGTCACGCTCAACCTCGACACGGGCGGACCGCTGACCCAGCTCCGCGGCCAGATTCGCTACGATGCCAACGCGCTCGAGCTCGCCAGCGCCTCGAGCGGCAGCGTGCTCGGCCCGGTCGAGGGCAAGGTCGACACGCCGCGCGGCGTGGCGCTGATCGATGCGACCACGACCGCCGATGCGCCGATCTCCGGCAGCGGCGCGCTGATCTCGATGCACTTCCGCGCGCTTGCCGCACGTCCGACCACCGCGATCTCGGCGCGCGTCGCCGCGACGGGGTTGTCCGGCGGTGCCGGGATCCCGACGGCGCCGATCCTGAACGTCACCATCACCAAGCCCTGAATGCGACCCGATGCGACAGCGCGGCTTCACACTGATCGAGCTGATGATCACGGTGGCGATCATCGGGCTGCTTGCGCTCGGGGTCGCGCCGCTCGCCAAGCTCGGCATCCAGCGGGCCAAGGAGTCGGAGCTGCGCGCATCGTTGCGTGACATCCGCACGGCGATCGACGCCTACAAGGATGCCGCGGACAGCGGCAGGATCAAGAAGGACGTCGACAAGTCCGGCTACCCGCCGAACCTCGAGGTGCTGGTCGAGGGCGTGGAGGACACGAAGAGTCCCGACCACGCGAAGATGGTCTACTTCCTGCGTCGCATGCCCCGCGACCCGATGAATCCCGACTCGACGCTCGCCCCGGAGAAGACCTGGGGCCTGCGCAGCTACGCCAGTTCCGCGGACAACCCGCAGCCTGGCGACGACGTGTATGACGTCTATTCCCAATCCCCGAGAGTGGCAATCGATGGCACGCCGTACCGCAGCTGGTAACCACGCGTTCAGCCGCGGCTTCACGCTCATCGAGCTGATCGTCGTGCTGACCATCATCGGTGTGCTGCTCGCGATCGCGGTGCCGCGCTACTTCACCTCGCTCGAGAAGGCGCGCGAGACGATCCTCCGGCAGGACCTCTCGGTGATGCGCGATGCGATGGACAAGTACGATTCCGACAAGGGCCACTTCCCCGAGACGCTCGACGCGCTCGTGACCGACAAGTACATCCGCTCCATTCCAGTGGACCCTTACACGAAGAAGGCCGACAGCTGGGTCACGGTCGCCTCGGACAACCCGGACGAGCCGGGCATCAAGGACGTCCACAGCGGCTTCGAGGGCACCGCGCCGGACGGCACCGCCTATGCGACGTGGTAGGCGACAGCATCGCCACTCGCGCCAGGGCGGATTCACCTATTTCGGCGTGATCATCGCCGTGCTGCTGATCGGCATGGCGCTCGCCGCCGCCGGCGTCGTCGCGCGCACGGCGATGCAGCGCGAGCGCGAGGCGCAACTGCTGTGGGTGGGTGCGCAGTATCGCAACGCGCTGACGGCGTACTTCAACCAGAACGGCGGCCGGCTGCCGCAGGACCTGAAGGAGCTGGTGCTCGACGAGACGACACCGGTGCCGCGCCATTTCATACGCAAGCTCTACGCCGATCCGATCACCGGCACCGACAACTGGTTGCTGCTCACGTTGCCGGGCGGCGGAATCTACGGAGTCGCCTCGTCCTCGGGCGCGGCGCCGCTCAAGCTGAAGAACTTCCCTGACATCGACAAGTCATTCGAAGACGCGACCTGCTATCGCGCGTGGGAATTCGCCGTGCAGTCGCGGCGACTGCCGATCCCGATCGTGACCGCGGCGAACGCCTGCTAGGCGCGCACCGTCCGCGACGCGCGCGATCGCGTTCCTTCGACCACGCCATTCCCGCCTCTGCACGCCACGCGCCCGCGGAGGTGCTGCGCTTCGCGCGGGGTCCGCGCAGCGCACGCGACGCCCCGAATTGCGCGCGAGCACGCGATTGCGACTCCGACCGGACCCGCGACCCGCGGGACCGGCCCCCATCTGGGGTACGGCGCATGAATTTTTTCTGACGGGCGGCGTCGCCGGCGGGCACGAAGCCCGCAGCAGGGCGGAAAGACCCTACTTCGTTATGAAAAGCCGTTGGGGTCGGAGCGAAGGTTCATTTTTATCGATTACCCAAGGCGGTCGCCGGCGGCCCCAAGGCGCCGCAGTCGCCTGGGACCACGCGTCGGCGGCGGGGAAGGGCGATATCAGGGTCGACCCGACTCAGAATGGTTCTCACCTGCGTCCCGACCCGGCCGTAAAGGGTGCGGGCGAGCCGGGCTCCGGGGCGGGCCGCCCTGTCCAAATGCGGCTGACTCTCGTTTCTTTTTATCGATTTGGGTGCGCCGATCCGCCGTACGGCCGGGGTGACACGCAATTTTGTAAGTACTTTCACTACCGATTCGATGGGCAATCGAGCCAATGGTTCCGTTAACCTTCTGGCAGCACTCTCCATCACGCACAGAAGTGCCCGGCGTCCCGAAGGACAGCCGGAACTGGGGAGGAGCATCTTGTTGAATCGAGCCTACGTGCTCCGGTTCGGACCGTCTGTCCCGGCATTTGTCGGCAGCGCGAAATGACTCGCGTTCGCATGTACACGATCCAGTACAAGACGCCCGCTTGGAGCGCCGCCGCCCTCGCCCGGTTTACGACGGCAGCGCAGGTGCTGGCCGAACCTCCCGATTACATCCCGGTCCGCTGAGGAGATCCGATGCGTACCGCGCATTTCAACGTGTTTCAGAACTGGTCTCGATTCCCATTCGGGCGGACGCAGAGCCGCCACCGTGACGGAGGATTCGACATGAAGAGCTTTCCGCGCCTTATCAGCCTACTGCCCGCGTTCGGGCTGCTGCTCGTTGCGCTGAACGCCGAGGCGCAGAGCTTCCGGGTGCAGTGTCCTTCGTTCACGACGCAGCACGACGGCGTCAGCAACGCCGACAGCCACATCAAATGCCAGCAGATCGCCGGCGGCGACGGCTACGCGACGATGGCCGACGGCAACCAGATCTACATGTTCGGATTCGGACCGCTGTCCGGACTGAAGGACATCTACAACGGCCTGCCCGGCACGCAGCAGAACAGCGGGTTCAACGTCACCTCGCCGCTGAGCGTGGGGACGCCGAGCAGCCTGGTCGGCATGCCGGACGGGAACTTCACGTTCAACGGCGCGATCGGTCTCACGAATGACACGAGCCTCGATCCCTGGACCGCCAATGCGGTCTATCCGATCGGTGCGACGGTACGCACGACGACGGGGATCTACACGTCGACCACCGCCGGCACGTCGGGTGGCACGACGCCGACGGGAACCTCGAGCTCCATCAGCGATGGCGGCGTCATGTGGGCCTACCAGGGCACGCTGCTCGACGGTCACGTCGATGCGCGCGAGATCATGGACGTCGGCATCATGAACGCCAGCCAGCCGGCGCCGCTGATCGCGATCGACGAGGACGACGAACTGTTCCTGACGCTGTCGAACGTCGGCATGATCATGCGGCCCGACCTCTTCGAGGAGCACACCGTCCACTTCCACGGTTATCCGAACGCGGCCGCCTTCTACGACGGCGTGCCGGATGCCTCCATCGCGATCAACATCGGCGGTAGCTTCAGCTACTACTACCTCGCGCCGGACGCGGGCACCTACTTCTGGCACTGCCACATCGCGCCGCCCGAGCACCTGCAGATGGGCATGGTCGGCCAGCTCTACGTCCGGCCGCGCCAGAACCGCGTGCCGGTGGGCAGCTCGCTGCGCGCCGCGCTGATCCAGTGGGAGTCGACCGCCGCGGGCGGCAATGCCGCGACGCCGACGGCCATCACCGCCCAGACCAACGTGACCTCGGCCGACTGGAGCGCCTTCGAGCCGCTGCGCAAGCGCTGCGGCACCGACATCCTGTGCACGACGCCGATCCCGCCGGCCAATTCGGGCACGCGCGCCGGCGACACCAACAACAACCCGACGGGCGGCTACGCCTACAACGACGGTGACGGCTCGACCTACTTCGACGTCGAGTACCCGATCCAGATCCATGGCTTCGATCCGAACTTCCACTTCGTCGGCATGACCTTCAATCCCGAGTCATTCAACGACATGAAGGACAAGTACTTCATGCTGAACGGCCGCAGCTACCCGGACACCGTCGGCGGCCACACGTGCGTAGCCGGCGACACCCTGCAGGCCTGCGCGAGCGCGACCGTCGGCACCGTCGTGCCGGGCCCGATGCAGACCGCGTCCGTGGATGGCACGTACCACGCCTCGCAGCCGCTGCCGTCGGTCATCAACATCCCGGCCAACGGCAAGGCGCTGCTGCGCATCTCCGACCTCGACGTCAGCGAGTACCAGACGCTCGCCTCGCTCGGCATTCCGATGAAGGTCGTCGGCTTGAACGCGCGCATGTTGCGTGATCTCGCCGGGAATGATCTCGCCTACAAGACCAACTCGATCACGCTCGCGGGCGGCGAGTCGATCGACGTCATCCTCGATGCGACCGGTCTCACGGCCGGCCAGAAGTTCTACCTGTACACGCCTAACCTCGACCACCTGTCGAATGACGCCGAGAACTTCGGTGGCCTGATGACCGAGGTCAATATCTGCGGTTCGGTCGACCCTTCGACCAAGATCTGCGGACTCTAGGAGAGCAGTGATGCGCGCGATCAATAACCAGTCTCTGCTCGTTCAGCTCGTCCAGGGCGCGGCCGTCGCGCTCGGGTCGCTGCTGGCCCTGTCCGCGCAGGCGGCCGCGCCGGGCATCACCGGCCCGGCCTTCGCCCTGAGCGCGGCGGCCACGCGGATCTCGCAGCCGAACGGCAAGTCCGTCTACGCCTGGGGCTATGGTTGCTCGGCGACCCCCGCAGGGTACGCACCGGCGCTGAACGTCACGCCGGCCTGTCCTGCGGCCCAGCTGCCCGGGCCGACGCTGATCGTCACGGAAGGCCAGCTGGTCACCGTGACCCTCACGAACAACCTGCCGGCCGCGGTGGGCAACACCTCGATCCTGTTCCCCGGCTTCACGGTCACGACCGGCGGCACCGGCACCCCGGGCGTGCTGACGCAGGAGGCCCCGAATGCCGCCACGTGCCTGACCGCAGGCTGCAACACGGTGACCTACACGTTCACCGCGACGACGCCCGGCACGCACTCCTACTACAGCGGCACGCAGGGCGACCTGCAGGTCGAGATGGGCATGTACGGCGCGCTGATCGTGCTGCCGTCGACCCCGCCGACCGCATGCGACGGCGGCATTGCCGCCCAGAACGTCGCGGCCAAGGCGCAGAGCGGCGAGGGCGACTACCGCCTCGCGCATGCGGCCTACGACCATCCGGCCTCGTGCTACGACCGCGAATACCTGTTCCAGTTCTCGGAGATGGACGACAACGTCCACACGCAGGCCGAGCAGCAGGTGCTCGCCGACCAGGCGAAGGCGACCGGTTGCACGAGCCCGACCGGCTGCCTGGTCGTCGCCACCGAGCCCTACGTGCCGGGTTACTTCCTGGTCAACGGCCGCTCGATGCCGGACGACATGGACCCGAACTACGCTCCGCAGTATCCGAGCCAGCCGTACAACGGCAACCCCCACATGCACCCGGGTGAGCTGACGCTCGTCCGGATCATCGGCCAGGGCCGCTGGCAGCATCCGTTCCACGAGCATGCCAACCACGTGCGCGTGCTCGCCCGCGACGGCAACATGCTAACGAGCGGCGCGAACGGCACCGGCGCGCTCGCCGGTCCGCTGATGTTCACGACGACGACGACGCCGGGCATGACGATGGACGGCATCTTCTACTGGACCGGCAAGGGTCTGAACTGGGATGTCTTCGGCCACGCGGCGGGCATCCTCAACCAGGACCCGAATAGCTCGACCTTCAAGACCGTGGACGTCTGCATCCCGGATGCCAACGGCTACTACACGGGCTGGAATCCGGCGGACGGCAGCTACAACGTGGCGGTCGCGTCGGCGCCGAACTACTTCGAGTGGTGCGGCGACCATACCAAGGCGCTCGAGAAGAACCCGACCGGGCAGGTCGCCTCGGGTGGACCGATGACGCTGCCGGATCCGAACATCGTGAAAAATGGCTCGTGGTATGCCGGCAGTCCGTACCTCGGTGGCGAGGCGACCGGGCGCGCTGTCGGCGCGACGCCGATCCCGCCGGCCGGCACGGTGGCCAATTCGCCGTCGAGCGAGGCGGGCTACGCCTACATGTGGCACTCGCATAACGAGCGCGAGATCACCACGGACAACGTGTTCCCTGGCGGCATGATGATGATGATGCTCGTCGATCCGCGCGCGTTCGCGATCGACGAAACGAATTGATCCTCAGGAGAATCGAGATGCAAATCCTTACATCCAAGCCGAACAAGCTCTTCACGGGGCTCGCGGCTTCCGTTCTCCTGCTGGTCAGCCAGGTCTCCCTGGGCCAGGTGGTCAACCTCAGTGCCAACCCGACCGGCACCACGCTGCCCGATGGGCAGACGGTGCCGATGTGGGGCTACCAGTGCGCCGACGCGGGCACCGGCGGCGCGACCTGCGCCGCGGCGAACCCGGCGGCGGCCACGGCCGCGGTGGGCAAGAACTGGTCGCCGGTCGTCATCACGGTGCCGTACAACTCCGCCGGTACCACGCTGACGGTCAAGCTGACCAACAACCTGTCGTTCACGGCAGGCACCGGCACGAACACCATCCCGACCTCACTGGTCATCGTCGGCCAGCTGGGCGGCGGCCTCGAGCTGACGGGATCGGGCAACCACCACACGACCACGGTCAGCCCGGTGCACGCACCGATCGGCGTGACCTGGTCGGTGCCGGGAGTCATCGACTCCAGCGCCGGCTCGATCGCGGTCGGTGCCTCGGGCAGCGGCTATACGTCGGCGCCTGCGGTGACGATCACCGGTGGCGGCGGCTCGGGTGCGACCGCGGTCGCGACCCTCAGCGGCGGCTCGGTCAGCAGCATCACGCTGACCAGCGCCGGCAGTGGCTACACGAGCGCGCCGACGGTCACGATCGCCGCGCCGCCCGCGGGCGGCACGCAGGCGACGGCCACGCTGAACTTCACGAGCTTCCAGACCGCGGGCAGCGCGACCTCGACGCCGCCGGCGCAGCTGCCGCGCGTGCAGTCGTTCGGTACCGAAGTCGTCGTCGGCACCCCGGCGACGCTCGCCTGGAACAACCTGCGTCCCGGCACCTACCTGATCGAGTCGGGCACGCACCCGTCGATCCAGGCGCCGATGGGCCTGTACGGCATCCTGGTTGTCACCTCCCCGACCGGCACGACGCCGGCGCAGGCGTTCCCGACCGATCCGAAGCTGGCGACCACCGCGGCCTCCGTCTACGACGCCGACCTGAAGGTCGTGCTCAGCGAAATCGATCCGGCCCAGAACGAGGCGGTCAACACCGCGGTCGGCACGGCGGGCTTCGCCGAGACGACCGTGTGGAGCGGCCAGCCCGGTGGCTGCGGCAACCCGACGTCGGCGACGTACAACACCTGCTATCCGCCGGCCGTCAACTACAGCCCGCGCTACTACCTCGTCAACGGCGCGTCGTTCGACCGCACCAACATTGGCGCGTCGACGACCCAGATCCTGCCGGTGCCGGCGACCGCCGTGACCGGCAACGTCGCCGTTCGGCTCGTCAACGCCGGCCTGCGCATGCACGTGCCCTCGATCGTCGGCCTGCCGATGACGCTGATCGCCGAGGACGGCAACCCGCTGCCGGGCGTGCCGCGCCTGCAGAACGAGGTGTTCCTCGCCGCCGGCAAGACCTATGACATCGTCGTCAAGCCCTCGCAGACGGCCGGCGTCTACGCGCCCTCGACCTACGCGATCTTCGACCGCCAGCTGAGCCTGTCGACCAACAACCAGCACGATGGCGGCATGCAGGCGTACTTCGGAGTCGCCGGCGGCGCGACGTCCGGCGTCGGCGCCCCCGGTGGCGGTTCGAGCGCGGCGCTGGCCCTCGGTGCGGCCAAGACCTACTACTGCGTCAACGGCACGCCGCTGAACGTGACCGACCCGCTGCGCGGCCTGCTCGGCGGCACGACCGGTGCCTACGGCGTGTCGCTCAGCAACTCTGCGCTGCCGGGCACGCTCTCGCTGCAGCCGAACGGCACGTTCAGCTACACGCCGCCCGCGGCGCCGGCGACCTGCGGCGGCACGTTCGCGTACACCGTGAACAACGTCGCGACGCCCGTCACGGCGACGATCAAGGAGTGCAACGCCACCAACAGCGCGGCGCTCGGCTGCACCTTCGGCGGACCGCCGGTCCTCTCGAACGACAGCTACGCCAGCAGCAACCAGAAGCTGCTGGTCATCAACCCGCCCGGCGTGCTGCTGAACGACACCGATCCCGCCGGCCTGCCGCTGACCGTGGATCCGAGCACCGTAACGGCCGCGGGCTTCACGCTCAAGGTCAATGCGGACGGCTCGTTCACCGCGCAGGTCCCGGGACCTGGTGACTACTCGTTCACCTACAACGTCAAGAACTCGCAGGGTACAGCCGCGGCCGCACCCGCCACCGTCTCGCTGCACTTCCCGACGGGTTCGGGCCTCGCGGTCACGCTCGTCGACCAGAAGCACGGCTGGACGCTGGCCAACGACTATCGCTGGATCATCGAGGAAGACCGCACGTTCTGGATCGACCCGAAGTGCCAGGTCAACACCGGCAGCGCCACGCGACCGAAGGACTCCTACGGCCGCGACTGCCCGCCGGTGCCCGTCGAGGCGCTCGGCTACAACTTCCACTCGGCCGGCATGCCGATGGTCGCGACCGGCTGCGTGGGCTCGGTCTCCTGCGAGAACGGCCAGACGCTGGCCGGCGTGGCCGCGGTCTGCGACGTCGGCAGTGGCGCATGTCGCACCGACGCGGCGCAGCGCAATCAGCTGCTGCCGGGCGATGTCTACCTCGATCCGAACAAGCACTACTTCCTCTCCGTGATGCCGGGTGACGGCATCAACCCGAGCGTGCAGGGCGCGGGCGGCCCCGTGACCGACCCGATCACCGGCAAGGTGCGCAAGTTCGACCCGGCCATCGATTGCCCGGCGCTGAGCGACTTCGCGCCCGGCACCGGCAAGTGCGGCCACAACATGGGCGGCATCCAGGTCGGCCCGCAGTTCGATCCGCAGCACAATGCGGTCGCCCCCGCGGTCACGATCTCGCTCGCCGAGACGCCGCTGCCGGTCGCGAAGATCGCGGTGCTCGTGTACGAGGACGACTACCCGCTGAACGGCGAGAACGATGCCGGCGGCGGCGTCGACATCGTCGCGCCGAACGAGGCCGGCCTCGGCGGCTTCCAGATCGAGCTGCTGGACCAGGCCGGTGCGCTCGGTGACAGCACCGGGCAGATCACCTACGACATGTTCAACATGCCGCTGACCAACGCGCTGGCGGGCACCAAGGACCCGATGACGGGCCTGATTGCCTGCCCGATCGGCTCGAACACGGACAACATCATCGGCATGGTCGTCACGTGCCCGAACTACGAGTCCGACGGCACGACCGTGTCGCCGCTCGCGGGCCAGGCGGTCATCGACAACCTCTACCCCGGCATCTACGAGCCGCAGGCGTTCCCGGCGGCCGACCGCATCGCGCGCGGCGAGGAATGGCTGCAGACCAACACGCTCGACGGCGGCAAGCCGCACGAGGCGTTCGTCCGTCCGGGCGAGCCGGCGTACTTCCAGGAGTTCGGTCCTGGCGGCTTCCACGTGCAGATCGGCTTCGCCAACCCGAAGATCATCAACGATCGCCGCAGCAACAGCGCCGGCACCGGCCTGTGTGACCCCGCGCCGAAGGGCGGTGGCCTGGTCTGCAACTCCGGCATTCAGGGTTCCGTGCACGGCAACCACATGAGCCGCACGCCGGACGAGCGCACCTACGACACCGAAACCTACGACGCGTTCCGGTTCTCGAACTGCTACGCGGCGCTGAGCGTGCCGGACCAGCAGACCTTCGCGTTCACGAAGTGCGACTCGGACGGCAACTTCACGTTCAACAACCTGCCGGACGGCACCTACCAGCTGGCGGTGTTCGACCAGTGGAACGACATCATGCTCGACGGCCTGGTGAACGCGGTCCCGATCAACGGCGTGACGCCGGTGACCGTGACGGCGACCCAGTGGCGCACGAACATCTACACGCGCACGTACCTGGACACCAACAACAACGGCGTCCCGGACCGTGACGCCGCGGGCAACGACCTCGAAGGCGGCATCCCGCTGCTGCCGATCGCCATCCGCTACCGTGACGGCAGCATCGGCTTCAAGAATCAGACCGACCTGAATGGCTACGCCACGTACAACGAGGTGTTCCCGTTCATGAACTGGCTGGTCGTCGAGCCCGACACGACCCGCTTCAAGCAGACCAGCCAGCACGTCGTCTACGACGCCGGTGGCCCGGACGACTGCACCGTGGAGTGGAAGGCCAACAACCCGGGCCTCGCCTGCTCGGTCACCGCCGCCCACCTCGCCGGCACCGTCGAGACCAATTCGCTGCCCGTCGAGCTGCGCGTCCCGGGCGCCGTCTATTGCCCGGATGCCGACTGCAGCAAGGCGACCGATTCGTTCCTCAACAGCGCGTACGTGCTCGGCACGGTTCCGACATACACGGGCGGTGGCAGCGCGGCTGCGCCGACCGGCCTGTCCAGCGGCCGTATCGACCCGCCGTGGCGCACCGAGGGCTGGCAGGGCCTGCTCGGCCAGCACAGCTTCATCGACTTCGGCATGAAGCCGTTCCAGCCGGGCGAGACCGGCGGCATCCAGGGCCTCGTCGTGTATGCCTCGACGCGTCCCTATGACGACCCGACGCTGCTCACGCAGCTGGTGTGGGAGCCGGCGGTACCGAACGTGAAGGTCAACCTGTACAAGGAAGACATCACAGCCGATGGCGTGAAGACGCTGACGCTCGTCGACTCGACCTACACCACCAGCTGGGACAAGTGGGCCCAGGGCTTCCGCACGGACGGCACGGGCACCGGCGCGCTGGCAGTGGCGTCCGACGGCGGCTCCATCCCGAACATGAACTGTGCGGGCCAGGATTCGTCCAGCGGCTTCTTCGCGACCCTCCAGGGCAGCAAGATGTGGCTGGACTACGATCCGGCGACCGGCGCCCCGATGACGTCGTATGACGCCAGCGGCGCCATCGTCGGCAACAAGCACACGCTGACGGCCAAGTCGCAGTTCAAGTGCTTCGACGGCTGGTCGATGCTGAACCAGATCGCGCCGGCGCCGTACGACGGCAAGTACCAGTTCCCGAGCATCATCGACCGTGATCCGACGACGGGTCGCCCGTCCGGCACGGGTGCGCTGAACGGCGTCCACTCGACGCAGCTCCCGGGCACGAACTGCTCGATCTGCATCGCGAACACGATCGACAAGGATCCGGTCTCCGGCAAGCTCCTCGATCCGAACCCGATCCTGCCTCCGGGCAATTACGTGGTCGAGGTCGTGACGCCGTCGGGCTACGAGATCGTCAAGGAAGAGGACAAGAACATCCTCATGGGCGACATCTATGTCGCGCCGATCACGCAGCAGATCGCCGGCCTCGGCAACGTCTTTATCCTGCCCGACCAGGCGGCGCTGAATAGCTACTACAACGCGAACAACGCGGTGAACCCGACGACCAACCTCGGCGTCGTCAACCCGCGCCAGGACTTCGCCAGCACCGACCAGATCTGGCCGTGCGTCGGCCAGACCCGCGTGGTGCCGGACGTCATGAGCTTGTTCCCGACGGTCGGCCAGACGGCCCCGTTCGCGGGCGCCTCGCGGCCGCTGTGCGATCGCAAGGAAGTCACGCTGCACGACCAGGATTCGGTCAGCGCGAAGTTCTTCGTGTTCACGAAGAACCACATCGCGGCGCACTTCGTCGGTGGCATGACGAACGACATGGCCTCGGAGTTCGATCCGTTCTCGCCGCAGTTCGGTGAGAAGTTCGGCGTCCCGAACCTGCCGATCCGCATGCGCAACTTCGTCGGCGACGAAGTGACCCGCATCTATGCGGACCAGTGGGGTGCCTACAACGGCATGTACTTCTCGAGCTGGGAAGTGAACCCGCCGAACCCGACGGGCTACGCGCCGCAGATGTCGGTCGCCTGCATGAACGATCCGGGCCCGATCAAGGACCTGGATCCGAAGTCGCCGACCTACGGCCAGATGATCACGGACCCGGCGTACAACCCGGCGTACAGCAACTTCTGCTACGAGACGCCGTTCATGCCGGGCTTCACGGCCTACATGGATACGCCGGTGACGCCGACCCAGGCGTTCGCGGACCACTACAACCTGCCGGATGCCGAGTACCCGGATGCGACGCCGGTCATCAAGCGCGCCGACTTCCAGGGCAACGTCGGCCCCTGGGCCTCGGGCGCCGAAGGCGTCATGAGCGTGACCGTCAACAACGGCGGCAGCGGCTACACCGCGCCGGCCACCGTCAGCTTCTCGGGCGGCGCCGGCACCGGTGCGGCGGCCACGGCGACGATGAAGGTCGCGAACGTGACGCTCACGGGCGGCTCGGGCTACACCACGGCTCCGAACGTCACCCTGACGGGCGGCGGTGGCAGCGGCGCGAACGCGACCGCCTGCATCGGCGTCTCGTCCATCAAGGTGACCAGCGGTGGCACCGGCTACACCCAGACTCCGAGGGTGACCCTCACCGGTGGCGGCGCCCCGGGCACGTCGGGTGCCACGGCGACCGCGCACCGCACCAACAACGCCGTGACCAGCGTCACGATCAGCAACGCCGGTTGCGGATACACGTCCGCGCCGACGGTGTCGTTCACCAACGGCGGCACCGGCTCGTCGGGAGCGGCGGCGACCGCGTCGATCGACCTCACCTCGGTGACGGTCGCCAGCGGCGGCACGGGCTACACGGCCGCGCCGACCGTCGGCTTCTCGGCGGGCAACGCCGCGGCGACGGCCTCGCTCGGCGTCGCCTCCGTGACCGTCACGAACGGTGGTTCCGGCTACAGCTCGGGCCCGACCGTCGCGTTCACCGGCGGGACCGGGACGACGGCCACGGCCACGATCGGCGGCGTGACCGCCTCCGTGCCCTTGATCCTGAAGTCGTACGGCGATCGTGTCGTCCAGAACCCGCAGTTCGCGGGCCCCTCGGCGACCGTGGCGCCGTACAACAACAAGACCACGACGCGCCATTACGGCTTCGGCGCCCAGTGCACGAGCATCGGCGGCACTTGCGCCGCGATCTCGGGCGTGACGGTCGGCGGCCTGCCCGCGACCGTGAACAGCTGGGATGACGGGACGATCAACGTCACCGTGCCGGCGGGCCTGGCCCTGTGCCCGGTGCAGCAGCACGGCGTCACCGCGCCTGCGGTCTGCGGCGAAGTCGTCGTGACCGCCGGCAACGGCAAGCAGTCGATCGACGGCATCACGGTCACCGTGGGCGGCAAGGCCCCGACGATCGTCACGACCTCGAGCCCGAGCAGCAAGACCTGGGGCGAGATCGACTACAACCCGCTGCAGACGGCGATCGACAATGCCGCGCCTGGCGACCTGCTGATCATCGATGCGGGCACGTACCGCGAGAACGTGATCATGTGGAAGCCGGTGCGCCTGCAGGGCGTGGGCGCGGGTTCCGTCACGATCAACGCGGACGCGCAGCCTGCCGGCAAGATGGACTCCTGGCGTCGCCGGGTGAGCTGCCTGTTCGGCCTGACGATCGACGGCACGCCGCTGTCGAACCCGACGGGCTTCGATCCGTCCGGCACGTACACCTGCCCGGCAGGCATGTACTTCCGTGCAGACCGTATCCCGTTCGAGGGCTTCGTCGGCTGGGATGCGTCCAGCAACGGCAACCTGGCGCAGGTCCTGCAGGAGCCCTCGCTGATGGGCGCCTACGAGGGCGCGGGCGTCACGGTCGTCGGCCGCGGCATCAACCAGGCTCTCGCCGGCACGACTGACCTCTGGGGTCAGGTCGGTGGCGCAGGCACGTTCCCGGACGGCAGCCGCTACGTGAACGCCACGACGGACTGCAATTCGAAGACCACGGGCCCGGGCTACGCGGACTACGCGACCAGCAACTACCTGTGCAACCCGTCCAGCATTGACGGCGTCAGCATCATCAACAGCTCGCAGGGTGGTGGCGGCATCTTCCTGCACGGCTGGTCGCACAACATGCAGATCGCCAACACGCGCATCTCGGCGAACGCCGGTACGCTGTCGGGCGCGATCAACCTCGGCAATGGCGAGACGCCGCCGGCGTTCACGGTCGATAACACGATCTGCTTCGGCAACAATGGCGGCGCGCCCAACCCGGCGCCGCTGTGCCCGCCGATCCCGCCTGGCGTCAATGTGAAGACGAACGGCGTGATTCCGATGCAGCTGAACACGCACGTCCGCATCCACCACAACCAGATCATCGACAACGCCTCGATTGGCGATGCGCTGTTCTCCGGTTCGCCGGCGGGTGCAGGCGGCATCACGATCAGCACGGGGTCGGACTTCTACCAGGTCGACCACAACTGGATCGCGGCCAACCTGACCTCGAGCGACGGTGGCGGCATCGCGCACATGGGCGTCAGCTTCAACGGCCAGATCAACAACAACTTCGTGCTGTTCAACCAGGCCAACAACCCGACGCTGCCCGTCGACGGCGGCGGCATCGTCATCATGGGCGCGCAGGAAGATCGCACGCTCGCCAGCGGCGTGGAGTGCGGTGGCACCACCGACCTCGACTGCCCGCCGGGCATTGGCGACGGCACGGGTCCTGGCCTCGTGATCGACTCGAACCTGATCCTCGGCAACAGCGCCGAGGACGGCTCGGGCGGCGGCCTGCGCATGCGCCAGACCAACGGCGCGGAAGTGGTGGCGTTCCAGAAGTCGCCGAACGACTGGTACGACATCACGGTGACCAACAACATCATCGTGAACAATGTCGCCGGCTGGGACGGCGGTGGCGTGTCGCTGCAGGACTCGTTCAAGACGCAGTTCGTGAACAACACCGTGGCCTCGAACGACACGACCGCGTCCGCGGGCGTGCTCTTCAAGACGCTGGGCGCGATCGACGCGGCCTCGCCGCCGCCGGGGTGCCTGCCGACGCCGGATCCGAATCAGCCGCAGGACCCGAACTGCCTGAAGGCGAATGGGCCGCACATCCCGCAGCCGGCCGGCCTCGTGACGATGCAGAACACGCCGAACATCATGGCGCAGCTGACCGGGGACGTGAATTGCCCGGCCGGCTACGGCTACGGTGACGCGGCGGATTCGGCCGCATCGCTGAAGAATGGCCGTTGCATCCTCGTGGGCCTGCCGAACATCGTCAACGACCTGTTCTGGCAGAACCGCGCGTTCCACGTCGAGATCGTCGATTCGGCCGGCAACCCGATCGCGGGCTCGGCGACGAACCCGAATGGCGGCCAGGTTGGTCCGAACTACTCGCACCAGAACATCGTCGCGCTGCTGCCTGAGATGACGCAGACCTACACGGGCCAGTGCACCGACCAGGGCTCGCTGCCGACGGTCAACGGTGCGCCGCAGGAGCTGTACTGGGATCTGGGCGTGCGCATGGATGCGTCGATGCACGCGGCCGGCCACAACCTGTACTTCAATGCGGCGACGGTCGCGACCGGCTACACGCTCGAGGCGGCCGCCACGGCGACCGTGTCCGGCGGCGGCACGGTCACGGCGGTCAACGTGTTCAACCCGGGCGCCAACTACACCAGCGTCCCGACCGTGTCGTTCACGGGCGGTGGCGGCACCGGTGCGACGGCGACGGCCCACGTCACCGGGGGTACGGTGACCTCGGTCACGCTGAACACCGGCGGCACCGGCTACACGAGCGCACCGACGGTGGTGTTCACCGGCGGCGGCATCCAGCCGAACGCGGGCGACACCAGCAACTCGGTGGCGATCGCGCTGACGGCGAAGAACTCGATCCTCAGCGACGCGGTCAACCTGGCCGGCATCAATTCGCTGGTGGCGAGCCCGAACGTCGTGCCGGCGTCGGCTCCGGTCCAGGGCCAGTACTGCAACGGCGCGCGCATTCCGCCTGAGCAGTGCACGACGCAGAGCCAGGGCGCGAACAACAACGGCATGTGCCTCGGCTACTTCACGCCGGCGGGCCAGTCGGAGACCTTCGGCGTGGCCCCGGTGTTCGTGTTCAACGGCATCAAGGCGAGCGCGACGGTCGACGAGGGCAACAACTGGATCAACATGACCTACGGTCCGTTGAGCCTGAGCCGTCCGGGCGTCGACAATCGCGCGGTGTCGGCGGAGCCGACGGTCGCCGGTCCGGTCGTGGGCGCCGCCAGCGGCGCGTACACGATCATGGAAGGTTCGCCTGCCATCGATCAGGGCGCGAACACGGGCGGCAGCCTGCCGAACCACGACTTCTTCGGTCAGCCGCGCCCGCAGGGCGGTGGTTACGACATCGGCGCGGTGGAGCTGAGGCCGCAGCTTGTGAACCTCGGCATCACGAAGACGGCCAGCGTGACCAGCGCGATCCGGGGTGACACCGTGACCTACACGGTCACGGCGACCAACCCGAGCGGCGTGGCGGTGATCGGCGCTCAGGTGCTCGACGCCCTCGGCACCGGCGTCACTGCGACGTGGACCTGCACGGCGAGCACGGGCTCGACCTGCGCGACGACGGCCGGTTCGGGCAGCCTCACGGCGGCGAACGGCGGGACCGTCACGCTGGCGGCCAACGGCGGTTCGGTGACGTTCGTCATCAGCGCGACGCTGGGTTCGACCGTGCCGACGGGCAACCTCGTCAACACGGCCAACGTCGTCACGCCGGCTGGCTACACGGAGGCGAACGCCGCGGACAACACGGCGCAGGCCATCGTCCTCGTGACGGTGCCGGCGCCGACGCTGACCACGATCTCGCCGTCGAGCGGCGTCCAGGGTACGACCGGGAACTACACGCTCACGGGTACGAACCTGGCCGGCACGACGGCGGTCACGGTGACCGCGAGCGGCGTGGCGTGCACGCCGACGGCGTCGACCGCGACGTCGGTGACCGCGAGCTGCGCGATCTCGCCGACGGCAACGCTGGGTGCGCACACCGTGAACGTCACGGCGCCCGGCGGCTCGGCGGCGACGGGCCTGACCCTGACGGTCACGGCACCGGCGGTGCCGACGCTGACGTCGATCGCGCCGAACACGGGGGCGCAGGGCACGACGGCGACCTACACGCTGACGGGCACGAACCTGGCCAATCCGACGGCGATCACCGTCGGCGGCAATGGCGTGACCTGCCCGGTGAACACGATCACCCTGCCGACGGCGACATCCTTCCAGGTGAGCTGCACCATCACGAACGGGGCCGCTCGCACGGCGCGGAACGTGACGGTGACCACGCTCAATGGAGTGTCCAATGCGGTGACGCTCACGGTCACGGCGGCGCCGGCGCCGACGGTGACCGGCGTCACGCCGACGACGGTCAAGCGTGGGACCACGGGTGCGACGTTCACGATCACGGGCACGAACCTGGGCAACGCGACCGGGGTGGCGTTCCCGAATGCCGCGGGCGTCAACGGCACCAACGGGTTCGGGTCGTGCAACCCGGTGGCGCAGGGCTCCACGGCAACGTCGCTGAACGTCCTGTGCGGGACGATCCCGACCACTGCCGCGCTGGGCAATCGCAACGTGAGGGTCACGACGGCCGCCGGCAATTCCGCGGCCAACACGGCAGTCACCGTGACCGTGACCAACTGATGGGCTGACAACGCCGTGCGGACCAGGACGGTCCGCGCGGCGGCCCCTCGGGGATCCGCCGATTCGATTTGAGACGACGATCACAGGCCGGACATCTAGTCATTGGATGTCCGGCCTTTTCTTTGTAGGCTGTAGGTTGGCCGAGGTGTGCCCCGGGATACGTCCCGGTGAATGGCGCAGGCCGACGGCGCGCGATTCGCGGGCTTGATCGACCGCCCTTGGGAGGCTTGAGGGATGTTTCGCAGCATGACGACTCGATCGGGCGACTCGCGATCCGCGGCGGGCGCATCGCAATGGCGACTGATCGCGACGCTTGCGGCGCTCGCGATCCTCGCAGCCGGCACCGCGCGCGCCGACGTGCCCGATGCCCCAGCCGGTGTGGCGCGGCCAGCCGCGCCGGTCGCCCATACGCAGGTCGCAGGGACCCTCGATCATCGCCTCAACGTGTTGACGAAGGCGCTCGACCTAGACGAACGGCAGCGGTCCGAGCTGCGCACGATTCTCGAGGAGCAGCGCGAGGCGGTCCTGAAGATCTGGCGCGACACCAAGCTGTTGCCGGCCGAGCGCGCGCCGGCGACGCATGCCGTGGCGGAACGCACCGCGGATCGGATCCGGGCCATCCTCAACGAGGCGCAGCGGGCGAAGTACAACCCGCCGAAGCCGCCGCCGGCGCCGACCCCGGACTCGGGGGCGCCGAACGTCGACGCCTGGATGAAGGCGACGCGACCGAAATGATCGTGCCGGCGTGCGGTTGGCGGAACTGAAGTGCGCGCAGCCGGTCGAAGTGTGGACGAAGACGCGGCGAATTGATCGACACCAGGAGTTGTTGTATGTCGCGAGAGAAACTGATGCCCCACGCCGATTCGCTGGGCGACGCGATGCCGGCGGAGATCGCCGGACGGGCGACAACGCTGCGCACTGGCGCCGCCTGGGTCGCGCTGGTCGCGAGTGGCCTGCTTGCGATTCAGGCATCGGCCGCCACGCCCGCGCAGGCCCCGGCACCCGCCGCGCACGCCAAGAAGGCGATCAAGGGTTCCGCACAGCCGACGGCGCCGGTCGTCTCGCCGTACGCCCGCGCCGCGGCCCAGCATGCCCGTGCCCCGCAGACGGCCGGAGCCCAGGGGCCGACCGCGGTGCAGGCCTCGGGTAAGTCCCGCACCCTGCACAGTCCCCGCACCATGACCAAGCGCCACTGATGATGGGCATCGCCGCAAAGTCCGCCGCTGCGCCGGCGACGCCGGTATCGCCCGGACCGTGGCATGGGGTCCTGCTCGTCGTCTCGCTCGTGGTGTGCGGCGCGTTCGCGCAGACCGCGCACGCGCAGGCCGAGCCGACCGCGCCCGCGACGCCGGTCGCCGACCAGCCGGCGCCGGCGCCGCCCGTGGCGCGTCGTGGACTTTCGATTCCGATGGCGCCAGACACCCGCGCCCCGACGGCCGAGGCCGGACGCCGCCCGGTCTACCACGGCATGAAGTCCAACACCAAGGCGCACGCGTACTATCTCGCGACCTGGGGCATCGATCGGCTGCGGGTCACCTACACGATGTCCGGCAACCTGATCCGCTTCAGTTTCCGCGTCGTCAATCCCGCGCTCGCAAAGGCACTGGGCGATCACGAGTCGATGCCGGAACTGTATGCGCCGCGCAGCCATGCGATCCTGCCGGTCCCGACCATGGAGCAGGTCGGCCAGCTGCGGCAGTTGCACACCGACAAGGCCGGCGAGGAGTACTGGATGGTCTTCTCCAACAAGGGCAACCTCGTGCGCCCCGGCGACCGTGTCAACGTCATCATCGGAAAATTCCACGCCGACGGCCTGGTCGTCGAGTGAACCCCACGCGATCCAAAGGACTGCACCCATGACCCGTACTTCATTGCTCGCAAGCTGCGTGCTGGCGCTGACCACGGCCACCGCCGCCGTCGCCGCGCCGGCGAACCTCAGCGCCGAGCAGATCATCGACAAGAACATCGCCGCGCGCGGCGGGCTCGCCGCGTGGCGGGGCGTGAAGACCCTGACGGTCGAGGGGCAGCTCGACGCCGGCGGGACCACCAACCACCAGCTGCCCTACGTGCTCAAGCAGAAGCGCCCGCACAAGAGCCGGCTGGAGATCGTCTTCAAGGACCAGACCTCCGTGCAGGTCTACGACGGCACGCAGGGATGGAAGCTGCGCCCCTTCCTCAACCGCAACGACGCCGAGAGCTTCACGCCGGCCGAAGCCAAGGCCGCAGCCGCGGCGGATGAATTCGACGGCCCGCTGGTCGACTACGTCGCCAAGGGCACGCAGGTCACGCTGGCCGGCACCGAGCCGGTCGAGGGCCACCCGGCCTACAAGCTGCTGCTCACCCGGCACGACGGCGAGAAGCGCGCGCTGTGGATCGACGCCGGCACCTTCCTCGAGGTCAAGATGCAAGGCGAGCCGCGCAAGATCGACGCCAAGCCGCACAACGTCGCGATCTATTTCCGCGAGTACAAGAACGAGCATGGCCTCGTCGTCCCGCACCTGCAGGAGACGGTCGTCGAGGGCACCAAGCAGGCGCAGCCGTACCGGATGACCGTCACCAAGTTCGCGGTCAACGAGTCGCTGGACGACACGCTGTTCCAGAAGCCGCAGCCGGCCATGGTCGCCGCCCCCGGCGCGAAGAAGCCGTAACGTGCGCCGGTTCGCCCTGGCGCTCGCCCTCGTCGGCTTCGTCGGCACCGTGCAGGCGGCGTCACACGCGCCGCCTGCGCCCGCGAGGACCGCGGCCGAGGTCATCGAGCGCAACGTGGCCGCCCGCGGCGGCCTCGAGGCCTGGCGCAAGGTGGAGACCCTGGTGTGGCTCGGGCACGTGGAGCGTGCCAGCAGCAAGGAGGGCGCGCGGGTCGCGTTCGTGATGCAGCTGAAGCGCCCCAACCTGACGCGCTTCGAGCTCAAGGAGCAGTTCAACCAGTTCACGCGCATCTTCGACGGCACGCATGGCTGGAAGATCCGGCCCGCCGGCGACGGACGCCCGGAGAGCAAGTCGTTTTCGCCCGAGGAGGTCCAGTTCGCGCGCGCCGAGTTCGTCGTCGACGGGCCCCTGATCGACTACCAGGCCAAGGGCGTGACCGCGGAGCTGGATGGTCTCGACAACATCGAGGGCCACAAGGCGTACCGGCTGTCGCTGCGGCTGCCCTCGGGCGCCGAGCGCAAGGTCTGGATCGACCTCGCCACGAACCTCGAGCTTCGCTACGACCGTCCCGCGACCAATCCGCTCGTCGCCGGCAAGCCGGTGTCGGTCTACTACCGCAACTACCAGTCCATCGAAGGGCTGCAGATCCCGTTGAGCATCGAGGTCGGCGGCAGTGCGGACAAGACGGCGCCCCAGGCGGCCGACAAACTGATCATCGAGCACGTCCTCGTCAACCCGAAGCTGGAAGACGGCGCCTTCCTGCCGCCGCCCGTGCCGATTCGCCACGGCGGCAAGATCCACATCCCCGGGGCGCCGGGCAGCCCGGGTCCGGGCCCGGGTCCGGGCCCGTGAGCGCATGAGGCGCGCGCGACTGCTCGCGGTTGCGGCGCTGGCGCTCGGCTTCGTGGGCGCCGGTCCCGGACACGCTGCCGGGCCGCGCGCCGGAACGCCCGAGGCGCCGCCGTCCCCCGCGGGCGAGGCGCTGTACCTGCACGGCGTGCTCGGCTCCGGCGCGCCGCTCGTCGCGACCCGGGCCGACGCCGAGCCGATGACCGGCGAGCAGGCCGCCTGCGTCAACTGCCATCAGCGCAGCGGGCTCGGGGCCAAGGAAGGGCGCGCCGTCATCCCGCCGATCACCGGCCGGTTCCTGTTCAACACGCGCACCGCCGGCGCCGAGGATCCGGAGCTGCCGTACATCCCGGGTGCGCGGCTCGAGCGTGCACCCTATACCGACGCGACCCTGGCCCGCGCGATCCGCGAGGGCGTCGACGCAGACGGCCGCACGCTGAGCTACCTGATGCCCCGCTTCGCGCTCGGGGACGCCGACATGGGCGCGCTGGTCGGCCACCTGCGTACCCTCGACCGACGCCACGTACCCGGCGTGTCGACCACCGAACTGCACTTCGCGACGATCATCACGCCGGACGCCGATCCTGTAAAACGTCGCGGCGTGCTCGACGTGCTGCAGCATTTCTTCGAGGACCGCAACCACGCCCCGCGCGGCGCGTCGGCGCAGACGATGACGACCTCGGGCAACACCGCGTTCGCGAAGCGCATGTTCCACGTCAACCGGCGCTGGGTGCTGCACGTCTGGGAACTGACGGGTCCGGCCTCGACCTGGACCGCGCAGCTGCAGAAGAAGTTCGCCGCGGAACCCGTGTTCGCCGTGATCTCGGGGCTCGGCGGGCATGACTGGGCGCCGGTCGATGCGTTCTGCGAGCGTGCGGCCGTGCCCTGCCTGTTTCCGAACGTCGAACTGCCGGCCGCGGATGCCGACCAGCACTTCCACACGATGTACTACTCGCGCGGCGTGCTGCTCGAGGCCGGCCTGATCGCGACCGCGCTCACCGACGCGCCGGCCGACGCCGGCAAGGCCCGGGTGCGCCAGGTCTACCGCCTGGGCGATGTCGGTGAAGCGGGCGCGAAGGCCCTGGCCGCGCAGCTGCAGGCGCGCGGCATCAGCGTGTCCAACCATGCGATCGCCGCGCATGCGCCGGCGAGCGCCGTCGCTGCGGCGCTACGCGAGAGCGCCGACGCGGAGACTGCGGTGCTGTGGTTGCGCCCGGCCGACGTCGCTGCGCTCGCCGGGTCCGCGCCGCCACCTGGCGCGCTCTACCTGTCCGGCCTGATGGGCGGCCTCGACGCGACGCCGCTGCCAGCGGACTGGCGCAGCCGCGCCCACATCGCCTATCCGTTCGATCTGTCGGAGCGCCGCCGGGTGCGCCTCGATTTCGCACTCGGCTGGTTCCGGATCCGGCAGATCCCGGTCGTCGCGGAACAGGTACAGGCGGACACCTACCTCGCCTGTGGCCTGCTGTCCGAGACGATCAAGCACATGGTGGACGCATTCATCCCCGACTACCTCGTCGAGAGCCTGCAGGACACGGTCGAGCATCGCATCCTGACGGGCTACTACCCGCGCCTGACGCTCGGACCCCACCAGCGTTTCGCGTCGAAGGGCGGTTTCCTCGTCCACTTCGCGCCGACGGGGCGCCAGCCGCTGGCGCCCGACGGCGAGTGGATCACGCCCTGAGGTCAGTGCGGCTGGGCCGGCGTCGCGGGCTTGATTCCCGGTGTCGGCCGCCGCTTGGCCATCGCCGGGTCGAGCGGCGCGGCCGGCTCGACGTGCAGCAGCTCGAGCTCGTACACCAGCAGCGCGCCGGGCGGTACCGCGGGCGGTGAGTTGGCGCCGTAGCCGAGCTCGGGCGGCACGAACAACTGCCACTTCGCCCCCGGCTTCATCGACTGGAACGCTTCCTGCCAGCCCTTGAAGACCGAGTTGACGCGGAACGTCGCGGGTCGGTCATGCGTTTCCGAGCGATCGAATTCGGTGCCGTCCGCGAGACTCGCGCGGTACCGCACCGTGACGGTGTCGGTCGGCGCCGGCGGCTTTCCCTGCGGGTCGCCTTCGGCGAGCACCCGATACTGCAGGCCGGACGGCATCGTCACGATGCCCGGCTGCGTGCCGTTGTGCGCGAGGAACGCGCGGGCCGCCGCCTGGTTCTTCTCGGCCAGCGCCGCCCGCGCATCGCGCATGAACTTCAACGCGGACTCGCGCTCGTCGGTCGTGATCGCTCGGCCGCCGAGGCCCTCCTTGAGCCCGCGCAGCAGCGCATCCACCGACACCTGTGTGCCGAGGCCATTGTGCTCGAGCTGGCCACCCAGCATCAGCCCGACGTCATAGCTGCCGATGTCGACCGCGACCGGCGCGGGCGTCGGGGCGCCCGGCGCGGCGCCCGGGGTCGGTAGGGCGGGCTCGGTGGCCAGGGCGCAGCCCGCCGCGAGCGTCGCGGCGAGCAGTGCCACCGGGGCGTGACGCCGCACGGGAAATCTCGGTGACCGCATCTGGAGTTCCTTCTGTTCTCGGTGGGCAGAGTCGTGACCGACCATGATACGGGACCCCGCCCGACCCGGGCGCTGGGGGGAGTAGGGTAGGCGCGCTGGGGGGTGTGCCCCGTCCCGGCTAGGGACAGACCACGGCTCCGCCCGGGACGCCCCCGGTATACTGGCGGTCCTGAACACCGCGACCCGGGTGTGTCCGCGCGATCCGCGGTGCCCCGCCAAGGAGACTGCCGTGACCGCCCCCCTGCGCCCCCTACACCCACGGCTTCGGCCGCTCGCCGTCGCCGTGTCGCTCGCGCTCACCCTCGCCGGCACCGTCCGCGCCGACGAGCCGGCGGCGGACCCGCATGCAGCGCACCGCGCAATGATGCAGCAGCAGGCGAGCCAGGTGCGTCGCTCCGAGGTCGAGTACGCGCTGCCGGATCTGAAGCTCGTCCGTCAGGACGGCAAGACCGTGGCGCTCAAGGACGCCCTCAGCGAAGACCGGCCGGTGCTCGTCAACTTCATCTACACGACCTGCACGACGATCTGCCCGCTCTCGAGCCAGGTGTTCGCGCAGTTCCAGGCCAAGCTCGGCGGCGACGCGGCCAAGGTGCAGCTCGTCTCCTTCTCGATTGACCCGGAAGAGGACACGCCGGCCCGGCTCGTCGAGTACGCGAAGAAGTTCCATGCCGGCGCGAACTGGAACCACTACACCGGCACGCTCGGCGCGAGCGTCGCGGTGCAGCGGGCGTTCGATGCCTATCGCGGCGACAAGATGAACCACGGTCCGCTGACGCTGATGCGCGCGGCGCACTCGACGACGTGGGTGCGACTCGACGGCTTCGCGAGCGCGGACGACCTCATGATGGAATACCACGGGCTGCTCGGCCACCAGCACTAGGCGGTGGTCGCGCCCGGCGCGTCAGCGTCGGGCGAGCAGGTAGCCGGTTGCGGCGGCCGCGGCGAGCCCGCCCGGCCACCACGGATCCACGAGCGCAAGCCAGAACACGCCGAGCCCGAGCACGGCGACGGCGACGATCGTCTGGTCGCGTCGCCGTCCCGCCGCGCGGATCTCGGCCGCGACGCGCGCCTGGCCCGGGTCCGTGCCGCCGATCAGGCGCGGACTCGCCTCCGCCTCGCGGACCAGGCGCCGCAGCAGCGGCGGCGTCGAACGAATCGACTCGATGACCTCGGGCAGGTGGCGGCGCGCGTGCTTGACGAGCGTGCGCGGGCTCATCCGCTCGCGGTACCAGCGCTTCAGCGTCGGCCGCGCGGTCTTCCACAGGTCGAGCTGCGGGTACAGGTCGCGCCCGAGTCCCTCGATGTTGAGCAGCGTCTTCTGCAGCAGCACGAGCTGCGGCTGCACCGTCATCTGGAAGCGGCGCGCGACGTCGAACAGCCTGAGCAGCACGACGCCGAACGAGATCTCGTCGAGCGGCTTCTGGAAGATCGGCTCGCAGACGGTGCGCACCGCGCTCTCGAGTTCGGCGACGCGCGCGCCGGCCGGGACCCAGCCACTCTCGATGTGCAGCTCCGCGATGCGCCGGTAGTCGCGGTCGAAGAACGCGAGGAAGTTGCCGGCGAGGTACTCGAGGTCACGGTCCTCGAGCGTGCCGATGATGCCGAAGTCGATCGCCGCGTAGCGCGGGTTCTCCGGGTCGTCGGTCAGCACGAAGACGTTGCCGGGGTGCATGTCGGCGTGGAAGAAGTTGTGGAACAGCATCTGCGTGAAGAAGATCTCCACGCCATGCTCCGCGAGCTTCTGGAGGTTGACCTTCAGCTCGCGCAGCCTGTCGATCTGGCTGATCTGCAGCCCGCGGATGCGCTCCATGACGAGCACGTCGGTGCGGCACAGGTCGAAGTAGACCTCCGGCACGTACAGCAGCGGCGAGCCCGCGAAGTTGCGCCTCAGCTGCGCGGCGTTGGTCGCCTCGCGCATCAGGTCGAGCTCGTCCATGATCGTCTTGTCGTACTCGGCGACGATCTCCACCGGGCGCAGTCGCGTCGCGTCCGGCACCCACGCGAGCGCGAGGCGGGCGAGTGCGTAGAGCACGTCGAGGTCCTGGCGGATGCGCTCGTTCATGCCGGGGCGCAGCACCTTGACGACGACTTCGCGGCCGTCCTTCAGCGTCGCGCCGTGCACCTGGGCGATCGAGGCTGCGGCGAGCGGCGCGGTCTCGAACGATCCGAACACCTCGCCGACCGGGCGCCCCAGCGACTTCTCGATCGCCGCGCGGGCCTCGGCATCCGGGAACGGCGGCACCTGGTCCTGCAGCTTCGCGAGCTCGTCGGCGATGTCCGGCGGCAAGAGGTCGCGCCGCGTCGACACCGCCTGGCCGAACTTGATGAAGATGGGCCCCAGCTCCTCGAGCGCGAGCCTGAGGCGCTCGCCCCTCGAGCCGCCGCGCCGACGCTCGAACCAGGTCGACGGCTGGATGAAGTACAGCCAGCGCAGCGGCCGGTACAGGTGGGTGGCGGTGATGAACTCGTCGAGCCCGTGCCGGACGAGCACGCGCTGGATCTCGAGCAGTCGCCGTGCGACGCGCAGGTTGATCATCGTCTCAGGATGCCTTCCGCCCGAGCCGGGCTTCGATCAGTTGCAGCCGGGCCTCGGCACGGTCGACGTCCTCGCGGATGGCGTCGACGCCGCCGTGGAACGACTCGAGTTCGGCGCGCGGCACGAGGTCGCGGCCCTCTTCGGTCAGGTATTCGCCCGAACTCCTGAGCAGCGAGCGGGCCGCGCGCCGGCCCCAGTCGAGCACGCCGTGCGCGGTGCGCGCCGCGTAGTGCGCGGGCATCTCGCCGACGAGGCGCGCGAGCTCGGCCTCGAGGTCGGGCCGCGCGTGGCCGAGCAGCTTCTCGAAGGCCTGCGCGACCTCCGCATCGCCCTCGATGGTCACGCCCGAGGCGCTGGTGCGCCCATCGCGACGGCCGGCGGCGAGCGCGGCGAGTCCGAACGGCGTGCCGCGCACGGTCGCATCCACGGCGCCCCCGCCCGCGGTGACCGTGAGCCGGTCGCCCGTGGCCGCGAGGCGCAGGCGCAGCAGGGGACGTCCCACCGCGCCTTCGATCTCGAGTGCGAACGCGCGCCCGTCGAGCAGGGCGAGCTGCTGCCGCGCGGGGGTCGAGGCGTCGATGTGGCGGTTGAGGAGCGCTTCGATCGGCCGCGTCAGCGTCGTGCGGTCCATCAGTAGCGCCAGCCGCGGTGCAGCGCGACGATGCCGCCCGTGAGGTTGTGGTAGCGGCAGCCTTCGAGGCCGGCGTCGACCATCATCGACTTCAGCGTCTCCTGGTCGGGGAACATGCGGATCGACTCGGCGAGGTAGCGGTAGCTGTCCGCATCCTTCGCGACGAGCCGCCCGAGCGCCGGCAGCACGCTGAAGCTGTAGGTGTCGTAGATCGGGCCGAGCCCCGGCGCAACAGGCTTCGAGAACTCGAGGATCATCAGCTGGCCGCCGGGCTTCAGCACGCGCGCCATCGAGCGCAGCGCCGCCGGCTTGTCGGTGACGTTGCGCAGGCCGAAGCCGATCGTCACGCAGTCGAACGAGGCGTCGGCGAAGGGCAGGCACTCGGCGTTCGCGAGCACGAACTCGACGTTGCCGGCGACGCCGGCGTCGAGCAGGCGGTCGCGGCCGTGGGACAGCATCGCCTCGTTGATGTCCGAGAGCACCACGCGTCCGGTCGGTCCGACCTGGCGTGCCATGCCGATGGACAGGTCGCCGGTGCCTCCGGCGACATCGAGCGCCGCCTGGCCGGGCCGAAGGCCCGTCTGCGACAGCAGGAACCGCTTCCACAGCCGATGCACGCCGAACGACATCAGGTCGTTCATGACGTCGTAGTTGCTGGCGACCGAATCGAACACGGCGCGGACGCGGGTCGCCTTCGCATCGCGCGCGACGCGCTCGTAGCCGAAATCGACGGTGTCGGGGGCGGGGCGCTCGTCCGGGGTGCCGGTCATCGGGGTCTACTCGGGCCTCAATCCCCGGATTGTACCGCCCGGGGTCGGGCCCCGCATCGCGGGTCCCCGTCGCCTCGGCCGGTCAGCCCCGGAGGGTGTCGGCCGGCAGGCCGAGGGTGCCTGGCGTCGCGGCCGCGAGGTCCCCGAGGAACGAGGCGAGCACGGGCGTGAACAGCCGGTGCTCGGTCAGGAACGCGTCGTGCCCGTAGGCCGAGGCGAGCTCGACGTAGTCGGTGCGGATCCCGGCGGTGTCGAGCACCTGGGCGATGTTGCGCTGCTGCTGCACCGGGAACAGCAGGTCCTCCTCGACGCCGATCACCAGCGCGCGCTCGAGCCGCAGGAAGGATGCGGCCCGCGCGGCATCGCCCGCGTCGTGCCGGTGCACGACCGCATCGCCATCCGGAGCCTGGCCATGGGCGGCGAAGTCAAAGAGGTCCATCGCCCGCGAGATGAACCAGTACGACCACGGGTCGAAGGCGCGGACGAACTTCTGGGCGAGGTGCTCGAGCCAGCTCTCGACCTCGAAATCGGTGCCCGAGCCGCGGCCCGAGAACGGCTCGGTCTGGTCGCGGCCGAAGCGCTTTTCCAGCAGTTCGGTGCCGACGTAGGACAGCACGCCGATCTTGCGCGCCCAGCGCATGGCCTGGCGCACCAGCGCGTCGGGGGCGTTGCTGCGCAGCATGCTGCCGACCATTTCGCGCTGCAGGCTGCGGGTCGCGATCGCCGCGGCGTTCGCGGCCATCGCGCCGGAGATCGACACCATCGCGCGCGTGCGGCCGGGGAAGCACACGGCGTGGGCGAGCACGGTCATGCCGCCGAGCGAGCAGCCGATCGTCGCCGCCAGCGTCTCGATGCCGAACCAGTCGACCGCCGCCTGGCTCGCGCGGGCGATGTCCTCGACCCGCAGTTCCGGGAAGTCGCCCGCGTACGGGCAGGTCGTCACCGGGCTCGGCGACGCCGGTCCCGTGGAGCCGAAGCAGCTGCCGAGGGAGTTCACCGAGATCACGAACCAGCGGTCGGTGTCGAGCGCCTTGCCCGGGCCGATCATCGACTCCCACCAGCCGGCGGAGGGGTCGCCGGGATGCGAGGCGGCGTGCGCGGAGGCCGACAGGCCCGTGAACAGCAGGATCGCGTTGTCGCGCGCCGGCGCAAGCTGGCCGTAGGTCTCCACCGCCACTTCCGCGCCCAGGAGCTCACCGCCCGCCTGCAGGCGGAACGGGCTCGGCAGCGGCACCTGGCGGGCGGACGAGGGGGCATCGGGGGGGTACGCGCTCATGGGGGCGATTTTCACCGTAACCCCCTGATCCGGCTAGCTTGTCGCCAGAACTGATCGTTATGGCGCCATGTCGAAAAGGCCGCTCCCGGCCGAGGGGGACACGCCTAAACTTCGGCGATCCAGCGGGCCTGGACCCCAAATTCTCCGACACGGAATTCCCACCATGGCGATCTACAACAGCATCCTCGACACCATTGGCCGCACGCCGATCGTGCGCATCAATCGGCTCGCCCCGAAGCACGTGACGATGTACGTCAAGGTCGAGTACTTCAACCCGGGCGGCTCGGTGAAGGATCGGCTCGCGATCGGCATCATCGAGGACGCCGAGCGCCGCGGCCTGCTGAAGCCCGGCCAGACGATCGTCGAGGCGACCTCCGGCAACACCGGCATCGCGCTCGCGCTCGTCGCCGCCGCGAAGGGCTATCCGTTCGTCGCGGTGATGGTCGAGACGTTCTCGATCGAGCGCCGCAAGATCATGCGTGCGCTCGGCGCCAAGGTGATCCTGACCCCCGCCGCCGAGCGCGGCACGGGCATGGTCAGGAAGGCCAAGGAGCTCGCCGAGAAGAACGGCTGGTTCCTCGCCCGCCAGTTCGAGAACGAGGCGAACCCGGCCTACCATCGCCAGACCACCGGCCCCGAGATCCTGCAGGACTTCGCCGGCAAGCGCCTCGACTACTTCGTCAGTGGCTGGGGCACGGGCGGCACGATCACCGGCGCCGGGCAGGTGCTGAAGCTCGCGCGCCCGGACCTCAAGATCGTCGTCACCGAGCCGAACGGGGCGCGCCTGCTGGCCGGGGCCGAGTTCAAGCCGCACAAGATCCAGGGCTGGACCCCGGACTTCATCCCGGCCGTGCTCGATCGCAACGTGTTCGACGAGAACATCCCGGTCACGGACGAGGAGTCGGTCTCGACCGCGCGCCTGCTGGCGCAGCAGGAGGGCCTGTTCGTCGGCATCTCCTCGGGCGGCAACTTCGCCGCAGCCCTCAAGGTCGCCGAGAAGGCCCCGGAAGGCAGCGTGATCCTCACGGTGATGACCGACACCGGCGAGCGCTACCTGTCGACGGTGCTGTTCGAGGGCGTGCCCGAAGGCTCGGATCCGGAGCCTGCGCTGCCCTGATTGACGGCGCGGGAGATCCTAGAGGGGCGGGCGCGGTCAGCCTCGGCCAGCCGGGTCCGCCGGGTGGTGTTCGATCGATCCGGAGGCTTTCCTGTCAATCTGATCCTATCTTGTCATTTATCGTGCGATATGGCACGATAATGACAGGATAGGCGCAGATGACACGATTGTGGCGAACCGATCACTTCCTGGCGAGATCCTCGCCCTGCTGCGCGCCCGGTCGATCGACGCCGGCAGGCTGCCGACCGCGGGCGACATCACCGTCGCGGCCGGCGCCAGCCGCTCGACCGTCAACCGGGCTCTGGTCCGCCTGCTGGCCGGGGGATTCATCGAGCGCTCCGGGCGCGGTCCCGGGACCCGTTACCGCGCGGTCGTCGCATCCGGCATCGCCGAGCGCGCGCCAGCGGTGGGTGTTCGGGAGTCGCGCGGGCTGCGGGACTATCTTGCGCGGCCGCTCGCGTCGCGAGCCCCCGCCGCGTACCAGCGAGACTTCGCTGAAGGCTACGAGCCGAACGAGTCGTCGCTGTTGCCGGCCGATCTCGCTCTGGCGCTGCGTCGTGATGGCCGCGCACCCGGTCAGCAACCGGCCGGCACGGTCGCTCGCAAGGTGCTCGAGCAGCTGCTGATCGACCTGTCCTGGCATTCCTCGCGGCTCGAGGGCAACCGCACGAGCCTGCTGGACACCCGCGCCCTGTTCGAACGGGGTCGCACGGGCGCGAACGATCCTGAAGCGATCATGCTGCTGAACCACAAGGACGCGATCCAGTTCCTGGTCGACGTGGTCCCGGAGCAGGGCATCACGGTGCCGGTCGTCCGCAATCTGCACGCGCTGCTGATGCAGGGGCTGCTGGACGAGCCCGGTGCGCCGGGCGCGATCCGCCGCCGGATCGTGAGCATCGAAGGATCGACGTACCAGCCGCTGCAGATCCCATCGCTGCTGGCCGAGATGCTGGACGTCGTTGTGGCGAAGGCGCGCTTGATCCACAATCCGCTCGAAGCGGCGTTCTTCCTGTGGCTGAACGTGGCGTACCTGCAGCCCTTCGAAGACGGCAACAAGAGAACCAGCCGGCTCGCGGCCAACCTGCCGCTGCTGCTCCACAATTGTGCGCCGCTGTCGTTCCTCGACGTGGACGTCGACGACTATGCGCGCGCGATGCTCGGCGTCTACGAACAGTGCAACGTCGCGCTGGCGGCAGAGCTCTTCGAGGCGACGTACCGGCGTTCGATCCGGCAATACCACGCCGCGCTCACCGCATTCGGCACGCCGGACCCGATCCGCACCCGCTACCGCGACGAGCTCGCCGACCTCGTCCGACGCGTCGTCGCCGGCGAATCGATCGCGGACCTCGCGTCCCTCGCGGGCGTGCCGGACGCAGACTTCGCGCCGTTCATCCGCGTCGTCCGCGATGAGCTGCTGCACCTCGAGGTCTACAACTGCGCGCGCTACCGGCTTGGCTTTTCACAGGTGGAGCGCTGGATCGCGGCCGGGCGCCCGGGCTCGGGCTGAGCCTCGCGGCGTGGTCGAGCGAGGCGTCGGGGCGCTACACTCGGCTCCGACCGCACCTCTCCGGGGCGGACCTGGATGGCGGCCCGGCCGCCGAGGGGAGCGATGAAAGCCCGCTACGATTGTTCGAAGTGCCCCGGGTACTGCTGCTCGTACGACCGCATCGAGGTCAGTGAATTCGACATCGCAAGGCTCGCGAAGCACTTCGGGCTCGATGTCGACACCGCCCGCGAGCGCTTCACCTGGCGCTACAAGACCAAGGACCACGACGAGCGGGTGCTGCGCCACAAGCAGGACCACGTATTCAAGTCCACGTGCCGCTTCTTCGACCAGGACGAGCGCCGCTGCACGATCTACGCGGCGCGGCCCAACGTCTGCCGCCGCTATCCGACGGGACCGACCTGCGGCTACTACGACTTCCTGGTGTTCGAGCGCGAGCAGCAGGGCGACGACGAGTTCATCCCGTCGGCCTGATCCGGATCCGCCCGCTCAGGCGCCGGTCGCCGGCTTCCTGACGTAGCCGATCCGATCGAGCCGCTCGAGATAGCGGGCCCAGTTGGCCGCGTGGTTCGCACCAAGATCGTGCAGCACCTTCCACGTATAGAGCCCGGTGTCGTGGCCATCGTCGAAGACGATCTTCACCGCGTACTGGCCCACCGGCTCGATGGCGCGGATGCCGACGTTCTCCTTGGCGATCTGCAGCACGTCCTGGCCCGGACCGTGTCCCTGCACCTCGGCCGAGGGCGAGTGCGCGCGCAGGTACTCGAACGAGAGGGCATAGCGGGTCCCGTCCGCGAACGCGACCTCGACCAGGCGCGACTTGCGGCGCAGGCGGATTTCGAGCGGAGCGTTGTCGCCGTTTTGCATCAGTTTCGGGGGCGTTGCCAAAAGTTTCGACCCGTTCGCGACACGCGGTGGGCGGGTGGAGCAGAATGCCAGCCCTCGGGCCCAAGTTACACCGTCGGGGCGATGGCAATGATACGACGCGCGACGTTTCCGCTGCTGATGACGATGCTCTGGTTGCTGGCGCCGGCCCATGCCGTGGCGGTCGAGCAGACCCCGGCCGTGGACCAGGCGGACGACGGGGAGGAGGGCGATTCGGCGGACGAGCGCTGGGGCCTCAAGCTCGGCGTGCAGGGCGACCGGGTCAGCACGCTCGGGCTCACCGGGACGGCCACCTACGACCTCTACCCGTCCACGACGCTGCATGCCTCGGGCGGCGCCACCGACTACCGCAGCGATCCGCCCGTGGACACGCCGGCCACCCCCCGCACGATCTGGGCCGATGCTGGCATCACCCGGCGCTTCGGCAAGTTCGGCATCGATGGCGCGCTCGGCCACTGGGTCGCGACCCACGTCCTCAAGGCCGAGGAGCTCAAGCTCGCCGGCACCTATGGCAGTGGCGGGTTCTCGGGCGCGCTGCGCACCGGCTACCGGCGCGCGACGTTCGCCTCGTTCGCATCCACCGCGGTCGCCGACTTCGGCAACGGCTTGCAGGGCGCCCAGGTGATCGCGGCCTGCCAGGTCAAGAGCACAGCCTTCGGCGCCGACGGCCGCTGGGAAGGCAAGGCCTTCGGCCTGCACGGCTCGCTGATGTCATACCAGTATGCCAACGCGCGCTGCGGCCTGTATGCCCCGGGCATTGGCTCTGCCTCGGTCTCGCTCGGCGAGGCCGCGTTCGCGGGCCTCGCGGGCGATCCGCTCTCTCGCCTCGCGAACACGGCGCTGCCGGTGATCGGCGAGCAGCCCTCGCTTGCGCGCTCGGTCGGCCGGTTCGGCGTCAGCTACCGGCGCGCCGACAAGGGCCTGTCGCTCGACTACCTGCGCAAGCAGGAGAATTTCGTGAACTCGGTCGGCTACGCGGTGTATGCGACGGCGACCGCCTACCTCGGCGGATCCACCGGCATCGACGTGACCTTCGGGCGCTCGCAGGGCGGTGTCGGACCCCGCGGCCTGTTCGGCGGGCTCGGGCTGCGCGCCCGGTTCTGATCTTCGTTACTCTGACCCGGGTACGGACGGCATGATACGACGCGCGACAATTCTCGGACTGCTGGTGGGCGTGGGCCTCGCGACGCTCGCGCCCTCGGCCGCGTTCGCCGAGCTGCTGACGCCGGTGGCCCGCCCGGTCGACACGGTGGACTGGAAGGACAGTCGCTGGGGTCTGGATCTCGGCGTGCAGGGCGACCGCGGCAAGGCCGGCGGCGTGACCGGCGCGCTGATGGTCGACGTATTCGAGTTCACGCGCCTGCACGGGTCGGGGCACGCGACCGTGTACCCGGGCGCGGCTCCGTCGGGGCAGGCGTCGCCGCCGCATTCGATCGGCGCCGAGGCGGGAGTGCTGCAGCGCTTCGGCCGCTTCGGGCTCGACGTCGCGATCGGCCACTGGCTCATCCTGCACACGGTCACGGCCAACGAGCTCAACGTCACCGGTTCCTTCACCGGCGGGGCGTTCTCGGGCGCCCTCGGCACCGGCATGCGGCGCAGCCGCTTCGCGAACTTCGGCACGACCGCGACCGCGGACTTCGGCAACGGCGTGCAGACCGCCAGCGTCACCGCGAGCTGCCGGGTCAACAGCACGCAGTTCGGTGGCGACGGTCGCTGGCAGGGCCGCGTCTGGGGCGCGCACGCCTCGTTCACCGCCTTCCAGTACCAGGACGTGAGTTGCGGCTTCGACGCCGGCGCCATCGGCACCGCGAACGTCTCCGAGAACGCCGCGCAGTTCGCGGTGACCGCGACCGCGCTGCTCGCCCACATGCAGGCCGCCGCACTGCCGATCGTCGGCGGCCAGCCCTCGCTCGCGCACTCGCGCGGCCAGTTCGGCGTCAGCTGGCGGCGTCGCGACCTCGGGCTCGCGCTCGACTACCTGCGCCAGCAGGACTACTTCCTCGGCACCACCGGGACCGCGTTGTTCGGGACGCTGACCGGGGATCTCGGCGAAGGCTCGGCCGTCGACGTCACCTTCGGCGGAACCCGCGGCAACGGGACCCGCTTCGGGCCGTTCGGCGGCTTCGGAGTGCGGACCCGCTTCTGAGCCGCGCTCAGCGCCGCCGGCGCGCGCGCGGATGCGCGCTGTCGTAGACCTGCGCGAGGTGCTGGAAGTCGAGGTGCGTGTACACCTGCGTCGTCGAGATGTTCGCGTGGCCGAGCAGCTCCTGCACGCCACGCAGGTCGTGGCTCGACTCCAGCAGGTGCGTCGCGAACGAGTGCCTGAACAGGTGCGGGTGCACCTTCACGTCGATGCCGCGGCGCCGCGCCCAAGCCTCGACGCGCAGCTGCACCGCACGCGTGCCGAGCCGCCGGCCGTTGCGGCCGACGAACGCCGCCTTCTCGTCGATGCCGGCGAGCGCGCCGCGCCGCGCGAGCCACGCGCCGTACGCCGCGATCGCCTGGCGCCCGACCGGCACGATGCGCGTCTTGCCGCCCTTGCCGAGCACCCGCACCGTGTGGTCGGCGACGTCGAGGTCGCCGAGGTCGAGTCCGACGAGTTCCGACAGCCTGAGTCCGCTCGAGTAGAACAGCTCGAGGATCGCGCGATCGCGCGCCTCCAGGTCGTCGTCCGGCGCCTCGCCCGGCGCCTTCGCCTCGAGCAGCTTCGCCATCCGGTCGACGTCGATCGCCTCCGGCAGGCGGCGCGCGCCCTTGGGCGCGCGCACGTCCACGGCCGGGTTCGCCGCCAGCACGCCCTCGCGTACGAGGTAGTGGAACAAGGTGCGCAGCGCCGACAGCCGGCGCTGGATCGAGCGTGGGTCGAGGCCCTCGCGGTGGATCGTCGCCGCGAAGGTGCGCACGTGCTGCTGGTCGATCGCGGCGAACGAGGCGAAGCCCGCCTGCCGTGCCCAGCCGAGGAATGCATCGAGGTCGCGGCGATACGCGGCCGCGGTGTGGCGACTCAGGCGCCGCTCGTTGGCGAGGCTCGCGAACCAGCCGTCGACGCGGGCAAGCTCGCCCGCGTCCCAGCCCGCGCCCGGCGCGGGGTCAGCCGCCGCTGCCCTGCGGGCCATCGAGAGCGGTGGCGATCAGGTCGCCGATGCGGGCCAGGAAGTCCGTGCTCATCGACGGATTGAAGTGGTCGACGTCGGGCGATGCGATCGCGAGCAGCGCCGGGGTCCCGCCGAGCGCGAGCGGCACGAGCGCGACCGAGCCGACCGTGATGGCCGCGGACGGGAACAGGAATTCGCGCTGGCCGTCGCGAATGCGGCCACAGCGCGGCTTGGCGGCCGCGAACAGCGACTCGAACGACCTGAGCCCCGCATCGTCCGCAGCGACGTGGCGCAGGTAGCGCGCGGTGACGGCGCCCGTCGGCGCCGGGCGCGTCAGCACCAGCACGAATTCGCGCGCCCCGAAGTCCTCGCGCAGCGACACCTCGATGGCGGCGAAGCGGGCCGGGGCGTCGCGCGCCGCGACCAGCCGCGTCGCGAGGCGGTGCATCTTGGTGGCCAGCACGTCGTTGGCGCGGCCGATGTCGACGAGCGCGCGCAGCCTTGAATCGGCATCGCGCACCCGCCCGCGCAGCAGCTCGACCTGGCGCTCGACGAGCGACACGGTCGAGGCGTCACCCCGCGCGTGCTGCAGCCGCAGGCCCGAGAGCAGTTCGGCGTGCCGGTCGAAGAAGTCCGGGTGGCTGGCCAGGAACGCGGCGACGCGCGCCTCGTCCGTGTCGACGCCGGGATGCGCGCCGGTCTTCGCCTGCGGGTTGGTCATGGTTGCGTGTGTCCTTCATAGACCGTGGCCGTCGGCCCGGTCAGCCAGATCTGTTCGCCGACGCCCTGCCACTCGATCGCGAGGCGGCCGCCGGGCAGGTCGACCGCGACGGTGGCCTCGAGCCAGCCGCGGCGCCGACCGACCGCCACCGCGCCGCAGGCGCCGGTGCCGCAGGCCTGCGTCTCGCCGACGCCGCGCTCGAACACCCTGAGGCGCACGTGCGTGGGCGAGAGCACTTCGAGAAAGCCGACATTGGTCCGGCGGCGAAAGCGCGGGTGATTCTCCACCCGGGGCCCGAGGCTGTCCACCGGCGCGCTCGCCACCGAATCGACGCGCAGCACCGCATGCGGATTGCCGATCGACACGGCGCCGATCTCCAGCGTCCGGCCCTCGACCTCGAGCGCGTAGGCGTCGGCCTCGTGCTCGGCGACGAAGGCGATTGCATCGGGCGCGAAGTCCGGCACGCCCATCGCGACCGAGACCTCGCCACCTTCGCGCGTGCGGGCGAGCACGAGGCCCGCCGGGCTGTCCAAGACGAGTTCGCCCGGCGCGAGTCCGAGGCGGCGCGCGACATGCGCCGCGACGCAGCGGGCCCCGTTGCCGCACTGCTCGACCTCCGAGCCGTCGGCGTTGAAGATCCGGTAGTAGACGGCCGTGCCGGCGCGCCGCGGCGGCTCGAGCACGAGTGCCTGGTCGAAGCCGATCCCCGTGGTACGGTCGGCGAGCGCGCGCAGGCGCGCCGGGTCCGGCAGGGCCTCCGGCCGCGCCGCGTCGAAGACGATGAAGTCGTTGCCGAGGCCGTGCATCTTGGTGAAGGCGAGCGCCATGGCGCCATCATAGCCGCTCGGCGGGGGGTGCCGGGCGGGCCTCGGTGCCGCCACCGCCCGTCGTTGGCCCGGCGGCGCTCGGGCGGGTACCATGTCGGCCCCTCGCCGGTCCCGGTGCGCCCCATGAATTCCGCCCCTCGCGTCGGCTTCGTCAGCCTCGGCTGCCCGAAGGCGCTGGTCGACTCCGAACGCATCCTCACCCAGCTGCGGGCCGAGGGCTACGACATCGCGCCCACCTACGAGGGCGCGGACCTCGTCGTCGTCAACACCTGCGGCTTCATCGACGATGCGGTCCACGAGTCGCTCGACACGATCGGCGAGGCGCTCGAGGCGAACGGCAAGGTGCTGGTGACCGGGTGCCTCGGCGCGCAGCCCGAGAAGATCCGCGAGCGCCATCCGAAGGTGCTCGGCATCACCGGGCCGCACGCCTACGAGGAGCTGATGGCCGAGGTGCACGCGCACCTGCCGAAGCCGCACGACCCGTTCATGGACCTCGTGCCGCCGCAGGGCATCCGCCTGACCCCGCGCCACTACGCCTACGTGAAGATCTCCGAGGGCTGCAACCACCGCTGCAGCTTCTGCATCATCCCCTCGATGCGCGGCGACCTCGCCAGCCGGCCGATCACGCACGTGCTCAACGAGGGTATCCGCCTGCTCAACGCCGGCGTCAGGGAGCTGCTGGTGATCTCGCAGGACACGAGCGCGTACGGCGCCGACCTCAAGTACCGCGCCGAGGCGTGGGGCTCGCGCGAGATCCGCACCAAGTTCATCGACCTCGCGCGCGAGCTTGGCGGCATCGCCCGCGAGCGCGGCGCCTGGGTGCGCCTGCACTACGTCTATCCATATCCGCACGTCGACGAGGTCATCCCGCTGATGGCAGACGGGTTCGTGCTGCCGTATCTCGACATCCCGTTCCAGCATGGCAGTCCGCGCATCCTCAAGCTGATGAAGCGCCCGGCGCACGCCGAGAACACGCTCGAGCGCGTGCGGGCGTGGCGGCGCGCGCTGCCGGGGCTTGCGATCAGGAGCACCTTCATCGTCGGCTTCCCCGGCGAGACCGAGGCCGACTTCGAGGTCCTGCTCGACTGGCTCGAGGAGGCCGAGCTCGATCGCGTCGGCTGCTTCCGCTACTCGCCGGTGGCGGGGGCGCCGGCCAACGAGCTCGATGGCGCGGTGCCGGACGAGGTCAAGCACGAGCGCTACGAGCGCTTCATGGAGGCGGCGGCGCGCATCAGCGCCGGGCGCCTCGCGCGGCGCGTCGGCACGCGCGAGCAGGTGCTCATCGATGCGATCGAGGGCACCGGCCGCGGCGCGGTCGCGATCGCGCGCTCGTATGCCGACGCACCGGAGATCGACGGCTCGGTGCGCATCAAGGGTGCCGGCGTCGGCAAGCTCGAGGTGGGTTCGTTCGCGGACGTCGAGATCACCTCGGCCGACACCTACGACCTCGGCGCACGCCTCGCCTGAGGCGATCAGCGCTGCGGCAGGCTCGACAGGATCCCGAGCCTGAGGTCGCCGAAGCGCGGCTCGAAGCCGAGCTCGCGGCGGATGCGGCTCGAATCGATGCGCCGCGATTCCGCGAGGAAGCTCATCAGGCCGGGCGACAGGCGTCGCTCGGCCTCGGCACGCGAGACGAGTGCCGGCGCCGGCAGCCCGGCGAGGTTCGCGACCCGCTCGAAGTACTCGGTCATCGTCGCGGTGTTGCCGTCGGTGACGTTGTAGGTCCGGCCCACGGCGGCCGGCTGCGTGCCGGCGAGCAGCAGCGCGTTGGCGAGGTCATCGACATGGATGCGGCTCGAGTAGCCGGCCTCCGCATGGCGGATCAGCGGGTCGCCGCGGCGCAGGCGCTCGAGGGGCAGTCGTCCCGGGCCGTAGATGCCCGGGACCCGCAGGATCGTGGCGGGCACCCCGTGGCGGGCCGCGTACGCGCTGATCCGGGCCTCGGCATCGGCGCGCCGCTGCGCCCGGTCCGTCGTCGGCTGCAGCGGCGAGTCCTCGCTGACCCAGCCCCCGCCGGTGTCGCCGTACACGCCGGTGGTGCTGACGTACACGAGTCGCGACGGCGGTGCCGGCAGGGCCGCGAGGAACGCCTCGAGGCGCGGGTCGGTCGCGCCCTCGGGCGGCGGCGGCACGAGGTAGTACACGACCGCCGGCAGGGCGAGCGCAGCGGGGGGCGGCGCGGTGCCGTCGAAGTCCCACGCCTCGGCGTCGAGGCCGCGCGCGCGGAGTGCGGCGGCGCTCGTTGCGCTTCGGGTCAGGCCGATGACCGGGCCGCGGGCGAGCAGGAGCGTCGCGAGGCGCGTCCCGACATAGCCACAGCCCACGACCAGGAAGCGTGCAGGACGGTCCATGGAGGCATTCTAGGCCGAATGTCGGCACACTGCGCTCCATGCGACTGACCCTGATCCCCCAGAACCGCGTCTTCGAACTGGATGCGGGCCAGCCCCTGCTCGACACCGCACTCGCCGCGCACGTCAACCTGCCGCACAGCTGCAAGGGCGGCAACTGCGGTTCGTGCCGCGCGCGCCTCGTGTCGGGCACGGTCGACTATCCGCGCGGCATCCCGCTCGGGCTCACGAGCGAGGAGCGCGCCGACGGCTTCGTGCTGCTGTGCCAGGCGGTGGCGAGGACCGACGTCGTCGTCGAGGCGCGCGAGATCCGTCGCGTCACCGACGTCGAGATCAAGAGCCTGCCGTGCCGGGTCGCGCGGCTCGAGCAGCTCGCGCCGGACGTGATGGCGGTGTACCTGCGCCTGCCGGCGATCGAGGACTTCCAATTCCGTGCCGGCCAGTACCTGGACGTGATGCTGCCGGGAGGTCGCCGTCGCAGCTTCTCGATCGCCTCGCCGCCCCACGACGCGGGACTCATCGAGCTGCACGTGCGCCGCGTCAGCGGCGGCGAGTTCACCGAGCAGGTCTTCAGCGGCATGGCCGAGGGCGCGTTGCTGCGCATCGAGGGGCCGCTCGGCCAGTTCGTCTGCCGCGAGCCCGGGCCCGAGCGGCCGCCGGGTCCGGTGATCCTCGTCGCAGGCGGCACCGGCTTCTCGCCGGTCAAGTCGATCCTGCGCGCGCTGCTCGAAGGCGGCGAGAAGCGCGCGATCCACCTGTACTGGGGGGCGCGGCACGAGGTCGACCTGTACCAGCGCGACTGGCTCGCCGCGCGCATCGAGCGCTTCGGCAACCTCTCGTTCGTGCCCGTGCTGTCGTCACCGGCCGGTGACGAGGCGACGCGCTATCGCACGGGATTCGTCCACGAGGCGCTGTTCGAGGACTTCGCCGACCTCGGCGATGCGGAGGTCTACGCGGCCGGGCCGCCGGCGCTGATCGCGGCACTGCGCGCGGGCCTGCCGGCGCGCGGGCTGCCGGCGGAGCGGCTCTACTTCGACTCGTTCGCCTACGCGCCGGACGCGACGCCCGGGCCCGTGCAGTCCTAGGGACGGCGCGGACCCGCGAGCAGGCGCTGGCGCGGCGCCGGCATCGCTGCCGCCTTGCCGGTCACTTCGGCAAGCGTGTCGGAGAGCAGCCGCAGCGAGCGGTCGCGCTCGCCGAGCTGCTCGAGCAGCGCCGCCAGCAGCTGTGCGGTCTCGGCGCGCGGTCGCCGCGACTGGCTGAGCTCGAGATAGCTGCGCGCCTTGCCCCACAGCTCGGACCGCAGGCACAGGCGCGCACAGGTCACGAGCAGGGCGGGATCCTCGCGACGCGCGCGCAGCCAGCCCTCGGCGACCTTGAGCCGGTCCAGCGCGTCGCCGCCCGCGAGTTCTCCATAGAGAACCGCCGCCGGTTCATGCCAGCCCGCATCGAGCAGGCGACGCAGCACGTCCGCCGCACGATCGTTCTCGCCGAAGCGGGCGAGGCCGCGTGCATAGGCGACCACGATGCCGGGCTGGCTGCGCGCCGCGCGGGTCGCCTCGGCCCACACGGCCTCGATCGCCGCGAGCCCGCCGCGCTCGGTCGAGACGCGCAGCATGTCGGCGTACAGCGTGCCCATGATCTCCTCGACGGCCGCCGTCGGCACGCCGCGCGTCGCGCGCAGCCGTGGCTCCAGCTGGCGCAGCTGGTCGAAGTCGCCGCGCTGGCGATGCACCCGGGCCAGCAGCATCAGCGCGCGCGGGTCGTTGCCGCGCGCGGCGCGGAGCGTCTCCAGCGCCTCGAGCGCCGACTGCGTGTCGCCGCGCTTGAGGTAGAGCTCCGCGCTCGTGATCAGCACGGGTCCCGGATCGTCGCCGGCCGCCTCGCGCGCGAGGGCGAGCCACGCGTCGCAGCGCTCCAGTGCGCCCCTGAGGCCCGCGGCGTGTGCCGCCGCGAGGTAGTGGACCACGGGCGTCGCCGCGTCGCGTGCCGAGCGCGTCAGCGTGACCTCGGCTTCGGCCCAGCGTCCGGCGGACACGTCGAGCAGGCCGCGATCGAGATCCGCCCGCGCCCGGTCGCGGAGCCGGTCCTGCTCCGCGGCGCGCCGGCGCGCCGGCCAGCGGATGAGCCGTCCGACCCCCTCGAGCGCGAGCAGCGACAGCACGAGGCACAGCGCCAGCGTCGGCACCGACATCTCCACCAGCCAGCCGCGGAAGCTCACCGCCACGTAGCCGTTGTCGGCGAGCAGTGTGTTCGCGAGCACGGCGCCGACGATCAGCGCGGCCGCGAACCACAGGCTGCGCTTCATGGTGTGTTGCCGCGCAGCGCGCGCAGCGAGCCGGACACGTCCGGCAGCGCCACCGCGACGGGGCTCGCGGCGAGCGCGGCGAGCTCCGCCGAGACCGCCCGCGTGCGCGGGTCGTTCGCATCGAAATACCGCGCCAGCCAGTCGCTGGCGTCGCCGACGTCGGCCGCGTACTCGACCTCGTCGGCGCGCAGCGCCGCCAGGCGCGCGGCGAACAGCAGCGTCTGCAGGTGGCGCCGCCGCACGCCGATCTCCTCGACCGACACCAGCCGGACCGACGCGTCGCTGACGCGCCGCACGCTGACGAGGTCCTGCAGCGAGGTGGTGAACTGGTGCCAGGCGCGGCTGGCGCCGCCCTCCGGCGCCGCGCTCGCGGCCGAGGGCACGTACTGCGACCGGATCGCGCCGAGCATCGGCAGCTCGCGCACCGTGGATTCGGCGCTCGCGAGGCGCGCGCCGATCGCGTGCACGTCGGGCGGGGACGCCGCGCGCAGCGCGGCGAGGTCGTGCGCGAGCTGGGCGCGGATGCGCAGGGCCGCCGCGTCGCCGTGCGCGGCGAGGCGCTGGTCCGCCGCATCGAACAGCACGATCGCGCCGGCAACGTCGTGGTCGAGCGCGAGCCGGCGGCTGCCGAGATCGACCAGGTGAGCGGCCTCGACGCGCGCGATGCTGCGCTCGGGCGCCTCGAGGCGTGCCTCGGTGCGGGCGAGGCGGGTGTCCAGCTGGTCGATGCGCGTGACGAGCGGGTCGAGCCGGGCGAGTGCCTCGGCGGCGGCGGGGTCGCCATTGCGCGGCGGCGCGGCGACGCCGGGGTCGCGCTCCGCGCTGCCAGTGCCGAGGCGGGCCTCGATCGCGCGACCGTTATCGATCGCTCGCCAGCCCGCGAACAGCGCGACGCCGAGCGCGAGGATCGCCACCAGCAGCGCGACGGCGCCGTGGCGCAGCGCGCGTTCGACGCGGCGCACGTCGCCGCGCAGGCGTTCGCGCTGGCGCAGGTCCGGCGCGTCATCTGGGTTTCGAGGGTCGGCGGTCGGGTCGGTCATCGGCGTGCGCCGCGGTCGACGATCAGGGGTCGCTAGTATGACCGCGCCATTTCAGGAGCGCATCCAGCAGGTTGTCGTCATCCGGCGCCGCGGCGACGACCAGCGGGCCATGGATGCCGATCTGGCGTGCCACGGCGCCGATGCGCGGGCCGCCGACCAGCACTGCCGAGCGCGCCAGCAGCTCGCGGCCCTCGGGGCTCAGGATCTCGAACAGGCAGCGCAGCAGTTCGCCGCTGGTCGCGGTGACCACCTGGATCTCGCCGCGGCTCCATTCCGCCTCGACCGCCTCGACGGCGCCGGGGATCGGCCTCGCGCAGCGCCGGTCGTAGACTTCCGCGTAGGTGACGTCGGCGCCGCGCGCGGTCAGCTGCTCGGCGAGCAGTTCCCGGCCGCCGCCGCCGCGCACGATCAGGATGCGCTGGCCCTGCACGTGGGCGAACTCCGGGCTCGCGAGCAGGTGCTCGCTGTCATACCCCCCGTGGGGTACCAGCGAGACGCGGTAGCCTGCGTGGTTGAGCGCCGCGGCGGTGGCGGGCCCGACCGCGGCGAGGCGCGGGTCGCGACGCCCGTCGAGCAGCGTCACGCCGAAGCGCACCGCGTTCGCACTGACGAACACCACCCAGTGGAACCGGTCGATCGGACCGAGCGCCGCGCGCTGGCTGGCGCGGTCCTCGCGCGGGTGCAGCTCGACGGCCGGCAGCCGGTAGACGTTCGCGCCGAGCGCCGACAGCCGGCGGGCGAGCGGGCCCGCCTGCGGCTCGGGCCGCGTGACGAGCACCCCGAGGCCGGCCAGCGACGCCACGACTCAACGGGCCTGGTCGCCGCGCAGCGAGTCGAGCAACGCCCCGGCGCCGGCCGCGAGCAGCCGGTCCGCGAGTGCGATGCCGAGGCCCGCGGCGTCCGCCGCGGAACCGGCGATGCGATCGGCGAAGTGGACGGCGCCGTCCGGCGAGCCGACGAAGCCGGCAAGCTCCAGTCCCGCCTGGGCATGGCGCGCGAAGCCGGCGATCGGTGAGGTGCAGCTCCCCTCGAGGCGGGCGGCGAGCGCGCGCTCCGCGGTGAGGCACTCGGCGGTCGGCGCGTCGTCGAGCGGCGTGAGCCACTGCAGGATCGCCGGGTCGTCGCGGCATTCGATGCCGACGATGCCCTGCCCGACGGCCGGCAGCGACACCGAGGTGTCGAGGTATTCGGTGATCCGCGCGCCGAGGCCGAGGCGCGTCAGGCCCGCCGCGGCGAGGATGATCGCGTCGAACTCGCCGTCGTCGAGCTTGCGCAGGCGCGTGTCGACATTGCCGCGCAGCGGCACGATCTCGAGGTCCGGGCGGCGCGCGCGCAGGATGCTCTGGCGACGCTGGCTGGAGGTGCCGACGCGCGCGCCCTGCGGCAGCGAGGCGAAATTCGGGTGGCGGCGCGAGAGGAATGCATCGCGCGGGTCCGCGCGCGGCAGGACGCAGGCGAGCACGAATCCGTCCGGGAGCACCGCCGGGACGTCCTTCATCGAGTGCACGGCGAGCTCGGCGCGGCCTTCGGCCATCGCGACCTCGAGTTCCTTGATGAACAGGCCCTTGCCGCCGACCTCGGAGAGCGGCCGATCCTGGATGCGGTCACCGGTGGTGACGATCGGGAGGAGCGACACCTCGAGTCCGGGGTGGCGGGCGCGGAGCAGGTCCGCGACGTGGTTGGCCTGCCACAGGGCGAGCGCGCTGCGGCGGGTGGCGATTCTCAGTTGCGTCATGTCTCAATTGTGCCATGCGAGCCGGCGCTCGGTCGCCGGCAGAGGAGGGGGGCCGAGTGGGGCGTCCGGGCGTTTCGCTAGGCGCCGCCGGCGTCGAACAGCGCGTCCTTGAGGCGCACGATCGTCGAGATGTCCTCGTCCCCGTGCCCGGCCTCGATCAGCGCGCGGTAGTGCGCGCGCGTGACCTCGACGACCGGGAGCTCGACGCCATGGGCGGCCGCCATGTCGTGGCAGATCCCGAGATCCTTGTCATGGAGCCGGACCCGAAACCCGGCCGGAAAGCTGCCCCGTGCCATGAACGGCGCACGATTGACGAAATACCACGAAGATCCTGCGCCTTTACCCAGCGTTTCAATGACTTTCTCCAGCGGCAGGCCTTCGGCCCGGGCGAAGGCCATCGCCTCGGAGACCGCCTGGATGACGCCCGCGCACATGATCTGGTTGGTCGCCTTGGTCGATTGCCCGTAGCCCGTCGGGCCCATGTGCGTGACGGTGCGGCCCATCGCCTCGAGGATCGGCCGGGCGCGCTCGAACGTGGCCGGGTCGCCCCCGCACATCACCGCGAGCGTGCCGTCGCGGGCGCCCTCGACCCCGCCGCTGACCGGGCAGTCGAGGAACGATGCGCCGCGCCCGGCGAGGCGCGCGGCCGCCTCGCGCGCGGTCGCGGCGGAGACGGTGGAGCAGTCGATGACGATCAGTCCGGGCCGCGCCGAGGGCAGCAGTGCATCGACGACGGCGAGGACGTCCGCATCGGCGGAGACGCAGATCACCACGGCATCGGCGCTGGCGGCGAGTGCCGCGGGGTCGGTCGCGGCCGGGGTGCCGGTCTCCGCCGCGATCTGCGCGGCCCTGGCCGCGCTGCGGTTCCACACGCCTGCGAGCAGGCCCTTGCTGGCGAGGTTGCGCGCCATGCCGACGCCCATGGCGCCGAGTCCGATGAATCCGGTCTTCACGCGATCTCCGGGACGACTGCGCCCTCGGGCGCGAGGCGCCTAGTGAATCGCGAAACCGCCGCGAGGGGAAGCGCGGCGCGGTCGGGTCACTGCGCGGGTGCGGCGCCGCAGAGTTCCTCGACGTCGCGGCGGGCGCTGACGCGCTCGAGGTCCGCCTCCGCATCGGTCAGGTAGACGCGCTCCTTGTTCGGTCCCTCGCGGAAGATCTTCCGCGACGTGACGTACTTCTGGTAGTGCTCCTGCGCCGTCTTGCACTGCTCGGCGCGGGCACCGGCGACGTCGGCATCGACGGACTTCTTGAGCCGCGCGGCCTCGGTCGGCGAGGGTGGCGGTAGCTGCGGGCCGCCCGGCGTCGCCGCCGCGGGGGCGGGCGGGGGCGCGGCATGCTGGCTGTGGGTGCCGCCACCGGCCTCCACGGACACGAGCTTCGCATCCGGCGGGGGCGGTCGGTCGGTGTAGTGGATGCGACCCTGGGGGTCCAGCCACTTGTAGACGTCGGCGAACGCCGGGACGGCGACGAGGGCGAGCGCCGCCGCGGCCCAGAGGACGCGGCCGGTCCGGAGCCGCGACGGGCTCGGTGCGGGGACGGTCGGGTGCATCGCGGAGCTCCTTCTGGCCGGCGCCGATGGCGGCAGGGACCCCGACAGTGTCCTCCATCGGGGTGGCGGCGCCGTTGAACTCGGTCACAGAGGCCGCGGGAAGATCCTCGCATGCCGGACGGGCCACGGGAACCCAGGCCGCGCGAGCGGCCCCGGCGGTGGGCGAGGGGGTCTAGTGGGTGGGCTCGGGGTGGGCGGCCGCCTTGGGCGGCCAGCCGACCCGCGCCAGTTGCTGCAGCAGCTGCGGCAACGTCCGGGCACCCATCTTCTCCATGATCCGGCGGCGATGGGCCTCGACCGTGCGCTTGGTGATGCCGAGCGAACTTGACACCCGGTCGTACTGCACGCCCTCGACCAGCTGCGTCAGGACCTGGCGCTCGCGGGGCGTCAGCCGGGCGAGATGCGCGAGCACCGCGCGGCGCGCCAGCGCGTGCTCGGCCTCGAGCGCCGACTTGCGCAGCGCCCGGTTCACGATGTCCAGCAGCTGCTGTTCGCGGATGGGCTTCAGCAGGTAGTGCGAGGCGCCGCTGCGCATGCAGGCGACCGCGGACGGGACGTCGCCGGTGGAGCAGACGAACACCACCGACAGCGGCGAGCCGGAGGCACGCAGGCGCGCATGCACGTCCGCGCCGCTGATTTCGCCGAGGTGCGAGTCGAGCACGACGCAGCCGGCGGACTCGAGGTCCGCGGCGGCAAGGAAGCTCGACCCGGTCGCGAAGTCCTCGATCATGTAGCCGAGCGACTGCAACAGCTGGCGGTAGGCCCGGCGTGCATTGTCGTCGCCGTCGACGATGTAGACCCGCGGCCGATCGGTTTCGGCACTCATGACAGCTCCCTGACGGCGTCGTCCCGGCCGTGCGGGCGCGCCATTGCGACGTGCCACGCATCGATGCCGAGCGCTTGGGTACTGAGGCTGCGCATTCCCCGCGCCGCTGTCATCCGCGTAAATCCGGAGCTTTGACACCGCACCTGTCAGCCCGGTGCGACTACGTCGACGCCGCAGTCGCGCATCGCGCGCGTACGGGTTTGCCGAAAGGCCCTTTCGCGCCGGCGCCGGTTCGCGGCGCTACGCTGCGCTTCCGGGAGCAGGTGATTCCGCAATCCTGGCGCCGCGCAATCCGTAGTTGCCGCGGCAGGCCTGACGACGACCGGCAGGCGCGTCGGCGGTCAAAAAAAAGGGCGGGCCGAAGCCCGCCCCGAGGGGGTCCTGGACTGGAGGATCAGCTGTAGGCGCGCTCGCCGTGCGAACTCGTGTCGAGACCTTCGCGCTCTTCCTCTTCGGTGACGCGCAGGCCGACGATCAGGTCCGCGATCTTGAACGCGATGAACGCCGCAACCGCCGTCCACACGATCGTGAAGCCGACGGCCTTCGCCTGGACGATCGTCTGCTCGAGGATCGAGGTGTAGCCGCTCTTGCCCGTGACCCAGTCGGTCACGAAGCCCGGGCCACCGAGTGCGGGCGAGTTGAACACGCCGGTCAGCAGCGCGCCGGTGATGCCGCCCACCGCGTGCACGCCGAACACGTCGAGCGAGTCGTCGACCTTGATCGCCTTCTTGAGGCCCGTGACGCCCCACAGGCAGACGAGGCCGGCGATCAGGCCGATGGCGAAGGCGCCCGGGATGCCGACGTTGCCGGCCGCCGGCGTGATCGCGACGAGACCGGCCACCGCGCCCGAGGCCGCGCCAAGCAGCGAGGGCTTGCCCTTCAGCGCCCACTCGCCGAACAGCCACGACAGCACCGCGCAGGCGGTGGCGAGGTAGGTGTTCATGAACGCGAGCGCCGCGGAGCCGTTGGCTTCGTACGCGGAACCCGCGTTGAAGCCGAACCAGCCGAACCACAGCAGCGAGGCGCCGATCATGGTCATCGTCAGGCTGTGCGGCGCCATCGATTCCTTGCCGAAGCCGACGCGCTTGCCGAGCATGATCGCGCCGACAAGACCGGCGACGCCGGCATTGATGTGCACCACGGTGCCGCCCGCGAAGTCGAGCGCGCCCCACTGCCACAGCAGGCCGCCGGTCGCGGTGACCGCGTCGCTCTTCGCGGGATCCGTGAACGCGTCAGGGCCGGGCCAGAACCAGACCATGTGCGCGATCGGCAGGTAGCTGATCGTGAACCAGATCGTCACGAAGATCAGCACCGCTGAGAACTTCACGCGCTCGACGATCGAGCCGAGGATCAGGCAGCAGGTGATCGCGGCGAACGTCGCCTGGAACGCCACGAACACGAGCTCGTAGAGCGGCGTGTTCTTGCTGAACGTCGCGGCCATCGAGAACGCGCCGGTGGCCGGGTCGAAGGTGCCGTTCAGGAACAGGCGACTGAACCCGCCTATGAACGCGTTGCCCTCGGTGAAGGCCAGCGAGTAGCCGTACACGCACCACAGCACCGTGATCAGCGAGAACACGACGAACACCTGGATCAGGACCGACAGCATGTTCTTCTGGCGGGCGAGGCCGCCGTAGAACAGCGCCAGCGCCGGCACCGACATCAGCAGCACGAGCGCGGTCGAGGTCAGCATCCAGGCCGTGTCGCCCTTGTTCGGCTGCGTGGGCGCGGCCGCGGCGGGCGCCGCATCTGCCGCTGCCGCGGCGGCCGGGGCCGCATCGGTCGCCGCGGCGGCAGGCGCCGCAGC
>CAISEB010000029.1 GCA_903884235.1 uncultured Pseudomonadota bacterium
CGCCGTCGTCGCCTTCGGCGAGCAAGACCTGTTCAGCGCCGCGCGTGCGGCACCCACCGCGCCCGTGCCGGCGGCGACCGTCGCGGCGGCGCCCGCCCCGGTGGCGACGGCGGCCGCCACGGCTCCCGTCGCCGCGTTCCTCGCCGCGCACAAGGCCGACACCGGCACCGATGCCGCCTTCGCCCGGCTGTTCACGCTGTGGGGCGGGTCGTTCCGCGCGTTGGGTGACCGCCCGTGCGAGCAGGCGCTCGCCGAAGGGCTCGAGTGCCTCGCCGACAAGGGCAGCCTCGCGCAGCTGCGACTCTTCAACCGCCCCGCGATCGTCGCGCTGACGACGCCCGATGGCGTCGAGCACCAGGTCGTCGTCACCGCGCTCGACGAGCGACACGTGCGTCTCGATGCCGGCGGCGCGGCGGTCGACGCCGACATCCTCGACGTCGAGCGCTACTGGCTCGGCGACTTCCTGCTGCTGTGGCGCCCGCCGCTGCCGCTGCCGAAGCTGCTCAGGCCGGGCATGCGCGGACCGGAGGTGCGCTGGCTGCGGCAGGGACTCGCGGTCGCGCGCGGCGAATCCGCGGTCGGCGCCACGGACCTGTACGACGCCGCGCTGCAACGCGGCGTCGAGGAGTTCCAGCGCAGCCATCGACTGAACGTCGATGGCATCGCCGGCGTGCAGACGCAGGTGGTGCTCGACGCGCTCGTCGGCCTGCCCGGGACGCCGACGCTCGGCCGGAGTGGCAGCTGATGTCGTTCATCCTCGACGCGCTGCGCAAGTCCGAGCACGAACGCGAGCGCCGTGCCCTGCCCGGCCTCGTCGAGACGCAAGTCGCGCGCAGCACGCGACCGATGCTCGCCTGGATCCTCGCCGGCTTCGGCGTGCTGGTGCTCGTCAACGCCGCGATCCTCGGCTGGCTGCTGCTGCGCGCGCCCGCGCCCGCCGCGGCCCCGGTCCCGGTCCCGACACCCGTCGCCGTGGCGCCGGTTACGCCGGCGACCCGCGCCGCGCCGACGATCGGCGAATCCGGTCGCGTGCGCCCGCTCGCCGCCGAGGCCGCCGATCCGTCGCCGGAGGCGCTGGAGCCGCCCCCGGTCACCCACGCCCCGGTGCCCGATGCCGCGCCACTCGAGGGCGCGCCGCCCGCGCCGAAGTACGGCCTCCCGGTGCGCGCCGCGCCGACGCCCGGCCTGCCGCCGACGCTGCGCCAGCTGCCGGCGGCCGTCGTCGCCGTGATGCCGCCCCTCAACATCGACCTGCACGTCTATAGCCCCGTCCCCGCGCAGCGCTTCGCGATCATCAACGGGCAGCGCGTCCACGAGGGCGGCGTGCTGAAGGAAGGCATGCTCGTCGAGCAGATCACGCCCGAGGGCGTGGTGCTCAACCGCCAGGGGACGAGGTTCACGCTGACGCGGGAGTGACCGCGCGGCCATCGAGGGGGTCGAAGACAATGCCAGAAGCCGTGATCACACGGCTGGACGCCGTGGAGCTCGGCCGCGCGCTGCGCGCCGGCGTCCACCGCCTGCTCGAGCGCCAGGAGCACCTGGACCGCATCAATGTATTCCCGGTCCCCGATGGCGACACCGGCACCAACCTCGCGCTGACGATGGCCGCCGTGCTCGGCGTGCTGAAGCGCCCGGCGGACCATGCCGGGCGACTGCTGACCGAGGTCGCCGACGCGGCGCTCGACGGTGCGCGCGGCAATTCCGGCGCGATCCTCGCGCAGTTCCTGCTCGGCGTCGGCGATCGCGTCGGCCATCTCGCGGAACTGACGCCGGTGGAGTTCGCCGCCGCGGTCGAGGGCGGCGCGCGCTACGCGCGCGAGGCACTCGCCGAGCCGCGCGAGGGCACGATCCTCACGGTGTTGCAGGATGTCGCGAACGACCTCGGCGCCTACGCGGGCAGTCGTGCCGCGGACTTCCGTGCACTGCTCGGCCACGCCGTCGCCCGTGCGCGCGTCTCGCTCGAGGCGACGCGAGACCAGCTCGACGTGCTGCACCGCGCGAATGTCGTCGATGCCGGAGCCGCGGGCTTCGTCGAGCTGCTCGAGGGCATCGCCTGCTACCTCGAGACGGGCCAGCTCGACGAGAGCGACGTGCGCTTCGACGCGGTGTCCTCCGAGCACGATTCCGCCGGCGGCGAGGCGTGCCTCGAGCACCGCTGGTGCACCGAGTGCCTGGTCAGCGGCGACGCGATCGACCGGCGCCAGCTTCGCGAGCAGCTGGCGGCGGTCGGCTCGAGCCTCGTCGTCGCAGGCACGCAGCGCAAGACCCGCATCCACGTGCATGCGCGGGATCCGGGCGAGGTGTTCCGCATCGCCGCGACGTTCGGCACCGTGAGCGGCGAGAAGGCCGACGACATGCAGCGCCAGCAGGAATCGACGCTGCACGCGAAGCGCCGCCGGGTCGCGATCGTCACCGATTCGGCGGCCGACATCCCGGACGAGGAGCTCGAGCGCCTCGACATCCACCTGGTCCCGGTGCGCCTGCATTTCGGCGACAAGGGCTTCCTCGACAAGGTGACCCTCGGCCCGGAGGAGTTCTACCGGATGCTCGCCGCCAGCGACGTCCATCCGAAGACCTCGCAGCCGCCCGCGGGCGACTTCCGGCGTGCGTTCGAGTTCCTGTCCTCGCACCACGACGCGGTGGTCTCGCTGAACCTGACAGGCCGCGCGAGCGGCACGCGCCAGGCGGCGGAGTCCGCGGCCGGTCGCGTCGCGGCGCGCGAGCGCGTGACGGTGATCGACACCCGCAACGCCTCGGCAGGCCAGGGCCTCGTCGCGATGTACGCCGCCGAGTGTGCCGACGCCGGCATGGACGCCGCCGCCGTCGCCGCCGCCGTGCGCGCGGTGCTGCCGCGGACGCGTACCTTCGCCTACCTGCCGACGCTCGACTACGGCGTGCGCGGCGGCCGGGTGCCGGCGATCGCCCGCACGCTCGCGAACCTGCTGCGGATCTCGCCGCTGCTCGCGATCTCAGAGGACGGGCAGGTCGGTATCGGCGGCGCGCTGTTCGGACGCCGCGACCGCGTCGGCAAGTTCGTCCGCTTCGTCGACCGGCGCATCGTCGCCGGCCGGCGATACCGGCTGATCGTCGGCCATGGCGAGGCGCCCGTGGACGGACGTCGCGTGCTGGAGGCGCTCACGGCCCGGCACCCGGGCATCGAGCAGAGCTGGCTCGTGCCCTGCGGCGCGGCGCTCGGGGTGCACGGCGGGCCGGGTTTCCTGGTCGTCGGCCTGCAGGAATACGACCCACCGGGCGCGCCGCCGCCGACCTGATCCCGCCGGCCGCGCGCGTCCCGCGTGCGAGGAGCGACCGGCGGGGCCGGCAGGCCCGCATTTCCCCGACATGGCGCGCGACGCTAGAGTTCGCTTCTCCGGAAATGCGCGACGCGAGGGCCCCATGAGCTTCGAAGTGGCGATGACGACGGGCTGGCAGGACATGGACATGAATGGCCACATGCGCAACACCGCCTGTCTCGAGAAGGCGGTCGACGTCCGGCTGATGTGGTTCGCCCGCTCGGGCTTCGACACCGCCGATTTCGGCCGGCGGCGGATCGGCCCGGTAATCATGAGCGACGAGGTGCGCTACCACCGCGAGGTCGGCCTGCTCGCGCCGCTGCGTGCGACGCTCGCGCTCGCCGGCGTCGCCGAGGACGGCAGCCGATTCCGGCTTCGCAACGAGTTCTACCGCGCCGATGGCGCGCTCGCGGCGCGCCTCGACAGCACCGGCGGTTGGCTCGACCTCGCCGCCCGCAAGCTGATCCTGCCGCCTGCCGAGATCGCCGCGTCGCTGGAGGCGCTCGGGCGCACCGACGACTTCGTCGCACTGCCCTCGAGCCTGCGATCGCGGACACCGAACGCGTGAGCCATGCCGGCTTCCCGCCGGTGGCGACGCCGGCCGCGCGCGTGCTCGTGCTCGGCTCGCTGCCGGGGGCGGAGTCGCTGCGCCGGCGCGAGTACTACGCGCAGCCCAGGAACGCCTTCTGGACCATCCTCGGCGCGATCGCCGGCGCCGGCCCGGGGCTGCCGTACACCGCGCGCCTCGCGCGACTCGACGCGGCCCGCATCGCGCTCTGGGACGTATGCGCCGCGGCCCGGCGCGTCGGCAGCCTCGATGCGGACATCGAGCGCGACAGCATCGTGAGCAACGACTTCGCGGCGTTCCTCGGCGCGCATCAGGCGATCGGCACGGTGCTCTTCAACGGCCGCACCGCGGCGGCGCTGTACCGGCGCCACGTGCTGCCCGGGTTGCCGCCGCGCGCGCGGTCGCTCACGCTCGTCGAGCTGCCCTCCACGAGCCCCGCGCACGCGGCCATGTCGCTCGCCGTCAAGACCGAGCGCTGGCGGCACGCCGTCACGCACGCAATCGGCGGCGATCCGGCGTAGGATCGCGCCGTCCGCCACCCCGCCTGGAGCCCGCCTTGACCGCTTCCGCCGATATTCCGACGACGATGCGCCAGATCGTGGCGACGGCCCCCGGCGGCCCGGACGTGCTCGAGATCACGACGGGGCCCGTGCCGGTGCCGCGCGCGAATGAAGTGCTGATCCGCGTCGCGGCCGCCGGCGTCAACCGTCCGGACATCCTGCAGCGCGAAGGGCGCTATCCGCCGCCGGCGGACGCGAGCCCGCTGATCGGCCTCGAGGTCGCCGGCCACGTCGCGGCGGTCGGCATCGAAGTGCCGCAGTGGCATGTCGGCGATCGCGTCACCGCGCTCACCAACGGCGGGGGCTACGCCGAGTACTGCGTGGCGCCGGCGTCCCAGTGCCTGCCCTGGCCGACCGGCTTCGATGCACTGCGTGCGGCGGCGCTGCCGGAGACCTACTTCACCGTCTGGGCGAACCTGTTCGTGCACGGGCGCCTGGCCCGCGGCGAGTCGGTGCTCGTGCACGGCGGCACGAGCGGCATCGGCGTCACGGCGATCCAGCTCGCCCGGGAATTCGGCGCCCGCGTCTACGCGACCGCCGGCAGCGACGCGAAGTGTGCGGCGTGCGTCGCGCTCGGTGCCGATGCCGCGATCAACTACCGCAGCGAGGACTTCGCGGAGCGCATCGCCACGCTCATGGGTGGCAGCGGCGTGAACATCGTGCTCGACATCGTCGGTGCGCCTTATTTCGACCGCAACCTGCGCTGCCTCGCGACGGACGGCCGGCTCGTGCAGGTCGCGACGATGCACGGCGCGCGCGTCGCCGAGTTCGACCTCACGCGCGTGATGCAGCGCCGCCTCGTGATCACCGGCTCGACGATGCGACCGCGGTCGACGGTGGAAAAGGGAGCGCTCGCGCAGGCCCTGCGCGAGCAGGTCTGGCCGGTGCTCGGCGCCGGACGCTGCGGACCGGTCGTGCACGCCGCGTTCCCGCTGGAACAGGCCGCCGCGGCACATCGCCTGATGGAGTCGAGCACGCACGTCGGCAAGATCATGCTCGAGGTCGGCGGCTAGCGCCCGAGGTGGCCGGGCCCGCCGGAGCCCTCGCGCAGCCGGGCGCGACGCGCTCGGGATCCCGAATGGATCCCTGCAGGCGGCGCCCGGCGGCCCCACGCGGCTGCACCGCGCCGGGATCGGTCGATTGCCTCATTTGCAATTTTTGCGCATCGGGCCAGGGGATCGCTCGCGTCGAGCTCGACCTCGGCGCACGCGGCTCCCGGATCGAGGCCCTGCGACAATCGCGGCGCGCCGCCGCGGCTGGGCACGGCCCCGGCGCGAGGGCCTCAGGGGGCCGATCGCTCGACCGGGCGCGACGCCTGCGTCCACGCCTCCATGTCCCCGGACAGGTGCAGCAGGCGCGAGTAGCCGTGCCGCTTCAGCACCTCGAGCGCGAGCGCCGCGCGCCGCCCGCTGCGGCAGTAGACGACGACGTCGCGGTCGCGCAGCTCGGGCAGCTGGGACAGGCGCGCCTCGAGCGCGTCGTGCGGCACGTTGATCGCGCCCGGGATGTGGCTGGCGCTGAACTCCTCCGCGGTGCGCACGTCGAGGATCACGAGGCCCTCGTCGCCGGTCGCCTGGCGGCTGATCAACGCATCCGGCTCGATGTCGGGCGCCGCGGGCGGCGGCGGGGCGCCCCAGGCGGTGCCGGTGGCGATCGCGATGAGCAGGACGCTCGGCAGGACGATGCGCACGGGACTCCTTCCTGTGACGCCGGGGGCGGGTTCAGCCGGGACCGGGGCCCTGCAGGGCGTCGAGCGCCGCGCGATCGAGCCGGTACACGGTCCAGTCGTTGACCGGGCGCGCGCCGAGCGACTCGTAGAAGCCGATCGCCCGACGGTTCCAGTTGAGCACCGACCACTCCATGCGGCCGCAGCCACGCTCGCCGGCGAGGCGCGCGAGGTGTCCGAACAGGCCACGGCCGACGCCCTGGCCGCGGAACGCGGGGCGCACGTAGAGATCCTCGATGCACAGGCCCGAGCGACCGAGGAAGGTCGAGAAGTTGTGGAAATAGATCGCGAAGCCGGCGACCTCGCCGTCGACGCGGGCGATCACGGTCTCGACGACGGGCCGCGCGGCGAACAGCGCCTCGGCGAGGCTCGCCTCGGTGACGACCACCTCGTGCGCGAGGCGCTCGAATTCCGCGAGCTCGCCAATGAGCACCATCAGCGTCGGCATGTCGGCCGGGGTTGCGGCGTCGAGGGTCAGGGGCACGGCGTTCGGCTCCAGCAGTGCGGGACGAGGCGATGTTACGCGATTTCCGGGCGGCCAACCCGCCGCGGTCCGGCGCGCCGGGTCCCGTCCCGTGTCACACTATGCGTGCCGGCCCAGTCCCGCCGCGCGAGCACGCCATGAAAGCCCTGACCAACATCCTGATGAAAGGCCTGGCCGCGGTCCTGCCGATCGGCCTGACGATCTACGCAGTGTGGTGGCTGGCACGCTCGGCCGAGTCGCTGATGCATGGCCTGATCACCTCGATCATCCCGCCTGCGGACTATCGGCCCGGGATGGGCATCCTCGCGGGGCTGCTGGTGCTGTTCGTCGCCGGCTCGCTGGTCAACGCCTACATCGTGCGGCGTGCGCTGTCGGTGTGGGAGGAGTTCCTCGGTCGCATCCCGCTCGTGAAGACCGTCTACGGCGCGGTGCGCGACGTCACGCGCCTGCTGCCCTCGAGCGAGAACAAGCGCGACCTGCAGAGCGTGGTCGTCTGGCACGTCGGCGAGGCGCGGATGCTCGGCTTCGTAACCCGCGACCACCTGCCGGAACTCGAGAAGCAGGCCGGTGGCGTCGACCTCGTCGCGGTCTACTTCCCGCTCAGCTACATGCTCGGCGGCGTGACGCTGTACCTGCCGAAGCACGCGGTCGAGCCCATCGACATGTCGGTCGAGGCGGCGATGCGGCTCGCGCTGACCGGCGGCATGGCGAGCGCCACGCCCGGCTCCGGCAACGGGAACACGCCACGCTGAGCGGCCCGCACGCGCGTCACTTCTTGTGGATGCGCGTGATCTTCGAGCCCTCGAGCGTCAGGTTGTACATCAGCCCCTGGTTCGAATAGATGAAGCCGATGACCGGCTTCTGCGCGGTCTCGCTGTCGATCCCGCCGCCCGTGCCGAGCGTGGCGATGGCGACCGAGCCGTCGACGCCGATCTTGAATCCCTTGACGTCCTCGAAGCGCTTCAGCGCCTCGGCGGTCATGAACAGGATCACGACGCTCTTGCGCTGGGCCCCGAGCTGGAAGCCAACCGAGGCGGAGATGATGTTGAAGTAACCGGCAATGTGGCCGCCCTCCAGCAGCGCGCCCTCGCCGTATTCGCCGCCGATGCCGATGCCACCCTTGTACACGGCGGGGAACACCAGCATGCCGCTGGCGTGGCCGGCGAGTTCCTTCGCCGCCGACGAGGTCTTGTAGAGCGTCTCGACCGCTTCGCGGACCTTGGCGTCGATTTCCTGGCGCGAGGCGGCATGGGAGGCGACGGGCGCGAGCGCGAACACGCAGGCGAGCAGCAGGAACGGCAGGCGAATGAGCTTCATGGCGATGGACCCCGGGCTGGACGGCATCCCGGCATCTTATCGCCGAACCGAGGGTCGGTGAGCGGCCTCAAGCCGTCGCGGATCGCAGACGGTTCTCCCGATAGGCCACCGCGACGTGCCGCACGCCGGAGGTGCGCCGCGCGACTTCGCGGATGTGCTGCATCATGCGCTGCAGGACGCGCTCGCCGGCATACCAGCCACCCGCCGCGTAGTCACGCGCGACGCCGACGTGCAGCACGGTGATGTGGTCGAAGCCGTCGCGCGCGTAGACGATCACGCCGACCGGACGCTCGCGTCCGTTCTCCTCGTGCACGGCATACAGCGTCTGCACCTCGCGGCTGCCCGCGACATCGATGCGCAGCCAGCCGGCGTCCTCGACGAGTTCCGGCAGTCCGTAGCGCTCGATGGTCGCGGCGATCGCCGCCCGCATGCGGTGCTGTCCCGCATTGAAGAACAGGAGCGCCTCGAGTTGGCCGCGCATCGATGCGGGCAGACGAGACTTGACCAGGACTTTGAAGGCCATGCTGCAATCCCCGTCGGTTTTCTTTTTGTCGCTCACCGGGCAGTGATGCCCCGGCGCCCGTGGAGGCACATCCTGCTCCGGGTTGCGGCGGCTGTCGAGCGTTCTGACGATGCCGCAGCGCCACAAAAACATGTTTTATCAATGACTTACGTGACGCGCCGGAGCCACACACCGGACCGTCCGGACGACTGGCCAGGCGACATAAGCCACCGTCCCGCATCGGATTTTTGACGCTGTTCACGCTCTGCGGACGGCCTGCCGTGACCTGTCTCTCGTTTGCAACGCCCGGCCTCTGGGACGATCACGGTGGGGTGGATCAGCGGGGCCGACAGAGCCGCGCGCCCACGAGACAGCGGAGGGCGCCCGGCGCCGTCCTGTGAGGACCAGCACCATGACCTCGCCGAATTCCGCGGCGCTGGCACGGAACCGCAGTGCCGGTGCCGCGCCCGCACGCGCCATCGGGCCGCCGGTCGCGACGCGTCGCACGGTCGCCGTCGTCACGCACGACGACGCGCTCGCCGACACGCTGCGCCGTGCGACGCCCGCGCGCTCCGTGATGGTCGTCGCGACGCCGGCCGCGCTCGCCGACCTGCTGCTGCAGGAACACACCGCCGTGCTCGTGGTCGACGCCGCCGTACCGGGCACACACTGTGCGCGCCTCGTCGAGCACCTCGCACTGCAGTTCCCGGAGCTGCAGATGATCGCCGTCGGTGCCCGCGAGGACGAGGCTGCGCTCGCCCCGGCGCTCGGCGACGGGCGCCTGTTCCGGTTCATGCATCGGCCGTATTCGCTGGCCCGCGCGCGCACCGTCGTCGAGGCGGCGCTCGAGCGCTACGACGGACTGCAGGTCGCGCCACGCGAGGCGCGCATCCGGCGCATCACGGCCGCGGGCTTCGCGCTCGCCGCCGCGCTGCTGCTCGCCGCGCTCGCCGCCGCGCTGCGCCCGTCGAGCGC